>DATLEY010000022.1:0-3964 GCA_035525215.1 Thermoanaerobaculia bacterium | reverse complement strand
AAGATTGGTCTTGCGGCCGAAGAATCTCAGAATGCGCAAACCGTCATCGGGTTCTTATGCCGGTGCACTCGCATCGTACGAACGCGTCTGGACTTGAATAAGAACCCGACAGCGATCATCGCGGCTGAGATTCTTCGGCCGCGACGCCAGCCTATATTCTGCGCGGCTGGCGCGTGCGGCCTCTGAATGACCCCCGCGCCGCTACGAGTTTCGCTCGTGCCGAGGGGTCATCTCCGCTCCACCGGCGCTCGCGACGTTCCCCCACTCTGAATGACCACACCCGCCGAGCCGGCTGAAAGCCGGCGCCACGGAGGCCGGCGCACAAACAAAAAGGGAGGCGCGGGGCGCCTCCCTTTTTCAAAATGCTGGACGTCGAGCTCAGCGGAGATCGGACGGCTTGACCTTGGTCTTCTCGCGATCACCTTTGCCGCGGCGTGAGCGCTGCTCGCTCTTCATCGCCTCGAGCTGAGCGCGCTGCTCGGCGGTCAGGACGGAGAGGAACTGCTGGTGCTGAGTCTCGTGGATCTGGCGAATCTGCTCTTTCTGGGCTTTCATCGTCGCCCGGAGAGACTGCTCGCGGGCGGTGTCGTTGGCCTCGCGAGCTTCGCGGAGCTGCATCTTCGTGGCCTTCATCGATTCGAAGAGAGGGGCGACTGAAGCCTCCACTCCCTTGTGAAGCTGGTCGACCTGCTGCTTCTGGGTCTCGGTGAGATTCAGTTTCTCGGCGACGTGATGGCTGAGTCCTGCCTTGCCATGGCGTCCGTGTCGCTTGCCGTGTCCCTCGCCTGGTCCGGCGAACGCCAGCGAGGCGGTCAGGCCGAGAGCTGCCACTGCAATCATCGTTCTCTTCATTCTGGTCTCCTTGTTCCCGTTGAGCTCGATGGGTTGATCCCCGTGAGCCTTAGTATGACTCGAATCGAACCGCAGAGTTTCGATCCCGTTGTGGGGAATTTGAAAACTCCATCACCGTGACCGCTGACCACGGCCATGGTGTGGGCGTCGCCGCCGAGGTATTTTCGTGCTGCCTCCTTGAGGTTGTCGAGGGTGATCGAGGGAACGATCTTCACATTTTCGTCATGAGCGGAGGATCGCTGAAGTTCGCTGCCGGATGGCGTGGTGATCGCATGCTCGGATCAGATGCGGTTCCTCCCTCCGACCCTCGCTCTGTTTTTCCTCCTCGCTTCATGCGCGGATCCCGCCGGGCGGGCAGTCTCCGAGGATTCGATACCGCCGGAATCGGCCCCCACGCCCGTTCCTCCCCGCGCGGCGGATGCTCCTCTGCTCGAAGAGGGACCCCGTCTCGAGCCGGTCGATGAAGGAACCCTGGATCCCTCCTTCCAGCGGTTCAGAGAGGATCTGCGGGACATCGTCCGCGACCGCGATGCCGCCCGGCTGATGGAAGTGGTCGACCCTGCGATCCGCTATTCCTTCGGCAACGGCGGCGGAGTAGAAGCTTTCCGAGAACAGTGGGAGCTGGATCGCGAAACCGCGTCCCCGCTCTGGAAGGAGCTTGGCGCCGTGCTCGATCTCGGCGGCGCGTTTCTTCCGAGCTCGGAGGGGAGAATGTTCTTCGCTCCCTACACCTTTTCGAGCTGGCCGGATGGGATCGACGGGTTCCAACATCTCGCCATCATCTGCGAAGCAGCCACCGTGCGGGAAAGCCCCGAAGCGGGAAGTCTTCCGATCGTCCGGCTTCGACATCACGTCCTCCGGATCGGCCCGGCCGACCCATCGCGCCAGGGAAAGAGCTCCGCCTGGAGGGAAGTCGTGCTGCCCGGCGGGCGGCGCGGATGGGTGCGCGCGGAATGCGCTCGCAGCCATATCGATTACCGCGCGGGCTTCGAAAGGAAAGCGGGCGAGTGGCGGATGGCGCTTTTCGTGGCGGGAGATTGAGCTGGAATCCATGATTGCCCTGTCGACGGAGAGCGGATGGTCATGGCCGCGATGACGACGCTCGACGCGCAGAGCGAGCCGGAAGGGTGAGATTCAGCGCCGCGGGGTCAGCCGCAATGTCGTGACGGCCGGTCCCGGAAGAAAAGGGGTCGGGCGTCCTTCCGCCCATGCGTCATGCCCGTCGTCGAAGTGAGGAGAGAGGGGATGGCCGCTTTGCCCCCCCGGCATGTGGAAGATCCCCCGCTCTTCGTCACCGGGTGAGACGATCATCCGCTGCGAAGCCCCGTTTCTCGGATCCTGAACGCGCGGCATGTCCCAATCTCCCGGTAGCTGGCGGGCAGGATATTTGAGGTAACGCCCCAGGAGCGGCACCGCGCCGGCGAGAGGATGGGCGAATTGGGTGGTGTTGCGCGCTCCCCACGTTTTCGACTGGAGCGATTCGCCGTCGGCGGTCAGCTCAGCGTGGAGCTCATCTGCGGTCTCGAGAAGAAGCTCGTCCCACGACTCGTATCCCGCCGGAAGGAGGTGGGGAGGTTTCTCCGAGACGATCGACCAGAGAGGATGTTCGCGGTGAGCGATCCGCGTCCAGCGAAACCACGGGTATCGTTCGCGCGCCCCGGCGGTCAGTGAGTCGAAGATCTTTCTCTCCACCGCGGAGCGGAAGCCGCGGACGACGCGGTATCCGACCGAGCCGGTCGCGGCATGCGCTCCCCAGGTCTCGACGAATCTGCGCGTCTCACGCCGGGCCTGATTCCCACCGGCGGCTCCATCGTCGAGCACCTCGAGGAGGAGGGCTTGCCATCGCTCCATGAAGAGCGCGCGGTCCTCGAGTTGAATGGCGAGAAGGTCGCGCTCCTGCGCCTCTTCGAGATCGAAGAGACGGTCGCGGATCTGCGCCGCGCGGACGCCGACCGCGAAGCCTCCATCGCCGATTTTCTCGAGATCCTCGCCGCCGACCACGCGCGCGTTCGCCGTCCAGAGACGGCCGCCCGACGGCTCGACGATTCGCGGGACTTCGGACGGAGAGAGCCATCCCTGCCAGCCTACGTTTCCATCGGCCCATGAGTGGGGAAGTCTCCAATCGGAGGCGCCGGCCTTTCGCGGGACCGGTCCCATGATCGTCCAGGCGATCCTCCCGCTTTTTTCCGCGAGGAGGACGTTCTGCGCGGGCATGCCCGCGCTGTGAGCGACCGCCATCGCTTCTTCGAGCGTCGACGCGGTCTCCATGGCGGTGAGATTCAGGTTGGCGCCCTGAACGTCGTGCCCCACCCATCGGATCGCGCGGCGGACGCCATCAGGGCCACGCCGCTCGGAGACCGGGCCCCAGATCGTCTGCTCCGTCTCGATCGTCTCTTCCTTCGCCCCCTTGATCCGGATTGGTTCGAGAACTCGCTCGATGGCGCGCGGGCCGTCCGGCGTCTCATACGTGTCCGGTGATTTCTGCTCCAGAGTCACGAGATCGGTCCAGTCGCCGTAGCTGTTGGTGTAGGTCCAGGCGATCTCCCCGTTGCTGCCGGCGACGATTGCGGGAGTTCCGGGAAGCGTGACTCCGGTGACGCGGCGCTCACTGCCATCCTCTTCAGGGAAGACGATCGACGCGCGGTACCAGATGACCGGCACCCCGATCCCGAGATGCATGTCGCCCGCGAGAATGGCGCGCCCGCTCGACCCCACGGTCGAGTCGACCGCGAAGTTGTTGCTTCCGCGTATTGGATCGCTCTCGGCTTCGATCGGATCTCTCGATTCCGCGACCTTTTGCTCGATCTCCTCTGCCGCGGGGAGGGGAGGAAGGTCGAGCACGGAGCCGTCCACCGGCGCATCCCAGGAAGTTCCCCGTCCGCTGAGAAAGCGGAACAGCTCCGGGGAGGACGTTTCGCGGAGCGCGGCGTAGACCGCGTCCGTGGTCCCGTTCTCATCCTGAAGATCGAGATACATCGCGTAGAGCACGAGGATGGAGTCCTCGAGACGCCAGGGCACCGGTTCGACTCGCAGAAGGATGTACTCGAAGGGAAGGTCGTCGAGCGCGGTCAGCCCGGAATTGACGCCGGCAGTGTAGGCCTCGAGGATCCGG
>DATLEY010000149.1:0-13280 GCA_035525215.1 Thermoanaerobaculia bacterium | reverse complement strand
GGGGGACGCGATTTCAAGGATCCCCGCGCCGTTTCTAAATTCATGTTCGTTTAGGCAGCCCTCCAGTGATTACCTGCACCTCGCCTTGCCCTACTCCCTCGCTCGTCTACCCTTCACCCTGACTTTCGAGCGCCTTTCCCTCTTCCCTCGCTCGTCTACCCTCTTCCCTGGATCTCTCGTTCCTCTACCCTCCTCCCTGGATTTTGCCTGCCTTTCCCTACTCCCTCGCTCGTCTACCCTTCACCCTGATTCCCTCGCTCCTCTACCCTTCTCCCTGCTCCTCAATCGTCTCGCCGATCTTTGCCAGCTGACGGATGCTCAACCCTTCCCGGGCGAAGAGCAGAAGGCCTGTCAGGAGGACCGGCGCTGTGCCGACCACGTGAAACACGATGGCTACCGCCACCGAGCTGTTCACGTCGAAGCCGTAGAACGAGGTCAGCGCGAGTTGCGCAGCCTTGTGCACTCCTCCCACCCCTCCGGGTGTCGGAATCGACAGGCTGAGGATGGTCATCCCCGTGACCAGAAAGCTCGAGAGATAGGGAAGGGGTCTTCCCATCGCGTAGAGAACGAGGATGAACTGCCCGGTGAGGCAGGACCAGATTCCGATGGTGAAGAGAAGGACCCGGATGGCAATCCGCGGTTTGCCCGCGAGCTCGAGCGCGGCAACCAGCGAATCGAAGAATCCCACCCATCCCCGCCGGAAGCGTTTTGGCAGCCACGTGGACACGCGGATCTGCAGGGACCGCGTCGAGCCGCGGAAAAGCCAGAGAAGAATGATCATGGCAACGATTCCGCCGAGAGCCATCGCCGCGATCGTGGCCGCGCTCTGGATCACCAGAGCCTTTCGAGCCGTCGCCGGGTTGGCCGCGAGGTCGCGCCCTTCCGTCAGCGAAAAGACGATGAACATCGAGAGCACGGCGACGAGATCGATGATCCTTTCGCTGACCACGGTGCCGAGCGCTTTCGAAAAGCGGATCCCCGTGCGGCGGCTCAGCAGCGCCGGCCTCACCACGTCTCCGGCGCGAATGGGCAGGATCGCCGACGACATGAACCCGATCGCGGTCGCGAGAAAAGTGTCATACGCCGGCGGCGTCGTCTCCGAGCTGCCCCCGAGAATCGTTCTCCAGCGCAGGGTTCGAAAAATGAGCGCCGAGAAATTCGTCAGGAGCGCCAGCACGAACCAGAAGGGGGCGATCTGTCCGAGAGCCTTTCCGACCTGTCGCAGGTCGCTGTTCCGAAGAAACAGCCCGAGAAGCAGGACCGTCGCGACCGTGATCAGGAGAATCCGGAGGGCTCTCTTCAACCGGAGCCGGTTGTACCATATCTCTCCGATGTCACGAGCCCGCCTGGAATCGTCAGCAGATCCATCCGACAACGGAGCGGCGCGATCCTCGATCGGCATCTTCACCGACGACCGTTTCCTGGCGCACGATACCGGCCCGGGGCATCCCGAACGGCCGGAGCGGATGCAGGCCGCGCGGGAGGGAGTGCGGCGCGCCGGGCTCGATGAGCGGGTGATCGTTCCTGATGCGGATCATCCCCAGACTCGGCGAATCATCGCCGCCGTTCATTCCGACGACTACCGGCGCGAGCTGGAGGAGGCGGCGGCGGAAGGCGCGCCCTTCTTTCATTCGATGGACAACTCGATCTCGCGCGCGACCTCGGCGGCAGCCGAGGCAGCGGTTTCACTCGCCCTCCACGCCGCCGATGAGCTCTTCGAGAGACGCTCTCTCCGCCGGGCATTTCTTCCGGTGCGCCCTCCGGGCCATCACGCCGAGAGACGGCAGGCCATGGGCTTCTGCTTCTACAACACGATCGCCTGCGCCGCTGAGTTCCTTCGCGAGAAGCAGGGGATCGATCGCGTCTTCATCCTCGACTGGGATGTGCACCACGGGAACGGAACCCAGCATCTCTTCGAGAGTCGCGATGATGTTTTCTACGCTTCCATTCATCGCTTTCCCTTCTATCCCGGAACCGGCGCATCGGGAGAGCGAGGGAAGGGAGATGGAGCTGGAGCCACGCTCAACGTGCCGCTGGATGCAGGCGCCACGGACTCGATCTGGCTCGACGCCTTCGAACGTCAGGTCCTCCCCGCGATCCGCGATTTCGAGCCGCGCGCCATCCTGATCTCCGCGGGCTTCGACGCCTATGCGAGCGATCCACTCGGCGGCATGAGACTCACCGAGACAGCGTTCGCGACGATGACACGGCAGATCGGCGAGCTCGCGGATTCCATGTGCGAGGGGCGGCTTCTGTCGCTTCTCGAAGGCGGCTACGATCTCGAAGGACTGGCCCGCTGCACCATGGCGCATCTCGTCGCGATGAGCGGCGATTCCTGACATCGGAGCGATGGCCGGAGCTCCCCCGGCGGTCTCCGATATCATCCCCGCAATGCGCGAGCCTCTCAGGATCATTCACGTCCTCGAGAAGAATCAGTTCAACACCGGCTCGGTGAACCAGATGTTCCAGGCCGCCAGCGGCCAGCGCGAACGAGGCGACGAGGTGTGGGTCGTCACTCGGGACAGCGAGGAGATGCGCGAGCGCTGCGGTGAGCGCGGAGTGACCTTCCGCCCTCTTCCCCTCCGTCACGAGCTCGACCTCACGTCGATCCGCGGCCTTCATGCGCTCGTCGAGAAGAGTCGGGTCGATGTCATTCATGCGCACAAGGGGGTTCCTCATACTCTCGCCCTCGCCGCGACATGGCGGCGTCCGGTGCCGGCGTTCGTCGTCAATCGCGGCGTCTCCTTCCCGCTGACCTTCTGGAACCGCGGGAAATACAGAACACGCAGAGTGGACGCCATCGTCTGCGTCTGCGAGGACATCCGCCAGGTGGTCATCCGGAGTGGAAAGATCGATCCGCTCAAGGTCGAAGTGATTTACGCCGGTACCGACATGAGGGTCTTCGATCCGGAGCGGTGGGAACGCGACGATTTCCGCCGCGAGAAAGGGATCCCTCCGGAAGCTTTCGTTTTCGCGCAGGTGGGGGTGCGCGACTGGAAAGGATGGCGCGAGCTGACGGATGCATTCGCCTCCGTGCACCGCCGTCATCCCATGACGCGCCTCATGCTCATCGCATACAAGGACGCCGGACAGCGCGATGAGATTCTCGGATATGCCGCGGCACGAGGGGTGGGTGACGCCGTCATACCCGTCGAGTACCGGCGCGACATGGCCCGCGTTCTCGCAGCCGCCGACTGCGTGGCCGACGCTTCCTGGGCGGGGACCGGCATCACAGGGACGATTCGCGAAGCCATGGCCCTGGGGAAACCGGTCATCGCGACAGATTCCGGAGGAAACAGGGAGCTCCTCTCCGATCCGTCCCTCGGATGGCTCGTGCCGGCCAGACATGAGCATGCCATGGCCACCGCGATGCTCGAGATACTCGAGGATGACGAGGGGCGAGACCGGATCGCCGCCGCGGGGATGCGACACGCGCGACGGGGGTTCTCCAGCGACGCCCGACTGGACCGGCTCGATGATCTCTACAGAAGGATCGTTCAGAACAAAAGAGGATAGGAAAGAGCCATCGAAGTCAGGAGCCGAGAACGGCAGCTTCTTTGCGCGCGGGTGTGGAGACGCCTAAGTCTCGCCGCTCCTATGCCTTGCTTCCTATTGCCCTCTCCCCCCTCGCGGATGGTAAGATGCGCCCAACTTATTGAATCCTAAAGACATTCGACGGCCGTGCCGGGAGGTTGGAAGTTGCCCGAGGATAAGAAGGCGGATTCAGCCATCAAGGTGACCGATAAGCGGCTCTTCACCGCAGATGGAGACATTCGCGAGGAATATCGCGGAACCGTAAAGCCCGCCGATCCGTCGGCACCCCGTCCCGAGCCTCCCCCTGAGCCGGTAAAACCGGAGGAGAAAAAAGCGAAGAAGCCGGCGGCGGATCCGCAGACCGAATCGACGTTCATGAGTCTGATCGAGCTCCTGGTCTACCAGGCGTCCGTGGCGCTGCAGAGCCAGCAGGTCGAGGGAGCGCGCCAGCTGATCGACATCATCGATATGCTCGCCGACAAGACGGCGGGGAACCTCAGTGAGACCGAAGAGGAGTTTCTCGAGAGCCGCCGAGGCGCATTGAAGCTCGCGTACGTGCAGCGGACCAAGAGGATTTGAATGGCAACGCGCCTCTTCGCAATCGCGATTCTCCTGTTTTCCTCGGTGGCCGCGGGGGCTGAGCTTCCGGCCGCCGATCTCTGGGGGCAGGCGAGCGCGGCAGCCGACAGCGGCGATTTCGAAGAAGCGAATCGCCGGCTCAATGATCTGATGGAGCGGGCCAACCAGCTCGATCTCGAGCGGTTTCCCCTGATCGCGCAGTCCGCGGCGGGGCTGGCCCGGCAGGCGCGAGCCGAGGACAACGACGCGCTTTCGAAATGGGCGATCGGCGCCGCGACGAAACTCGATCCTGATTCGCCGGGCGTGGCGTTCGCGCAGGCGGATCTCGCGCGCGCTGACTCGAACTGGCCCGGCGTCTTCCGCGCCCTGATCCAGGGCTTCAACAGCGTGCTTCGCGATTACACGACCGGCGTGTTGGCGCGGAGCGACCTGATGATCGTCGTCGCGCTGGCGATCGGACTCTCGGCGATTGCGCTGGCGCTCGCGCTGCTGCTCAGTCATGGACGAGCCGCCATGCACGATTTTCGCGAAACGCTGAGCGGCCGCTTTTCGCCCGGCGTTCGAAGTGTTCTGGCTTTCGCCCTTCTTTTCCTTCCGCTTTTTCTCTGGCTCGGACCGTCATGGCTCGTGCTCTGGTGGCTCGTGCTCTTCTTCGCCTATGGAGGGTGGGGAGAGCGGATCGCCGTCATCGTGATGCTTCTGCTGATCGCCGCGATTCCTCCTGTTCTGGAGTGGGCGGCCGCCCGCACGGCAGGAGTGCAGAGCCCCGTCGTGGAGGCCGCCGCCGCAACCGCTCAGGATGCCTACAATCCGCAGGCGCTGCGGCGACTGCAGTCGCTCATCGAGCTGCTCCCCGAAGAAGGAATGCTCCACCTGCTTCTCGGCAATCTCTTCGTGCAGCACGGCTCCGACTCGGACTCGCTGATTCATTACCGGCGCGCCCTGGAGCTCGATCCGAACCTGGCCGGCGCTCACCTGAACATGGGCAATCTGCATTTCGTGAACAACGACTTCGCGGCGGCCATCAGCCGCTACGAACAGGCCGCGCAGATCGACGAGACCATGGCGCTCGCTCCATACAACCACTCCATCGCGGCTGGACGCATGTTCCGCTACGACGAGCAGAATGCCAGACTCGAGGAGGCGAAGAAACGGAGCCGCTCGCTGGTGAACCAGCTCACGCGGGAAGCTCCCACTGAGGCCGTGGAAGTCGTCATGTGGGAGATGCCGATCGACGAAGCATGGCTGCTTTCCGACCAGATCTCCCGGAGCGGCCGGGCGCAGGAGCTTTACGGCAGCTACTCTTACTTCGACGCGGGCGCCGCGCTGCGAAATCCTCTGACCCTGGCCGCTCTGATCTCGCTCCCTCTCGCATTCGCCTTCGCGTGGATGAGGCGGCGCAGCCTGGCCGGCCTCTGCATCAAATGCGGACGGACCTTCTGCCCTCGCTGCAAGTCGTCGCGCGAAGCGGCGACCTACTGCACTCAGTGCATCCACATTTATCTCAAGCGGGACGGCGTGGCCGGCGAGGCCAAAAAGAAGAAACTGGACGAGGTTCGCGACTATCAGGCCCGCATCGTCCGGGTACGGAAAATCATGGCCACGTTTCTTCCCGGCACCGCCCAGGTTCTCCGCGGCGCCGCCATTCCCGGATTGATCGTAATTCTCATTTTCTTCGTCCTGGTCTCCATGGCGATCCTCATCGGACGGCTGGCGCCTCTGGCGGCAGCCGTCGACGTAATGACGACCTTCGTGCGTATTGGCGCAATTGCTCTCGCGGTGATCGTGGGACTGATCTTCGCGATCCCAGCCTACCGCGAGCGCCCGGGGCAATAGGAAGATCGCATGGCGCTCGAAGGAACTCTCAAGGATTTCAGCCTCGCCGACATCTTCCAGCTGATCGGCCTGCAGCGGAAGACTGGCGTGCTGACGCTGAAGGGGAAGGAAGATACCGTCACGGTCACTTTCCTCGACGGACGAGTGGTCGGCGCCGACACGCTGAACCGGAAGCTGGAGAATCGCCTGGGCGCGGTGCTGGTGCGAACCGGATATCTCAACGCGGAACAGCTGAACAAGGCGCTGGAGATTCAGAAAGAGACCCTTCAGCGTCTCGGATTCATCCTCACCCACCACGGCATCCTCTCCGTCGAGCAGCTTCGCGAAGCGCTTCAGATGCAGACGCTGCAGGTCATCTATCGTCTCTTCCGCTGGAAGGACGGCGAGTACCACTTCTCGCAGGAGACCATGATCGAGTACGACCAGGAGACGGTCGTTCCGATCACCGCCGAATCGATCCTGATGGAAGGCGCCCGGATGATCGACGAGTGGCCGATCATCGAAAAGCGGATCCGCTCGGGAGACATGATCTTCCGGAAAAAGGCCGTCAACCAGGAGATCGTCGTCGTCGAGGATGACGAAGATGCTGACGAAGTCGATTTCGACGCGTCCCCGGGTCAGAAAAAGAAGGGCGGCGACCAGCTCCGGATCTCTCCATCCGAAAAGCTGGTCTACGACAAGGTGGACGGCAAGGCGACCGTCGCCGAGATCATCGACACGAGCCGCTATTCGGAGTTCGACACGACCAAGGCGCTCTACGAGTTGGCCGCGCGCGATCTGATCGAGGAAGCCCGCGCGGAAAAGGTCTCCGCGAGGGCGGCCGCCGAGGCCGAGGAAGTCGTCACCACCGAGGTCCCGAAGGTTCTCCCGCTCCCGCTGATCATCCTCCTCGGGGCGCTGGCGGTTCTCTCCCTGGCGACGAGCGCGCGGAACCCTCTCAATTTCGTGAGCACCCGGGATGAAACGCGACCGCTCGGCCCGGTCCGGAAAGCCATTTCGCTGCAGCGCATCGAGACGCTCGGCGGCGCCGCCGAGGCCTACAACCTCGCCAACGGACGCCCCACCGATTCACTCACGGCGCTCGCGCCAGCCTTCCTCTCGCCACGTTTCCTCCGCGACCCATGGGGGAGGGAGTACAAGTACATCCAGCGGGCGGATAAATACCTGATCATCGGATTCGATGGCGAAGGAAAACCGGACACCGATCTTTTCCTCACTCAGGCCATCGGCGTGCCGCCGGTCCCCGAGTCGCGTCCTCCCAGCGGCGGGATCGAGCTCGTCGACTGACAGATAGGAACCCGTGGGGGCATCGCGTGCGGCTGGGGGTCATTCAGAGGCCGCACGCGCCAGCCGGGCAGAATATTGAAATGGCGTCGCGGCCGAAGAATCTCAGCCGCGATGATCGCTGTCGGTTCTTATACACGCCCAGACGCGTTCGCACGATGCGACTGCACCGGAGCAAGAACCCGATGACGGTCTACGCATTCTGAGATTCTTCGGCCGCAAGGCCAATCGTCTCTCGACCTCGTTCTCCCGTGCGGCCTCTGAATGACCCACCCCTCCCTCGGGACCGATCCCGGTGTCATTAGAAGGGTTCCGGCAGGGGCCAGGCGAGAAAGAGCCTCATCCGCGGGCGTCGCTATCGCTTGCGCGTTCCCTTCGACTTGCGGGAGGCGGGCTTGCTTTCCGCCCCACGGTCGGCCTGCCCGGCCAGAAACTCCGGCGTGAAGATCTTCCGGATCTCGGACTCCGGAAGAAGACGACGAGAGCGAATGAGATCCGGAATCGGCTGCTGCGTCTTGACGGCCTCTTTCGAGATCTCGGCGGCTCTCGCGTAGCCGATGATCGGATTGAGCGCCGTGGCCAGCGCGGGGGAGGCGATGTAGAACGCCTCGCAGCGCTCCCGGTCCGCGCCGATTCCGTCGATGCACTTCTCCACGAAGACCGGCATGTAGTTCTTCACGATCTCCATGGAGAAGAGGATCTCGTAAGCCATGAGCGGCATCATCACGTTCAGCTCGAGCTGACCGGCCTGCAGCGCGAAGTCGATCGTGGCCGCTGACCCGATGACGTGGAAACAGATCTGGTTCATGCACTCGAGCATCGAGGGGTTCACTTTCCCCGGCATGATCGACGATCCCGGCTGAACGGCCGGAAGAGTGATCTCGGCGAGGCCCGTGAGGGGGCCCGATGCGAGGAGGCGGATGTCGTTCGTGATCCGCGTCAGCTCGAGCGCGAGGTTCCTCATGGCCGACGAGAAGGCGCCGATCGCGAGCTGCGACTGCATCGCCTCTCTCAGATCCGCCTGTGACTGCAGATCGAGCGCGGTCATCGCCGAGAGCTGGCCGACGATCGCGTAGCGGAACCCCGTGGGAGAGTTGATTCCGGTGCCCGTCGCCGTTCCACCGATTCCCAGCTCGCGTACTTCTTCCGCGGCGAGCTCGATGAGATCCGTCGCGCGGCGCACGGCCGCGGCCCAGCCGGCGAACTCCTGGCCCAGCGTGACCGGAACCGCGTCCTGCAGATGGGTGCGCCCCGACTTGATCACGTCGCTGAACTCGTCGCCTTTCCGGGAGAGTGAATCGGCGAGCCCGTCGAGGGTGGGGAGAAGCTCGCGGAGAAGAAGGAGCACGGCCAGACGGATTGCCGTAGGGAACGTGTCGTTGGTCGACTGCGACATGTTTACGTGATCGTTCGCGTTGACCGGGTTCTTCTCTCCGAGGGTTCGATTGGCGAGCGTCGTGAGGACCTCGTTGCAGTTCATGTTGAACGAGGTACCGGCTCCCGCCTGGAAGACGTCGACGACGAACTGGTCGCGATAGGCCTCGTCGATCCAGGCCGCGGGCGGCGACAGGCGAAGGTCCCCCATCCGGTTCTGCTTTCCTCCGACGCGCTGCCGCTTTCCGGCGGCCAGCAGTTTCTTGAATGAAGGCTGATCGCCTCCGAGGATCAGGTCCACGGCATTGGAGATCGCCTCTGCGCGCGGGCGATCGAGAACGCCGAGCTGGTGGTTCGCGATCGCTGACGCCTTCTTGATCAGCAGATACGACCGGATGAAGACCGGATGCTCGCGCAGCCCGCTGACAGGAAAGTTCTCCACCGCGCGCTGCGTCTGCGCGCCGTACAGCGCGTCGGCGGGGACGCGAACCTCGCCTAATGTGTCTTTTTCGATTCGGAACGCATTTTTCTTTCTGGCCATGCGCGGGAGTCTAGGACGGCGCACCGGCAATCGTCCAGAAGGATCACTGGACGAGGGTCGACGAGGAGCCAGAACTCGGCATTCTGCGATGAGTCCGGACGACTCGCCTTCATCGCCTCGGCCGTGCTCCTGTTGCGGCTCGTGTTTCGGCGACTGCGGACGGCGCGAGCAAGTGACGCGGAGTAGCTTGACCCGCGGCATGCGCTGCATCTCGAACTCGTCTCCACCGAGAGTGAATTCTTGAAACTTTACTCTTCAGACCCTTTTTCTAGAAGGCGCAACGCCGTCAACCTGGAGTAGGCGAAGAAGTCCTGGTCGAGCGTAAAGAGGAGCCCGTCCCGCAGAATGGTCATCGCGGCGATCAGCGCATCGAAACTCGAAGCAGTCACGCCGCGTCTCCGAAGCGAATTCACGAGGCGCGCCGCTTCCAGATGATCCTCTTCTCCAGCGATGATCAACGGGAAGCCGTCCAGCGCGACGCGTAGACGATCGAACTGGCGCGGATCTCGGACACCGGAAAGGATCTCCTGGAGCACCACGCCGGGAATGGCGAGGGGATACCCTTTCGCCACCAGTGAGCTGAATCGCGACACCACGTCCGACACGGGCTCCGGTGCGCGCCTTCGGAAAACGTGAGACAGAACCGACGTGTCGAGCAGGATCAACGCTTCGTCCGCGCCTTTTTGTGATCGAACGCCTCGTCGAAGTCGATCGTTCCCAGACTCTCGAGCGCAGCGAGTCGTTTACGCCGCGCAATGTACTCAGCGAGTGCCTGATTCACCGTCTCCCGTTTCGTTCGATGACCGCCGAGTCGCTTCGCACTCTCGAGAAGCACATCGTCGATCGCAAGATTGGTCGGCATGACCCCTCCTCCATTACACAGATATCTACACAATGTTTTACACACAAATTCCGCCATTTCTGGCCCGCTCTCCCCTATGCATGATGGAAATGAGAGGATGCTCGTGGGTTGTTGTCAGTATCTGAGTCTATGATCATCATATGTTGGTGCCGGCTCAGCGCAGGAAAACGGAGAGAACATCTTGAATATCAATAAGTTAACCATCAAAGCTCAGGAGGCCGTGGTCGCAGCCCAGAACCTGGCCCGGGAATCGGGTCACGCTGAGTTCACCCCGGAACATCTCCTCATTGCCCTCCTTCAGCAGGAAGGAGGAATCGTCACCCCGATTCTCGGAAAACTCGGCGTCGACGCCTCCGCGGTCGAGATGGAGGTGGCGACGGAGCTCTCCAAACGCTCGAAGGTCGGAGGGTCGTCGGCCGAGCCGATGACGTCCAGCTCGCTCCGAGGCGTCTTCGACGCCGCGTTCCGATCGGCTTCCGATTTCAAGGACGAGTTCGTCTCGACCGAGCACCTTCTTCTCGGCCTCGCCGAAACGAAGGGAACGACCACGCAGGAAGTTCTGCGGCACCGGGGAGTGACCAGCGACGCGGTGCTGAAGGCTCTGCAGAGCGTCCGCGGATCGCAGCGGGTGACCGACCAGAATCCCGAGGACAAATACCAGGCGCTGGAACGCTACGCGCGCGACCTCACCGAAGCAGCGCGCCGGGGGAAGCTCGATCCGGTGATCGGCCGCGATGAGGAGATTCGCCGCGTCATTCAGGTTCTCTCGCGCCGGACCAAGAACAACCCGGTGTTGATCGGCGAGCCCGGAGTCGGCAAGACCGCGATCGTCGAAGGGCTGGCGCGCCGGGTCATCGAAGGTGACGTCCCGCAGGGACTCCAGAACAAGCGCGTCGTCTCGCTCGACCTCGGAGCGCTGATCGCGGGCGCAAAGTATCGCGGCGAGTTCGAAGACCGGCTGAAGGCCGTGATCAAGGACGTTCAGGAATCGGAAGGGGAGATCATTCTCTTCATCGACGAGCTGCACACGCTGGTCGGCGCAGGCGCGGCTGAAGGTGCGATGGATGCGTCGAACCTGCTGAAGCCGGCCCTGGCACGGGGAGAGCTGCGCGCCGTCGGCGCCACGACTCTCAGCGAGTATCAGAAGTACATCGAAAAGGATGCCGCGCTGGAACGGCGGTTCCAGCCCGTCTACGTCGGCGAGCCGACCGTCGAAGACACCATCGCGATCCTCCGAGGACTGAAGGAGCGCTACGAAGTCCATCACGGAGTCAAGATTCAGGACTCCGCGATCGTCGCGGCCGCGACCCTGTCCGACCGCTATATCGCCGACCGCTTCCTCCCCGACAAGGCGATCGATCTGGTCGACGAGGCGGCCTCCCGCCTCCGCATCGAGCTCACGTCGATGCCGCAGGAGATCGACGACCTGCAGCGCCGGATGACTCAGCTCCAGATCGAGCGTCAGGCTCTCTCGAAAGAGGAAAGCGCCGCATCGAAGGAGCGCGTCTCGGCCATCGAGGCTCAGGTTTCCGAGCTTCAGGAAAAGATCTCCGCGCTGAAAGCGCAGTGGGAATCCGAAAAGAACGTCATCGAAACGATCAGTGAACTGAAGGCGCAAGTCGAGCAGACGCGTGAGGCGGCCGGTCGGGCGGAGCGCGAGGGAGATCTGAGCAAGGCCGCCGAGCTGCGCTACGGCACGATGCCGCAGCTCAACCGCGACCTCGAGGAAGCCTCGAAGCGTCTCGCCGAGACGCAGAAGAACGGCGGCCTCCTCAAGGAGGAAGTCACCGAGGAGGACATCGCGGAGATCGTCTCTCGATGGACCGGGGTTCCGGTGACCCGGATGATGGAGTCGGAGATCCAGAAGCTGGTGAAGATGGAGGACCGGCTCAAGGTTAGGGTCATCGGGCAGGAGGAAGCGATCGTGGCCGTCTCCAACGCCGTGCGTCGCTCGCGGGCCGGCCTTCAGGATCCGAGCCGTCCCATCGGCTCATTCATTTTCATGGGCCCCACGGGCGTCGGAAAGACCGAGCTCGCTCGCGCACTCGCCGAGTTCCTGTTCGACGACGAAAATGCGATGACGAGGATCGACATGTCCGAGTACATGGAAAGGCACGCGGTCGCGCGGCTGATCGGGGCGCCTCCCGGCTACATCGGCTACGACGAAGGAGGACAGCTGACCGAGGCGATCCGGCGGCGGCCGTACGCGGTCATCCTCTTCGACGAGATCGAGAAGGCGCACCCGGAAGTCTTCAACATCATGCTGCAGATTCTCGACGACGGTCGCCTCACGGACTCGAAGGGGCGAACGGTCGACTTCAAGCACACGGTCATCATCATGACCTCGAACGTCGGGTCGCAGTTCATCCATGAATTCCAGCAGGGGGCCAAATCCCCCGTGGAAGAAGAGGAGATGAAACGCAGCGTCGAGGCCGAGCTGCACCGGCAGTTCCGGCCGGAGTTTCTCAACCGGATCGACGACATCATCATCTTTCATGCGCTCACCCTCGAGGAGATCAAGAAGATCGTCGATGTTCAGCTGCGCCGCGTCGCGAAAATGCTGGCCGGACGCGATCTCAGTCTGGAGGTCAGCGATCCGGCCAAGGAGCTGCTGGCGCGCGAAGGGTTCGATCCCGCCTTCGGCGCCCGCCCTCTGAAGAGAGCGATGCAGAAGCTGATCGTCGATCCACTGGCCATGCGTCTCCTGGAAGGAGAGTTCGAGCCGGGGGACGTCGTGTTCGTGAACGCGCGCGACGGGAAGATCGAGCTCGCCAGGACGCCCGAAGCGTCCGTCGTGAATTGACGGCTCAACCCGTAGTGTGTTCGAGGAGAATCTTGACTCCGATCGCCACGAGCACGAGACCTCCCGCGACCTCGAGGCGTTCCGCGAATCGGCTGGCCAGCCGATTCGCCAGCACTCCAGCAATCAGCGAGAGCAGGAAGCTCGTTGCTCCGATCACGACGAGCGCCGTGACGAAGGAGACTCCGATCATCGGAAGGGTGACCCCGACGGCCGCCGAATCGATGCTCGTTGCGACGCCGAGAACAGCGAGCTGCGGCAACGTGACCGACGAGCTCACCTTCTCTTCCGCAGCCTCGTGACGAAGTCCTTCCCGAATCATTCGTCCTCCGATCAGGAGGAGAAGTCCGAAAGCGACCCAGTGATCCCAGGACGCGATTGCCCGCTCGATGCCCACACCCCCTGCCCACCCGATACCCGCCATCAAGGACTGCATGCCGCCGAATACGGCGGCCATTCGGAGAAGGTCC
>DATLEY010000094.1:0-13520 GCA_035525215.1 Thermoanaerobaculia bacterium | reverse complement strand
GCTCCTCGAGCAGAGCCAGGGAGAGAAGCTGGCGAAGGATCTCGAGATCTACATTCCGGCGGGCCCGCGCCTTGGTGACGTCGTGATCGAGGCCGATGGCGTGTCGAAGGCTTTCGGCGAAAAGCTCCTCATCGAGGACCTCAGCTTCCGCCTCCCCCCGGGAGGCATCGTCGGCGTCATCGGTCCCAACGGCGCCGGCAAGACGACGCTCTTCCGGATGATTACGGGACAGGAGCAGCCGGACGGCGGGAAGCTGCGGCTCGGCGAGACGGTGAAGCTGGCCTACGTCGACCAGTCGCGCGACACGCTGAAGGCGGACAACACGATCTGGCGGGAGATTTCCGAAGGGCAGGACATCGTGCAGCTGGGAACGCGGCAGATCAACTCGCGGGCCTACGTCGGCCGGTTCAACTTCGGCGGAACGGATCAGCAGAAGAAGGTCGGATCACTTTCGGGAGGAGAGCGGAACCGGGTGCATCTGGCGAAGGTCCTGAAGTCGGGAGCCAACGTGCTGCTGCTCGACGAGCCGACCAACGATCTCGACGTCAACACGATGCGGGCGCTGGAAGAAGGGCTGGAGAACTTTGCCGGCTGCGCGGTGGTGATCAGCCACGACCGCTGGTTTCTCGACCGGATCGCGACCCACATCCTGGCCTTCGAGGGAGATTCGAAGGTCGTTTACTTCGATGGGAACTACTCCGAGTACGAAGCCGACCGGAAGATGCGCCTCGGAGCGGACGCCGATCAGCCGCACCGGATCAAGTACCGGCAGCTGACGAGGTAGAGTGCTGAGGGGCGAGTGCTGAGTGCTGAGTGGTGGTCAGTGCTAGTTGGCCGTTGCTGGGTCCAGAGTACCGCCGGCGTCCCGCCGGTCGCCATAACCGTGCAGGCTCACGCGGGTCCACTGTACCGCCGGCGTCCCGCCGGTCGGCACGACCGTGCAGGCTCACGCGATTTCTTGTTAGAAGAAGAACAGCGCGCATGGCGCGCCTCACCGGCCGGAGGCCGGCGGTACTCTGTTCCGGATATGACGACGTGCATGGCGACCGGCCGGAGGCCGGCGGTACAGTGACTCGACTCAAGCCGTCGTTCAACATCACAACCAACAACCACAACTAACAACCAACAACTAACAACTAGAAACGGGCCGCTTACGCGGCCCGTTTTGTTTACCCTTTCGTCTTCTTGTTCAGCCTTTCCGCCTGTGGACTGAGTGAGAGCTCCCGGTCGCTTCCGGACCCCACCTCGCCGACGCGAAGCTGGTTGTGGACGTCGCGCACTCCGCGCACCGATTCAGCGATGTCCTCGGCCAAGCGCTTGGTCCGCCGGTGGTCGACCGTTCCGGTGAGCGTGACCTCGCCGTTGGTGACCTGAACTTCGACTTCGCTCGCGTCGATCCGGCCGTCGTCCATCAGTCTCTCGGAGACGTCTTCGCGGATCCGTTCATCGGCGCGTTGATATCCCTTCGGTCCCCGCCCGGTATGAGGCCCCGTGCTGCGGTCGTACATCGGCCGCGAGCGATTCTCCTGATTCATCCGGTAGTCGCCGCTCCCCCAGCGCCAGTCATCGCTGCCGCCGGAGTAAGCGCCGCGGCCGCTGTCGTACTGGTCGAAGTCGTCCCGCGACATCGGCATCGGCTCACGGCTGGCGCTCCGCCAGTCCGTCCGGCCGGGGCGGGAAGTGCCGTAGTCCGTGTTGGAGAATCCGCTCGTGTTGAAGCCGGGGTCGCCGTAGCCTCCCGGCGTCCATCCCGGACCGCCCATCCCGCTGTAGCCTGCGGCGGAGCCGACGCCCTGGGGGGATCCGAAGCGGCCATACCACCGGCCCATCCGAGCGCGGGGATGCTCCTCGCTGGTGGATGACTCCCACTCGCGGTTCCGTCCGCGCCCGTAACGGTCGCGCTGCTCCTCGTAATCGCTGAAGTATTGATCCCGGCCCAACTCCTCGTCGCGCCAGTCGTTTCCGCGGTCCCGATCATCATCTCGATTCGCCATGCGCACCTCCTTGTCTCCATGAAAAGAGGAGCAAAGAGCGTTCCGTATTCGAAATGGACCCGCATGAGCCTTCACGTCGCCATGCACGTCGTCGCATCGGAGCCAGAGTACCGCCGGCGTCCCGCCGGTCGCCACGACAGCGCAGGCTCACGCGTGATTTCTTTGTTCAAAAAAGGACCAGCGCGCTAACGCGCGCTTCACCGGCCGGAGGCCGGCGGTACTCTGGTCCGAATATGACCACGTGCATGGCGACCGGCCGGAGGCCGGCGGTACCCTGGTCCGGATATGACGACGTGCATGGCGACCGGCGGGACGCCGGCGGTACAGTTGGACTCCAGTCAGCCCTCCAACTCGCCCACTGGCAACTGGGAACTGTGAACTGTGAACTCGGAACTGGGAACTCGGAACTGGCTGGCTTACTCTTCGCTCTCCCTCCGCTCGATGGCCGCCTCAAAAAAAAGAAGCATCCGCCGTCCGCTCATGGCCACCCTCGGAAGGGCGGAGTCCCTCTTCGACCGGGCCACGGGAATTGACCGGGGACGCCTCGAGAAGGCCGTCATCCAGACCTACCGCAGCTATGGAACTCACGACGTACTCCATGTGAAAGGAAGGGTCCTTCACGACCGGAAGATCACGCGCTCCGGAGCGAGCGATTCAAAATGGCGAACGCTCGCGCTGCTTCTGAAGCGCGCTCTCAGCCGCGAGATTGCCGGGGCTCCGGTGACGGCGATCTGGAACGGGCGTGAGGTGAGCGGCTCGAGCGACGACGAGGGGTACTTTCATCTCGAGATCGACCAGGCCGCGGCGGATCCGAAAGCCCTCTGGCACGAGGTCGACGTCCGCCTCGACGTGCCCGTCGAGGGAAGCGCGCCCGTGAGGGCGATCGCCCCGGTCCTCGTCCCGTCGGCCTCCGCCGCGTTCGCCGTGATCAGCGACATCGACGATACGGTCATCCGGACGGATGCGACGAGCCTTTTCCGCATGGGGCGGACCATCCTCTTCGAGAACGCCCACGTCCGGCTTCCCTTCGAGGGAGTGGCTGCTTTTTATCGGGAGCTCCACTGCGGCGTGAATCCGATCTTCTATGTCTCCAGCGGGCCGTGGAATCTCTACGACGTGCTCGAGCAGATCTTCGAGATCCGGGGGATTCCTCCCGGCCCGCTCTTTCTCCAGGACTGGGGAATCGAGCCGGGGAAGCTGATCATCGCCCAGCACGACACGCACAAACGGGAGCAGATCGACACGCTGGTCGGCACCTATCCGCTCCCGTTCCTTCTGATCGGAGACAGTGGCCAGAGGGATCCCGAGATCTACGACGCGGTCGCGCGCCACTATCCGGGGCGCGTTCATGTGATCTACATCCGCGACGTGAAGGGAGGAGCGAGACGGGACGCGGTGGTGGAGATCGCCAAAGCCCTGCTCCATGACACCGGAGTGGAAATGCTGCTGGTCAGCGAGACCACCGAGGCGGCCAGGGATGCGGCGGCGCGGGGATTCATCGCAGCGGAGGGGATTCCAGAGGTGGTCGAGGAGAAGGCGAGGGACGAGAACGCGGAGACGTCGCTGTAAGTCTCTGCTCGTTCTGGCGGCGGGGAGGGGGTCAGGAGTCGTTCGACGACTTCCGGAGCAGTCCTTCCGATGCCTCGACGAATTCCCGGATCGACCAGGTTTTGGAGTTCCGGAGAGCCGCGGCGACGGCGTCATCGCCACCTTTGACGATCAGCCGGATCAGCGTTCCCACCTCGTCCACATCGAAGGGCTTGTGCAGGACGCCGCTGACGATCGTGGCGTCCGTGGTCCGGTACGTGTGATCCGCGTACGCCGAGATGATGAAGACGATCGGTTTCTGCGGGCGGGAATGATCGCGGAGGTAGTCGATGACGCCGAAACCATTGATGCGAGGCATCATCAGATCGAGCAGGATCAGACCGTAGTCGTTCTTTTCCAGTTTCTCGATGGCCTCGACTCCGTCTTCGGCGGAGTCGAGCTCGATTCCCTCCCGTTTGACCAGCGTCATCAGCAGACGCCGGATCGAGGGATCATCATCAGCTATCAGAACTCGTTTGGATCGCATCAGTTACCGACAAAATCTGCGCCGGAGGGCAAGAAAGATTCGTGCCATCGGAGGGCGGCGGCTTCTGATAACACCGGAGCCCGGCTGACAGAGGGCAGGGGGTGTCATTCAGAGGCCGCACGCGCCAGCCGGGCAGAATATGACGTGGCGTCGCGGCCGAAGAATCTCAGCCGCGATGATCGTTGTCGGGTTCTTATACACGTCCAGACGCGTTCGTACGATGCGAGCGCACCGGCACAAGAACCCGATGACGGTCTCCTCATTCTGAGATTCTTCGGCCGCGAGACCAATTTTCCCGCCCCTACGGTCTCCCGTGCGGCCTCTGCAATGACTTCCGCGCCGCTGCCGGGTTTGCGCTCCGATGTTCGTTTCCACCGCCCTCCCTATCAACCTCCCTGAACATCCTTCGCTTCCGCGATTCGATCGAGGATGATCTCGGCAATCACCGGCTCTTCCCCCAGAGAGTCACCCAGCAGAATCGTCGTCTTCGGGTGTCTTCGTGCTCCCGCCTCGAGAAGGTCGGGCAGATCGCGCGTCAGGTGGCGGCCGCTGTGGAGAAAATAGGGGACCCCCACGATTCGGGTGGCTCCCATCTCCACGCATCGATCGATGGCGGATGGGACGTCCGGCTGGTTGCAGTCGAGGAAACCGACTTCGACCAGGGGCCACCTTCCTCCGCTTCGGATGTCCTCGACCACTGCGAACATGTCGGTGTTCGACTCCTCTCTGGGAGATCCGTGGACGAGGAGAAGAAGCGCGTTCACGCGGGTACCTCCTGCGCTCGTCGCGGACAGGCATCCGTTTCATAGATCGGACACTTCGGGCTGTTGCGACAGAACCGGGTGGCCTGAGCGACTGCCTCGTCGCGCCGGAGTGATGGGGAGCGGGGGCGATCGGCGCAGGCGAGGACGGCGTCGGCAAGCCGAGGGTGGTAGCGGATGGCGTCCGCGACGCGGAAGCGGACCCGTGGAAAACGCGCGCGCATCGACTCGATCCGCACGGGCAGCTCATCGGCCACGAAGGTTCCTGCGACCAGAAAATAGGGAACCACGTCGATCTCGGTCGCTCCCTGCGTCGCCGATTTCTCGATGACGCTCTCGAAGAGCGGGCTGCTGTAGTTCAGAAAGGCCGCCTCGACGATCCCGGCTTCCACCCGTCCAGCGAGCGATCGGGCCAGCGCGATCAGATTGCGTTCGGCGCCACAAAGAACGCTTCCATGACTGAGGAGAATGACGGCGCGCATCGTAGGGCGCCGACTCTACCTGAGCCTCTGCACGACTTTCCAGTAGATGAAGCCGTTGATCGCGAGGACGAAAATCCCGAGGATGATCTGAATGCCGCGCGTCAACTCTCCGGGGTAGAGAACCGGAAGGATGTAATGGTCGACGAAGCTTCCCGGATAACCCGCTTCACCCCCGCGGCGGCGCAGCCAGTTCTCGAGGGGAGTGAGAGGGCAGACCCACCCGCCGAACTCGATCAGGGCTCCCCATACCGCGACGGGTAGATGAAAGTAGGCGAGGCGTGGATGGCGGAGCACCAGGATGCCGCCGAAGACGACGAAGAGCACGAAGAGGAAATGGGCGACGGCGACGAGGTCGGCAGCGATCCGGAAGAGCACGGAGAGAGTCTAGTAGGGAAGAGGGTAGAGGAGCGAGGGGGTAGGGGAGACTTCAGGGAGGAGGGTAGACGAGCGATTTCAGGGAAGAGGGTAGAGGAGCGAGGGGGGGGAAAGAAGGTTCTCCGCGTGAGCCTGCGCGGGCATGGCGACCGGCCGGAGGCCGGCGGTACAGTGGATGCTGCCTCTCCCTCTCCCCTCGCTCCTTTACCCTCTTCCCTGAAACTAAATGATCAGCCCGCCTCCTCGACCTTGTATCGACCATGGAGCGCAACCGGATCGCCCTTCTTCCGCATCCTCATGTTGAGCAGCTCGATGCCCACCGAGAAGGCCATCGCAAAGTAGATGTAGCCCTTCGGGATGTGGAAGTGGAGACCTTCCGCGATCAGAGACGTTCCAATCAGCAGAAGAAAACTGAGCGCGAGGATCTTGATCGTCGGATGCTTATCCACGAAACTCGAAATCCGCTTGGCGGAGATCATCATGACGATCACCGCGAGAACGACGGCGATGATCATCACGCCGACGTCGTTGGCCATCCCGACGGCGGTGATGACGGAATCGATGGAGAAGACCATGTCGAGCAGCATAATCTGAACGAGAACCGCGGTGAAGGAGGCCGTGACCTTCTTGACAGCTCCCCCCTGCTCCCCCTCCAGCTTGTCGTGGATCTCATGAACGGCCTTCGCGAGAAGGAAAAGGCCGCCACCGAGAAGAATCAGATCTCTTCCGGAAAGGTCGAACTGGAAGATCGAGAAGAGGGGGGTGGTCAGCCGGACGATCCAGGCGATGGACAGAAGCAAAAGGATGCGCATCACCATGGCCAGGAGAAGGCCGATCTGCCGCGCTTTGCCCTGCTGGGAGACCGGAAGCTTGCTGGCCAGAATCGTGATGAAGATGATGTTGTCGACTCCGAGAACGATCTCGAGAGTGGTCAGTGTCGCGAGCGCGATCCACGCCTGGGGATCTCCGATCCAGTCGAACACTTCTGGGCCTCCTGCTGTCGTTTTGCGGGGCGTATCTTAAGCGAAAGCGGGCGCGCGCAGCCGGCCTGCTCATCTGATAGCATCCGCCCTGGTGCCGCCTGGCCGGCAGGAGGATTTCGATGAGAGCTTGCAGATTGTTTCTCCCGGTGCTGTTCCTGCTCGTGACCGCCACCGCGGCGGTGGCGCAGGTCGAGTATCCGCGCCTCAGCCCGCGCGCGACGGTCGAGCAGCAGGTCGGGCTCGCCGAAGTGACCATCCGGTACAACCGCCCGAGCATGCGAGGACGGACGATCTGGGGCGAGCTCGTTCCCTACGGTCAGGTCTGGAGGACCGGCGCGAACGAGGCGACGACGATCGAGATCAGCGATGACGTCACGGTCAACGGGCAGAAGCTGGCGAAGGGGATCTACAGCATTCACACCATCCCCGGGCCGGAAGAGTGGACGCTCATCTTCAACAGCGTGGCGCAGCAGTGGGGAAGTTACACCTACGACGCCGCGAAGGACGTGGTGCGCCTCCAGGTGCGCCCGATCGCATCGGCCCACGTCCATGAGCTCTTCACCGTCGCCTTCCCGCACGTCACCGAAGACTCCGCCGAAGTGCACCTGGCGTGGGATCGCCTGATGGTCCCCTTCAACATCGAAGTCGCCACCGAGGCGAAGGTGCTGGCCTCGATCCGCTCGCAGCTCGGCTGGGGGCCGCTCTATCAGGCCGCCAACTGGGCGTTCCAGAACGAGGTCGAGGGGGCGGACACGATGCAGTGGGTCGACCAGTCGATCGCCTTGCGCGAGACCTGGCAGAACCTGCAGCTCAAGGCGCGCCTTCTTGCCGCCGCGGGCAATCGCCGCGAAGCGGTGACCTTCGGCGAGCGCGCCCTCCGTCTTGGGGCCGCCGCGCAGAACCCGCCGGACATGTCAGCCCTCCAGCGCGAGATCGCGGAGTGGAAGCGGTGATTCAGGGAAGAGGGTAGAGGAGCGAAGGGAGAGGGAGAGGCGGTTTTGTACCGCCGGCCTCCGGCCGGTCGCCACGGCGGTACATTGGTCTGCCTCTCCCTCCCCCTCTACCCTCTACCCTGACCCACGAACCTCTCGTCTTCCCCAGACCATCTGCATCAGCACCGCCGCCCCCATCGTCACCAGGCAGCCGACGACGTTGTACCAGAGGAACGAGATCTCTGTCAGACGGAAGCATGCGATGACCGCGGCCTCTCCGACGAGCGCCCCCGAGAAGGCCGCGCTCGCACCCACGCGCTTCACATAGAACGCGAGGAGAAAGATCCCGAGGATCGTTCCGTAGAAGAGCGACCCGAGGACGTTGACCGCTTCGATGAGCGACCCCAGCCGGTTCGCGAACATCGCGAAGCCGATCGCGAACATCCCCCAGAAGAGCGTCGCGATCTTCGAGACGATCACGTAGTGACTCTCGCTCGCGTCTTTCCGGATCATTCTCTTGTAAATGTCGACGATGGTGGTGGAGGAGAGGGCGTTGAGCTCCGAGGCGGTCGAGGACATCGCCGCGGCGAAGATCGCCGCCATGACCAGACCGACCAGACCGGCCGGCAAATAAGCCAGGACGAAGGTCAGAAAGACGTAATTGGTGTCCGTTTTCGCCGCGCCAGGATCGTTGGCCACGAACAGGTCGCTCGCTTCTCCCCGGATCCCTTCCACCGTCGACTGGGCCGCCGCCACCCTGGTCTCGGCGACATCCACCGCGATCGGATTCTCCGCCTTCATCGCGGCCACCAGCTCTTTCACCGCCTCGGTCTTCACCGCGGCGGCCTGGGCATGCCTCGCTTCCAGCTCCCGGTAATCCTCCGCGTACTCGCTCTGCGAGATCTTTCTCACTTCCTCGGCGTTGAAAAAGAGCGGCGGAGCGGTGAACTGGTAGAAGGCGAAGACCATCGCTCCGATGAAGAGGATGAAGAACTGCATCGGAATCTTCACCAGGCCGTTGAAGAGGAGCGCCAGGCGGCTCTGTGTGATCGATTGTCCGGAGAGGTATCGCTGGACCTGGGACTGGTCCGTCCCGAAGTAGGAGAGGGCCAGGAAAAAGCCACCGAGGAGGCCCGACCAGATGTTGTACCGGTTGGTGAGGTCGAAGGAGAGATCGATCGCGTTGAGCTTTCCCATCTTCCCCGCCACCCAGGCGGCCTCGATCATTCCGACGTCATCCGGCAGACGCCAGAGGATCACGAAGAACGCCGAGACCATCCCGACCATGACGATCAGCATCTGCTGGAAGTTCGTATGGTTGACCGCCCGCGTTCCACCCGACGCCGTGTAGATCACCACCGCGACCCCGATCACGATGATGGTGCGGCGGAGGTCCCATCCCATCAGCGCGGCGAGGATGATTGCAGGGGCATAGATGGTCAGCCCGCAGGCCAGACCTCTCTGAATGAGAAAGAGAAACGCGGCGAGGGAACGGGTCTTCAGGTCGAAGCGTCCCTCCAGATATTCGTACGCGGTGTAGACCTTGAGCCGGCGGTAGATCGGCACGGCGGTGATCGAAAGGACGACCATCGCGATCGGAAGTCCGAGGTAGAACTGGATGAAGCGCATCCCGTCGGTGTAGGCCTGGCCGGGCGTCGAGAGAAAGGTGATCGCGCTCGCCTGGGTCGCCATGATCGAGAGGGCGACGGTGTACCAGCGCATATCGCGTCCGGCGAGGAAGTAGCCTTCGAGGTTCTTCGCCTTCCGCCCTTTCCAGACTCCGTAGACGACGATGAAGACGAGCGAGGCAATGAGGACGGTCCAGTCGATCGTCCTCATTCGAATGCCTTCGTGAACCAATAGAAGATGGCCGTCTCAACGACCAGGACGATCAGAACGATCGTGTAGAGCCGTCTCCAGGTGCCCCCGATGGGAGGCTGCTCTTCCAGTTCCTCGATGGGAATCGGTCGCTCGATCTCCGGCTCAATCGGCAGCACGGGCCTCTCCGTCGCGGGAAGCAACCAGGTTCGCGAAGAGCCGGTAGGCCCCCGGCACGCCGGCGGGAAGCTGACGGAAAAAGGAGAGCGGTGCGTAGACGAAGACGCCGGCGCCATGTCGCGCGACCAGGAGCGATCCGCGCGTCTCCGCCTCGCCTGGATCCGCCATTCCGAGCAGCGGCTGGTATGCCTCGTTCCATCCACTCGGAAAATAGAGGCCGCGCTCCTGGATCCATCCCCTGAAGTCCGCCTCGGTGATCCGGTTCGGAACGGTCATGACCGGATGTGTCGGAGCGAGGATGGTGACGCCGCTCTGCTCATCGGTGACGCGATCGCGCGAGAGCTCGAGAGGGAAGGGGCCGAGCTGCGGCGGGAGGTCGCGGCCGAGGGTGTTGTACTGGGTGACGAGCGTGCCGCCATCCCGAACCCAGTCGAAGAGCCGCGGTTGAAAACTTCCCAGACGCTTGCGCGTGTTGTAGGCCCGGACGCCGATCACGATGGCGTCGTAGGTGGAGAGATCGCCACTCTCGAGATCCTCATCGGTGAGAAGAGCGACCTCGTACCCGATCTGCCGCAGCGCGGCCGGGACTTCGTCGCCCGCTCCCATCACGTAACCGATGCGGTTGCCGGCGGTCCGGATGTCGGCGCGGACCAGCTTTGCCGTGGCGTGCGGCAGAAGAGTCTGCGGCGGGATATGGGGATAATCGATCTCGGCTCGGGCCAGGGAGTACGCCGTGTTCCATCCTTCGGGCTGGATCATGACGTCGACGGCGCCCTCCGCCGGAGCGGTGGCCGGCGGCGTGATGACCGTCGAGGCGACGTTCGAGTTTCCAACCCCGTCGATGGAGTAAGACATCGTGGCCGGCTCAGCTCTCCATCCCTCCGGGACCACGATCATCACCGTCCCTGACGATTTTGCGACGCTCGATTCCAGCTCCAGCCGCACACGCTTCGGCCTCGCGTCGGGAAACACCACGACTCCGCTCTCGAGATTCGCCGTCACCGGCGGATGAATCTCGAAGCGTCGATACCGCTCGCCGAGCACGGGGTCGGTCCAGCGAACCATGACCGGGACTTCGAAGGGAATCGGCTGCTCACCGATCCAGAGAACGAGCGGGATGCGCACGGCCGGTTTTGCGACCGCTCGGGTCGCCGCGGCCGCGTCGCCGACGTCGTAAGCGCCCGCGTGAGGCGCCCGGCGAAGCCAGTCGGGATGCGTGAAGGGAGTATCGCGCGGAATTTCGAGAGAGACCTTCTTCGACCATGGCTCGTTCGGCTCGAGTGGCTCGGGCGGAGAGATCGGAGACCTCGCGAGAGCCAGGCTGACGGAGACCGGGTAGGCGGAGCGGCTGACGATCGTGACCGTCGGCTCGATGGTCGATCCGGGGACGGCGGCTTCAGACGTCGCGATCGCTTCGATCCAGATTCCTCCGGCCTGGCGAATCAGTTCATCGACCTGTTCGAGCTTCTCTTCGATCACCCTGCGCTGCCAGAACTCGGAGGGTTGGAGGCTGGCGATCGCCTGCCGCACCGCGAGAAGAGGAGCGATGATCGTGGAAGGGTCGTCGACGCGGTACGCGGCTATGGCGCGATCGATGAGAGGAATGATCGCCTCTCCTCCGGCGATCCGCCGCCAGGTCAGATCAATCCCTTCGAAGGGATCATCGGTCGCGGGATCGCCCGCCAGGAGAAGGAGGTAGTTGAGGTTCGTGCCGCGCCGTTCCGGAGCACCGAAGCCCTGACTCTTGTGCATCGAACGGCTCTCGCCAGCCAGCTCGGTGTAGGAGAGTCCGAGGAGCGGATTGAACTCTCCGAGATCGACGGCGATCAGACCCGCTGTGGCTTCCGGGGACGCCGGCGCTCCTCCCTGAAAACGGTAGGCATTCCAGAAGAGTCTGCGCGCCTGCCACGGGCGAAGCTCAGTCAACTGCTCGGGATAGGCGCTTGGATCGGCGGCGAGGCGGAATGCTTCCAGAGTGAGGATGGCCGACGCCGCGTGATGCCCGTGACCGCCGGCTCCATCCGTCGAAAAGCGGTTGATGATCACGTCCGGCCGGAACTCCCGTATGACCCGCACGAAATCCGCGAGAACGCGCTCCTTCCCCCAGAAGCGGAGCGTCTCGTGGGCGCTCTTGGAGTAGCCGAAATCGATCGCGCGGGAGAAAAACTGAGTTCCGCCGTCGACCTGGCGCGCCTCCAGAAGCTCATGGGTCCGAATGATCCCGAGCATCGGCCCCTGCTCGTTACCGATGAGGTTCTGCCCTCCGTCGCCGCGCGTGGCCGCGAGATAGGCGGTCCGGACCAGCTTTCCGTTGGCCAGCCAGGAGATCATCGCCGTGTTCTCGTCATCGGGATGCGCGGCCACATAGAGGGCGCCGCCGACCGTCGCCAGCCGATCGAGAGAGAGGCGAATGGAGGCGGAATCATCCATTCGCTCCGGCTCGACCAGCACTGCGTCCGCGCGCGCGGAAAGGGGGAGGAGGAGGAGGAGGGCGGAAAGAAGGGTTTCCCGGAACGTCGGTCTCTTCATGGGTTCTCTCTCTGACGGCGGTAGCCGCCGCAAGATACTGGAAGGAATCGAGATTTCCAACTTTCGGCGAGAGCTGTTCGCGGGCTGTAACAGGGCTCGGGAGGGGCTGCGCCGGGAGCGCAATTGCAGGGTTCTTTTGGCTCAACCCCCGATAGAATCGCGGCGCCCATGAGCGACTTCGAGAAATCTCCCCCGGAGGCCCGCGAGCTCCTTCTCAAACCAATCCGGGAACTCGGGCTGAAGATCGAAGGAACCCCGGTCGAGAAGTTCATTCAGAAGCTCTACGGCGAGCTGGAAAGGAAAGGGCTCCAGCATTTCCGGCCCGCCTTCTATTTGACGGATCAATGGGGATGTCCCGACGAGGAGCCGGTCATCGGTGTGCCGTTCTACCTGGCGGATCCCGCGCTCGCTGCCCTGGAGAAGTCGATCAACGATCTGGAGACCGACCGGGAGATCATGCGTTACATGCGGCACGAGGCGGGGCATGCGTTCAACTATGCCTACGAGCTGTACAAGACGGACGAGTGGCGCGACATCTTCGGACCCTTCCGGCGTGCCTATCGGGACGAGTACAACCCGATTCCCTTTTCGAAGAAGTTCGTCCGGCACATCGAAGGGTGGTACGCGCAGAAACATCCCGACGAGGATTTCGCCGAGACGTTCGCGGTCTGGCTGACGCCTGGGTCTGGATGGAAGAAGCGATACGCCGGATGGGGGGCGCTGCGGAAGCTGCAGTACGTCGACCGGAAGGCGGAGGAAGTCGCGACGCTCCCGCCGGTCAAGCCCCTCGGGGAGATCGACTACACAGTCGACGATCTCGAGGAATCACTCGAGGAGTTCTACCTCGATACCGCGACGGACGATCGTGAGGCGATCGCCGATCTCGCCCTCGACAGCGACCTCGCCGACATCTTTCTGGAGCCGAGCCCCGAGGCTGAGCCGAATCATCGCGCCGCCGCGAAGCTCGTCGCCGAGAACCGGAAGGCGATCATCGACCACGTGACGTACTGGACCGGCGTGCGGCGGTCGCTGGTGAAGATTCTGGTCGAGGAGATCCAGCGCCGCGTCGAGGAGCTCGGACTCCTCGTCGAGCCGCACAAGGAGTCGTCGAGGCTCGTCGAGCTGACCACCTACGCCACGACGCTGGCGATGAACTATCTGACCCGGGGAAGGTTCGTTCATCCGTGAGGGGTGTTCAGAAGTGAAGAATGGCCGCCCCTCACTCGGATATCAGCCGCGGAAGGGCGGGGTGTCATTCAGAGTGGGGGAACGTCGCGAGCGCCGGTGGAGCGGAGATGACCCCTCGGCACGAGCGAAACTCGTAGCGGCGCGGGGGTCATTCAGAGGCCGCACGCGCCAGCCGCGCAGAATATGAGCTGGCGTCGCGGCCGA
>DATLEY010000090.1:0-18687 GCA_035525215.1 Thermoanaerobaculia bacterium | reverse complement strand
GAAGAATCTCAGCCGCGATGATCGCTGTCGGGTTCTTATCCACGTCCAGACGCGCGGCCCAGCGCAACTGCACCGGCACAAGAACCCGATGACGGTTTGCGCATTCTGAGATTCTTCGGCCGCAAGACCAATCTTCCCGCCACTCCGTTCTCGCGTGCGGCCTCTGAATGACCCCCGCCCCGCCACGAGTTCCGTGCTCGATGGTCATCTCCGCTCCGCCGGCGCTCGCGACGTTCCCCCACTCCGAATGACCCCCGCCCCGTGACCCGCGCGGCGGAAAAGCCCCACCAGACCCGAGAGGATCCCGGAACGGCACGGCGAACGCATCAGACTCTGCCGCATGAAGCGGCGACCCCCCTCACCCCTCCCCCGCTGGCTCGCACCGATGATCGTGGGCTGCGCCTGGGCGGCGATCGCCTGGGCCGAGAGTCGCAGGCCGCTTCGTCCCCGGCGCGAGCCGCGCGGAACCCACACCGGAAGGAACCTGTCGATGGCCGGGATGTCGGCCGCCGCGACGACACTGCTCCAGGCAGTCGTTCTCGCCCCGGTGGCGGAACGAACCGAGCGTGAACGCCTCGGGTTCCTCTTCGCGCTCGATCTTCCCGCCCCGATGCGCCGGATTGCCGGCGTCCTTCTTCTCGACTACACCCTCTGGTGGTGGCATTGGTTGAACCATCGCCTCCCGCCGCTCTGGCGATTCCACCTGGTCCACCATGTCGATCGCGATCTCGACGGCTCGACGGGCATACGCTTTCACTTCGGCGAGATGGCGATGTCGGTCTTTTTCCGCGCCGCGCAGGTCCGCTTGCTGGGCGTGGATCGCCTTTCCGCCTCGATCTGGCAGACGCTCCTTCTCATTTCCATCGTTTTCCATCATTCGAACCTCCGGCTCGCCGAATCCACCGACCGCCTGCTGGCGCGCTGGATCGTGACCCCTCGCATGCATGGAATCCATCACTCCAGCTACCGCGACGAGACGGACAGCAACTGGTCGAGCCTGTTCTCGTTCTGGGACGCGATCCACGGCACGCTTCGACTGGACCCACCTCAGGACGCGATCGAGATCGGTGTGCCGGCCTACCAGAGTCCGGAGGACGTCACTCTTTCCAGGATCGCGGCGCTCCCGTTCGTCGAGCAGCGCGACGACTGGCTGGACTCCGAAGGAACGAGAAGGATGACGCGCGCCACGGATGACCGCGCGCTCGCGGCAGCGGCGGGACCGGGAGACAGACGATGAAACCGAGGTATGGCGGGCATGAGCGAATCTCGGCAAAGACGCGACTGGCTGGCGAGCTTCAGATCCTCGGGCGGATCATCGTTCGGGCCCGGGAGAGCGCGGGGCTCCGGCAGGCCGAGGTCGCGGCGCGGATCGGATTTCCCGCCTCTTATCTGTCCAAAGTGGAGAATGGAACGCGGCGGGTGGATCCCATCGAGCTCGTTCGGATCGCCGAGGCGATCGAAGTGGACCCGGCGGAGCTGATGCGCCAGCTCCAGAGGGAGATGAGCGAAAGCACATGAAAGGCCACGAGCTGACCGCGGGCGAGCGGTTACTCGACGTGATCCGCGCCTATCTGGAGCGATTTCATGACGATGACTGATGAAAGTGGAATGGCCGGCCAGCGGATGCCCGTGATCTTTTTCGGTCACGGCAATCCGATGAATGCGATCGAGACCAATGGCTACACCGAAGCATGGGCCCGCATCGGCTCATCGATTCCGAGACCGAAGGCGATCGTTTCCATCTCCGCGCACTGGTACCTTCCGGCCACTTTGGTGACGGCAATGGATCGGCCCAGGACGATCCACGACTTCGGCGGGTTTCCCCCGGCGCTCCATCAGGTCCGCTATCCCGCGCCGGGACAGCCGGAGCTGGCGCAGCGGATCCGCGACGTTCTCGCGCCGGTCGAAGTAGGACTCGATCAGCGGTGGGGGCTCGATCACGGAACCTGGTCAGTGCTCTGCCACGTCTACCCGGACGCCGACATTCCGATCGTTCAGCTGAGCATCGACGAGACCCAGCCAGCCTCGTTCCATTACGAGGTCGGGAGGAGACTCGCGGTTCTCCGGAACGAGGACGTACTGATCATGGGAACGGGCAACCTCGTGCACAACCTCCACACGTATGCCTGGGGGCGACATCCCGTGGAGCCTTTCGACTGGGCCATTCGCTTCGAGTCACAAGCTCGAGCGCTGATGGCCGCCGGAGACGATCAACCGCTCGTCGATTACGAGAAGCTCGGCCGCGACGCCATGCTCTCCGCGCCGACACCCGATCACTATCTTCCTCTGCTCTATGTTCTGGGAGCCCGCCACTCCCAGGACTCGGTCAGCTTTCCCGTCGAGGGCGTCGACGGGGGATCTGTATCGATGCTCACGGTGAGGCTGGGGTAAGGGACAGAGATGACCACCGAGCACGCGACGCGCAACCGCGCAATCCCGTGCGGGGGAGCGGTCATTCAGAGGCCGCACGCGCCAGCCGAGCAGAATAAGAGACGGTGCCGCGGCCGAAGAATCTCAGATTACGATGATCGCTGTCGGGTTCTTATGCAAGTCCAGACGCCTGGCACAATGCGGCGGCACCTTCATAAGAACCCGATGACGGTTTGCGCATTCTGAGATTCTTCGGCCGCAAGACCATTCATCTCTCTACCTCGTTCTCCCGTGCGGCCTCTGAATGACTCGGTCCCGTCCATTCGAATCAGGAACCCGAGCGGCGCCCACAGCGCGCCTTCCCACCAGATCGATTTCGTTCAGATCCCGGGGTACTCTTGCCTGTCCCGGATCGAACCGTCGTCCGGAGGGAGACCATGACCAGCAGGGTAAGCCTCCGCGCACCACTGATATTCGCCTTCGCGTTTCTCATCACGTCCTCCGTGCTCGCGCAGCAGCCTGGCGTCGTCCGGGGCGGCGAGCTCCCTCCACCTCTTCCGCTTTTCCCTCTTTCGAACTGGTGGAACATGGACGTTCGCGGCGCGCCGGCCGACGCGAAAAGCGACGCCTTCATCGCATTCATCGGACAGACGCGGCAGCTTCATCCCGACTTCGGCGGAGACAGCGGTCTCGAGCCGCCCGACTCACTGATTTACGGGATCCCGTACGTCGTCGTTCCGGGCACGCAGCCCCTCGTCCCCGTAGCCTTCGAGTATGACGACGAGAGCGACATCGGTGCGCCGGGGCGGCCACCGGGCTACCCGATCCCGGAGGAGGCGAAGACGCAGACGAAATGGATCGAGGGGGGACTCGCCGGATCCGATCCGCGCGCCGAGGGGGACCGGCACATGCTGATCGTCGATCGGGACCATCGGATTCTCTACGAGCTCTTCGCTCTGCGCTGGAGCACCGAGCGAAACCGGTGGGAGGCTGGATCGGGTGCGACTTTCCCGCTCGACTCGAACGCGCGCCGTCCCGAGGGGTGGACGAGCGCGGATGCGGCGGGTCTCGCGATCCTTCCGGGGCTGGTCCGATGGGACGAGGTCTTCGGCCCGGATCCGATCCGCCACGCGTTCCGCGTCACCGTCCGCAGCACGAATGGCTATGTCTGGCCCGCCTCGCATAGAGCGGGCAACACGACGGGCGCCCTGCCGATGGGAGCGCGTCTGCGCCTCAAGGCATCGAAGGATCTCGCGGGTTACCCGGAACCGGTTCGGAAGATCTTCGAAGCGATGAAGACCTACGGCCTCATCGTCGCGGACAACGGATCGGACATGTACATCACCGGTACATACGACATCCGGTGGGACAATGACGTTCTCAATCCAGCGTTCCGATCGTTGCGCGCGAGCGATTTCGAGGTGATCGAGCTCGGATGGCAGCCCGGTCCGGCGCGACGACGACTGGTGCGACGGTGATGGGGAGAATCCTCTGAGCCGGCGTCATTGCTCTGCCTGATCGAAACACGACAGCTTTCGGGCGCATCGAAGGGCGATGATCGGGGGCCTTGACGAACGCAGTGACCTGAGGTCGGCTTCCCTCCCAGTCGATTCCCACTTATCCTTCAATATCCATGTCGAATGAAACGCCGCCACCGCGGGCACCGGGCGGCCCTCCTCTCGATGCGACCGAGGTGAAACTGACCGTCGAGGCCCCTGGGAAACGGAGGAGCGTCCGTTTCACCCCCGGCACGATGCTCGCCGATCGTTACCGGATCGTCGCCCTTCTCGGCAAAGGCGGGATGGGAGAGGTTTACCGCGCCGAGGATGTGAAGCTGGGCCAGCCCGTGGCGCTCAAGTTTCTTCCTTCACAGTTCGGATCCGAGCCCGAAAAACTGCGGCGCCTCTACGAGGAAGTGAAGCTGGGCAGACAGGTCTCTCATCCGAACGTCTGCCGGGTGTATGACGTCGCTGAGGTCGAGGGAAATCACTTCATCTCGATGGAATACATCGACGGCGAGGATCTCGCGTCGCTGCTCCGCCGCATCGGAAAGCTTCCCCCGGCGAAAGCGCTCGAAATCGGCCGCGACCTCTGCGCCGGCCTGGCCGCCGCGCATGGGCTGGGGATCATCCATCGCGACCTCAAGCCGGCGAACGTGATGATCGATGGTCGTGGCGATGCGCGAATCACCGATTTCGGACTCGCTGCCCTGGCCGACGATCTGGAGCAGCGCCGCGAGATTGCCGGGACTCCGGCCTACATGGCGCCCGAGCAGCTCAGCGGAACCGAGATCACACACAAAACCGACCTTTATGCCCTCGGACTGATCTTCTACGAGATGTATACCGGGCGGCGTCTCTTTCAGGGCGAGAGTCTCGGAGAGATCGTCTCGCAGCACAGCTCGGCGAGCTCACAGAGTCTGTCGAAAGAGACCGGCGACATCGACCCGGCTGTCCAGCGCGTGATCGTTCGATGTCTGGAGACGGAACCCGCGAAGAGGCCCGCATCGATCCATTCCGTCATCGCCGCGCTTCCTGGAGGGGATCCCCTCCAGGCGGCCATCGAAGCGGGCGAGACCCCTTCTCCGGAGATGATCGCAGCGGCTGGAAGCACCGGTGAGCTGCGGCCTACGGTCGCCTGGCCGATCCTGATCGTCACCCTGCTGCTCCTTGTCGCGTGCGCCGCGATCTCGCCGCGCGTCCGTCTCTATGGTCAGAAAGAGTTACCGCTCGAGCCGGTCGAGCTGGCCATTCATGCGCGGCAGATCTTCGCCGGCACCGACCTCCCCCGGCCCGAGGACACGGCCTCGGAACTGGGAGTCGACGGCGAATACAAATTGTGGAAACGAGAGCAGAATCGCGCCGAAACATCTCAGCCCGAAACCGGAACGACGACGACCGCCGCTACCGAGCGCCTCTTCAGCGCCATCTACTTCGGATATCGGGAAAGCCAGTCTTCGATGGCTACGTCATCCGGGGATCGGGTCTCCGGTTTTGGCGACGACCCTCCTTTGAACATCGCCGGAATGGGGCAGATGATCCTGGAGCCGGATGGCCGGCTGCGGCAGTTCATCGTCGTTCCTCCGGAGACGACGCCGGAAGGGGGTGCCCGAGATCCAGCGGAAGGGGCGCCGGAATGGTCCGCCCTGTTCACGGCCGCGGGTCTGGATAGAACGACGAGGCGTGAAGTGGCTCCTGAATGGCGACCTCCCGTCGGCTCTGATCAGAGGTATGCCTGGCTGGTCGACATCGAAGGTCTGGCCGAGCCGATGCGAATCGAGGCGGCCTCATTCGAGGGGCGCCCGGTCTGGTTCGAAAGAATCGCTCCATGGAAGAAGCCGAAAGCACCTGCCGGAGCGGCTCTTCGGGGTATGGATCGTATTTTCACCACGTTTTTCATTTTTCTGGTTCTGGCCTCATTCGTCGTGGGAGGGGTTCTGGCGAGCCGCAACCTGAAGCGTGGGCGAGGAAACCGGGAGGGGGCCTGGCGCGTCGCTCGTTTCATCGCCGTCACGGTCTTTTTGAGTCAGATCGTCATGGTCGACCATTACTGGGATGGCGCTCTGGAGGAGCGGGTACTCTTTCGTCTCCTTTCCGGTGCGGGCTTCACCGGACTCGTGCTCTGGGTCTGGTATCTGGCGCTGGAGCCCTATCTCCGCCGGCGATGGCCGCGGACGCTCATCTCGTGGAACCGGCTCGTTCAGGGACGATGGCTCGACCCGCTGGTGGGGCAGGACATCGTTGTCGGAATTCTCGGCGCGGGGATCGTCCGGCTGATCCATTTTCTATCCCTCGCCGCACCCGCCTGGCTGGGATGGAACGCACCCATTCCCTCCGACAGGACGTTTCTCGAGCTGAGCGGCTGGCGCTATACGATCTCGTACCTCTTTTCGAATCTCAGCCTCGCGATGTTCAACGTGCTGATCCTCACGATGCTCCTGCTCGTTGCTCACCTCCTCCTCCGGCGAAGGGCGCTCGCCATCGCCGTGATCTTCCTGTTCATGCTCTTCTTCATCCCCTACGAAACGTATCCGGTGCTGGAATGGACGGTACGGCTCTGCTATGCCGCGATGTCCACCTGGATCCTGGTGCGTCGCGGCATGATCTCCTTCCTCGTCCTGCTGTTCACGATCCTCACGCTCGACAACTTCCCGATCACGCTCGATCCGTCGGTCTGGTATTTCGACCGCTCTCTTTTCGGGCTCGCGATCCTCTTCGCGCTGGCCATTTTCGGATTCGCGCGATCTCTCGGCAGTCAGGCCCTCTTCGGGGAGCCACTTCTGGAGGAGTGAGCTCCCAGGTTCCGAGCTCCCAGTTCCCAGTTCCGACCGCCGTCAATATCCTGAGCGTGAGCGTCGTCATCCTGAGCGTGAGCGAAGGATCTGGGTGTGCGGGACGGGAGAAACGCGGAGCTCTAGTAGGGCAAGAGAGCGTCGATTCGCTCGTCCAAGTCCCTCGCCGATCATTCTGATCTCGGAACTCCGGAACTGGGAACTGTCATCACCACAAAAAACGGGAGTCGCGTCTCCGCGACTCCCGTCGAATCCAATCCGAGAAAGATGGCTACTGTCCGGCGTCAGACTTCATCGAGCGGAGGCTCCCCTCGAGGATGTCGATGAACTCCTGCGGAACATTGCCGCGCGCGAGCGAGAGCGACTTCTCCATCACTGGCACCGCCTCGCGACTGCGGCCGAGCTTCTGAAGCAGGCGAGCCTTCGTCCAGAGATTGAAGAGGTTCTCTCCCCGGCTGAGCGACTGATCGATCCAGACGAGGCCCTGATCCATCCGCTCCCCGCTCTCCAGCGCCCAGGCGGCCGCCTGATCCCACGTCGAGATCATGGCGCGATCGACATCGGCCCAGACGATCTGCGGAACGTCCACTTCGACACGCATCGGCACGCGGAGCTTCTCCCATTCGAGGTTGACCACGGCGGTCGCGGGAGTCACCGGATCGATCGTGAATCGCATCCACTCGGACTGCGGCGAGGCCACCGGCGTCACGTTCACACGAAGCTGATCCTTCCCCTGATCGTAGCCGAACGCGCCGAACTGCTCCGGATCCTTGTTCAGGATCAGAGTCCAGCGGTCCCGTCCCGGAATGGCGAAGAACGAATAGGTGCCTGCCGGAACTTCGGAACCCTCCACCCGTACGGGATCACTGAACGTGATCGTCGTCGCTTCGTTGGCGCCCATGCGCCAGGTGCGGTCCCAGGGAACGAGGCCGCCCCAGATGGTCCGCTGCTTCACGCCGGGACGGTGATACTCGATGGTGATCTCGGTGGTGCCGATGGTCTGGGACACCGAGGCTTTGGGGCTGGCGCGCGGAAGCTCGAGCTGAGCCGAGGCCGGAATCGCCAGGAGCGAGAGAACGAGAACTGTACGTAGCATGCGCATGAGACTCTCCTTCATTCAGATGCTGCGGCGCGATTCTATCGGAACGGGAGAGAGTTGGGCGGCGCTCGTTCTCAGGACCAGGGCGGCGGAGGAGATGCCACCTCGCCTGTGAGATCGAAGTCGACCCTGAAGCTGCGGTTCGCGCGCCGGAGCGAATAGGTGAATCGACGCGTGGGGTCGATCGAGATCGTCCAGACATTCGTCGCCGCGGCCGGCAGCAGAGCGGCGGTGTGAGCGTACCGCGTCCGGCCCCCTCTCACTCAGCCGATCCGACGGACTCCGCCAGAGTGGCGTCGATCCGGATCTCCGCCTGCAGAACCTTGGAGACGGGACAACGCTTCGCGATGTCGAGGAGCTTCGCCTTCTGCTCGTCGGTGAGCTCACCCTTCAGCGCGATCTGCATCTTGAAGCGATGGATGAATCCCTCCTTCGAAAGGCACTCCGCGCAGTCCTTCGCGTGCTCCCGATCATGGGTGACGGCGACGTCGACACCATCCAGCGGAATCTTCTCCCGCTTCGCGTAAAAGCGGAGAGTCATGGCGGTGCACCCGCCGAGAGCCGCGGCGAGCGCGTCGTAAGGCGTCGGCCCTTCATCCGTCCCACCCGCCGTGGCCGGCTCGTCGAGGATGAAACGGTGCTCCCCCACCTCGACCTCGGTCCGGAATCCTTCGCCCAGTCTCAGAATCACAGTCGTCGGCATCTCGTTCCTCCCGGGTTCGATCTCTCGAACCCTTTTCGGTCACAACCCATCTGAGCTCTTCTCAGTTCCAGACTCGAGCCGCTCGTGGCCGCGACCGCTCCCGCGACGATCAGGACAGGGATGGCCGGAACAGGGGCGCCGATCTGCTCCAGAAAGGCGAAGACGAGCACCACGGCTGCGCCATGCGCAGCCAGCAGCTCCACGATCTCGGCCATCCCGAACAGTGTACGTGGATCTCGGGTCCTCGAATGTTTCCAGGCGCCTTATTCGCATGGGGAAAGATTTTGCCTCCCCGCGGGTTGAAAGGACGGCACGGCCTCAGCATGCCTCCCGAAGCGGCCGGATGCCCCGACTCATGACGATCAGACTGACTTCCCTCTTTCTCCTCGCACTTCTGCTCTCGGGGTGTGCGGAAACGGCGCAGGAACCGCCGCGCTCGGCCATCCCCGCGGTCGAAGCGGTTCAGGCGCGGTCCGGCGCCATTCCCCTCCGGGAGCGCGTGAGCGGAACGGTTCGCGCCGAGAATCAGGTCTCCATCCGCGCGGAGATCGACGCACCGATCATGGAGGTCTACGTCCGCAGCGGCGAGCAGGTGCGCCAGGGGCAGCCTCTGGTCCGGTTGGACGACCGTCAGCTTCAGCAGCAGCTCCGGCAGGCCGAAGCGAATGTCAGGGTAACCGAGGCCTCCGCGGCGGAAGCGGCAGCACGGGTGGGTGAGCTGGAGACCCAGCTGGCCCGTATGCGACGGCTCGCCGACCAGGAGCTCGTGAGTCGCGCCGAGATCGACGCCCTCCAGTCGCAGGTCGCCGTCGCAAGCGCATCCGCGAGCCAGGCAGCCGCCAGGATCGATCAGGCCCGAGCCACCGTTCAGGAGCGCCGCTCCGAGCTCGCAAGAACCGTCGTTCGCGCGCCAGTCAGCGGCCGGGTCGGTCAGCGAAACGCGGAAGTCGGGATGATCGCCCGCTCCGACACGCTCCTTTTCGAGATCGGCGACCTCGACGATCTCATCGTAGCGATTCCCCTGACTCAGAAGATGCTCGAATCGATCCGCCCGGGCCACCCCGCGATCATCACTTCTCCCGCTCTCGGAGGAGCACCGATCGAAGCGTCGCTCTCCAGGATCTCTCCCTTTCTCCAGCCGGGCAGTTTCAGCACCACCGGGGAAGTCGATGTGAAGAATCCCGATGGACGGCTGACTCCGGGGATGTTCGTGACTGTCGACATCCTTTTCGGAGAGAGCAGAGCATCGACGCTCGTCCCGGTGAGCGCGGTCTGGGAGAACCCCGAGAGCGGCGCGACAGGAGTCTTCGTCGCGACGCTCCCTCAACGAGCGGAGCCCACGGCCGAGCTGCCCGACACGCCGGCGCCGGTCGCTCTTCGGCCGGTCGAGGTCCTGGCCGCCGGAAGCGGAATCGCCGGAGTGACTGGAGTTCGCGAAGGGGAATGGGTGATCGTCGTCGGGCAGCATCTGCTGGCGGACAGGGAGGGGGGATCGGCGCGGGTCCGGCGAGCTTCGTGGGAACGTTTCGTCCAGCTTCAGAGCCTTCAGCGCGAGGATCTCCTTCACAATTTCCTGGAGAAGCAGCAGGCCATAGCCCGAAAACAGGGGGCTGAGCCTCCCCCGAGCTCCGAATACCTCGGCGGCGGAGCGGTGGGAGGATCATGAGCGGGAGATCCGGGCCATGCCGCTGACCGCGACCTCGATACGCCGGCCGGTCGCCACGGTGATGATCTATCTGATCCTCATCGTCCTGGGCATCGTCTCGTTCCGCGCTCTCCCGGTCGACCTCCTTCCGCAAGTCGAGTTCACCCAACTGACCGTGCGCGTGGGCTATCCGAATGTCGGCCCCGAGGAGATCGAACAGATCATCACCGACCGGATCGAGAATGCGGTCTCCGGGCTGCCGAATCTCGAGCGGATTACATCCTCTTCGCAGGAAGGATTCAGCCGCGTCCGCCTCGAGTTCTCGCGGGGCACGAACATCGATGAAGCGGCCAACGACCTGCGGGCGGCCCTGGACCGGCTGCGCGACGTGTTGCCGGTCGAGGCGCAGGCCCCCGAGATCTTCAAGCTCGACCTCGACAACATCGAGGTGGTCAGCCTGTACGCCACTTCGACCATCGGCCTGGAAGCGCTGACTCGGCTGCTGGAAGACGACATCGCGCGCCGTTTCGAGCAGGTCCCGGGAGTCGGGGCAATCAACGTCCGGGGAGGAATCTACCGGCAAATCCGCATCGAGCTCGATCGCGACCGGCTCAGCGCGGCGGGTCTGACCGCCCTCGACGTCCAGCAGGCGGTCTCGAACGAGAACGTGACGCTTCCCGGAGGCAACGTCAAGAGCGGTCTCACGGATCTCTATGTGCGCGGTCGCGGCGAGTTCCTCTCCGTCGAGGAAATCGCGTCGACGGTCGTCACGACCGTCGACGGCCGGCCCGTGAGGGTTCAGGATGTCGCCAACGTCCGTGACGCGCATGAGGATGTTCGCTACCTGGTCGAAGTCAACGGCGTTCCCTCGGTCAGCCTCGGGATTCAGAAGCAGAGCGGCTCGAACACGGTCGAAGTCGCGCGGGGAATCCGTCGCGAGGTCGCCAGAATCAACGAGGACCGCGACGATCTTCATCTCACGATCTTCTCGGACCAGAGCCAGTTCATCCAGCAGTCGATCGACAGCGTGCGGAATTCGGCGCTCTGGGGATCGCTCTTCGCGATCGTCATCCTCTATCTCTTCCTGCGCAACCGTTCGAGCACCATCATCATCGCCCTGGCCATTCCCATCTCCGTGATCTCGACGTTCGCTCTCCTCTACTTCGGCGGACTGACTCTCAACCAGATGACCTTCGGCGGCCTCGCGCTGGGAGTCGGAATGATCGTCGACAACGCGATCGTCGTGCTGGAGAGCATCGTCCGCAAACGCGAAGAAAACGGGCTTCCTGCAACGGAAGCAGCCGGGCTCGGAACCCGCGACGTCGCGGGAGCGATCGTCGCGTCGACGCTGACGAGCTGCGTCATCTTCATTCCCGTCGTCTTCACCCAGACCACCAGCGGCGCGCTCTTTCAGGCGCTGGCTCTCGTGGTCGTCTTCGCCCTGGTCTGCTCACTCTTCGTTGCGCTGACGCTCGTCCCGATGCTCGCAGCACGCTTTCTTCGCGTCGATCCGCAAATGGGCGTGCGGCGCGCGAAGTCGCCCATGGCGAGGCTGGAGCGGTGGTACGCGGGACGGATCCGCTGGTCCCTCACGCATCGCAAGTGGATCTTTCTGGCAACCGGCGCGCTGCTCGCCGGGGCTATCCTTCTCTGGCCCCTGATTCCAGTGGAGCTGGCGCCGCAGACTGAAGCCGACGAGATCGACGTGGACATCGAGATGGCGCAGGGAACGAACATCGCGGTGGTCCGGGAGTACGTCGGTGAGCTCGAGAGGAAAGTCCGCGAGATCCTTTCGCCCGACGAGGTGGAGCTGGTCACGACCGAGGTGCGGGGGAGCCACGCCGAGGTGGAGCTCAAGCTCGCTCCGCCGGGAGTGCGCACCATTTCGGGGATCGCGCTCGCGGACCGGCTTCGCGATCGGCTCGAAGGAGAGATTCCCGGCGCGGAGATCCGCGTCGATGCTCAGCCGGGTCTCTGGATTCTGCGCCGGATATTCAGCTCCGGCGGCGGCGACGAAGCCGTCGAGATCGAGCTTCGGGAATGGGATCTCGATCGAGCCGACGCGATCGCCGGAGAGATGCGGCGGCGGATCGAGCAGATCCCCGGCGTGACCGGCGCGCGGGTGAGCCGGCGCGAAGGGCAACCTGAAGAGAATCTGATCTTCGATCGCGCCCGGATCGCCGAGCTCGGCCTCACGATCCGCGAGGTCGCGCGCACTCTGCAGGCCAACGTCGCGGGAGTCGAAGCGGGCCGGCTGCGTCAGGGAGGGGACGAGTTCCCGATCGTGGTGCGCCTCAGCCCCGAGGACCGCCTCGAGGCGGATGATCTCTCGAATATCGCCCTGCGGACTCCGGCGGGAACGGTCGTTCCGATCTCCACGGTCGTGGAACGCCGTCGCGAGCGAGGTCCCCTCCAGATCAACCGTGTCGACCGACAGCGCGTCACTTACGTCACCGCGAGCCTCGAGAGCGGCGTCGCGCTCGGAGACGCCATCGAAACGATCCGTGCCGAGCTCGCGGAGATGACGCTTCCGCCAACCGCAACGATCCTGTTCGGGGGTCAGTACCAGGAGCAGCAGGAAGCGCGGCGTGACTTTCTGATCGCCATTCTAATGGCGCTCGTGCTGGTCTACATGCTGATGGCCGCTCAGTTCGAGCGCTTTCTCGACCCTCTCGTCGTCATGGTGTCGGTGCCGATGGCGCTGATCGGAGTCGTGCCTGCCCTGCTCCTGACCGGGACCACCCTGAACATGCAGAGCGTGATGGGCCTGATCATGCTGGTTGGAATCGTGGTCAACAACGCGATCGTTCTGGTCGACGCCATCAATCTTCTGCGACGCGAGAGGCACATGCCTCCCGTCGACGCGGTCGCCGAAGCCGGACGGCTCCGCCTCCGCCCCATTCTCATGACCACCACGACCACGGTCCTCGGGCTTCTTCCGCTCGCCCTCGGTATCGGACCAGGAGCGGAGATTCAGGCAGCCTTCGCCCGCACCGTCATCGGAGGGCTGGTGGCGTCGACCCTCGTGACCCTGGTTCTGATTCCCGTGGCCTACACCAGCATGAGCAGCTTCGTGGCGCGCATTCAGGCGCGCGGCTGGCTTCGGGGCCGCCGGCAGGACGACGACGAAGCCGGCGCGGCGACAGCCTGAGCCAGTTGCCAGGCCACTGTACCGCCGGCCTCCGGCCGGTCGCCACGAACGTGCAGGCTCACGCGCGTCCAGAGTACCGCCGGCCTCCGGCCGGTAAGGCGCGGCAGCGCGCTGGTTCTTCGAGATCTTCGTCGTGAAGGGGCTGGCCGGCGAGACGCCGCCCGCCACTTTGCCGCTCGCAATCAGAACTTGATCTCCTGGTTCGTTGCGAGCTCGCCGCACGCTTCGCAGAACCAGCCGTGAGCCGTCAGCTTGAACGGTCCCTCATTCTCATCCCGGAAGAGCGTGCGCGTCTCGCGACACCACATGCAGCGGACCGCGTGCGGGTTTCCGCACGCCGGGTTCTCCCGCAGAAAAGAGGCCGCTGCGCCCTTCTCGTCGCCGACCAGATCGTCGCTCCGAAGAACCTTTCCGGCAGTCATTCGAACCGTTTGTCTGTTCATGCCTGACTCCCATGCTCGTCGAGCCACGTCAGGATCTCGCGGATGCTTCCCGTGGCGAGAGCGATGCAGGTATCCGCCGCGCCGTAATATAGATTGAGCGTATCGCCGTCCGGCCCGATGGTGTAACCGCAGGGGAATGTCACGTTCGCGACGTCTCCACGCGTCTCGTATGGCTCCTCGGGTCCGAACACCCATTCATCTCCCCGCAGGAGGAGATGCTCGGGACGCTCGAGGTCGAACAGAGCAACGCCCAGCCGATACAGACTTCCGGACGCGTTGTGCCTGACCCCGTGGTAGATCATGAGCCACCCCCGCTCGGTCTCGATGAGCGGCGGGGAGAGTCCGACCTTGTTCGCGTCCCACCACCCTCCCCGCCGGGCCGGCAGCATCATCCGGTGGCCGCCCCAGCTGCGAAGGTTCGGCGAATAGGAGATCCAGACATGCGCGCCGGAGTCGGCGATGGGGCGGTGAATCAGAGCGTACATGCCGTCGACGCGGCGCGGGAGAAGGGCCGCATCCTTGTCATCGGGCTGCATCACCTGGCCGAAGCGCTCGAACGTCACGAAGTCTTCGGTCAACGCCAGGGAGACTCCCGGCCCTCCCCTCCCGAACCCTGTGTATGCGATGGCGAATTTTCCCAGGTCCTGAACGAAGGTGATCCGTGGATCCTCGAGCCCCCACAACTCTTCGGGATGGTTTCGGGGATCAGCTCGAAGGGTGGGCTGCGAATCGATGACCCATCCGGTGACGCCATCGGCTGACCGCGCCGCGCACAGATGGGAGTGCCCGCGGCGATCCTCCACCCTGCAGAGAAGCAGAGTCGTTCCATCCTGAAGTAGGGTGGCCCCTGCGTTGAACACCGAGTGGACGGGATACGGCCAGTCGGCCGCCGTGAGGATCGGATTGTGGCCGCTCCTTCTGAAAAGCGCCTCGTATCCGCGCACCGGCGTCATCAGAGTGGTCACAGGCTCACCGCCTCCAATACCTGGGCCGGCATCGAGACCGGGACCTGCAACGCGTTCCAACGTCCCTCGTCCTCGCGCATCTCGAGCAGGGCCAGGAGAAAGGAGAGCGACGATTCCGCCCCCTGATTCTCGTTCACGCGATCCGCATGAAGCGCGTCGCGGCATCCTCCGGTGGAGGGGTCGAACAGCGACTGCTGCAACTGATTCTGACCGAGAAACCAGGTGAACGCCCGTCGCGCCTGTTCGGCCCACCGGTGATCTCCGGTGACGCGGAACGCCTGCATGCAGGCGGAGACCGTGGCGCACGCTTCGACCGGCTGCTGATCGAATACGGCGGCCGGCATCCCACGCTGGAAGAAGCCGTTCGTTCCCACGGGAGCGAAGTAGCCGTCATCGCTGCGCTGAATGGTGGTCAGCCACTCGAGAGACCGGAGACCGGTCGCGGTCATGACCGCGTCGCCGGTCCACGACCCCGTCGCGATCAGGGCCTGAGGAAGCCGGGCGTTGCAATACGTGACCCGGTTCTCGCACCACGGCCAGTCGGGCCGGTCCGTCTGGCGAAAGAGACCGAGGAGCCGCTCGGCGATGGCCCGTCCCGCGGCCTGAACGTTCCGGTCGCCTTCGAAAGCCTGCAGGTAGCCCTCGACGCCGAGGAGAGTGAATGCCCAGGCGCGCGGACTGCTGAAGCTCGAGACCGCCGGCAAGGCAGCATGAAACAGTGCTCCGGCGAGACTGTGTCTCCCGGGATCGGCAGAACGGCCGACCACGGTGCCGAGAGCCCAGAGCGCGCGTCCATGGCTGTCTTCGGACCCCTGATCCTCCAGCCAGAGCCGCGAATGCGACATGAAGTTGCGGAAGCGTCCCGTCTTGGGGTCGAACGCATGGCTGACGAATGCCAGATAGCGGGACGCCAGCGAGCGGACTGCTTTCGGATCCTCCGTGCCCGAGTCTTCGAGAAGAGTCATGAGGAGCAACGCGCGCGCGTTGTCGTCCAGGCAATACCCTTCCTCGTAGCGAGGCACGTTGAAGCTGGCGTGCTGCAGAATTCCTGTACCGTCGCTCATGATCGCGACGTGGTCGAGATTGACCTCCGGAAGGTCCGCGGGCCGGGTCGCGAGCGTCGTGGCGCGGAAGGTCGTTTGTCGCTCAACGGAATGCTCGGCACGGGCGCGCTCGAAGCTCGAGAGATAGGAATGGGCGACCGCAGGCCACAGCATGGCCTTGCCGTGCTCCGCTGCTCGGCGGCGAAGAGCCATCCGTCTTTTCGGATCATCCAGTAGACCGACGATCTCGGCGGCGATCGCGGGAGCGTCGCGAAAGGGGACGAGAATGCCGCGGTCATCCGCGAGCAGCTCGCGCGCATAGGCGTACGGAGTGGAGATGACTGCTTTTCCGGCTCCCAGCGCGTAAGCCAGAGTGCCCGAAGTGATCTGCTCCGGATTCAGGTAGGGAGTGATGTAGATGTCGGCGGCGGCCAGAAACTCGGAGAGCTCGGCCTGGCTGACGAAACGGTCGTGGAAGATCACGCTTCCCTCGACTCCGAGCCGGTGGGCCCGCTCCTCGAGCATGAAACGGTAAGACTCGCCATGGCGCTCGACCACGTGTGGATGCGTCGCGCCCAGAACGATGTAAACCGCCTCTGGGTGGCGGGTGAGGATCGTCGGCAGCGCGTCGATGACGTGCTCGATCCCTTTGTCGGGCGAGAGGAGTCCGAACGTGAGGATCAGCGGACGCCCCTCCACTCCCAGTCGATTCTTGCTTCCCGCGAAAGGCACCTTGGGGATCCCGTGCGGGATGACGTCGATCTTCGCCCGAGCCACGCCATGGACCTCGCTGAGGATCTCGGCGCCGCCGGCCGTCATGACGATCAGGCGATCGGAAAGCGCGGTGAGCTCATCCATGACTCGGCGCTGGTGAAGATTCGGAGTGCTCAGAATCGTGTGCAGAGTACTGACGATGGGCATTCTCAGCTCACGCAGCAGCGCCAGCAGATGGCTTCCCGCCTTGCCCCCGAAGATGCCGTACTCGTGCTGGACGGAGATCACGTCGACGGCGTTGACGTTGAGGTAATCGGCGGCGCGCGTGTACGCGCGGGCGTCGCCGTCGGAAAGCTCGAATCGGACCCGCTCCGGATAAGCGTGCCGGTGCCCGGCGTCGTTCATCGCCAGGACGAAGCAGTCGAGATCCGGCTGCGCCGACGCGATCGCTTCGGACAGATCCGTGGTGAATGTGGCGATACCGCACCGGCGCGGCAGATGATTGCCGAGCACCGCGACGCGGCTCATTCTGGTTTGATCAGACATCGGGGTTCCCTTCCGGTCGTCAGACCTCGCGGGCTCGGCCCTTCCGCCAGCCGGCGGCATGAGCTCGATTCGCGAGGGGTGGGAGAACGACCCGAAGGCCGTTCCCCCGATGCGATCAGAGGCGGGGTTTCGCCTCGTTGACCTTCAGCATCTGGCCATTGACGTCGCGGCCGTCGAGACCGGTGATTGCGGCCCGTCCTTCATCGGAGGTGCTGAACTCGATGAATCCGAAGCCTTTCGACTCGCCGCTGGACCGCTCGGTGGCCACGTTGGCCGAGACGAGCTTGCCATAGGGGGTGCCGAGGTCGCTCAGCTGCGCGTCGTTGATCTGCTTGGAGAGATTGCCGATGTAGAGTTTCATGGGAAGCTCCTTGCCGGGGATGCCGGCGATTCTTCTCCCGCAAGCGCCCGCTTGGACGAGAGAATCTCGCCGGTCGCTGCGCTTCGAAAGAATGGAGACTAAGAGGGGTGAGTCCAGAGGATCTGACTTAGTTCAGACGGACTGAAGGGGCGAGGAAGTTTCCTCGACGTGCAATTACCTTACGCGGATCTCGCGCCAACGTCATGCGGCAATATGTCAGAGGACAATCGGGTTACGCACCGGTTCTGTGATCAGGTGAACTAGAATTCCGGACGTGACCGACCGACCGGAACCGGAGCAACTCTCAGACGGCGACTTCCTCCGCGCCTTCGGAGAACGCCTCCGTGGTGAACGCGCCCGCCGCGGAATGAGCCGGAAACTCCTCGCGGCTCACGCCGGCATCTCCGAGCGCTACATCACTCAGCTCGAGTCCGGAAAGGGAAACGTCTCGATCCTGATCCTTCGCCAGATTGCCGGAGCCCTCGGGATCCCTCTTCCCCGGCTCGTCCAGGAGGGAGCGTCATCTCCCGAGCTCGCCCTCGTTCAGCAGTTCCTTGCCGGACTTTCCCCGAAACAGATGACCGAAGCGCATGCCGCGCTGGCCGGGTGGTTCGCCGGTGGGAACACTCCCTCCCGCTCTCGCCGCATCGCCCTCATCGGGCTCCGCGGCGCCGGCAAAACGACCCTCGGAAATCTGCTCGCACGCGAGCTGGAAGTCCCCTTTTTTGAACTGGATAAGGAAATCGAGCGACTGTCCGGGACGACGCTCGGCTCCATCCTGGAGCTCTACGGTCAGCAGGCTTACCGGCGTTATGAGCTGCAGTCCCTGCAGTTTCTTCTCGAAGCCCATCCCCGTTTCGTCGTCGCCACCGGCGGCAGTCTCGTCTCGGAGACCGCAACCTACGAGCTCCTTCTGCGGCACTGCGTCACGGTCTGGATCCGCGCGACCCCCGAAGAGCACATGGCCCGCGTCATCGCTCAGGGAGATCATCGCCCCATGGCCGGATCCTCGCAGGCCATGGAAGACCTTCGCCGCATCCTCGAGGAGCGGACTCCTCTCTACACCCGGGCGGACCTGACCATCGATACCGCCGGCCGCACACCAGAAGAAAGCTTTCGTGAATTGCTCGCCCGTCTCTCGGAATTGACCGAAGCATTGAAGAGCCTGCCGGCGAAATAGTTCGGCATTGACTCCGCATTAGGCATTATATTGCCTGTTTTTGACCGACCGGGAGGACGTCTTTTGATTACTTTCGACCGAGAGCCCTCGACGTATCAGCACTGGCGCCTCAGTTTCGATGGGCCCGTCGCCACTCTCACCCTCGATGTGAATGAGGATGGCGGCATCGCCGAGGG
>DATLEY010000076.1:0-22417 GCA_035525215.1 Thermoanaerobaculia bacterium | reverse complement strand
CCTCCTCCCTCGCTCGTCTACCCTCTTCCCTGATCTCCGCTCCTCCACCAACTCCCTGCAATTGAAATCTCCCGTCCGCCCTCCAGGGTTATCGTGTCCCCAATGTCTTCACGGATCGTCATCAGCGGAGTCGGCGTGGTCAGTCCCAACGGAATCGGGCGCGAGCGCTACTTTGAAGGCATCGCTTCCGGCCGTTCCGGAGTCAAGCCGATCCGTTCGTTCGATCCCTCACTCCTTTCCAGCCGCATCGCGGGCGAGATTCCCGACTTCGATCCGACGCACTGGATCGATTCGAAGGACCTCCGTCACGTTTCACGCGTGGTCCCCATGGCGATCGCGGCGGCCTCCGAGGCGCTCGACGAGGCGCGGCTCGATCCCGCGTCGCTCGACCTGGAGACCCGCCGGCGAATCGCCGTCATGCTCGGCTCGGGTGGTGGAGCGATCGAGTTCAGCGAGCGGATGTACGAGCTCTGGTACGACGGGCGTGAAAAGCAGGCCTCCGTCTACTCCGTCCCGTCGGGCACGATCGGGACGATCTCATCCGAGATCTCGATGAGGTTCGGCCTGCATGGCTTCTCTCACCTGATCTCGACGGGCTGCACCTCATCCACCGACGCGATCGGTTACGCCTTTCAGCATCTGAAGCTCGGAAATGCCGACATCGTCCTGGCGGGGGGAGCGGATGCGACCATCACCGAGGGAGTCATGACCGGCTTCTGCATGATGAAGATCGTCTCCTCGAGCCGGAATGAAGACCCGGAGTCCGCGTCGCGTCCTTTCTCGCGGGACCGCGACGGTTTCGTGCTTTCGGAAGGATCCTGGATGTTCGTGATGGAGCGGGAAGAGTCGGCCCGGGCGCGCGGCGCGACGATCTACGCCGAGGTGGCGGGGTACGGGTCGACGTGCGATGCGCATCACCGCGTGAGACTCGATGAGTCGGGGGAGGAGCCGGCTCGCGCCATGGGACTGGCGATGACCCAGGCGGACGTCTCGCCGCGCGACGTCGCGTATCTGAACTATCACGGCACCTCGACCGAGCTGAACGACCGCGTGGAGACGCGGGCCGTCAGACTGGCCTTCGGAAAGCAGGCATTCAAGCTCGCGGGCTCGGCGACCAAGTCGATGATCGGCCACCCGCAGGGCGCCTGCGGCGCGGCCGGAGTCGCCGCGACCCTCCTGGCGTTCCGGGAGAACATCCTTCCTCCGACCATCAATCTGGAGAACCCCGACCCCGAGTGCGATCTCGACTACGTGCCGGAGCTCGGCCGCACGGCCCGCGTCGACGCGGCGGTCTGCAACACGATCGCCTTCGGATCGAAGAACTCGGCGCTGGTGCTGCGGCGGATATGAGCTCGCCGCTCGTTCCTTCCCGAGCCCCCTCGCACGAGCACCTGGACGAATCGGACACTCCCTCCGCCGAGGTCCTCCGTTCACTTCGCGATCTCCGGAACATCAATCGCTGGCTGGGCGGCCACCGCGCCTATCGCCGCCTTCTTGCTGCGCTCCTTCCGTCCCATCCCGTCGTCATTGCCGACATCGGGACCGGCACCTCGGACAACCTCGAGTCGCTCGACCAGCGGCAGGCCTCGCGCCTCGTCGGTCTCGATTTCAAGCTTCATCATCTTCTCTTCGGCCGGCAGCTCGCCTCGCGGCCGGTCGATCGGATCGCGTCGAACGCCCTCGCCCTCCCGCTCCGAAGCTCCTCCGTCGACATCGTGACCTCGGCGCATTTCTTCCATCACTTCAGCGAAGACGAGAACGTCCGGATTCTCGAGGAGGCGCTGCGCGTGGCGCGGATCGGAGTCGCGGTCACGGATACTCGACGCCACCTCGCTCCTCTTCTGTTCGTGCGGGCCGTCGCGGCAACGCCGCTCTGGGGCCGCATCACCAGGGAAGACGCGCCGGCCTCGGTTCTTCAGGGCTATACCCCCGGAGAGGCCGCCGGAATCGCCGCGAGGACCACGGCTCGCCGCTGGAAAGTCGTCCATCAGATTCCTTTCCGATTCGGACTTCTGTTGTGGAAGTGATCGAGACCGATGTCGCGGTGATCGGCGGAGGGCCGGGCGGCTCCTGCGCGGCGGCATGGCTGGCGCGACGGGGTCTGCGGACGACCCTCGTCGATCGCGATCGTTTTCCGCGCGACAAAGTCTGCGGAGAGTTCCTCTCGTGGGACGCGTCCCCATTTCTCGAGGACCTCGGTCTCTCGCGCGAGCTCGACGAGCTCGATGCTCCCGTCATCGACGACTGCCGGATTCACGCCGGCAGTGCGAGTACCGCCTTCTCCCTTCCGCGCGCTTCCCGCGGAATCTCCCGCCTGCGGCTCGATGCGCTGCTCGTCGCTCGGGCTCGAGCTCTCGGAGGCGAGATTCTCGAGGGGTGGAGCGCGGACGAAACGTCACGGCATGAAGGCTCACGCACGATCCACATCCGATCGACCGCCGGGGAGATGCGCGAGTTGCGCGCCCGGGCGGTCGTGGGAGCGTGGGGACGGTGGGGGCGGCTCGATCTCGCTCTCGGCAGAGACTTCGTACGCGATCGCGGGCACCGATACATCGGATTCAAACGGCATTACGCGGGAGGGGTCACCGCCGCGGCCACGATCGAGCTCCATTCGTTTCCCGGGGGTTACCTCGGGGCTCAACAGATTGAAGGCCATCTCAGTAACCTCTGCGGGCTCGTTCATCAGGGGAAGATCGCCGGGATGCGGGGGGGATGGCCCGCCTTCGTCAGAGAGATTTCGTGCTCCTCCCCTTCTCTCGCGAGGCTCCTCGATGGGGCCGCCCCGGCGCAGGAGGAGTTTCTTTCGTCGGAGCCGGTGATCTTCCGGCCGAAGAGCGCGGCGCACGAGGGGATGTTCCTGGTCGGCGACGCGGCGGGGCTGATCGACCCGCTCACCGGAAACGGAATGGCGATGGCCATCCAGTCGGCCGCTCTCTGCGCGGCGCTTCTTCCGGAATTTCTGGGACCTCAGGGTCCTGGAGCTCTGGCGCGATATGCGACTCTTCATCGGGATCTGTTCGAAGGGCGGCTGAGAGCGAGCCGGATGCTCGCCAGCCTGATGAGGAATCCGCTGCCTCTCGCGGCGGCCATCCGATCGGGACTCGCGGGGATGCTGGGGGGAACCGCCTTTCGGGCGACCCGCGCTTCGGATCGGGAGTGCGCGACAATCCTCCGCCTGCTCGGCGGGCACTGATCTCGCAGCCCGGACGGGCATGTCCCGCCTGCTCCTCGTCGACGACGATCCGCACATCCGAAAGCTCCTGACGATCTATCTCCGTTCCATGCCGTGGGAGATCGTCGAAGCAGCGACCGGCGAGGAGGCGATGGCGGCCATCGAAGAGGGCTCGTTCGACGTCGTGCTCCTCGACCTCATCCTCCCGCAGCATGGTGGGTTCCGGATCTGCCAGAGGATCCGCCAGCGCAACGGCAGCGAGCCGTGGGTGATCGTCATGACCGCCGATGACTCTCCGGAGACGCGGGAGATGGCGATGGAGTGCGGAGCGAACGATTTCGTCGGAAAGCCGTTCGCGCCCGAGATGCTGGTGGAGAAGCTGCGGGAACTGCGGAAGGTTTGAAAGAGCCGAGACCGCGCGGTGTTTTGGAACCAGCGAATCAACGCTCTCGTGCCCTACTCCAGCTCTGCGTCTCTCCCGTCCCGCACGCCCAGATCCTTCGCTCACGCTCAGGATGACGATGGGCGGGGGGTCATTCAGAGGCCGCACGCGCCAGCCGCGCAGAATATGCAGTGGCGTCGCGGCCGAAGAATCTCAGCCGCGATGATCGCTGTCGGGTTCTTAACACCGTCAGACGCGTGCGTATTATGCGACTGCACCAGCACAAGAACCCGATGACGGCCTGCGCATTCTGAGATTCTTCGGCCGCGAGACCAGTCGTGGCGGGACTTCGTTCTCCCGTGCGGCCTCTGAATGACCCGCCCTTCCCGCGCTTCTTTCCGCCCGCGCCCGTGAACGTGAACGTGCCCGTGCCCGGTTTTTGACTCTTCCTGATGCCACCCGCTCAATTCATTCCTGGCTCTCCGTCTCCTCTCCGGTAGGGAGCGAGGAACGTCATCGCCTCGAGCCGAGTCTCGAGGAGGGTGCCGACCGTGTCGCAGCGAGTGGCCAGATCGTCGAGCTCCAGAAGTCCCTGCTTCTCTTCGAGCTCCAGATTCAGGGACATGACCAGTGCATTGACCAGCGACTCGAGATTGGCGGTGTCCAGCTCCGGGACCTCGAAGCCCCCGGGAAGAAGCTCGAGGTAACGACGGGAGAGCTCGATGAGCCACTCGCGCCGGGCCCATGCATCCACCGGCTGAGGCGCGCGCTCCGGCAGCGCCACGACCCGCGCCGTGCGATAGAGCGCCTGGTCGGTTTCTTCGAGAATTCGGAAGCGGGTCACCCCGTCGAGGAGCAGATTGTACCGGCCGTCGTCGAGCTTCACGACCTGCTCGATGATCCCCATCGTGCCGACGTCGTGGATGGCCGGCGCGCCGAAGTAGTCCGTGCGCCATCCGCTGCGGAGAAGAATCATTCCGATCCGCTCGTCGCTGGACATCGCGTCCGTCACGAGCTGCCGGTAGCGCGGCTCGAAAATGTGAAGCGGCAGCCGAGTATTCGGAAAGAAGACGAGATTCGGGAGAGGAAAAAGACGAAGCTGAAACTCCCCTGCCGGGACGCGGCCGCTCATCCTGCTATCTTAGACCTTCCGCCGACTTCCCTCCTCCATGGCCGCTCACCGCGGGCTTCGTCCGACTGGACGGTTGACCGGAGAGGAGCACCCATTCTTGACTTCGTGATGCCAGCATGCGAAACAGAGTCCCCTTCATGGATCTGACGTTCCTGCTTCCCCGGACAGCCCATGCAGCCATCGAGGAACGCTTCGGCTCCTGGCAGACCGAGCTTCTCCTGAAGCGCGACGCCCCCGAGGCTCTGGTCGTTCACTACGATTCCCGATGGAGCGGAGAGCAGCTTCTCGATCTCGTCGAAACGGACTACGTCATCGCGCTCACCGACCCGACAGCGCTGCCACCCCCGGGTTTCGCTACTCGCCTTCTCCAGCTTCTCGAAGATCCCGCGGTTGATGCCGCGCTCCCCGCGGCGAATGAATCGTCTCACCCGGATCAGCGAAAAGCGCTGCCCGAACCGTATCTCACGCTTCGTCAGTTCGAGACTGCCAGCGCGGCAGTGCGGTCGTCAGGGCCTCCCCCGCTCCTGGTCGAATGGGGTGAGAGCGACCCGGGAGCGTTCGCCGCCGCCGCCGAGATGCTGGATCGCCCCCTCCCTCTCCCCCGCATCCTGAAGGGGCGCCGCGTGGCCATCGCTCCGGAGCTCTATCTTCATCGCTACACCTCGCACCGGGGACAGGTCCGTCCGGATCTGCTGGAGAGGATTCCCCTCTCCGCGCGGTCGGTCCTGGAGTTCGGGTGCGGCGAAGGAGCTCTCGGCGCCGCATTGAAGGAACGTCAGCCCTGCCGCGTCCTCGGAATCGAGCTCGACCCCGAGGCCGCGGCCATCGCATCACGGCGTCTCGACGGAGTACTGTCCGGTGATGCCCGCGACGTCATTTACAAGCTGAAGGAGAAGTTCGACACGATCGTCGGTGGCGACATCCTCGAGCATCTCGACGACCCGTGGAGCTTTCTGGCCGGCCTGCGGAACGTGGCCGAGCCGGGAGCCCTGCTTCTCCTGAGCCTGCCGAACGTCGCGAACTGGGCGATCATCGACGACCTCCTCCATGGACGATTCGACTACGTGCACCTCGGGATTCTCTGCGCCGGTCACCTCCGGTTCTTCACGCGCCGGTCGATCGAGGAGATGATCGGGATCTCCGGGTGGACCCTCGTATCGATCGAATCCCAGCCGAAGGTCCTGACGTCTCGTTACCGCGATCTGATCTCTCGGATGGAAAGCGCAGGCATCGAGTTCTCCCGCGATGATCTGGAGGCGCCGGGGTACTACGTCGTGGCCAGGAATGATTCGAGATCCGAGTGATCCTCGGCCGCGCGAAGCCGTTCGACGGCAGCCTGAATGAAGAGTCAGAAGCCTGAATGCAGAATGCAGAATGCAGAATGACGAATGACGAATGTAGAAAGAGAACGAGAGTCAAAAGCCAGACGGGGTGCAGGTCATTCAGAGGCCGCACGCGACGACGGCGCAGAATATGAGGTGGCGTCGCGGCCGAAGAATCTCAGCCGCGATGATCGCTGTCGGGTTCTTATGCACGTCCAGACGCGTTCGTACGATGCGAGTGCACCAACACAAGAATCCGATGACGGCTTTGCGCATTCTGAGATTCTTCGGCCGCGAGACCAATCGTCTCTCGACTTCGTCCTCCCGTGCGGCCTCTGAATGACCCCCGCCCCCGCGCTACGGGGCTTTGACTCCCGTCCTCTTTCTGCATTCTGCATTCTGCATTCTGCATTCGCTTTTGATTCTCGTTCTCTTTCTGCGTTCTGCGTTCTGCGTTCTGCGTTCTGCGTTCGCTTTTGACTCTCATTCAACATTCCCCGTCCCCCTCCACCCCCTGAGGACCCCTCCCCCCGCCCCCGCCCGACATTATTCTGGCAGTTGACTTACGCCTCGTTACCGCCCCATATTGGGAGCTCTCTGCAAGGCGATCATGGCGTCCATCCCCCTGTTCCAAACCACCCCCTCCGCCCTCCCCGCTCCGGCTCCCGTTGCGGCGCCGGAGCGGGAGGATCTGGCCCGGCTGCGCGCCGCCCTGGGGGAGCATTCGCGGCAGCTTCGCAGCGGCCGGGAGGTCCTTCGCGATGCGGGGCGGCAGGTCCGGAGCGCGGTCGCCACGGGGCTCCGGCCGCTGGACCGACTTCTGGGTGGAGGGTTTCCAAAGGGACGCCTGATCGAGCTGACCGGAACCCGGAGCTCGGGACGCTACTCGATCGTCCTCTCGTCTCTCGCTTCGATCACCCGTTGCGGCGAGCCCGCGGCGCTGGTCGATCATGGCGCTCATTTCGATCCGCAGGTGGCGAAGGAAGCGGGCATCGATCTGGAGCGGCTGCTCTGGGTCGCTCCCTCCTCGGTGAAGGGATCGGTGGCGGCCGCCGAGATGCTTCTGGCCACCGGATTTCCGCTGGTCATCATCGATCTCGGGATGAGGCTGCGCGGGCGGCGGGTCCCTGATGCGGCGTGGATCCGGCTCGCGCGGGCCGCGCAGGCCTATGGAGCGGCGCTGCTCCTCTCCGCTCCCTTCTCACTGACGCCGATGGCAGCCGCCGGAATCATCCGCGCCGAGCGCGCGCGACCGCGCTGGAACCATGCCGGCCCCCCTCTGCTCGACGGACTTTCGCTCTCCATGGTCATCGAGAAGTGGCGTCATGACCGGGAAGGGAAGCGGACGGAGACGCCACTGCGCATCTCGAGCTCATAACGCGGATCATGCGAATCGCCTCTCTCTTCGTTCCGATGTTTCCCATGGCCGCGCGGCTGCGCGCGGAGCCGGAGCTGCGCGAGGAAGCGGTGGTGATCGTCGAGGGAAACGGAAGCGCGGCTCACGTGGTCGCGGCGACGAGGCGAGCGCGGAAGGGAGGAATCCGCAGCGGGCTGACGCTCCCGCAGGCGCGGGCGATCCTTCCCGGGTTGACCGCGCGAGGGCGCGATGCGGACTGTGAGCGGGCGGCGCAGGAGGCGCTGATCGAGCTGGCCGAGCAGTTCTCTCCGCGCGTGGAAGACGGGGGCGACGGAGTCGCCTATCTCGACCTTCATGGCCTCGAACGCCTCTTCGTCTCCAGGGAGGGCGACGAAGAGCGCGCGCCGGAACAGAATCTCGGACAGGCGCTCACCGCAGCCGCGGAAGGAAGCGGGATGCCGGTGCGGATTGGAATCGCGTCGAGCAAGCTCGCGGCGCGGATTGCCGCGGAGCTTCCGACGTCGCCCACCATCGTTCCTCCGGGGGAGGAAGCGGGCTTTCTCGCGCCGCTTCCGCTCTTCCGGCTCGCGCCGGAGCTGGAGGCGGTGGCGACGCTGGCGCGGTGGGGGATCGAGTCGATCGGCGATCTGGCGCGCCTTCCGGAGGGAGAAGTGGCCGCGCGGCTGGGCGAAGCGGGACGGGATCTGCTCTACGCAGCCCGCGGGATCGATCCACGTCCGCTGGTCCCCTCGATCCCGCCGCCTTCATTCACCGAGGGGATGGACCTGGAATGGCCACTGGTGGCGCTGGAGCCGTTTCTCTTCGTCGCGAACGCGGCGCTGGACCGGATGACCCGGCGGATGGAGGTCCAGGGGTATGCCTGCTCGCGGATCGAGCTCGTTCTCAAGCTCGACCCGGACGGATGGGATGCGCGATCGATCGATCTCCCCGCTCCCACTCGCGACGTGAAGACTCTGCTCACGCTCTCGCGCCTCGAGCTCGAGGCGCGGCCGCCCGGCGCTCCGATCGCCGGCTTCACCTTCTCCGGGCATCCCGACAAGCCGCGCCGCGCGCAGCTCGATCTGTTCGGTCCTCCTGCGCTGTCGCCCGAGAAAATCGCCACGGCGGTGGCGCGTCTCGCCTCCATGGTCGGCATGGAGCACGTCGGCTCGCCACGCGCGACGGACGGCTATCGCCCGGAGCGATTCGCCCTGGCGCCTTTCGATCCTCCCCCTCCGCCGTCCATGCGCCGCTCTCCCCGTCCCAGCCGGGGCATCCTCGCCGTGCGCACGATCCGCCCTCCCATTCCGCTCGAAGTCATCGTGGACGAGCCGGGAGGCAAACCACGGTCGGTCCGTTCGCTCGCTCCGCCGGGAGACGGAAAGGAGAAGCCGCTCGAGATCAACGGTCCCGTCCGCGTCGCCTCGGGGCCCTGGAAGATGGAAGAAGGATGGTGGAGCAGGGAACCGGTGGGGCGGGAGTACTGGGACGTGGAAGTGGGAGGAGGAGTCTACCGGGCGTATCGGAATCTGGAATCGGCGGAGTGGGCGGTGGATGGGGTGTACGACTGAGGTGGAGAGTCAAAGACGAACGCAGAACGATGAACGATGAATTTAGAAAAGAGTCAGAGGCGAACAGCGGTGGATGTAGAGAGTGATTTCAGAGGCGAGTGATGAAGAGAGAAGGATCGCCTCGGAACATCGACGAGCGAAGCTTTGAGTTTGCGTGCGACGTGGTGGTGCTGTGCGAAAAGATACGCCGGCGCCGAGGGGCGGCGACGCTCATTGCCTCGCAGCTCCTTCGATCCGGAACGTCGGTCGGCGCGAATCTCGCCGAAGCGAGGTCGGGACAGAGCAAAGCTGATTTCCTGGCGAAATGCCGGGTATCTCTCAAGGAAGCGCGTGAAACGCACTACTGGCTGAGAATCATCCACCGCACCGGGATTCTTCAAACCTCGGAAGTCGACACGTTGATCGAGGAATCGAATGAGCTGATCGCAATTCTTACGGCAATCGTCAAAAACGCTTCCCGCCCAGCAGCATGATCACCATGCCGATGACTCTGGACTCTGACTCTCTTTCTAAATTCTAAATTCATCGTTCTGCGTTCTGCGTTCGTCTTCTGACTCCTCCCCCCCATGCCCTCCCGTGACCTCGACGCCATGACGTTCCTTCCCGCTCCCGGCGCGGTCAAGGACGCGCAGCGCCGCAGACAATGGCGCTCCACGCCGAAGCAGAACTATGTCGAGTTGCGCGCGGCGTCCGCCTTTTCGTTTCTCCATGGCGCTTCGCTGCCGGAAGATCTGGTGGAGCGCGCGGGAGAGCTCGGACTCCCCGCCATGGCGCTGATCGACACCAACGGCGTCTACGGGGCACCGCGGTTCTACAGCGCAGCAAGAAAGGCGGGGGTTCGCGCGCTGGTCGGCGCCGAGATCGTGCTCGAGGACGAGGCGTGCATCGCGCGCCCAGGCTCACTGCAGGCCGCCGATCTCTCCCCTCCCTCCCCCGACCCGAAGCTCGCCCCCCGGCTCACTCTTCTGGTCGAGAGCCAGCGCGGATACCGGAATCTATGCCGCCTTCTGACCGCCGGCGCTCTGGGCCGGCCCAAGGGAGAGGCGCGCTGCGGATGGTCTCTCATCGAAAAGCATGCCGAAGGACTCCACTGCCTCACCGGGGGCGATGAAGGACTGGTCGCTCATCTTCTCCGGACCGGGAGCGAGGGAGCTCACAAGCATCTCGATTATCTGAAGAGCGTTTTCGGTGACCGGCTTCACGTCGAGCTGCAGCGCCATTTCCTGCGCGATCAGGAGCATCGGAATCGCGCTCTCGTCGCGCTGGCCGGGTCGCTCCGCCTTCCTCTCCTCGCCACCAACGGCGCCCGCTTCGCCTCGGCGCGCGACCGCGAGGTGCTCGATGTGATGACGGCGATCCGTCATGGAGTGACCCTCGATGCCGCGGGACGTCTTCTGCACGGGAACCGGGAACGGCGCCTCAAGACCGCGGAGGAGATGACGGCTCTTTTCGCCGACATGCCGGGCGCGATCGCGGCCTCGGCGGATCTGGCCGGGCGGCTCGAGTTCACCCTCGCCGATCTCGGCTACCAGTTTCCGGACTATCCGATTCCTCCCGGCGAGACTCCCATGTCGTTTCTCCGCCAGATGACCTGGAACTCGGCGCGTGCGCGATTCCGTCCTCTCACCGCGCGGGCACAGGCGCAGATCGAGAAAGAGCTCGACATGATCGAGAAGCTCGATCTGGCCGGCTACTTCCTCATCGTCTGGGACATCGTTCAGTTCTGCGGACGGGAGAAGATTCTGGTGCAGGGACGCGGCTCCGCGGCGAACAGCGCGGTCTGCTATGCGCTCGGAATCACGGCCATCGATCCCGTGAAGATGAATCTCCTCTTCGAGCGATTTCTCTCGGAGGAGCGCGGAGAGTGGCCCGACATCGACCTCGATCTTCCCTCCGGAGATCAGCGCGAGAAGGTGATCCAGCACGTCTATCGGACGTACGGAGCGCACGGCGCGGCGATGACCGCGAATGTGATCACCTACCGCGAGCGATCCTCGGCGCGCGAGGCGGGCAAAGCGCTCGGATTCTCTCTCGAGCAGATCGACCGCTTCGCCAGGCAGGTGGGGCGATGGACCTTCGGCGAGATCCGCGACAAGATCGATGCGCTGCCGCAGGAGATCGCCGCGGCCGGCCTCTCCTGGGACGATTCGCGCGTCCGCCTTCTGGTCCGCATCTGGACGCGCATGATCAATCTTCCGCGCCATCTCGGCCAGCACTCCGGAGGAATGGTCATGGCGCGGGGACGGCTCGACGAGGTGGTTCCGCTGGAGCCCGCGTCCATGCCCGGGCGCGTGGTCATTCAATGGGACAAGGACGACTGCGCGGACCTCGGGCTGATCAAGGTCGACCTGCTCGGACTGGGAATGCTCGCCGCGATTGAAGAAGCGATTCCTCTGATCCGGGACAAGGAGCACGTGGAGGTGGATCTCGCGCATCTCCCTCAGGACGATCCGCTGGTCTACGAAATGATGAATGAGGCGGACACGGTGGGAGTCTTTCAGGTGGAGAGCCGGGCGCAGATGGCGACTCTTCCGAAGAACGCTCCGCGGACTTTTTACGATCTGGTGGTCCAGGTCGCGATCATCCGCCCCGGGCCGATCGTCGGCGGCATGGTTCGCCCGTTTTTCGAACGAAGGCAGGGAAAGCGGAACGTCGAATATCCCCATCCCTCGCTCGAGCCGATCCTCGAGAGGACTCTCGGCGTGCCGCTCTTCCAGGAGCAGCTCCTCAAGATCGCCATGGTTGCCGCGGGATTCTCGGGCGGCGAAGCGGAAGAGCTGCGGCGGGCGATGGGATTCAAGCGATCGATCGAGAAGATGGAGGCGATCGAGACGCGGCTCCGCCAGGGGATGGCCGGAAACGGGATCGGAGGAAAGGCTCAGGACGAGATCGTGAAGTCGATCACCTCGTTCGCCCTCTACGGATTCCCCGAGTCCCATGCGGCGAGCTTCGCTCTGATCGCCTACGCCAGCGCCTACATCAAGGCGCGCCATCCCGCGGCTTTCTACATTTCGCTGCTCAACGCCTGGCCCATGGGCTTTTATCATCCGGCCACGCTCATCAAGGACGCCCAGCGCCATGGCGTCGAAGTGCTCCCCATCGACGTGCAGCATTCGGGGTGGATGTGCCGGTGGGAGCGCGGCGCGGTTCGGATGGGACTGCGCTACGTGCGCGGTCTGCGTGAATCGGCGGGACGGATCATCGAGGCCGAGCAGGCCCGAGGTGATTTTCGCGACGTCGAAGATGTGGCGCGGCGGACCTCCCTCCGCGATGACGCGATGCGCAAGCTCGCGTATGCCGGAGCACTGGCCTGCTTCGGCCTGACCCGGCGCGCCTCGCTCTGGCAGGCATCGAAAGCGGCGCGCGATCCGGGACCTCTCTTCGATCGGAGCGAGAGCTCGGGACGTTCGCGCAGCTCACCTCTTCCCGAGATGTCGGAGCTGGAGACGACCCTGGCCGATTATGCGGCGATGGACATCACGACCGGCCCGCATCTGATGGAACATTACCGGCCGCAGCTTCGCAAGGAGGGAGTCTGGTCGGCGGTCGAGTTGACCCGGCTGGCCGATGGAAAGCGGGTGAGGACCGCGGGGGCCGTCATCGTGAGACAGCGCCCGGGGACGGCGAAAGGGTTCGTCTTCCTCACGCTCGAGGATGAATCGGGAATGGCTCAGGCCATCGTGCACCCCGACCTGTTCAAAGCCAACCGTTCCCTGATCGTCGGTTCACCCGGCCTGGTCGTCGAGGGGATTCTGCAGAATGACACGGGGCAGCCATCGGTCCGTGCCGAGCGGTTCTGGCCTCTCCAGAACTACGGACCGGTCCAGAGTCACGACTTTCACTGAGCGGACGCGGTTCTCTGGACTCGCGTGAGCCTGCACGTTCATGGCGACCGGCCGGAGGCCGGCGGTACATTGGACCCGCGTGAGCTGGGAACTGGGAACTCGGAACTGGGAACTCGCAACTAACAACTAACAACACGCTTCATCGATCTTCGCCGCGAGGACGAAATCGCTCTCAGTCAGCCCGTCGATCTTGTGCGTGTAGATCCGGACGCCGACCCGCCCCCAGGAGAGCTCCAGATCGGGATGATGTCCTTCCGCCTCCGCGATCTCGCCAATCCGATTCGTGAACTCGAGCGCTTTCCTGAAGTCAGGAAAGCGGTACTCCGTCTCGAGATGATGGTAGCCTTCGACTCTCCACGTGCCGCCGAGTCGCCGGAGAAGAGGCTCGATGGCCGCGCGCTCCAGCGGAGGAACTCCTCCGCGGCACGGCACACAGCTCATGCGCGCGAGATCGCTTCCCGCATCTTCCTCATTCGAGCTCTTCCCTTCGAGGGCGCGCTCGAGAATCGACTCATCGATCCGGTGCCGGGCCGCTTCGACTCCATCGACGAGGATCACCGGAACGTCGTTTCCGTAGCGCAGGACCAGCGCCGGGTCGACGTCGACATCGATGAGCCGGAGATCGAAGCCCTTCCCTCCCCGTCGTACGCGGTCGATCACCTCGGCGGCCCGATCGCAGAGGTGGCAGCCCTCTCGTGTATAGAGCGTGACGACCGGGAGAGGAGGCATGCGCGAATGATATGCCTTCTCAACTCAGGGGAATTGACGCTCCGTTGCCACGGACAGCCTTCCGGGGGGCGCAACCCGCCTTCTGCTCCGCAGGAATGCCTTTTGCTACGACCAGCCGCTGCCGGGTCCACCCCGGTTAGGGAGAGGTCTTTTTTGTCGAGCCAGTCAAAGGCGCTCATCGTCGACGACGATGAGCCCATAAGAAACATGATCCGTCGCGTTCTCGAGCGCGATGGCTTTGCGGTCGAGACGGCGACGAACGGACAGGAAGCGATCGATCTCCTTGAGGGAAAAGAGTACGACTTCGTCGTCCTCGACCTGATGATGCCGAGGGTGGATGGATACGGGGTCCTCCGATATCTCCGCGAGCACTCCCCCCAGTCGCTGCGCAAGGTGGTGATTGCGACCGCGGTCGACTCTGCCGACGATGTCAGGCGGGAGCCGGTCGCGGGGATTCTGCGAAAGCCCTTCGATCTGAGGGATCTCCGGAGCCTCGCTCACCGCTTCCTTTCGCCCGGGGACGAATTGCCGGCCTGATCGACATGACTTCGACTCTGCTCACGATCCTCTTTGCTGCCGCAGCACTCCTCATCGCCCTGGCGCTCGCCTTCATCCCGCTTCGGCTCCTGCTTCTCGGCATGGCAAGGAGCGTTCGGGGCAGGGTTCGCGAGTGGGTTCAGCGCCGCAAGCGGGATCGCCGCACCGCTCCGCGCGTGAGCCGTGAACGCCGCAACGAGCCTCCCCCCGTTGTCGCCCAGGAGCGTCGCGACGAAAGCGAGCGACGCGCGGACGACCGTCGCGGCGGACCTCGCCGTGAAGAAGCCTGACCGGCGACCCCGGCCGTTACAGTCCACTAGCTCTGGGCGTCGAGGGCGCGGTTCAGGACGTCCAGCATTTCCCGGTCATTCACATCCACGATCCCGATGTGCGTCCAGACGATTCTCCCGTTCCGATCCACCAGGGCGGAGGTCGGAATCACGCTCGTCTCGAAGAGATTCGCAATCGCTCCATCGGGATCGAGAAGAATCGGATAGTTGATTCCCCGCTCGGCGACCATTGGCGCGACTTCCTTCTGCGTCTCCGGGGCATCGACGCTGACGCCGAGGACGTCGAATCCTTTCGCGGCGAAGCGATTCTGAAGCTCGATCAGGTCCGGGATCTCGTAGCGGCAGGGACCGCACCAGGTCGCCCAGATGTTGAGGAGTACGACCTTGCCGCGCATCTCCGACATCTCGAACGGTTCGCCCGCCAGAGTGGTCGCGCGATACTCAGGCATCGGAGATCCGACGCCGAGCGGACCGGTCGATGTCCGCATCTCCGCCTGCGCCGCCGCCTCGGGTTCTCCATCCGCGGCGGCCTTCTGTTCGGTAGCGCGGCAGGCGCTGAGCGCCAGGAGCAGGATGATCGTCAGTGAGGCTGTTTTCATTGAGAGCCTTTTCGAGAGATTCGAACCGCTGAAGCGGCTCGTGGCGTCATGGTAAACGACCGATCAGGCGGTGATGTTCCGGACCACGCTCGTCATCAAAGTCCTTCGCCCGGAGCCGTGGGATCGATCTGCAGCGCGTTCGCAATCCGATTGAAGTAATTGAAGAGAGCCGCCATTTCGGTGATCTCGACGATCTCTCCCTCGGACCAGTAGCGGCTGAGCCGCTCGAACAACGCGTCATCGACGTGACCATCGCCGCGGGTGAGGGCGGCTGCCCATGCAAAGGCCGCCTTCTCGGCGTCGTTGAACCCCCCCTCCTCGAACCCGATCAGGGACTCGACTTCGTCGTCCGTCGCCCCATGCCGCACAGCCTGCGCGGCGTGAGAGCGCGTTCAGTAGTGGCAGCCGTTGATCTTCGAGACGAGCGTGGCGACGAGCTCCTTCAGCCGGACGGGCACCGTCCCGCTCGTCGTCGCTGCCGCGAGGTGGGCGGTCATGGCCCGGAGAATCTCCGGGCGATGAGCATGGATGCGGAACATGTTCGGAACGTTGCCGCGCTGCCGTCCGATCTTGTCGTAGAGGTCGCGCACGTCTTCCGCGACTTCCTGTCGCGTGAGCCGGCGGATTCGAGTGGCCATGGGGGAAGAGTATCAGGAGAGCGCTGGTCACGAAAAAACCCGCCGGAACCGCGGCGGGTTTTTCGATGAGATTCCGTGGGAGATCGCCAGAAGTTACTTCTTCTCTTCCTCGGCCTCGCCCTTCCCCTTCTTGATGAGCTCCGGCTCGGCAACTGCCTCGACGGCCTCGACCACCTCCGCAGTCACCTCGGCGCGCGGGACGCCCACCGACACCACCACGCGGTCCGAATCATCGAGGACCTTGACCCCCTCCGGGATCGTCAGGTCTTCGATGCGCAGGACGTCATGAATTCCCAGGGCGGTGACATCCACGTCGATCGAGTCGGGAATCGCCGTGGGAAGGCATTCGATGTGAAGCTCGCGGACCTGGAACTCGAGGATTCCGCCACTGTTCTTGACGCCATCCGCGAGGCCCTGAAGGTGAACCGGGATCGTGACCTTGACCAGGTGATCCATCATGACGCGAACGAAATCGATGTGCTCCATCTTGCCGGTCATCGGGTCGAGCTGGATGTCGCGGACCATTGCGTGCCGCTTCTGATCGCTCCCAGCCATCTGCAGGAGAAAAATCGACCGGACACCATGCTCACTCTTGGAGAGGAGCTCGCCCATGGTCTTGTGATCGACGGTGATCGCCACCGGATCCTTGTCGCCGCCGTAGACGACGGCGGGCACTCTGCCCGCTTTGCGAATGCGCCGGGCGAAGTTTTTGCCCCGCTCTTCGCGGCGTTCCACATCGAGACTGACTTCAGCCATCTTCGTCACTCCTCTTCAGGTTTCCTGACCAGGCCGATTCAAAGCGTTTGGAGAGCTCAAAATTCCAGAAAGCGAGCTTTCCCAAGGATCTAGCCCGCCTGGCCCCGCTCGGAAATAGGCCGCTTCGAGGCCCCCCCAGAGGGCGTCCTCACATGGCGAAGAGCGAGCTCACCGAGTCTTCCTCGTGAATCCGCCGGATCGCCTCCGCCAGGAGCTCGGCGATCGAGAGGGTCTGGAGACGCGAGCACTCCGCCTCCTTGTCGGCGGTGGGCATCGTATTCGTGACGACGACCTGGGCCAGTTTCGAGGAGTTGATCCGGGAAATCGCCGGTCCCGACAGCACCGCATGGGTGCAGGCGGCCGAGATCGACCTGGCACCCTGCTCGTGCAGTACCTCGACGGTATGGATCAGGGTCCCGGCCGTATCGATGATGTCGTCGACGATGAAGACATTGCGTCCTTCGACCTCGCCGATGATGTTCATGACCTCGGTCTGGTTCTTTCCGGTGCGGCGCTTGTCGATGATTGCCAGGGAGGCGGAGAGCCGTTTGGCGTACGCGCGGGCGCGCTCCACCCCGCCGGCATCGGGTGAGACGATCGTGCAGTCCTCGAGCTGGAGGGACTTGAGGTAACGGATGAGCACCGGCGCGGCGAAGAGGTGGTCCACGGGGACGTCGAAAAAACCCTGGATCTGCGGAGCATGGAGGTCCATGGTCAGCACACGGTTCGCCCCGGCCGCCGAGATCAGATCGGCGCAGAGCTTCGAGGTGATCGGGACGCGGGGTTTGTCCTTCCGGTCCTGTCTGGCGTAGCCGTAGTAAGGGAGGACGGCGGTGACGCGGCGGGCGGAGGAACGCTTGAAGGCGTCGAGCATGATGAGGAGCTCGACGAGGTTGTCGTTCACGGGGGGGCTGGTCGGCTGGATGATGAAGACGTCCGCTCCGCGAACGTTCTCATCGATCTGGACGTAGCTCTCGCCGTCCGAAAAATTGTAGAGAGAGACCTGCCCCTGGTCGACGCCGAGAATCTGACAGATTTCCTGCCCCAGCGTAGGGTGGGCGCGGCCTGTGAAGACTTTGAGTGAACCCGACATGCAAGCGTGTGAGGAGCAGCGCGCTCGACTGCGGCGGCATTATACACAGCGCGATTCCGCAGGCCGGAACGCCCGCGCGCGGTCGTGAGCCGGAGAGGCTCGCGAATCGCCGGCGACGCAATACCGAGCTCGGCGCGCGCGTTCCGGTTGCAGCAGCGCGAATCGGTCCATTAGAATCGCGCTCCTTCTTCGATTTGGGCGCCCATAGCTCAGCTGGATAGAGCGACAGCCTCCGGAGCTGTAGGTCAGAGGTTCGAATCCTCTTGGGCGCACCATCCGGGCCTTCTCCAACCTGCCCGGCTCAGCTGAGCGCGAACCCAGCGGCGGCACCGCTTCATCACCTACCTCCGAAGTGCGGCACAGTCAGCCCGAAGCCGCCGCCGTGCCGGCGGCTTCCTTTTTGATCCGATCAATATTGAAAAATACTCCCCTTTGTGCCAGTGTCGGGCTCGGATGTCCGAACCGATCACATTGCCCGTTCTGCTCGTCGAGGATGACGAACCGACGCGCCGGATGCTCAAGGTCGTCCTCGATCGCGCCGGATTTCAAAGCGCCTTCGCCACGAACGGCCGCGAAGCCATCGACATGCTTCGGGCAAACCCATACGCGGTCGTCGTCCTCGACGTCATGATGCCTCAGGTCGGCGGGCGGGAAGTGGTGGAACTGATCATGGCCGAGTCGCTGCCGGTCCCCGTGGTGATCTGCTCGGCGGCGGGTCCGCGCGTCCTGGACCAGTTCGATCAGGAGATCGTGAAGGCCGTGATCCGAAAGCCTTTCGACGTCGACACCCTGATTGACGCGGTGAAACGGGCGATCAACCCCGGGCCTGAGCCCGGAGGCTGACCGCACCGTTTGTTGGATTTACCGGCGGGGCTTGTCCTCGTTCTTCACGTCGCTCTTGATGCGGCCGTACTCTTCCTGAATCTTTCCCTTGGCGCGCTCGGCCTTTCCTTCCGCCTCGGTGCTGCGGTCACCGGTGAGCGCTCCGAATCCTTCCTTGGCCGCTCCCTTCACCTGGTCCAGTTTGCCTTCAGCCTGATGTTCTTTTCCGCTTGCCATTCGTTTCCTCCTCTGTGGATTTCGATTCACCCCTTGACAGAGCAAGCGACGTTCCACGGGAAGAGTGTGCGGATACCATTTTTCATGGATTGGAAATCGAAAAGCAGTGGCGTTCGCGTACCCACGAATCTAAAATGAAATCGACGCAAACCCGAACCGAATCGGAGGACGCGATGAGCGGAGTCCATGTGATTCGGGACGCCGATCGCTGGTGGGTGGTGCGGGAGGGTGGAGAAGGGGTCGCGACGTCTCCTGTTGCCGGTCTGCGAGAGGCCGTGCGCATCGGAAAAACGATCGCGAGCGCGGAGCACACCGAGCTCACCGTTTACGACGAGCAGGGGCGCGTCCGCGGGTGGCGCGAATTTTCGAGCGAGCCGGACGGCGCCTCGCACTCCACGAGCAGATCGGACAGCCCGCGGCGTCGTGACGCAGCGCCGGGCAAAGCTCGCGGCCGAAATAAATGATCTGCAGGTGACGCCTCGCCCACTCCGCTTCCGGGAAGAGCCGCTTGAGGTCGCGCTCGGTCTCCTCGACGCTCTTCCCCGTCGACAGCCCCCAACGGGCCGCCAACCGGTGAATGTGCGTATCGACAGGAAACGCCGGGCGGCCGAACGCCTGAATCATCACCACACTGGCCGTCTTGTGGCCGACTCCCGGAAGGGATTCCAGCTCCTCGAGCGTCTCGGGGACCCGTCCCTCGTAATCGGCAACCAGTCGCGCGCCGAGCTCCTTCAGCCGGCGGGCCTTGGAGGGAGCGAGCCCGCAGCTCCGGATCGCGCCGAGGATCTCTTCCTCGGTCAGCCTGGAGAGGGCCGCGGGAGTGGGCGCCAGTTTGAACAGCGCGGGAGTGACGCGGTTGACCTGAGCATCGGTCGTCTGCGCGGAGAGCAGAACCGCGACCAGCAGTGTGAAGGGATCGCGATGAACGAGAGGGATCGGCGGATCGGGATAGAGCGAGTCGAGAATCGCTCCGATCCTCTCCGCCTTGTCGTTTCGCTTCATCGCGGCAATTCTATCGCTCGCGTTATCCGGCACCAGAGTGGCGGGCGGCGTCTCGCCGCCCAGCCCATGATCACGAGAAAGTCAGCCCGAGCTGCCACTCCACTGGCCTGGAGTTACTGAACAGGCGCGTTCGCATTGCTCGAGGGACGTCGCGGGGGGTGGTCATTCAGAGGCCGCACGCGCCAGCCGTGCAGAACATGAGGTGGCGTCGCGGCCGAAGAATCTCAGCCGCGATGATCGCTGTCGGGTTCTTATACACGTCCAGGCGCGTTCGAACGATGCGACTGCACCGGCACAAGAACCCGATGACGGCGTGCGCATTCTGAGATTCCTCGGCCGCGAGACCATTCGTCTCACGACTTCGGTCTCCCGTGCGGCCTCTGAATGACCCCGCCCGGCTTCACGATCCGCTCAAAAAAGGCACCCTGGCAGGGTGCCAGAAGAATCGATATTGCAGACCCGGATCGGCCTTTCCCTCTTCCCTCGCTCCCCTACCCTGAACCCTGTTGGATCGGCCTTTCCCTCTTCCCCCGCTCCTCTACCCTCTCCCCTGCTTCCCTACTTCACCGCGACGGCACGCGCCTGTTTGATGTCCGTGATCCCGCGGAACGCTTTCTGAATCGCGTCCTGCAGAAGGGTCGTCATCCCCTGTTGCATGGCGATCTCACGGAGCTCGTCGATGGGAGCGCGCCGCTGGACCGCCCGCTTGACGTCGTCCGTCCCCACCAGGAGCTCGTGCACGCCCATGCGTCCCCTGTAGCCCGTATCGTTGCAGTCCTTGCATCCCTTCGGAACCCAGAGCTGCAGGTCAGGCGTATAGGTGATGCCGCTCTTCGCCCACCACTTCTCGCCGTAGACCGCGACGATGTCGTCGAAATCTTCCTTCGAAGGGTGATACCCCTCCTTGCACTTCTGGCAGAGAGTCCGGATGAGCCGCTGCGCCATGATCCCGAGAAGAGCGTCGGCGAAGTTGAAGGGATCGATATTCATGTCGAGGAGACGGGTGATCGTCTCGGGCGCCGAGTTCGTGTGGAGAGTCGAGAAGACCAGATGTCCGGTCAGCGACGCCTCGATGCCGATGGCGGCCGTCTCGTGGTCGCGCATCTCACCGACCATGATCACGTCGGGATCGGCGCGGAGGAATGAGCGCATCGCGGCGGCGAAGGTGAAGTCGATCTTCGGCTGAACCTGAACCTGACGCAGCCCTTTCTGAGTGATTTCGACCGGATCTTCCGCGGTCCAGATCTTCATGTCCTCGGTGTTGATGAATCCGAGCGCCGAGTGGAGCGTCGTCGTCTTGCCCGACCCGGTCGGGCCCACGACCAGGCAGATGCCGTAGGGTTTCTGGAGCAGGGTCTGGAACTGCTCGAGATTGCGGTCGCTGAAGCCCATCTTCTCGAGCGGCAGAGGCTTCGATCCGGCGAGGATACGCATGACGACGTCCTCATTCTGATTGGACGTCGGGATCGTCGCGACGCGCAGCTCGATCACTCCCTTGGAATGTTTGAAGCGGATCTTGCCGTCCTGCGGCTTCCTCCGCTCGGAGATGTCGAGCTTGGCCATGATCTTGATGCGCTGCACCAGCGCGTTGCGGTGAGCGCCGGGAACTTCCAGGTATTTCTGACAGTCGCCGTCGATGCGGAGGCGGATCAGGCAGGGCTTTTTCGATCCTTCCGGCTCGATGTGGATGTCGGAGGCGCCCCGCGCGTAACCGTCGAGAATGATCTGGTTCGCGAGCTTGACGATGCCGGAGTCGGTCTCATCGATCTCCGGTTCCGCCTGCTCTTCCTCGATCTCCGCCTCCCCGTCGCCCAGTTCGGTGAGGATCTTCGCCAGATCGACCGCGTTGGTGCCCGCGCTCTCGAGCGCCTCTCCATAGCTGGTCGCCACGTACCCGAGAATGTCGTCCTTCAGCCCGACCCAGAAATCGTAGCGCGGCGAAAGCGACATGGCCCGGATCGCGTCGAGCCGCGTCAGATCGTGCGGGTCATCCACCGCGAGAATCAGGACGCCGGCCTTTCTCTCCACCGGCGCACAGACGTACTTCTTCCACATGTCCGATCCGACGCGCTGCCGGATGTCGTCGGAAATTTTCTGTTCTCCGTCCCACGAATAAAACTGAGTGCCGTAGAAGCTGGCCAGCGAACGCCCCAGCTCATCCTTGGGAACCTTGTAATCGTCGAGCAGGACCTTCCCCACGTCGATGTTGTTGATGCGCGCGTTCGAAGCCGCACCCTCCAGGTCTTTCTCCGAGATGACGCCCTTGTCGATCAGGCCGCCGAACTTGGAGGGCTTCGACTGCCGGGTCGCCCGATGCTGGTTGTAGAAGGCGATCCCGAGAATCCTTCCGATCTCCTCGGCCGCCTCCACGTCCTGCGGAGTGAAGGAGGAGCCGTGACGCCGGTTGATCATCTGCAGGACCCCGAGGAGGTATTTCTCGAAGAGGATCGGAACGGCGAGGACGGTTTTCGTCCGGAACCCGCTCTGCTTGTCCCACCGCTGGTCGAAGCGAAGGTTGGGATGGAGGCGCTGCAGTTCCGCCGAGTCGTAGGCATCCTGGATATTGATGGTTCTGCGGGAGAGAGCCGCGAAGCCGGCGATCGAGGCGAACGATTTCGGGATCCGGATCTCTTTCGGCACCTCCCCGATCTTCTGGAGCGAGTAGAGCTCCTGGTTCTTGGTGTCGACTGTGTAGATCGTGAGGCGCTCAGCGTCCATCAGCTCGAGGATCCGGTCCTTGAGCGTCATCAGGATCTGCTGGATCGATTCGGCGGAATTGATCTGATTCGTGATCAGACTCAGCTTTTTCCGGTAATCGAGCTCGCGCTCGAGCGAAGAGGGAGCGGTCTGGACGGCCATCGGTTCTCCTAGATCTGGACGGTTCTTCGCGCTCAGAATATCGCCGAGCCCGTTTTCCGTCCACCAGGCTCCCC
>DATLEY010000071.1:0-4364 GCA_035525215.1 Thermoanaerobaculia bacterium | reverse complement strand
AGCATCCGGCGCGAACCACATTCGAAGGCCTCGAGTACTTTCCCACGAATCCGGAGTGGCGGGTCGAAGCCCGGCTCGAGCCCTACGATCCGCCAAAGCAGATTCCGATCCTCAATATCATCGGCATCGTCGCGCCGCAGCCTTCACCGGGGGCTCTGGTCTTTACCGTCGCCGGGAAGGAATACAGGCTCGATCCGATTCTCGAGCAGGGATCGGACGAGCTCTTCATCATCTTCGCCGACCGGACCAGCGGGGTCGAGACCTACCCCGCCGGACGCTATCTCTATGCGCCGTTTCCCCCTCCCGGAGGAACCACGGTTCTCGATTTCAACAAGAGCTACAACCCTCCCTGTGCGTTCACCGACTTCGCCACCTGTCCTCTTCCTCCGCGCCAGAACAGGCTCGATCTCCGGATCGAAGCGGGGGAAAAGCGATACGCGAATGAGCATCACGCGCCGACGAAGGCCGCGTCTTCCTGATCTGTCCGAGTTCCGAGTTCCCAGTTCCCAGTTCCGAGTTCCCAGTTGCGAGTTCCCAGTTGCGAGTTCCCAGTTGCGAGTTCCGAGTTCCGAGTTCCCAGCTGCTACGGGTACCGTGGCTGCGCGTGAGCCTGCACGCGCACGGTGACCGGCCGGAGGCCGACGGTACATTAGAACCGGCAACGTTCAATTAACTACAACTCGGAACTCGGAACTGGGAACTCGGAACTGGGCATCGCATCGATCTCGCTTGCTGTAATCTTCACTCAGCACCGAGCACTCACTCAGCACTCAGCACTCAGCACTCAGCACTCAGCACTCAGCACTCAGCACTCAGAGAATGCCTCGCCATCCTCGAACCATCGAACCGGAAAGCGACGAGTCGGGCTCTTTCTTCACGACATGGCTGCCGATGTATCTCGACTACCTGACCGTGGAAAAAGGGCTGGCTCGCAACTCGATTCAGAGCTACGGAAGAGATCTTCGCCACTTCGGGCACTGGCTTTCGGAAAGTAAGCTCGAGATCGACGGCCTCGAGAGAGTGCACCTGGTCCGCTACTTCCAGGCCCTGCGGAATGCCGGCATATCTCCCCGATCGGTGGCGCGGGCCCTCGCGGCGATTCGGGGGCTCTATCGCTTTCTGGTCGCGGAAAGGCACCTGAAGAGCGACCCGACGGAGAACATCGACAATCCGAAGCTCTGGTCCTCTCTCCCTAAATCGCTCTCATCTCCCGAAGTCGAGGCAATCCTCGGGGCGCCCGACGCGTCGACGACCCTGGGACAGCGTGACCGGGCCATGCTCGAGCTCCTCTACGCTACCGGACTCCGCGTCAGTGAGCTGATCGGGATCAGGATCGATGACCTGGTGCTCGACGCCGGATTCCTTCGAACCATCGGCAAGGGATCGAAGGAGCGGGTCGTCCCTTTTGGTGATGCGGCGAAGAAGGCGATCGTCACCTGGATGGAAAACGGCAGAAAGGAGCTCGATCGTCACGGCGATCCGGCGCTCTTTCTCTCGACGCGTGGGCGACCGCTCTCCCGCCAGTCGATCTGGATGAAGATCGGAAAGTACGCACGGGAGGCGGGCGTTCAGGGTCACATCTCCCCTCACGTCCTTCGCCACTCCTTCGCCACTCACCTCCTCGAGAATGGCGCCGACCTCCGCAGCGTGCAGATGATGCTGGGACACTCCGACATCTCGACCACCCAGATCTACACGCACGTGACCCGCGCGCGCCTGCAGAAAATCTACGACGAGTTTCACCCGAGAGCCTGAGGATGGAACTGAATCAACTCACACTCCGCCATTTCGGCTCGACCTTCCGTCTGGTGCTGAAGAAACTGCGACGCCGCGTGAAAGAAGGAAATCCTCCTCCTCCGCCGCCCCCCCGCCGCGATCTGATCGATGTCCGCGACCTGATCGCCCGCAGCTCGCTGGACGAGCACAACGCGAAGGCGGAAAACTATTTTTCATCGCTTCCCACCTGGGACTATCACCTCTCCAAACCGTTCGGAAGCCCGGCCGACGCCCCATCGATGCTGATCAACCTCGGTACGGTCATCCAGATGCTCGAGCTCTTTCCCGGCGCCAGAGTTCTGGACTTCGGCGCCGGCTCCGGATGGACTTCCCGTTTCCTCACGCAACTCGGCTGCGAGGTCATCCTTCTCGATGTCTCCAGCTCCGCTCTGGAGATCGCGCGAGAGCTGTACAAGCGTCAGCCGGTGATCGGCACGCAGCCGGAGCCGCAGTTTCTTCGTTTCGATGGCCGCCGGATCGATCTTTCCGAGAGCAGCGTCGACCGGATTCTCTGCTTCGACGCATTCCATCACGTCGCCGATCCCGACCCGATCCTCGCCGAGTTCGCGCGAGTTCTCCGCCCGGGAGGAGCCGCCGCATTCGTCGAACCGGGACCGGAGCACTCGAAGACAGAGCAGTCCCAGTTCGAGATGCGCACGTTCGGTGTGATCGAGAACGACATCGACATCCATGCGATCTGGCGCGCGGCGCAAGGCGCCGGATTCCGGGATCTGAAGATGTCGGCTTTCTGTGTGGCGCCGCAACAGCTGACGCTGGAATCGTACGAAGACCTTCTCTCCGGCGGCGCTGCTTACATCGAGTTTGCGGAGATGATGCGGTCGTTCCTCGCCGGCGCGCGGACTTTCGTCATGCGCCGGAATGGGGAAGAATCCGTGGACAGCCGACGCGCCGCCGGCCTTTCCTCAGAGATCTCGATCCGGATGCCGGAGCGCGCGATCGCGGGCGTTCCAACCCCCGTCGAAGCCGCGGTGCGGAACAGCGGTCGCTCCAAATGGCTCCCCTCCGGCCAGATGCCGGGCGGAGTCTCACTCGGATGTCATCTCTCCGATCGGGACGGCCGCGTCCTGAGCCATGACTGGCACTGGGAAGCGCTCTCGAATCCAGCTCGCGATATCGAGCCGGGCGAGGCTGTTTCGCTCCGCTTCGAGCTTCCCCCGCTGGACGCCGGAAGCTACAGGCTGGAGTTCGACTGCGTGGCCGATCGAGTCACGTGGTTCAACCAGGTTGGCTCGCCGAGCGTGAAACGGGAAATCGAGGTCAGAACCGAATAGGCCCGAGCTCAGAGGCCGGCGTTGCGGAGAGAGTGCGACTCGAGACCGGACGTGGAGACCAGCGCCACGCCTCTCTTTTTCTCGAAGTGACGGCCGATGCGGCGGATGTACTCGATGGTCTCGCGGAAGGGAGGCACCCCGTTGTAACGAGCCACGTTTCCCTCGCCCGCGTTGTAGCCGGCGAGCGCCAGCTCGACGTTCCCGTCGAACCGGTTCAGCAGCCAGCGGAGATATCGGGTCCCGGCGTGGATGTTCGCGTGAGGATCGAAAGCGTCGGTGACCCCGAACCGTTTCGCAGTGGCGGGCATCAGCTGCATGAGACCCTGGGCACCTTTGTTCGAGACGACCTTCGGGTTGTAATCCGACTCAGCTTTGATCACCGCTGAAACGAGGGCGGCGTCGACATCGAATTTCCGGGCGGCCTCGATGATGATCGGGTCGAAGCGCGTGGCGAAGAGCGGCTGGCTCGATTCGTCGAAGCCCCATTTCTGCTCGGGGAGCGCGGTCATCGCCGGCTCCACCGGAACGACCTCGTCGTCGATGATGCGCTCGATCCGGCTCATCGACAGCTCGACTTCGCCTCCCCCCGCCAGCTTCAGCCGCGCCTGCTCGGGGCCAACCTCCCACGCCGTGACCTTCAGCGTCCGCCCGTTGGTGAGCAGAACGATCTCTGCCTTGGCCGCGACGGAAACCGCCACGGCGAAGACGCCGAGAATCAGAATGGTCTTTCGGAGCATGGACTCTCTGGGGAACACCAGCGTTCCAAGGGATTATGCCCGAGACGGCCCGCGGATGGTTACTCGTAGCGGCGCACAGCGTGCGCCGACACTCCCGTGGGCGGCGGTCGAGATGACCAACGGAGCACGAAGCCTGTAGCGGCCGGTCGCGCGTGCGGGTGGGGGTCATTCAGAGGCCGCACGCGCCAGCCGTGCAGAATACGAGTTGGTCTCGCGGCCGAAGAATCTCAGCCGCGATGATCGCTGTCGGGTTCTTATGCACGTCCAGACGCGTTCGTACGATGCGAGTGCGCCGGCATAAGAACCCGATGACGGCCGTGCGCATTCTGAGATTCTTCGGCCGCGAGACCAATCTTCCCGCCACTCCGGTCTCCCGTGCGGCCTTCTAATGACACCGCGGGGAGGGCGGGCCCCCTTCTCCCCGTCCGGATCGCGATCCGAATGAAATCGCATTCGGGGAGAAGGGTCGGGGATGAGGGGCAACGATGTGCCGCCCGCCTTCGCGGGCTCGATTTTTCGCACGGCCTCTCGGACCGGGGGCTCACCGCCCCCGGCTGTC
>DATLEY010000065.1:0-26455 GCA_035525215.1 Thermoanaerobaculia bacterium | reverse complement strand
AGTACCGCCGGCCTCCGGCCGGTCGCCATGCACGTGCAGGCTCACGCGGATCCAGAGTACCGCCGGCCTCCGGCCGGTCGCCATGCACGCGCAGGCTCACGCGGATCCAGAGTACCGCCGGCCTCCGGCCGGTCGCCATACACGCGCAGGCTCACGCGGATCCAGTCGTTCGCGTCCCGCCCGCCCGGATCCCTCGCTCACGCTCGGGATGACGGGATGCTCACGCGTGGGATGACGGGCGGAACGACGGTCCGCGAATCTCAGTTCCGCGAGGTCAGCATCTCCCAGTCGTGGCGGAGCTCTTCGCGCGAGGGCATCGGCGCTTTGGCGATCCGAGGCATCTCGGTGGAGGCGTCGATGAGGCGGCGCATGGCCTGGATGGCGCGGGCGCGCTGCTTTCGAGGAAGTCCGCGGAGATCCTCCATGACGGCATCCATCTCTTCTTCTTCACGCGAGACGTTCCACGGAGCGAGCTTGCGGTCCAGCTCCTGGCTGAAGAACTCCTTCAGCGTGACCCCGTAGATCCGGAGCAGCCGCTCGAGCTGGGACAGCTTCATCGACGAGATCCGATCGCCCGTCTCGAACGAGCTGATCGACTTCTCTCCCACGCCCGCGAGCTTCGCCGCATCCCTCTGGCTCAGCCCTCTCATCCTCCGCAACTCCCTCAGCCTGAGTACCACGTCCATGATGTTCTCCCTCTCGCGCCGCGTCTCAGAACCGGCGCATCAACCCGATCACGATTCCCTGAATGGAGACGTCTTCCGGCCGCGCGAAGATCGGCGCCATCGCCGCATTCGCCGGCTGAAGCCGGATCCGGTTCTTTTCCCGGTAAAACCGCTTGAGCGTGACTTCGCCGGCCACGTTCGCCACGACCATCTCGCCGTTCTCCGCCTGCTCCCTCCGGCTGATGATCACGAAGTCGCCGTCATGAATCCCGTCCTCGATCATCGAGTCCCCGCGGACCTTGAGGACGTAGTTGTCCCCCGGTCCCATGAGCGACTCCGGCACGACGACCGTTTCATCGCCGGGGGAGACTTCGAGAGGGCGGCCCGCCGCGATGTATCCGAAGAAGGGGAGCTCGCGCGCCTGCGCCTCCTGCTGCGCGGGCGGCTCGACGATTTCGACGCCGCGCTTCTGGTTCCAGTCGCGACGGATCAGGCCCTTCTTCTGAAGAATCGAGAGATGCTTGTAGACCGTGCCGTAGGAGGAGAAGCCGAAGGCCTCACAGATTTCGCGATGGGTCGGGGCGACCCCCCGCTCTTCCTGGTACTCGCGGATGTAGCGAAGAATGTCCCTCTGCCGCTCGGTCAGGTAGGTCACCGCGTCGCCTCCAGTTGCATGGAGACAAGATAGGCGGTAATACGGCGTAAGTCAAGAGGGAAGCGAAAATGAGGCGTAAAGAAATATACGCCCTTTCCGGAGTGGCGTCGAGAGGCCGGTGCGCGGGGTCGGTTGGGGCATCTCCTCGGCCACCCGGAATTTCAAACGGCCGGACGGTCGAGCCGGTGAGCCCCTTCGGACCGTTTATCGGCGCCTTGAAGTCAGTCTATGATCCTGGAGTGCCGCTGCTGCGTTGTCAGAAGTGCGACCAGGCGTATGAGGTGCCGGCGCGAGTCGCCGTGCGACTCCCTTCCGCGCTGGCCCGATGTCATTGCGGCGAGCTCCTCTTCGGAATGCGCGAGGCACTCGCGGCGCGATTCGCGGAAGCGGGGGATCTCGAGGAGATCGATCTCTCTGCCTATCGAGTGGCCGATTCGGAGTCGTCGCCTCCGGCCTCCGGAGAGACGACCGCAGTCGCCGGACGGCGCGGCGTGCGCGTGATCGCGCGTGGACAGAATGCATCCGTGAGCCGGGTCTTCACGATCACGGACACGCCGCTGGTCATCGGAAAAAAAGGAGCGCACGTCGAGCTCGACGATGCGGAGCTTTCCATCCGCCATTGCGAGATCGCGCTGAAAGGAAACGATCTGGTGCTGCGGGATTGCGACTCGTACACCGGCACGTTTCTCGACGGCGAGCCGGTGACCGAAGTCGTGCTCGGCGAGGGGATGCATCTGGTTCGCGCCGGGTCGGCTCTCATCTGCATCGAGCCCGCCGACGAGGAAGGGACGCCAGTCACGCCGATCGACGTCAGCTCCGATGTCTTTCGAGAGGCTTCACCAGCCCTGATGAAGAGGCTTCTCGAAGCCGGGGCGCGCCGCATGCGCACCTCGACTCCCAGGCGGCGATTTCTGGTCGGCGTCGATGGCCCGGTCGCCGGCCGCGAGTACGGGATCCCGGACGAAGGACTCGTCGTCGGGCGCGAGGCGGATGTCAGGGTGCCGGACGAATTTCTTTCCCGCAAGCACTTCAGTCTGATCATCGACGATGAGGGCGCCGTCCGCATCAAAGACCTCGGAAGCCGGAACGGCACATTTCTCAACACGCTCCCCGCGCGCAATACCAGGGTCCAGGCGGGAGATCAGATCCGCGCGGGGATGTCGGTCTTCAGGATCGAGGAGCGGGAGTGATGTCCAACGATGAGCTCGCCGTGCCGGGAGCATCGGAGGGAATTCTCTTCTCCTTCTGAACGCTCCATCATGCACATGACATTTTCAGCCGAAATCCCAGGCCGCCGGCTCCTCCGTGCGCTCACCCTCCTTCTTCTGATCGGTTCGGTCGCCTCCGCGTCCACCCGGGCCACCTGCGTGAACAAATACGTTCATCGCAAGTCGGGCCCGCGGGTCTCCTTCACGCTGCTCACGGGGATGCTCAACTTCGAAGAGGCGAGAACGCTGGCCAACGCGATCGCCGAGGGAGAGAAGAGCGGGATCGAGTGGATTCATCCGGATGGGAAAGTGATCGCGCGCCAGTTCGGCGATCTGAAAGTGGTCCGGCCGATGCCGGTTGCCTGCGAAGGGAAAGGATCGGGAGTCGTTCTCCAGGCGGTCTTCGCCACCGCGGTATCGCCCGGCGAGCGGGTGCGCGTTCGTTTCGACGAGTCGCTCGAAGTCGATTTCATCGCGCAGAAGAACTGAAGGCTCAGATCGATTCAGCTATAGTGGTGGCGATGCGCCAGACCGGGCAGCGGGGGCGGGGGGAAGGGGGCGGCATGGTCACCATCGGAATTCCGGCTTCTTCAATTCTTCTTCCGGTCATTTCACGGACTGCGCGCGCGGGCCTGCAATCGAGGCGGTGACGACGGCGCATGCGTTCGGACCAGAATCCAGCGGCCGGCGGGGTGAGTCTCCGGACGAAATTCGTCCTGGCGCTGGCGCTCCAGACCGTTCTCGTGGCGGCGCTGCTCGTTCTGATCGGGCAATGGGCGACGCGGCGCGCGTTCGAGGAGCAGACCATCGAGCGCGGTCACGCCATGGCCGACGCGATCCAGTCGACATCCGCGTACTACGTCCTCTTCGGCCTGACCGACGACCTTCGTCCGATCGTCGATGATCTGACGAAGAGTGAGACGGTCGAGTACGCGGATTTCGTCTCGGAATCCGGAGAAATTCTGGTGGGGGGAGGGCGGTCCGAGCGTCCTTCCGGGTTCGACGCTCCGCCAACGAGCCGCGATCGCGCCCCGCGCAAGGTGCGGGAAGAGGGAAGGGCGTTCCTGCTCTTCGAGCGTCCACTCATGGAGACCACGGAGGAAGGGCCGCAGATCGAAGGGTGGTTCCGGCTTGCGCTCAATGAGAGCGCGGCGCAGGAAGCGTCGCGCTCCGCGCTCCTCACGACCCTGGGCGGCCTCGGCATCGCACTCGCTCTCGGATTCGCGATTGCTTTCTATGGAGCGCGCAGGATGGTCCGTCCGGTGCTCGACCTCACCACGTCGGCGCGGAAAATCGCCTCGGGGGATCTCACGCACCGCGCCGTCCGGACCACGGATGACGAGATCGGCCAGCTCGCGGATTCATTCAACCTGATGGCGAGCGGGCTGGAGACGACCGTCGCCAAGATCACGGCGGCGACGGAGAAGACGCGCACGGTGGCCGAGCTCGTGGACGGCCACACCAGGGCGATCATCCGGGGGAGCGAAGAAGAGGGGAGTGTCCTGGCGGAGGCCTACGGATCGATCGACCGCCTCAACGAAGGCGTCCTGAAGATCGCGGAGAACGTCGAGGTCCTCTCCGAATCATCCGAGGATACGTCGTCATCGATTCTGGAGATGCTGGCCTCGATGGAAGAAGTCTCCCGTCAGACCGACGCCCTTTACGAATCCGTAGACCAGACCTCTACGGCGACCGATCAGATGGTGTCGTCGATCCGCGAGGTCGACCGCAACGTCGACCACCTGCAGAAGTTCGTGACCGAAACGAGCGGATCGATGATGGAGATGAGCGCGTCGATCACGGAAGTGCAGCAGAACGCGGCGCGCTCGTACGAGCTCGCCGTCGCGACCGCCGAAGCCGCCGAGAGCGGGATGAGAGCGGTGCGGGAGACCATCGAGGCCATGGACGAGATCCGCAAGACCGTCACCGAGTCGAACTCGGTGGTGTCGCGGCTCGGCGAGCGCTCGGCGGAGATCGGCAAGATTCTGAACGTGATCGACGACATCGCCGAGCAGACCAATCTGCTCGCCTTGAACGCCGCGATTCTGGCGGCCCAGGCAGGGGAGCACGGGAAGGGTTTTTCGGTGGTGGCGGCGCAGATCCGAAACCTCTCCGAGCGCACCGGCCGCTCGACCCGGGAGATCGCTGGCCTCATTCACGACGTGCAGAAGGAAGTGGGGAACTCGCTCGAAGCGATGAAGCTCGGCGCGACCAGCGTCGGAGCCGGCGCCGAGCTGGCGCACGAGGCGGGCAAGGCGCTGAACCGAATTCTCGAAGCCGCGAATGCCTCCTCGGAGCGGGGCCACGAGATCGCTGCCGCCACTCTCGAACAGTCTCAGGGAAGTCAGCGGATCGCCGACTCGGTGGAGAAGCTGCAGGAGCTGGTCAGGCAGATCAACGCGGCGACCACGCAGCAGGCCGCGGGATCCGGACACATTCAGAAGGCGGTCGACACGATGCGCGATGCGACCCGCTACGTGCGGCAGGCCATGGCGGAGCAGCAGACCGGGTCCCAGATGATCTCCGCCGGCGCCGAGCGGAACATGCAGATGGTCCGCGAGATCCAGCAGGTGGGCTCGGGGCAGGGGACGGCCAGCGGAATGCTGATCCGGATCATGGAGAAACTTCGCGAGAGCGCGGAGGCGAATCGACGAGCGGCCACCGACACCGCGCAGGCCGTGGGCCAGCTGGTCGGCGCCGCGCGATCGCTCGAGGAAGAAGTGCGGCACCTCCGGGTCCGCCGCTGAGCGTTCAATGGCGGAGGGGTCGCGACAGATCCGTCTGATGACCTTCAGGGTGGGGGGCGACTCCTTCGTCCTCGACATCATGTCGATCCGTCAGATCATCGCCTGGGGCGGCGTGACTCGCGTGCCTCAGGCCCCGGACTTCATCGAAGGAATCATCGTCCTCCGCAACGAGGTGATTCCGGTCGTCGATCTCCGCGCCCGCCTTCGTCCCGATCTTCCACCGCTCGATCGCATTCCGCTCATCCTGATCGTGGAGGGGGAGGCGGGGACGATCGGATTCAAGGTGGACGAAGTGAGGCGCATCATCACCGTGGAGAGCGACTCGATCCTTCCCGCTCCCGCGATTGTCAGGGGGCTCCGCGGCGAGCTGTTCATCGGGGTGGTGCCGGAAGGGGAGGACGTTCACCTTCTCCTGGACGTCGAGACGGTCCTCTCCCCTGATGAGAAAAAGGAGCTGATGAGCGCCGAGCTGAAACCGGCGGAGACCGAACTTCCTCTGGAGGACTGATTCGAGCCCCGGTTGACTGCTACTACAAAAGTAGTAGAATCTACGACGCTGTGTCGTAGGAGGTCACGTGGCCGCTCCGAGGCTCACCCGGTTCGAGCTCGAGTTGATGGAACGTCTCTGGGAGTTGGAAGAGGCTTCCATCCGGCAGCTCCAGGAATCGATCGACGAAGAAAAGCGCCCCGCCTACACCACGGTCCAGACGCTGGTGGGACGGCTCGAAGCGAAAGGGGCGGTTCGCCGGACGCGGAAGATCGGGAACGCGTACATGTACGCCGCGGCGATCAATCGGAAGTCGGGAACGCAGCGGCTCATCGATGATCTGCTCGGACTCTTCGGAGGAAGCGCGCGGCCGCTGGTCTCGCATCTGATCGAATCGGGGCGCCTTTCCCTCGAAGACGTGAAAGCTCTCGAGGCTTCCCTCGGAAAGAGCGAGAAAAAGGATCGCCGATGAGTCGCGGCCATGAGCTCCTTCACGAAACGTTGAGGCTATCGGGCGGCTGGCTCGTCGCGCTGATTGCTGCTTCGATCGCGGTTCTTCTCCTGGCGCTATTCATCACGGGGGGGAAGCGCACACGATTCTCCCCCGCCAGCATCTCCTGGATTCTGATGGCGGCGCTGCTCGCGCCGCTTCCCCTCGCGGCGCTTTCCATGGTCGATTTCATGGGGCGACTCCGGTCGCTCTTCGAGGCCTCCGGCGCTCTCTCCGGGGGTGGCGTGAGCATCACGGTGATGCCGCCTGTTCCAGTGAGCCAGCCATCGGGCTCCTCGGAGTGGGCGTGCGCTCTCTTTCTGGTCTGGGCGGTCGGGGCGCTGGCCCGCGGGGGCGGGATCGCGCGCGACTGGCGCTGGTGGCGGGTCATGAGATCGAAGTCGGTGGAGCCGGACTCCGATCTTCAGACGGCCTTCCAACAGATCGCCGCGAAGATGGGCGTTCGCGCCTCGCTGGCCCTCAGCGCTCATTGCCCGGAGCCGGTGGTCATCGGGATCGCGAGGTCGGTGGTCGTTTTACCCGCTGCTCTCCCCGATCGTCTCGACGACGACGAGCTCCGCGCGGTCTTCGCTCACGAGCTGGCGCATGTGAGGCGCACCGACAATCTCGCGGGACTCGGAGTCGCCCTGATCCGCTCGCTCTTCTGGTTCGATCCGATTCACTCGATCGCGCTGCGACGTTTGTTCGAGCTGCGGGAGCGCGCCTGTGACGAAGAGGTGCTGGCGCTGGATTGCCGGCCCGACCGGCTGATCAGCGCGATCGCGAAGAGCTGCGACGAAATCCCCCTTTCTTCAACCGTCGCCTGCATGAGCGGACTTCGCGTCCGCGAAAGGATGGAGTCGATCATGAGCTATGCCGCGAAGGATTCTTCCTTGTTCTCCCACGCGCGGGTGCGCCTCGCCACGATGCTGGGAGCGTTCGTCTTCATCGTCGCGGTGGGGGTCCAGATTCCGTCCCCCGCGATCGCCGCGTTGAGCGATGACCGCCCCACCCTCAGCGGGACATCGGCCGTCACGGCGGAGGGCGTCCTGATGGTCGGGCTCGAGCTTCGATCCGCGGAGGGGACCCTCATTTCGGCTCCCCGCATCTCGATGACGGCCGGGCAGCCGGTCAACGTCACCACCACCGCGAAAGGCATCACCTGGACGATCATCGGAAACGTCTCGGCGGACGGTACGGGAAGTGTGACCGCTGAAGCGGTGGAGAAGGGAGCGGATGGAACGGAGCGACGACTTCACCTGGTCTCCGGCGAAATCCGTCCCTCCGCGGGAGAGGCGGGGCCGACCCGCGTCCTTCCACACCAGATTACGCTCCACTTCACCGACGCCGACCTTCACGAGGTCGCTCGAGCTTTTTCCGACGCGACGGGGATTCCCGTGATCGTCGACGAGGGAATTACCGGCCGGGTGAACCTCGACTCGAGAGAGAAACAATGGCCGACCGCGCTGGCGGACGCTCTCGCCCCGCTGGGCCTCCGAGCGGATTTCTCGGGCAACGAGATTCGCATCGTGAAGGGACCGCAGCCGCGGCCGGTGCCGGCCGCACCTTCAGGCGCCGTCTTCCACCAGATCGCCGGTCAGGTCGGTGCGAAGCCGGCTGTCCCAAAGCCCCTTCCTCCCGGTTATGAGCGCGTCGGCGGCGGCATCACGGCACCGAGGTATCTCCATCGCGTCGATCCGGTCTACACCTCTTCGGGAAAGCAGGCCCGCGTCTCGGGCCTCGTCATTCTCCAAATTCTCATTGACGAGCAGGGGAAGGTGGCCGGAGCCGAGGTGCTCAAGGGGCTTCCGTTCGGCCTGAGCGAGGCGGCACTGGAGGCCGTCAAACAGTGGACGTTCGAGCCCGCGACGAAGGATGGCGTGCCCGTGCCGGTCGCCATGACCATCACGATCAGTTTCAGGCTCCCGTCGCTAGAGGAAGCGCAACCGTAAGAGCCGTGAGTGAGCGGCGCCGAGGTGTTGCTGCGAAGAGGGGAAGGGCGGGGGTCCTTCAGAGGCCGCACGGGAGACCGTAGTGGCGGAAAGATTGGCGTCGCGGCCGAAGAATCTCAGCCGCGATGATCGCTGTCGGGTTCTTATACACGTCCAGACGCGTTCGTTCGATGCGACTGCACCGTCTCAAGAATCCGATGACGGCCTGCGCATTCTGAGATTCTTCGGCCGCGAGACCAATCGTGCCGGTACTTCGTCCTCCCGTGCGGCCTCTGAATGACCCCCGCCCCCCTTCGCGGGCTCGCGAACCCGTGAACGTGAACGTGCCCGTGCCCGTGCCCGGCTTTTGACTCACTCACCGCGGCGCGCCGATGTCTATCTCTCTTCCGCCGGCGCTTTTATCCCCTCATCCCGCTTGAAGCCGTAGGGGCAGTGGCGGCAGCCTGATTCGCAGCAGGTGCCGCGCTTTCTCAGATAGGCCGCGGTGAAGACCACCAGCTCTCCCTCCCGGTAATAATCCTCCCCTTCGACCAGCTCCATCTCACCAGAGTAATCGAGGAACGTCGACGGTCGGGGGCCCTTGCACTATCCTTTCGACGATGCCCGACCCGAAGCGCCTTTCCGAGATCATCGACGCGATGCAGGGAAGACGGATCGTCGTGTGGGGCGATCTGGTCGCTGACAGGTTCATCTACGGAACCCCGAAGCGGATCTCCCGCGAAGCCCCGGTTCTGATCCTCAAACAGTACCGCGAGGACGTCCTGCCGGGCGGCGGAGGGAACGCGATCCGGAACATCATCGCGCTGGGCGGGATCGCGGAGCCGCTGGCGGTCGTGGGGCGTGACTCGGTGGGGGACGCCCTGCTGCGGACGATGGAGGAAAGCGGAGTCGATTGCGACGGCTTCCTTCGCCTGGAGCGCTATCGCACCCCGACGAAGACCCGAGTTCTCGGCGGGATGCCTCATGCCGCGCGCCAGCAGATCGTCCGGTTCGACCTCGAAGATACGCTCGAGCTCACCGACGATGAAACGTCGCAATTCGAGTCGCGGCTCCAGAAGGCGATCGGGAAGGCGGACGCGGCGCTGATCTCCGATTACGGCTATGGAACGGTCGAGCCATCGCTGGCCCGGCAGCTCATCACCGCCGCGGGCGGGCGTCCGGTCACGCTCGACTCCCGCTACGCGATGCTCGATTTCCCGGGCGTCACCGCCGCCACTCCGAACGAAGATGAAGCGGCTGCCGCCTCGGGAATCGAGCTCTTCGGCGGTCAGGACGAGGAATCCCGGCTCGAGAAAGCGGGTCATTCGCTGATTCGATCCCTCGAAGCGCAAGCCCTTCTCATCACTCGTGGAAGCCGCGGGATGGCTCTGTTCGAGAAAGAGAAAACGAAAGCACTCATGATGCCGGTCCGCGGGAGCGACCAGGTGGCCGACGTCACGGGGGCAGGCGATACGGTGATCGCGACGTTCACGCTCGCTCTGGCGGCCGGCGCCTCGTTCGAGGATGCCGCCCATCTCGCGAACTACGCGGGGGGAATCGTGGTCATGAAGATGGGAACGGCGACGGCTTCCGCCGAAGAGCTGCGGGGAGCGATCCGGGAGCGATGAGCGATTCGCTGGACAGCCGGGCGAGCGCACCGATCCTGGACGAGCTGTCGCTTCTCGCGGCGATCGCGAGGGAGCGCGCCGCCGGAAAGAGCATCGCGTTCGCGAACGGGATCTTCGACCTTCTCCACGTCGGCCACGTTCGTTACCTCGGCGCAGCATCGCGCGTCGCCGACGTCCTGGTCGTCGGCATCAACAGCGACGCCTCGACCCGGAGGCTGAAGGGGGAAAGCCGTCCGGTCATCCCGGAAGCGGAACGGGCCGAGATCGTGGCCTCCCTGCGCGGCGTCGCGTACGTGACGATCTTTTCAGCGGAGACTCCGGCCGACCTGATCGCCGCGCTCAAACCCGACTTTCACTGCAAGGGGACGGACTATACGGCGGAGAGCGTGCCGGAGCGGGGGATCGTCGAATCGTACGGCGGGCGGGTGGTGATCGTGGGGGACGCGAAGGATCACTCGACGACGGAAATGATGAAGAGAGTCAAAAGGTGAACGCAGAACGCAGAACGCAGAATTAAGAATGTAGAAAGGGAACGAGAAGCTGAATGCAGATGCAGAGTGAGGAATTTAGAAGGAGAGCGCCGTCATCCTGAGCGTGAGCGAAGGATCCGGGTGGGACGGGACGCGTGTAACGCGGCGGCGGTGCAGGGCGGAGGCATCGTGTTCGCCTTCGACGATCGATGCGAACATTCAATCTCGCGCCCTGCATCGTTACCGCGTCGGTCGCGTCCCAGCCGCCCATAGAAGACCCTTCGCTCACGCTCAAGATGACGTCCTCTCGAGGCGGCGCGTTCAACGTTTGACTCTCGTTCTCTTTCTAAATTCATCGTTCATCGTTCTGCGTTCTGCGTTCATCCTTTGACCCTCCATGAGCATTCTCATCCTGCGTCTCTCTGCTCTCGGCGACGTGATTCACACGTTTCCCGCGGTGGAGGAGATGCGCGCGGCGCTTCCCGCGGCGAGGATGGTCTGGGTGGTCGAACGTCCGTACGCGGAGATGGTGGCGGCGGTGGCTCCGGTGGACGAGGTCATCAGCGTGGCGACGCGGCGATGGAGGAAAACCCCCACCAGCGGTGAGACCTGGGCGGAGCTCGGCGCTCTCCGGCGGACCCTCCGGAAGGAGGGAGGAGGAGCGGCGGTCGATTTTCAGGGGCTGGCGAAGTCGGCGAGTCTCGGCTGGATCGCCGGAGCGAAGGCGCGATTCTCCTTCGACCGGCACTCGATCCGCGAGCCCGCCGCGCTGCTCTTTTCCAACAGACGGATCGCGGTTGAACCCGGGCTGCATGTCGTCGACATCAACCGGGCTCTGGCTCGCGGGGTCGTCGCCGATCTCGGAGGAACCCCTGTTCCCGGCAGCGCTCCCGACCTGCAACACTTCGCCGCCGATCTTCCCGGCGAGCTTGTGGGCATCGTTGATGATGAGACCGTCGTCTTTCTTCCTGGCGCGGGAAAGCCCGCTAAACAATGGAATATCGACTCCTTTCGCGCTCTTGCTACGACCGTCACCCGGGATCTGCGTCTCCGCGTCCTCGTTGCATGGGGGCCGGGCGAAGAAGATCTCGCACGAGGGGTGGTCAAGGAAGGGGAGGGAACGATGGCGCCACCGACGAATCTGCGTCAGCTGGCGTTCCTTCTCTCGCGCTCGCGGCTGGTCGTCGGAGGAGACACCGGCCCGCTGCATCTTGCCGCCGCGCTCGGAACCGACGTTGTCGGCCTCTACGGTCCTACCGACCCTCGTCGAAACGGACCTTATGGTCAGATCGATCGCTGCGTCACCCCGGAGGGAGGGCGCGGGACGATGGACGCCATCGACGTGGAGAGTGTCGCGGCCCGGGTGAGGGAGATCCTTGAATGAACCGACCCCTGAGCCCGACCTCGCATTTCGTCCGACACGGCGTCGATCCCCGCCCCCAGCGGGGCCGTCACGCGGCCCGCTTTCTGTTCGCCTGCCTCATCCTCTCCCTGGCCGCTCTGCCGGCCGCGGCGAGGATCACGCTCGAAAAGGGCTCCTATCTGGAGCGCGTCTTCCGGGATGGTGAGCGGCTCGAGTTCTCACTCTCCTGGCTCGGCATCGTCGGCGGCAACGCCGTGATGACGGTGACCTCCGAGGGAGATCAGTTCCGGATCCACTCGCTGGCCCGCTCTCAGGGGACGCTCGGCAGGATCTATCCGGTTCGCGACGAGATCACCTCGGTCGTCAACCGGGCCAATTTCTCCACCCTCACCTTCCAGAAGGACCTCAACGAGAGGGGAAAATCGAGGAGCGAGCTCACCGTGCTCGATCCGAAGAAGAAGATCGTGACTCGCAAGGGGAAGCAGTTCCCGTATGAGCCTCCGATCCTCGATCCGCTCTCGACGGTCTTTTTCGTCCGCACGCTCGACCTTTCACCGGGGAAACGGCACCGGGTGACGATGATCGCCGACGACGAGATCTACACACTCGACGCGGTCGTCGTGAAACGGGAGACGTTGAACGTCGAGGGGACGGCCTTCCAAACCGTGCTGATCGAGCCGAAGATGGTCAGAGGGGGCGTCTTCGGAGGCGACAACCGGCGACTGCTGATCTGGTTCACGGACGACGAGCGGCGCGTCCCCATCCGCATCCGCTCGGAGCTGGAGTTCGGAAGCATCACGGCGACGCTGCGGAGCTCGTCTCTGCTGGAGCCGAAGCCGGCGACCGCGGCGAACGAAGCTCTGGAGTGAATTAGCGGTCCCGGCCGATGTTTCAGTGTAAATAACTGTGGTCGTTCCGTTGACGCTGCTTCGAGCCGAATGCTAGACTCGTGCGGCAGATTGGCCATAAATCCTTCAAATTTAGTGTCCTTGCCGCCGTTCGTCTCCGATCGAACTGTGCGGGTGGAACCCCGGAGTCGGTGAGCGGATGAGCGTACGTCTCGGTGAACTGCTGATCAAGGCGAACCTGATCACGCAGGATCAGCTGAAAGATGCCTTGAAAGCCCAGAAGGACATGGGCGGCTCGAAGCTGGGCGAAGCTCTGATCAAGCTCGGATTCGTGGCGGAAGAGGACATCACCGAGTGCCTCTCTCAGCAGTTCGGCGTCCCCTCGATCAACCTCAACCATTTCGAGATCGACTCCTCGGTGATCAAGCTGATCCCCGCGGACGTGGCGCGCAAGTACAACATCCTTCCCGTGAACAAGACCGGGGCGACGATCACGATCGCCATGGCGGACCCCACGAACGTCTTCGCCATGGACGACATCAAGTTCATGACCGGCTACAACGTCGAGCCGGTCGTGGCTTCCGAGATCGGAATCAAGGCTTCGATCGACACCTATTACGGGTCGACCTCCGCCCTCGAGCTGAAGAAGGTGATGGAGGACCTGCAGACCTCGGAAGCGGCCGACCTCGAGGTGCTGGAGGACGAAGAAGAGCTCGACGTCGCGTCGCTGGCGGAAGCCTCGGAAGAGGCCCCGGTCGTCAAGCTGGTCAACCTGATCCTCACCGACGCCATCAAGCGGGGCGCCTCGGACATCCACATCGAGCCCTACGAGAAGGAGTACCGCGTCCGGTTCCGGATCGACGGCATCCTCTACGAGATCATGAATCCGCCGCTGAAGTTGCGGGACGCCATGACCTCCCGCATGAAGATTCTGGCGAAGCTCGACATCTCCGAAAAGCGGCTTCCCCAGGACGGCCGGATCAAGCTGAAGATGAAGCTGAACGACAAGAACAAGGAGCTCGATTTCCGGGTTTCCGTCCTTCCGACGCTCTTCGGGGAAAAGATCGTCCTCCGGCTTCTGGACAAGGACAATCTGATGCTCGACATGACCAAGCTCGGATTCGAGCCGGAGTCCCTGTCGCTCTTCGAAGAAGCGATCTTCAAGCCCTGGGGGATGGTGCTGGTCACCGGGCCGACCGGATCGGGAAAGACGAATACCCTTTACTCGGCGCTCTCGAAGGTCAATTCCCCCGAGGTGAACATCATGACCGCGGAGGATCCGGTGGAGTTCAATCTGCCGGGGATCAACCAGGTGCAGATGAAGGAGCAGATCGGACTGAACTTCGCGGCAACGCTGCGGTCCTTTCTGCGCCAGGACCCGAACATCGTCCTGGTCGGCGAGATCCGGGATTTCGAGACGGCGGAGATCGCGATCAAGGCGGCGCTCACCGGGCATCTGGTGCTCTCCACCCTCCACACCAACGACGCACCTTCCACGATCAACCGGTTGATGAACATGGGCATCGAGCCCTTTCTCGTGGCCACGTCGGTCCTCCTGATCGTCGCCCAGCGGCTGGTGCGGCGCGTCTGCGCGAACTGCAAGGAAGAAGTGGACATCGCCCCGCAGGCCCTGCTCAAACTCGGTTACAAGGAGGAGGAGGTCGGAGCGTTCAAGGTGTTCAAGGGGCGGGGCTGCGAGAAGTGCAACAACACCGGATACAAGGGGCGCGTCGGTCTGATCGAGGTCATGGCGATCAGCGAAGAGCTGCGAGAGATGATTCTCGCGGGCGCCTCGGCGATCGAGATCAAGAGGCGGGCCATGGACACAGGAATGATTTCCTTGCGCCGGTCCGGATTGACTAAAATCAAGAATGGAGTGACGACGATCGAGGAAGTCGTGCGCGAGACGGTTCTCTGAGCGCGCGGGCGAACGTCAGGTCATCGGAGTCTCAATGGCACAGGCCACCCTGCATCAGCTTCTGAAGACGATGGTCGAGCGCGGCGGCTCGGACCTTCACATCACCACCAACTCGCCGCCACAGATCCGGATCGACGGAAAGCTGACCCCTCTGGATCTGCCGGTGCTCGCGGCACCGGATACCAAGCAGCTGGTCTACTCGGTGCTCACCGACGCTCAGAAGCATCGCTTCGAAGAGAATCTCGAGCTCGACTTTTCATTCGGCATCAAGGGTCTGGCGCGCTTCCGCGCGAACATCTTCAATCAACGCGGCGCCACGGCGGCGGTCTACCGGCAGATCCCGTACGAGATTCTCGGCTTCAAGGAGCTGGGACTTCCGGTGGTCGTCGAAGAGATCTGCGCCAGGCCGCGCGGACTGGTCCTGGTGACGGGGCCGACCGGGTCGGGAAAATCGACGACCCTGGCCGCGATGATCGACAAGATCAACCGGGAGCGGCACGAGCACATCATCACGATCGAAGATCCGGTGGAGTTCCTCCACAGCCACAAGGCTTGTGTGGTGAACCAGCGCGAGCTGCACGCGGACACGCATTCGTTCTCGAACGCGCTCCGCTCGGCCCTCCGCCAGGATCCGGACGTGGTACTCATCGGTGAGATGCGAGACCTCGAGACGATCGAGTCGGCTCTGCGGATCGCGGAGACGGGCCACCTCACCTTCGGAACGCTGCACACCAATTCCGCCGCGCAGACGATCAACCGCGTCGTGGACGTCTTTCCGGCGCATCAGCAGCCTCAGATCCGCGCCCAGCTCTCCTTCGTGCTCGAAGGAATCATGTGTCAGACCCTCCTTCCGAGAGCGAATGGCAAGGGGCGGGTCATGGCCATGGAGATCCTGGTTCCGAACGCGGCCATCCGGAACCTCATCCGTGAGGACAAGGTCCATCAGATCTACTCCATGATGCAGACTGGCCAGTCGAAGTACGGCATGCAGACGTTCAATCAGTCGCTGGCCACTCTCTACTTCAAGAAACAGATCACGCTGCAGACGGCTCTCAGCCGCTCCTCGAACCCCGAGGAGCTGCAGGAGATGATCGCGCGCGGCGCGGGAACACTCGGTCAGAACACTGCACCGGCGGCAAACAGGCGCTGAGTCTTTGACTGGCGCCAGGAGGTGAGGGATGCCGACTTTCGAATGGAAAGGTCGGGGGCGAGGCGGTAAGGACACCACGGGCACGCTGGTCGCGGACTCCAAGGATGCGGCCGTCGCGGCGTTGCGCCGTCAGCAGATCGTCGTCACGGCGGTCAAGGAGAAGGGGAAAGAGCTCGCGTTTCCGAAGTGGGGGGGAAAAGTCCCCGCGCAGATGATCGCGATCTTCACCCGGCAGTTCTCGGTCATGATCGACGCCGGTCTTCCGCTGGTTCAGTGCCTGGAGATTCTCGGCAGCCAGCAGGAGAACAAGACGTTCAAGCGCGGTCTGATGCAGATCCGCCAGGACGTCGAGTCGGGCTCGACTCTGGCCGACTCCATGCGCAAGCACCCCAAGATCTTCGACAACCTCTACGTGAACATGGTCGCCGCGGGAGAGGCCGGCGGTATTCTCGACACCATCCTCCAGCGGCTGGCGGCCTACATCGAAAAATCCGTCAAGCTCAACTCGCAGGTCAAGTCGGCCATGATTTATCCGGTCGGCGTCATCTCGATCGCGGTCATCGTCGTCGCGGTCATTCTCTGGAAAGTCATTCCCGTCTTCGCTTCCCTGTTCGAGGGACTGGGAGCGGAGCTTCCCCTCCCCACCGTCGTGGTCATCGCGCTGTCGAACTTCATCGCCGACTTCTGGTGGCTGATCGGCGGCCTCGGGTTCACCGGCTCGTTCGCCATCAAGAAATATCACGCGACCTACAAGGGGAAGAGAGTTCTGGACGGGCTGCTGCTCAAGGTGCCGGTTCTGGGAATGCTCCTCCGCAAGATCGCGGTGGCCCGCTTCTGCCGGACGCTCGGCACGCTCACCGCCTCGGGCGTTCCCATCCTCGACGGATTGCAGATCACGGCCAGGACGGCCGGCAACTCCGTCATCGAAGACGCGATCATGGCGACCCGAAAATCGGTGGAGGAAGGGAAGACCATCAGTGAGCCCCTCGCCGACACGGAGATCTTTCCGTCGATGGTCGTGTCGATGATCGCGGTCGGTGAGCAGACCGGCGCCCTCGACTCGATGCTCGCAAAGATCGCCGACTTCTACGAGGACGAAGTCGACACCGCCGTCGCCGGAATGATGAAGCTGCTCGAGCCGATCCTGATCGCGTTTCTGGGCGTCGCCATCGGCGGCATCGTCATCGCGATGTACATGCCGATGTTCTCGCTCATCGGTCAGGTCGGATAATTGCGGCGCCCATCAGCGCGCCGCTGAGCGATTGTTTGAAACGGATCCCGCGCCGGCTGCAGAGACGGCCGGCGCGGGATCGATGCACGCGATGATCGAGCCAGCCACGCTGCGATCCACGATGGCCGGGCGGCGAGGCCTCCGGAACTTCTGATGCCCGCGACGCCTCAGGCCGACCCCCGGATGCTCATCGCGATCCGCGTGGTCGTGGTCACCTCCCTCATCCTCGCGGCACTCATCATTCAGTTCACCTCCGAGATCGTCCTGCCGATCAGCTATCTCTATCTCACGGCGGGCGTCTGCTACGCCCTCACCCTCGTCTACATCATCATCTCGAAGTCGATCGCCAGCACTGCCACCAACCTTTACATCCAGTTCGCCGGCGACGTCTTCGTCGAGACCATGCTGGTCTACTTCACCGGCGGCCTCGACTCACCCTTCTCCTTCCTCTATCTCGTCTCGATCGTCACCGCATCGATGCTGCTCTACCGCCGAGGCGGGCTGGTCACCGCATCCGGCGCCGCCATTCTCTACGGCGGGCTCGTCGACCTGATGTACTACGACTTTCTTCCATCCCCGCCGCAGAGCTTCTTCACTCCCACCCAGTGGTCGTCGGTGCGGCTCTATCTCAACATCGCCACGAACTTCGCCGGCTTCTATGCGACCGCCCTGCTGACTTCTTTCGTCTCCGAAAAGCTCAAGCGCACCTCCGAAGAGCTCGATGAGAACCGCCAGAATCTCGCGCAGCTCAAGGCGCTCAACGAGAACGTGGTGGCGTCGATCCCCTCCGGTCTGCTGACCCTCGACGAGTCAGGACGGATCGCCTTCGCGAATCCGGCCGCCAGCGAGATCCTCGGGCACACCGCCGCGGGGATCCATGGGCGGCACATCACCGACGTGGGCTTCGTGAGCGCCGAGGGATGGAGCGATCTGTCCGGCCGGATGGCGAGCGAGACGATCATCCGGGGTGAGCTCGAGTTCGACAGGGGCGGGGGCGACCCGATCACACTCGGGTACGCGCTCACTCCGCTGAGAACCAGAACCGGGACACCGGCCGGCCTGACTCTGATCTTTCAGGATCTGACCGAGATGAAAAAGCTCGAGGCGCAGCTTCGGATGAAGGACCGCATGGCTGCAGTCGGCGAGCTCTCCGCCGGCATCGCCCACGAGATCCGGAATCCGCTGGCAGCCATCGCGGGCTCGGTTCAGGTCCTCAAGAACTCCAAGAACCTCGCTCTCCAGGAACAGCGCCTCATGACGATCATTTTGAAGGAGTCGGAAAGGCTCAACTCCACGATCGGGCAGTTCCTTCGTTTCGTGAAGCCGCACGAGCGGCGCCAGGTCGAGTTCGACATCGCAGCCAGTCTGATCGAGACCCTCGAGCTCCTTCTCAATTCGAGCGAGGTCGGTCCGGACCACCGCATCGAGTGGAAGATCGATCCATCCTCCTACATCGTCCAGGGCGATCCCGATCAGATGCGTCAGGTCTTCTGGAATCTCTCGAGGAATGCCCTTCAGGCCATGCCCAATGGAGGACTGCTGCACGTGGCAGCCTCACCCGAGGGGGACAGCTACGAGATTCGTTTCGATGACGAGGGAAGAGGGATGTCCGAGCGCGAAAGACGCGTCCTCTTTCAGCCATTCCGGACGAACTTTCCCTCCGGTACCGGGCTCGGAATGGCAATTTCGTTTCGAATCATCCAGGAGCATGGCGGACGGATCGAAGTCGAGTCGGCGCAGGACAAAGGGACGACCATCTCGCTGATTCTTCCCATCGCCCCTGTCGTGGAGAGAGGCGCGTCCGGCGAGCGACAGCTGGCTCGAAAGCTTCAGGAGCTGGAAGCGGGCAAGTAGGTCATCTTCGCCTCGCGTCATCCTGAGCGTGAGCGAAGGATGCCCTGCTCGAACGCGAGGGTCCTGGCTGCCAGCGGAAGGAAGGGCGGGTCATTCAGAGGCCGCACGGGAGACCGGAGTGGCGCGAGGATTGGTCTCGCGGCCGAAGAATCTCAGAATGCGAAGGCCGTCATCGGGTTCTTATCCCGGTGCAATCGCATCCTACGAACGCATCTGGACGTGCATAAGAACCCGACAGCGATCCTCGCGGCTGAGATTCTTCGGCCGCGTCGCCGTCTCACATTCTGCCCGGCCTGCGCGTGCGGCCTCTGAATGACCCCCACTCGCCCGCGGTACACGAACTTGGCTCGCTCCCGCCTCCTGCTTGCAACTTCAGTGGCGAAACGTGAAACTTCAACCTCGATGGACGATCGCATTCTCTCCCCTGAGCCGACTCCCGACGAGATCGGAGTCGAGCTCTCGCTGCGACCGCGCTTCCTTCGCGAGTACATCGGTCAGAACAAGGTCAAGGAGAATCTCGAGATCTCGGTGGCGGCAGCGCGCAAACGGGGAGAGCCGGTGGATCACGTCCTGCTCTTCGGCCCCCCGGGGCTCGGAAAAACCACCCTTGCGAACATCATCGCCAGCGAGATGGACGCGGGAATCAAAACGACGTCCGGGCCCGTGGTGGAGAAGGCGGGGGATCTGGCCGCGATCCTCACCAATCTGGAGCCGGGCGACGTCCTCTTCATCGACGAGATCCATCGCCTTCCTCCACAGGTGGAAGAGATCCTCTACTCGGCGATGGAGGATTTCCGCCTCGACATCATCATCGGCCAGGGGCCATCCGCCCGAACGGTGAGGATCGAGCTGCCGCGCTTCACGCTGATCGGGGCGACGACCCGCGCCGGGCTTCTCACGGCGCCGCTCCGGGCACGCTTCGGAATCGTTCACCGGCTCGACTTCTACGAGGCTGAGTCGCTGGCCATCATCGTCCGCCGTTCCGCCGAGATCCTTTCGATTCCCATCACCACCGAGGGAGCGGACGAGATCGCCCGGCGGTCGCGGGGGACTCCGCGCATCGCGAACCGCCTTCTCCGCAGGGTGCGCGATTTCGCGGAAGTGAAGCATGAGGGGACGATCGACACGCCGATCGCCAGAGCGGCCCTTCACATGATGGAGGTGGACGAATTCGGACTCGACGAGATCGACCGGAAACTCCTCTCGACCATCATCGAGCGATATGGGGGCGGACCCGCCGGCATCGCCGCGATCGCGTCTGCCATCGCCGAGGATAAGGGGACCATCGAGGATCTCTACGAGCCCTACCTGATCCAGATCGGTTTTCTGCAGCGCACGCCGCGGGGGCGCATGGCGACCCGCGAGGCCTACCAGCACCTCGGATATCGGCCCGGTCCCGACGGGGCGAGGCTGTTCTAGATTCTCGAGCCGGGCGCCCGCTCTTCTCTTGTGTAGACTACGCACCGCATGCTGCAGAACCGCGAACACGTTCCCGCGCTGATCATCGGCACGGGCATCGCCGGGCTCACCGCAGCGTACGTCCTCGCGCGCGCCGGAGTTTCCGTCCTTCTGGTGACCAAGGCGAGCGACCCGGCCGACTGCAATACGTTCTGGGCACAGGGGGGAATCATCTACCAGGGCGGCGAGGACTCACCGGAGCGGCTGATCGAGGACATCATCGCCGCGGGGGCCGGACTCTGTAACGAGAAGGCGGTGCGCTTTCTGGCCAGCGAGGGGCCGCAGGTGGTCAAGCGCCTTCTGATCGACGAGGTCGGCGTTCCCTTCACCCGGACGAATGAGGGGGAGCTCGATCTGACCCAGGAGGCGGCGCACTCGGTGTCGCGGATCATTCACTCCGGCGACTCGACGGGGCGCGCGATCGAGATTTCTCTTCTGAACCGGGTCCGCAGCGAGCCGAATATTCACCTGGTCACGGATGTCACCGCGGTCGACCTGCTGACCACGCACCATCATCCCACCGACATCCAGGTCCGGTACGGGCTGGAAAACGAGTGCGTCGGAGCGTATCTGCTCGATAACCGCACGCGTGAGGTCTACACGGTCTTTTCAGATTTCACGGTTCTGGCGACTGGTGGAATCGGCCGCATCTATCTTCACACCACCAATACGCGGCATTCGATCGGAGACGGGACGGTCATGGCCCATCGCGCCGGCGCGAGGATCATGAACGCCGAGTACGTGCAGTTCCATCCGACCGCGCTCGCGCACAAGCGGGAGAATCACTTCCTCATTTCGGAGGCGCTGCGCGGCGAGGGAGCGCGGCTCATGAACCAGAAGGGGGAGTACTTCATGGAGAAGTACGCTCCTACGCTCAAGGATCTCGCTCCTCGCGACGTGGTCACCAGAGCCATCGTCGAAGAGATGACCTCGCGCAAGGAAGAGCATGTCTATCTCGACCTCTCCCATTTTTACGACGGACGGGAGCCGATCGAAGAGCGCTTTCCGGGCATCTACGCCGAGTGCCGCGAGATGGGGATCGACATCGCCCGCGATCCGATTCCAGTCGTTCCGGCCGCTCACTACTTCTGCGGCGGCGTCCTGGTGAATCAATTCGGGGAAGCGAGCCTCGAGAGGCTCTATGCCATCGGCGAGACGTCCTGCAGCGGAGTTCATGGGGCGAACCGGCTCGCGTCGACGTCGCTTCTGGAAGGTCTGACCTGGGGCTTCCACGCCGCTGCGTCCATCCAGCAGAACCTCACGGCGGCCGTTTCAACCGAGGCAGGTCAGGGAGGCGGAGGGGCGCCCGCGGTCCGCCGCTCCTACTCCACGCGGGCCGTCTCGGTGGGATCGGTCGATCCTTTCGTTCTATCGTCCATCCGCGACTGGCAGCCCGCGGGGAAGCAAGAGATGGAGGATCCCGCGCTCATTCTGCAGGACTGGACCACGATTCAGAACACGATGTGGAACTACGTCGGGATCGTGCGCACCTATGAGCGGCTGAAGCGATCCGTCGCCGACATGCGCGAGCTCGGCCACCGGCTCACCAAGTACTACCATGAGTCGCGGATCTCGAAGGAGATCATCGAGCTGTTCCACGGGCAGAACATGGCGTCGATCGTCGCCGATGCGGCGATCCGCAATCCCACGTCGCGCGGCGCGCATTTCCGCAAGGACTGAGGGGAGGGGGAGAGAGCTGTAGCGGCGCACAGAGTGCGCCGACACTCCGCGTGGGGGTGGGGGTCATTCAGAGGCCGCACGGGAGGACGAGGTTGAGAGACGATTGGTCTCGCGGCCGAAGAATCTCAGAATGCGCAGGCGGTCATCGGGTTCTTGTGCTTGTGCACTCGCATCGTGCGAAAGCGTCTGGACGTGTACAAGAACCCGACAGCGATCATCGCGGCTTAGATTCTTCGGCCGCGACGCCATCTCATATTCTGCACGGCTGGCGCGTGCGGCCTCTGAATGACCCCACTTCCCGCTGACGCCGGTCGGTCTTCCTGGGTCCCCCCGCTCACTGCAGAGGAAGCCTCAAAATCGCCTCGCATCCGCGGCGGTCCTCCCGGTTCGACAGGTTGAGGGACCCTCCATGCGCCTCGGCGATCTGGCGGCTGAGCACCAGTCCGATCCCTGACCCGCCGGGCTTGGTCGTGTAGAAGGGAACGAAGAGATTCGTTCCCCCCGCGATTCCGCTTCCCTCGTCGAGGATCTCGATCTCCGCCGCCCCGCCGCGCCGGCTCCAGCCGATGACCACGTCTCCACCCGTTTCCAGCGCCGCGTCGACGGCGTTGCGAAGGAGATTGATCAGCAGCTGTTCGAGCTGCGCAGCGTCGGCCTGGAGTGCGATTCGCGGACCTTCCTCGACCTTGATCGGCATTCTCTGTTCGAGCGCCGCGATGCGCGTGACCAGCGGGCCGAGCTCGACCTCACCGAGCGTGGGCGAGGGAAGTCGCGCCAGCCTGGCGTAGGCGCTCATGAAGCGCGTCAGCGCTTCCGCGCGCGACGAGATGATGGCCAGCCCCCTCTCCACATCCTCCCGCCAATCCTCGGGGAGCGGATCTCTCGCCACCACGCGCTCCAGACTGCCGGAGATCGACTTGATCGGAGTCAGCGAGTTGTTCAGCTCATGTCCGAGGACTCGGACCAGCCGCTGCCACGCCTGTCTTTCCTCTTCGCGCAGCGCGCGGCTCAGATCCGCGACGACGAGAAGCTGATGAGGATGTCCCTTCTCCCGCACCTGCGACCTGCGAAATCCGAAGCGCCCGCTTCCGCCGGGGAAGGTCCGCTCGAGGGTGCCGGCGGTTTCCCCTTCCAGGAGCGAGTCGAGACCGAGCTCCGATGCGAGAAGTCCGATCAGCCGCTCGGCGTTGAGCGCCAGCAGCCGTTCACCGGCCCGATTCACCAGGCGGAGACGGTGGTCCCGGTCGAAGACGAAGATCGCCGATTCGATCTCCGAGATCACGGCGCCCATCAGCGCGGTCGCCTCCATGGCATCGAGACGGCGCTCGCGCAGCATCGCCGAGAGCTCGTTGACCTCGATCAGGACCTCGCCGAGGGCGTCCTCGCTGCTCGGGGTCCGGCTGCGGATCGAGTAGTCCTCTTCGCGAAGTGCCGCGAGGATGTTGGAGAGCGTACGGAGCGGATGGACGACGTGCTCATGGAGGGTGAGGAGAGCAATCAGAGCGCTGAGCCCCAGAAAGACGGTGACCGTCCATCCCAGCCGGTCGCTCCATGGTCCGAGCCAGACCAGAAGAAGCGCGGCGACGATCGGGGGGAGTATCGCGATCACCGATGCGAGGACGATGCGCCACTCGTATCCGATCGTTCTCCGGCGCCTGACCCGCATTCTCACGTTCGCTGACCTGACGTCGCGCCCGCCCGCCCCGGCTTCAGAGCCCGAATCGTTGAATTCTCCGATAGAGGGCGCTGCGGCTCAGGCCGAGCGCTTCCGCCGCCCGGCTCACGTTGCCGTCGTAGCGGGTCAGCGCTTTCTTGATCAGAAGATACTCCACATCCTCCAGGCTCATCTCGTCGATCCGCGCGGCGGTATCGGTCGGAGGCTGCAGACCGAGGTCGGAGGAGCGGATGCGAATCCCGGTCGACATCAGGACCGACCGCTCGATGGAGTGGTCGAGCTCGCGCACATTTCCCGGCCAGGGATGCTGGAGGATCAGCTTCATAGCCCCGTCCTCGAAGCCGTCGATGTGCTTCCGATAGCGCTTCGCATGCTGGGTGAGGAAGTGCCCCGCCAGCAGCGGGATGTCCTCGCGCCGGTCGCGAAGGGGCGGAATCCGGATCTCGACCGTGTTCAGGCGGAACAGCAGGTCCTGCCGGAACCTGCCTTCCTCCACCTCCTGCTCCAGCGGCGCGTTGGTCGCCGAGACGAGCCGGACGTCCGCCTTGCGCGTCTGCGACGATCCGACGCGCTCATACTCGCCGGCCTCCAGGACGCGGAGCAGCTTGGCCTGCTGCGCCAGCGAAAGGTTCGCGATTTCGTCGATGAACAGCGTCCCCCCCTCGGCGAGCTCGAACCGTCCAACCCGGTCGGAGCGCGCATCCGTGAACGCCCCACGCACGTGCCCGAACAGCTCGCTCTCGAAGACCCCCTCGGACAGCCCGCCGATGTTCACCGAGACCATGGCCCGGCTGGCGCGGCGCGATACGGAGTGAATTGCCTGCGCGACCACGCCCTTTCCGGTGCCGTTCTCCCCCCGGATCAGAATATTCGCGTCGGACGGACCGACCCGCTGGATGATCTCGATCACGGGACGCATCGCAGGTGACTCGGCGATCAGCGTCGGCCCATCGCCTCGCAGCAGACGGTTCTCGCTTTCCAGGCGCCGCCCTTTCCGGAGAGCGCGACCCAGCTCGACCTGGTTCTTGAGAATGGTGATCAGCCTCGAGTTCTCCCAGGGCTTCTGAATGAAGTCCCGCGCCCCGCGCTGCATCGCCTCGACCACGAGCTCGATCGATGCCCATGCGGTCATGACCACGATGGGGAGCGAGCTGTCATAGGCGTGAAGCTGGGAGAGAAGGTCGAGTCCTTCCTCCCCCGAGGTCGTGTCGCGGCTGTAGTTCAGATCGACGAGGAGGACGTCGAACTCCCGTGCCTCGACCGCGCGGAGCACGGCCAGCGGCGAGTTTGCCGTCTCGATCTCGTAGCCTTCGACCTTGAGAAAAAGGCGCAGCGCCTCGATCACGTCCGGCTGGTCATCGGCAATCAGGATTCGGGGAGACTTTTCAGCCTGCCCCGGAGGCGTTGTTGATCGGGTGTCGGTCACTGTCATGAGTGCTGAGTGAAAAGAAAGTGCTGAGTAGTCCGAGTGCTGAGTGAAAGAAGAGTGCTGAGTGCTGAGTGCTGAGTGCCGAGTTCTGAGTGTGAGTCCTAGTGCTTTAGTGCCTCAGTTATGAGCCCTGCGTGAGTCCTACTTTGCCCTTATCCTACAAGACCTCGGTCGAACTTATGACTTTGAACGTCCGGGCTACTGATTCTACTCAGCACTCAGCACTCGGATTACTCAGCACTCTTCTTTCACTCAGCACTCTTCTTTCACTCAGGACTCTTTACCGCGCTGGCCGACGACCCATCCGTCGCGGAGCTCGATGATCCGGTGCCCGAAGGCCGCGTTGGTTTCCGAGTGGGTCACCTGGATGATGGTCGCTCCCTCGTCGTTCAGTCGCTTGAAGAGCTCCATGATCTCGCGTCCCTGATCTGAATGGAGATTGCCTGTCGGCTCATCCGCGAGGATGACTTTCGGATTCGAGACGACCGCCCGTGCCACTCCGACCAGCTGCTGCTGCCCGCCCGACAGCTGGGAAGGGTAGAGATCTTTCTTGCCGACGATCTGAAAACGGTCCAGAAGCTCGCAGACCACCGCTTCCCGCTCGTTCTTCTTCATGTCGCGATAGGAGAGCGGGGTTTCCAGATTCTCGTAGACGGTCAGGTCATCGAGAAGGTGATAGCTCTGGAAGACGAATCCGATGTTCCTCTTGCGGAGCTCGAGAAGCTGTTTCGGCTTGAGCTTGCGAACCTGCTCGCCGAAGAACTCGTACTCTCCGCGGAAATCGGAGTCGAACATTCCGAGAATGTGGAGGAGAGTCGATTTACCGGAGCCGGAGGGCCCCATGATCGAGACGAACTCTCCCTCGCGAATCTCGAGATCGACGTTGCGAAGAACCCAGGTCTCGCCTCCTTTGTAGGGATACGATTTTTCAATATTGCGGAGGCTGATTGCGGTTTCGGTCATTTCTCCCTCGGGTCTAAAAGGACATCCAGTCTGTTCGAGCTTGATGCAAATCCAAATGCGGTTCTCTTCAGGCCTCGGTGCATCGGTGAAGACGATAAAGGCCGGCGACGTCAACGGCAACGTCAACGGCCACGTTAACGGCAACGGAGCACGAACGAAGCTTTCGATTGTCATGCATGGTTTTCGGATCGGTGTAATCCTCCGCCCGTCGCCGTTGCCGTTGCCGTCGTCAACATTGGCGTTCACATAGGGGGTTTCGGTCATTTCTCCCTCTGGTCTGGTTCATCCGGTGGGTTGGATCATGATGCAATCCAATGGTTCTCTTCAGGGCCTCGGTGCATCGGTGTAGACGATAAAGGCCGGCGACGGCGACGGCGACGTCAACGGCAACGTCAATGGCAACGGCAGCGGCAACGGCAACGGGACGGTTCTTCCCGTGAACGAGCCCGTGCCCGTGAACGGCCTTTGACTTTCGTTCGTGCCAGGACGGCCTAACCGAGTCGTCCATGAACGGACTCGAAGCCGCTCGCGTGGCTCACGTCGGCCGGGTGAAGACCTGCCGGTGGCTGGCCTGGTAGGCGTGAGTCCTGATCAGCTCCCGCACT
>DATLEY010000002.1:0-23834 GCA_035525215.1 Thermoanaerobaculia bacterium | reverse complement strand
GGGCGCTCCCACTCCGCGACCCATTCATCGAGATCTCCCCCGGATTCGACGATCTTCCGGTATCGATCGCTTCCGGCGAGAAGATCGATGGCGAGCCGGTCGGCTTCGAACTCGTATGGCTCGCGGCGCCAGTCGAACTTCTCGGGATTGAAGTCCCGCGCGACCTTGATGCACCAGAGTCCCGTCCGGTAAGGCTCGAAGGTCGAGCGATCGGTCACGTGGAGCTCGACGCCGCCGCAGACCTGTCCCGCATGCTTGTGGAACGTCGGAAGGAAGTAGTGCGGGCGAAAGCGAACGCCCGGCAGGTCGAGATGGTTGAGCTTCTCGGCCAGCCGGAACGGCTCCAGCCAGGGGGCGCCGAAGAACTCGAACGGATGAGTGGTGCCGCGCCCTTCGCTGAGATTCGTTCCTTCGACAAGGCACATCCCCGGATAGACGGCTGCCGTGTAGACCGTCGGCATGTTCGGTGAGGGGATGACCCAGGGAAGCTCGGTATCGCCGTACCACATGCTGCGCTTCCATCCACGCATCGGTACCACGTGCAGATCGCACCCAAGCTCGAATTTCTTGTTGAAGTATCGCGCGAGCTCACCCGCGGTCATTCCGTGGCGGGTCGGAAGCGGAAACATCCCGACGAAGCTCGAGTATTTTTCCTCGCGAATGTTCCCCTCGAGATGAATCCCATCGATGGGATTGGGCCGGTCGAGCACGATGACGCGGACCCCCGCTTTCGCTGCGGCCCGCATGCAGAGCGCCATCGTGTAGATGAAGGTGTAGTAGCGCGACCCGATGTCCTGCAGATCGATGACCAGGGTATCGATCTCCTCGAGAGTCGCTTCCGGAGGCGAAAGGTGCTCCTTGCTCTCCCCGTAAAGAGAGTAGACGTCGAGGCCGGTCAGGGGATCCCGCGAGTGGGAGACGTGCGCCATGTCCTGCGCTTCTCCCCAGATTCCGTGCTCCGGACCGAACAGGACCACCAGCTCCCAGCCGCGCCCGGCGTGGAGCAGCGGCACCGCATGTTTGACGTCGTTGGTCACTGCGCTCTGGTTGGTGACGAGTCCGATCCGGCTGCCCTGAATATCCTTCGGATCTTCGAGCAGACGTTCCAGCCCAACTTTGACCTGAACCATGAATGATCTCCCCCGGGCCGGCGTGGCCGGACAGGCGATCCAATGAAACGATCATGCCGACGGGTGGCTCTGGATCCGATCTCCCCCCAGCAATTCGAGGGCGTGGGGGATCAAATGGAGCACGGCCTCGAGGTTTTCGACCGCTCCCCGAGGGTTTCCCGGCACGTTGATCACGAGGCTCGTTCCGCGGCAGGAAGCCTGAGCGCGGGAGAGTGGCGCCATGGGCGTCTTCTCCAGCGAGCGGAGCCGCATCAGCTCCCCGAAGCCGGGGATCACCCGGGGAGCGACACGAATCGTGACCTCGGGGGCCACGTCGCGGGGCGCGATGCCGGTTCCCCCCGTGGTGATCACGAGCCCGACGCCGTCGCGATCGATCGTCTCGAGAAGCGTGGACTCGAGCGCAGCCTCGTCGTCGGGAATCACCAGGACGTCGTCAACGGAAAATCCATGACGGATCAGGAGGTCGCGAACCGCAGGGCCCGACTCGTCCGCACGTTCGCCCTGGAACGCCGAGTCGCTGCAGGTAATCACTCGTGCGCGAAGCATTGGGGCGGATTATAGTGTTCGTATACCTCGTTTAAACTCCGCTCCGGATGCGCCGATCCGATTTTGATTACGAGCTTCCTCCGGAGCTGATCGCCCAGGAAGCGCTTCCGCGCGGGGAGTCGCGCCTGATGGTGGTCGAGCCGGAGGGTCAAGTCAGACACCTTTCGTTCTTCGAGCTACCCTCCCTCATTCGCCCGGGGGATCTTCTGGTCCTCAACGATACAGCGGTGTTTCCGGCCCGCCTGTTCGCGGAGCCGAAAGGGAAGATGCAAAATCGGATCGAGGTGTTTCTGACCCGCCGCCTCTCTCCTCTTCGATGGGAAGCGATGGCGCGTCCGCTGCGCCGCCTGAAAAAGGGCGATCGGCTCAATTTCGCTGCGGGACTTCTGGGAACAGTGGCCGAGCGCAGCTCCGAAGGAATCGTCATCGAGTTCGACCTTCCGGATGAATCGCACTTCTGGAGCGCGATCGAGAAAAGTGGAACGACTCCGCTTCCTCCTTACATCAGGAGAACGGAGTCTTCCGCTTCGGACAGGGATCGCTATCAGACGATTTACGCGGAGCGCCGAGGTGCGGTGGCGGCGCCGACCGCGGGACTTCACTTCACCCGGGCGATCCTCGACGAGGTCGAGCGCCGGTCCGCCACGATCGCCCGCATCACGCTCCACGTGGGAGGAGGTACGTTCAAGCCGGTGAAGGTGGATGATCTGGAAGCGCATCGGATGGACGCGGAGTGGTACGAGATCCCGGAAGAGACAGCGGAGCGAATCCGCTCCACCCGGGGAGCGAACGGTCGGATCATCGCCGTGGGAACCACCACGGTGCGCGCCCTCGAGAGCGCCGCGATCGCCGGTGAAGGGGAGGTGAAAGGAGGAAGCGGCGAGACCACGCTCTTCATCACTCCCGGCTTTCGGTTCCGCATCGTCGACGCGCTTCTCACTAACTTTCATCTGCCCGAGTCGACGCTCCTGATGCTCGTTTCGGCGTTTGCTGGGGTGGGAACGATCCGCGAGGCCTATCGCACGGCCATCGCGGAGAAATACCGCTTTTACAGCTACGGTGACGCGATGTTCCTGGAGAAGTCTGTTTGAGCGCCAAGGTGGTGGGGCGAGATTGGGGATCCTGAGGGCGAAGCGCCTGGAGGGATGTCCCTTCACAAGATCTTTTCAAAGGGGATAGAACTTTTCGCCTCTTCCGACGTCTATTAGGTCGTAGTCGAAAGAGCAGGAGGGAATCATGGGTTGCGCTGAACCGAGAGCCGTTGAATTCGAAATCGCCGAAGAGCTGATCCGCTCGATGGAGCCGGAGGTTTCGACCGAGTCGGTGTGCGGAGATGCGGAAACGATCCGTATCCGCCTGAGCGCGCCCGGATGGAAGCTTTCCTCCCTGATTTTCTCCCGCGCGGCGCTGGAGAGGCTCCATGCCGACCCGAACCGCCGGATCAAGCTCGAATACCTGTCTCGCGACATTGCCCGGGCAGGAAGAACCCGCCGGGAGTATCGCTATCCCCGCTTTCTCGTCCCGGTGTACTGACGCGTGAGTAGCCGGAGCCGCAAGGTGGCTCCTGAAGTCCCTCCACAGCCGTCGCGGGCTGTTCTCCTCACAACGGCACGGTCCGTCCCCCCGGCGGACCGTGCCGCCTCCCTTTTGGCCGAATCCCGAACGGAGATGCGGACCGTCGTGTTCTCACCCGCATGAGCGCGATCGAGGATTCGAAAGTCCCCGCCGCGCTCGATCCGCTAGAATCCCGCTCGCCGCTCGCGATGCGGGCAGAATCCGGAGCGCTCCCGCTCGTGAAACGCGACCAGTTCCTCGCACTCTTCGCCTTCGCCACCGTCTGCCTCGTCTGGGGGACGACGTATCTCGCCATTCGCGTGGCGATCGAGACGCTCCCTCTTTTTCTTTTCCCTGGCCTCCGCTTCACCATCGCTGGGTTGATTCTGATGCTGATCCGCCTGGCGATGGGCGACTCACTGCCGCGCGCTCGCGCGCAGTGGGGAAATCTCTTTCTCGTCGGAACACTGATGGTGGGAGCCGGAAACCTGGCCGTCGTCTTCGCCGAGCATTACGTCACCAGCGGTTTCGCCGCTCTGCTGGTGGCGACGGCTCCCTTCTGGATGGCATTCATGGAGTCTCTCAGAGCCGGCGGAGAACGGGTGAGCGCCCGGCGGATCATCGGAATGATCGTCGGATTCGCGGGGATCGTGATTCTCGTGGCGCCCGAGCTCGCAGGCTCGCGATTCGACGTGATGTTCCTGTTGGGCGTCCTGGCGATTCAGGTGGGGACGATCGCCTGGAACTATGGGTCGATCCGCTCGAAGTACAGATCCTCGGGAACGTCCGCTCTGATGTCGGCCGCTCTCCAGATGCTTCTGGGGGGTAGTCTGATCTCCCTCATTGGACTCGCCGTGGGTGACGCGGCGCGGTTCACGTTCACTACGCGCACTCTCGCCGCGTTCTTGTATCTCGTGATCTTCGGATCGGTCATCGCGTACGGCGCGTACGTCTACGCGCTGTCCAAGCTGAAGACCACCACGGTCTCACTCTACGCGTACATCAATCCCGCGGTCGCCGTCTTTCTGGGATGGCTGATCCTCGACGAGCCTCTCGGGTGGAACGCCATTCTGGCGATGATCGTGATCTTCGCCGGGGTCGCGCTGGTCCAGACAGGCAGGGTGAGGACGACCGCGCAGCCGCGCGTGGCTCCGGTCGTCGACCGGGAGCCGGATCCCCAAGAAGCAGCGTGACCGGCCCTCGAGGTCAGCTTTCGGCTTCTGCGGGCCGTGGCTCTTCTTCGCGCCCTTCCTTCTTCCATCGAGCCGTCAGAACGGAAAGCCGGCTCTTGGTGCGATCCGCGACTACATAGAAGGCCGGAACGACCAGCAGGGAGAGAAGGGTGGAAACGATGAGCCCGCCGATGATCGCGATGGCCATCGGCCCCCGGGTCTCGGATCCGGGTCCCAGGGCCAGCGCCGGCGGCACTGCCGCCATCATCGTGGCCATGGACGTCATCAGAATCGGCCGCAGCCGGATAGGCCCGGCCTGTTCCATTGCGCTCTTCGCGTCGACTCCGCTCTCCTGAATCTGAGTGGCGTAATCGACGAGGATGATCGAGTTCTTCTTTGCGATTCCCATGAGCAGAAGGAGACCGATCATCGAGAAGATGTTCAGGCTCTTCCCCGTGATCCAGAGAGCGAATGCCGCGCCGGCCACCGAAAGGGGGAGAACGGTCAGCACCGTGATCGGGTGGATGAAGGAGTTGAACTGTGAAGCGAGGACCATGTAGGCCACGATGATTCCGAGGATGAGAGCGAACCCGAGAGCGCCGAAGGACTCCTGGAACGCCACCGACGATCCACTCAGCACCGCGTGATATCCCGCCGGCATGTCGCGGGTGACCTGCTCGACCATCGCGAGCGCCTGGTCCTGGGAGTGACCGGGAGCGACGTTTCCGAAGACGGAGATCGACCGCTCGCGATCCTGCCGGGTGATGGCCTGAAGTGCCGGCCGCTCCTCGGTCGTCACGAGGCTCGAGAGGGGAATCATCTCTCCGCTCGAGCTTCGCACGCGAAGCCGGCTCAGATCCTCCGGGCGGCTCCGCTGATCGGCCAGAAGGCGCAGTCTCACATCGACGCGCCGTCCGTCCGCGCTGTACTTGCCGACCCTCAGACCGCCCACCATGGCGTTGATGGCCGTTGCGACGTCATCCACCGACACTCCGAGATCCGCCGCCCGCGCCCGGTTCGGAATGATTCTCAGCTCCGGCATTCCCACCTGATAGTCCGTGTCGAGATCGACGACCAGCCCGCTTTCCTGAACTTTGGTTTTGATCTCTTCGCTGAGGCGAACCAGATTGTCCCAGTCAGAGCCGCGAATGGAGAATTCCACGGGGAAGCCGCGCGAGGCCGAGAATCCGCGCTGGGAGAGATCCTGGACCACCGCACGCACACCGGGAAAGGAATTCAGTTCCTTGCGGATCACTCCCGCGAAATCATTCTGGCTGACTGCGCGCTGATCCGGCGGCACGAGGGTCACGAAAATGATGCCGGTGTTGACGCCGCTGCCACCGAAACCGCCGACGATTGCAAGACTCCTGGCGACTTCCGGGCGCTGGTTGAGGAACTCTTCCGCGCGCTGGAATGCGCGGTCGGTCTCGCCGAGGTCCGACCCGACCGCGGTCTGAATGCGCACCATGAGCCGGCTCTGATCCTGTGACGGGACGAACTCGCTGGGCAGTGCCTTGTAGATGTAGAGAGAACCGAGGAAGAGAATGAACGCGATGGCGAGCACGGTGAGAGGGCGGCGAAGACCCATTTTCAGAACGCGCCCATAGCCGGCGGCGAGCCGGTCGAATCCCCGATCGATGGCGGCGCCCATACGCCCGCGGTGCTCCCGGCTGGTCTTGAGAAGTTGAGAAGTGCGCGCGGGAGTCAGGGTGATCGCTTCGAGGTAGGAGAGAAGTACCGCGACGCAGAGAGTGACGCCGAACTGGAGGAAGAACTTGCCGATCACACCTTCCATGAAGATGACCGGCGCGAAGATGGCGCAAACCGCCAGCGTTGCGGCGAGCGCGGCGAATTTGATCTCCGCGGTTCCCTCGCGCGCGGCCTGCACGCGGTGTTTTCCCATCTCGCCGTGACGATAGATATTCTCGAGCACCATGATCGCGTCATCCACGACGATGCCGACCGCGAGCGCGAGACCGAGAAGGGTGAACGTGTTGAGTGTGAATCCGAGGAAGTAGATGACCGCCACCGTCCCCAGAAGGGACATGGGGATGGCCAGCACGACGTTGATGGTGCTGGAGATCGATCCAAGGAAGATCCAGCAGACCAGGGCGGTGAGGAGCACCGAAAGGAACAGCTCGAACTCGATCTCGTGCACCGACTCCTCGATGAATCTGGTCGAGTCGAAGTTGATCCCCACGTCCATCCCCTCGGGGAGGGTCTGGCGGATCTCGTCGAGCTGGGCGCGGATCCCCTGAGCGACGGCGACGGCGTTGGCGCCGCGCATTTTCTTGATTCCGATCCCCATGGCCGGAAGACCGTTGGCTCGCGAGAGACGACGGATGTCCTCGAAGCCGTCCTCGACCAGCGATACGTCCGAAAGGTAGACCGGGGAGCCCTGCACCTCGCGGACGACGATGGCGCGAAGCTCCTCGAGATCGAAAGCCTCACCCAGCACGCGGACATTGATCTCGCGTCCCTGCGTCTCGATCCGTCCGGCAGGAAGCTCGACGTGCTCCCGCTGAAGCGCCGCGATCACGTCGCCGACGGTGAGCCCTCGCTCGTCGAGCTGGTCCGCGTCGAGCCAGATGCGGATGTTCCGCTCCTGGAAGCCGCCCATCATCACTTCCCCGACTCCGGGGACGGTCTGCAACTGTTCCTTGAGGCGATAGCGCGCCGTATCCGTCAGCATCTGCGACGAATAGGGGCCGGACAGGCCGATCCACATGATCGGCTGATCCTCCGGGTTCGATTTGGAGATCGTCGGAGGATCGATGTCCCGGGGAAGCCGGCGCTGAACCTGGGATACCTTGGCCTGAACGTCCTGGAGCGCCAGATCGACGTCCCGCTCCAGATTGAGCTCGACCGTGATCGAGCCGCTGCCCTGACGCGAATTCGAGGTGACGGATTTCACTCCCTCGACCTGCATCACCGCTTCTTCGATCGGCTCGACGACGTCGTGCTCGATGACCTCCGGCGCCGCGCCTTCCCACGAAACGCTGATGTTGATGGTGGGGAAATCGACGTCCGGGAACTGGCTGATTCCGATCCGGGATGCCGCGACCGCTCCGAAGACGATCGTGGCCAGCATGAGCATCCACGCAAAGACCGGCTTGCGAATACAGGCTTCAGTAATGTTCATCGATGTCTCCCGCGGTCCTGGCGACCGGATTGCCGCCTATTCTGCGTCCGCCGGTACCGGTGTGAGAACCGCCGGTTCCCACGTCCCCTCAGTCGCCCGCACTTTCACGCCTTCACGGAGCGCCTCGGCGCCTCGAATGACCAGTTTCTCTCCGGGCTGCAGCCCCGCGCGGACCTCGACCTCGCCGGACGGAGTGCGCATTCCGAGGGTCAGAACGCGCTCGCGAGCAACGCCGTTCTCGATGATGAAAGCGAGGAATCCCTTCTCGCTGGGGCGGATCGCCGTCTGCGGAATGACAGGGGAGCTGGTGCTCGATCCGATCGGGACAGAGACTCGCGCGAATGCACCGGGCGTGAGCCGATCGCGGCGGTCATCGTCGATGTTCGCGGTGATGGCCACCATTCGGGAAGTCCGATCGGCGGAGCCAGCGACGTGGGTGATGAGCGCGGTGTATGGCTGGGGGTCCTCGCTGGTTGCGAAAGTCACGCGTTGACCTGTCTGCAGAGGTCCGGCGTCCTGCTCCGGAACTTCGAAGCGGAGAAGGAGAGGATCGCGGCGGACCATCGAGGCCAGCACCGTTCCAACCTGGACGTACTGACCCGTTTGAACCGTGCGAGTCTGAATGATCCCACTGACGGGCGCGCGAACGAAGGCGTCGCGAAGATTGAGCTCTGCCTGCCGGAGTGAAGCGATGGCCTGCGAGACTTCAGCAGCAGCGGTCTGGGTCTGGGTTTCCCACGTGGCGATCTCTTCGCCACGAATGAGACCGGGGTTTTTCTCGTTGGCGGTTCGCCGGCGGGCCAGGCCGGCCTGCGCTTCTGCGAGATGGGCGCGGCGGCTTTCGACGTTCGCCTGTGCGGAGTCGACGGCCAGGCGGTAACGCTGCGGCTCGATCTCGACCAGAACCTGTCCGGCCCGTACCGTCTGCCCCTCGGTGAACCCGACGCGCTCGACCGCTCCAGCCACACGAGCCGTGACCTCCACTCGCTCGAATGCGTCGACCGATCCGACCGCGTTGATCGCGTAGGTGACTTCGCGGCTTTCCACGTTGATCACTTCGACGGGAAACTCCATGGCGCCGCGGGCGGGGCCGGCAGCCTGGGCATCATCCTTCGAGCAGGCGGCTGAAAACATGAGGAGCGCGAGGACAGCGAGGGGCGTCGCGGTCCGGGAAATCGTCATGACTGATTCTCCTTGCTGAGAGGCTCACGCCCACTGGCGGCCCTGAAGACGAGCAGAGCGCGCGCGAGCTCATATCGGGCGCGGGCTTCTTCCACTTCGGCGCTGAAGAGCTGAGTCGTTGCGTCGGCGACTTCGAGGGCGCCCGTCAGACCCTGCCGGTAAAGCTCGGTCGTCTCTTCGAAATTCTGTCTGGCAGCCTGCGTGGCGATCGTCGCCGCTTCGAGCGAAGCGCGCTCACTCCCGAGAACGACCACAGCGCTGCGGATCTCCAGGTCGATGTCGCGATGGAGAGCGTCCGTGTCGAGGCGGACTTCGCGGAGGAGGGCGAGGCGCTCGGCCCTCTCAGCCCAGCGAGACCCGCCATCGAATACAGGCCAACCGAAAAGGACGGAGGCAAAGGCATCCTGATCCCGTCCGCTCAGCCCTCCTTCGTTGGTTGCCCGCGCCTGCGCGTTGAATGTGAGCGTGGGGATGATCCGGCGCCGGGGCTCCTCGGCGAACTCCCGAAGGGCGAGGGCGTTGCGCTCCAGGGCGAGGATGTCGGGCCGTTCCGCGCGAGCATGGGCGATCGCCGCCGCGGGGTCGACCTGCACGGTGGCGGCCGTCGCCAGTAGATCAGCTGGGGGAGCGAGCGGGCCGGCGACTTCGGCGTTGAGAAGGTTCCCGAGGGCGAGGTAGGCGACATCGACGTCTCCGCGGGTGCGGCTCGCCTCGCGCGCGGCGGTCGCGAGCTCCAGCCGGGCGCGGGTCACATCGTTGGAGCTGACCAGCCCCGCCTCGAAGCGCGCTTCAGAGTCCTGCAGCGACGCCTCCGCGAATTGAAGCCTTCGCTCGGCCGCCGCGTGGACCTGCTCCCGGCTCAGCGTGATGATGTAGGCGTCGGCCGCCTCGTATGCGAGGCTCAGCTTTGCATCCGCGGAGGAGAACTGCGTGCTCTGGAACGAGTAGCGGGCCTGCCGCAGGAGCGGGAGAGCGCGAGCGTCGAAGAGCGTCTGAGAAAGATTCGCCGAGCCGTTGAACGCGTCGAAACTCTGGATGGTCACCTGCTCACCGCCGATCTCGCGTACGGTCTCGTAGGCGCGACGGGTATAGGTTCCGTTGAGAGTGAGGTCTGGGAAGAAGAAGGTCCGGGCACGGGAAAGACGCGCCTGAGCCGCATCGACGCGAGCCTCGGCCTGCAGGGCTCGCTCATTGCGGGTCAGCGCCAGGTCGATGGCCCGTTCGAGGGTGAGAGGAGCATTCTGGGCGAGGAGCGCCGGGCTTCCAGCCCAGAGCACGGCCGCGAATGTGAGCAGGCGAAAGTTCATCGTTTCAGGGCCTCGGCGGCGTCGGTAACAACCGAGCGGTCGATTTAAATCGCTATTAAAGCCGGAAAGGTCAAATTCTCGTAAACGACTATGGCGCCATGGTGGCAGGCGAGCGTCCCGCAGGTCCTCTGTCGCGTCCCGGATACCGATGGGGGAGGGGGTCATTCAGAGGCCGCACGGGAGGACAAGGTTGAGAGACGATTGGTCTCGCGGCCGAAGAATCTCCGAATGCGCAGGCCGTCATCGGGTTCTTATGCCGGTGCAATCGCATCCTACGAACGCGTCTGGACGTGGATAAGAACCCGACAGCGATCATCGCGGCTGAGATTCTTCGGCCGCGAGACCAACTCGTATTCTGAGCGGCTGGCGCGTGCGGCCTCTGAATGACCCCGCGCGGCGCTGCGAGTTTTAGTGCTCGACGGTCATCTCCGCTCCACCGGCGCTCGCGGTCCTCCCACTCTGAATGACCCGCGCCCTCCCAGTGGGCGAGACGCCGCCCCACTTTGATTTCGTCAAGGAGGGCTGGGCGGCGAGACGACGCCCGCCACTTTGTCAGCGCTCGATTTCGGCGACGACTTCGAAGCTGGCGCTCACCGGAGGCTCCGTGCGAGAAACGACTTCGATGGTTTCTCTCAGAGTCCCCGCGGGAGCCTTGGAGGCGTCGACGGTCACGGTGAGGGTCGTCGTTCCGCGAGGGGGAATGGTGTCCGCGTACTCGAACCAGAGGCAGCGGCAGGCGGAGCGCTCGACCTGAACCGGAAGGGTGGTGTCGCTGTTGTTGAGGATCTCGAACTGGCGGGCGCCGCGGGCGCCACGTCTCAGCGTTCCGTACTCGTGCACTTCAGGAGTGATGGAGAGCCCCGCCACGGCTTCCTCGATCGCGGGCTCTGGCACGAGCGGGGTGGTGACCAGCTCGTCAGGTTCCTCCGGCTGATCCTTCAGCCAGTTCCAGGTGAAGGCGCCGATCGCGGCGATCAGCAGCAGAGTGGCCACGGCAAAGATCAACCGGCCGGTACGAGGCGGCTGCCGCACCTCGCCGAGGGGAGTGGCGGCGCTTCGGTGAGGAGCTTCGCTCCATCGGGGGGGAGGGAGGGGAGGGGGCTCCGGTTGGAAGGGAGCATCGAGATCCTGGAGTCTGGCGACGGCGACGTCGAGCTCGCCGATCAGCTGGGCGTATCCCGCCGCCAAGCGTTCTGACGGCGAGTCCGCGGCGAGGCGTTCCAGCGTTGCTCGATGGTCGGCGTACCGCTTGCGCAGCAGATCGATCTCGCGGAGCGTTCCTCCCTGCCCCCCTCGGATGTCGACTTTGTTCCAATCGTCGGGCATCCGGGAAGTCTACACAATTATTCGCGGTGGCCCGGGAGCAGGCGGTTCGATCAGTCATCCCTCGGCTCACGCTCGGGATGACGACCGTTCTCTTCGGCGTTCTCCGGCACCGAACCGCATTCTCGAGGCAACTCCTGCTATGTTTCTCACCGCATGCCGGAGCTGAAAGTTTTCGTCGGCCAGATCAATCCGACGGTCGGGGCGCTCGAGTCGAACTGCCGCAAGATCGAAGACGCCTACCGCGCAGGGGTCGAGGCGGGAGCCGACATCGTCATGGTTCCCGAGCTGGCGGTCACTGGCTATCCCCCCCGGGACCTGCTGGACAAGAAGATGTTCATCGATGCGAATCTCGAGATCAGGGATCGGCTGGCGAAGCTCACCGGCTCGACCGCCCTTCTCTTCGGGTGCGTCGAGCGCAACGAGAAGAGCTGGGGGAAAGCGGTCCGCAATGTCGCGATCCTCGCTCATGAAGGAAAGATCGTGCACCGGCAGGTCAAGAGCCTGCTCCCGACGTACGACGTGTTCGACGAGCTGCGCTACTTCGAGCCGGCCGAATCGACCTCGATCATCGAGATCTTCGGTCGGAAGATCGGCATTTCGATCTGCGAGGACTACTGGTTCGAGGACGAGCTGAACGGGCGGCGCCTCTACGGCAGCAATCCCGTGGAGCCGCTGGCCCGCGCTGGCGCGGAGATCCTCCTCAACATCTCGGCCTCACCCTTCAACGTGGGGAAGCGCGAATCGCGCTTCAATCTGTTCCGGGAGATCGCGCGCCGCCATTCCATCCCGGTCGTCTACGTCAATCAGGTCGGCGGCAACGACGAGCTGCTCTTCGACGGCGCGAGTATCGTGATCGACGACCAGGGGCGCACCGTCTGGTGCGGCGAGTCGTTTTCCGAGCAGCTCGCGCTCGTCAGGCTGGCGGGCATTCCATGCGACGCAGTCACCCCACTCAGTCCCATCGAGGAAGTGGGAGGGGCGCTGCTCCTGGGATTGAAGGACTACGCGCGAAAGTGCGGCTTTTCGAAGGCAGTGGTCGGAGTCTCCGGGGGAATCGACTCGGCGGTGGTCGCGGCGCTGGTCGCAGAAGCTCTCGGGGCGGAGAACCTCACCACGATCAGCATGCCGTCACAGTTCTCCTCGGAGGGGAGCGTGACGGACGCGCGCGCTCTCGCAGAGGCTCTCGCAGTCGAATTTCACATCGTTCCCATCGCAGCCATCTACGACTCCTATCGCGCGCGGTTCGACGAGCTTTTCGGCGACAAGACCTTCGACGTGACCGACGAGAACGTGCAGGCCCGAATTCGTGGAAACATCCTCATGGCCTTCTCGAACAAGACCGGCGCGCTGGTGGTCACGACGGGCAACAAGTCGGAGCTCGCCGTCGGCTACTGCACCCTCTATGGCGACATGGCGGGCGGGCTGTCGCTGCTGGGAGACGTCTATAAGACGACCGTCTACGAGCTGGCCCGATGGATCAACAGGGAGCGGGAGATCGTGCCCCTCGCGACGATCACCAAGCCACCGTCGGCGGAGCTTCGTCCCGACCAGACCGACCAGGACTCTCTTCCTCCGTACGACCTGCTGGACGCGATCCTGAAGCTCTACATCGAGGAACTGCGCGACGTCGACGAGATCATCGCCGCCGGCTTCGACCGAGCCGTCGTGGAGAACGTGGCGAAGCTCGTCGACGGGGCGGAGTTCAAGAGGCAGCAGGCGGCGCCCACCATCCGTGTCAGCAGCAAGGCGTTCGGGAGCGGCCGTCAGATGCCGATCGCTGAGCGGTGGAAGCGCGAAAAGTGGAAGTTCATCGGCTGAGCCGGGAGCTCGAGAGTGATCGCGGCCGGCGATGCCTGGGCTCGAGCGCGGAGCGCCTACGGAGGCGGAGTGGGTCGATGAAGCGCGTCGCGGCGCTCCATCAGCCTCGAGACCGCGCCGCGCTCAGGAGACGTTGCTCTTCGTCCCCGTCGGGGCGGGGGTGTAGGAAGCCTCGCCGGGTCCGAGGGCAGGACGCGAGACGGTGGGTGTGATTCCGACCGCTTCGGCGTACTTGAGATACGTATCGATCGATGCGATGACGACGCGCGCCTCGACGGTGATCAGGTCGATGCCCACGAGCGAGATTCGCACCCACGCATCGATGACGATGCCTTTATCGAGAATTCGATCGAGTACGTCGATGAGACTGGTGCCGCCAGGGGCGCGTTCGACAGCCATGCGAGAATCCTACCTTTCGTCCGATTCTTTCTTGGCCCGGGTGCGGGCAGACTGCCTCGGACCTGCCGGCGCCAGCCGGCGTTCGAGCTCGGCGATTCGTGCGTTGAGTTGAGCGACGTCGTTCGGAGAAGCCACTTCGCGAGGAGCATCGGCGGAATAGAACCGCTCCCCTTTCCACCAGTTGATTCCGATCGATTCGGCTTTGTCGATCGAGCATACGACCAGCCGAAGCTGAATCGTCAGGAGCTCCACGTTGGCCAGGGAGACCTTCACGTCTCCGGCCACGACCAGCCCCTTGTCGAGAATTTTGTCGAGAATGTCGACCAGTCCCTGGGGCTGCCTCTGTAATGGTCGATCCTCGTACGCCAACTATGCCTCCTGCGCGTGATGCGCGGATCCGTCAGAGCGGTGGGGCAGGATCATGGACGGAAAGACCGCGCGGAGTCAATGGCGGGGACGAATTCACGAACCGCGCCCGTTCTCCCCTCACAGCGTATCGATCGGGCCGAGCTTCAGGTTCAGATCATCATCCTCGAGTCCGAACGTTCGCTTCATCTCATCCATCTTCTCTTCCAGCTTCATCAGAGATTCCCCCAGCCTCTCGATCTCCGCCTCGGAAAGATTTCCCCCCTCCATCCGGCGGATGGCCTGGCGCTCGAGGAGCTGACGGACCAGCTCGATGATCGCCAGGACCAGACGAGCCAGCCCGTTCTCCACCGATTCGGCGTCGGCCGGAATGCGGTCGGGGATCGTTGCATCGACGAACTGCAGAGCTTCCCGCAGCTCGGCATCCCGGTTCGTGACCAGGATGGATGATTTTTCTTTCGACTCATTCGTCATCGGCAAAGACCTCCAGTGGCCAGGGACCAGAGAGGAGGAACGGAACGGCGGGGAAGAGCTTCCTCAATTCCTCCGCTGCATTGCGGGCGGCGGAGACGGCTGATCGTCGAATCAGGATCGCCAGCTCGCTTCCTCCCTCCTCGCGACGCCGAAGCTCCACCCGTTCCGCGATCTCGCCGAGCCTCTCCCGGGCGGCAACCATGAAAGCAGGATCGGCTTCAGCCCCTCTGCTGGCCTCACGGAGCGCGCGAAGGTAGGCCGCGCCCGATGTGAAGGATGCCCGGTCCGGGCGGGTCGGGCGTGAAGTACTGCCGGCCTTCAGGGTCAGCTCCGCCATTCCGCGCCGCCGTTCGAGCAGACTCTTCCAGCGATCGAGGTGTACGGCGCATTTGACCGCGGCCTCCTCCGGGCTCGACGCTGTGGCCCCGTAGCGGATGGCGATGAATGTCTCCTTCGCAGCGAGCTCCTGCCGCGCCCGCGCAGCTTTCGCGATGAGATCGCGCTCGGCCACATTGGATCGCGGCGGCGCGTCGATCGCGCTGAGAAAGATCCCGCCAGCCGGAAGCACGGTCACTCCCTCGATCTCGGCATCCTCGCGCAGAAGGTGAGCGCCGAGAAGCACGTAACGGGACGAAGCGCTCATTCCCCCTTCGGAGCCGGAAGCTGCTTCGCCTCCCGCGTCCCGCTCACCCGGGTCAGAGCATCGACATTCGCCACGATGATGTTGAGCCCGAGGTATAGAAGGTCGACCTCTCCGACTGAGATCACCGCTTCTCCAGAGATGACCACGCCGCGATCGAGGAGGTGGTCGAGCGCTTCGACCAGGGAGAGATCGCGATCGCTGTTCATCGGGTTTCCCTTCGCACGAACGTGTACGGGGGCCAGGGTCCGGAGAGAGTCAGCCTCACTCCCTCGTCAGCGTACTTTCCGGAAAGCGATTTTTCCAGAGTCTCGATCTCCCCCTGGCGGCTCCGATCGAGGAGGACGCTGATCTGCGGGAAAGAGCCCCCCCGCTTCAGGCGATTTTCCTGAAGGGCCGGCGCCTGCAGAGTGGTCGTGAGCGCCGACTCGATCTCCCCGAGAAGGGAGTGTTCCGCTTCGCGCGCCGACTGCCGCTGATGATCGTCCAGTTTCTTTCTCAGAAGGTATGCGCGTCCCGGCGGTGCCGACTCGATCTCCTTCCGGAGCTCGACGAGCGCGGTGGATCTTTGCTCGATCGCTTCCTTCCAGCGCTCGTCGTCGAATGAAATCTCGAATGTCCATTCATCCCGGCCGGTGATCTGATCGAGGATGGCTCCGAGCTCATCGGCCTCGCGCCCGAGGTACTCACGCACCGCGGAATCGGAGGAGAAGAGGACGAAGGCCCGGAGGGGAATCGCATCGCCGGCCTCACGCACGCCGGCGACGATCTCCTGGTGGCGGTATCCCACTGCACCCAGCCATTCGAGATCGTTGGCGCGGGCGTCGATCTGCTCCTGCGAGAAAAGGTCGGCGCCGACACGGCTGCATAGAGCCGCGAGATTTCCTTCTTCCACGATCGTGAAGTCCCGGCTTCCTCCGACTCCTTCACCCTCCGGCATCGAGAGCGTGCCGGCCCGGCCGATCGCGTAGACGTACAGGATCTTCTCTGCCACGGCGGAGACCTTACTCCAGCGGCAGGAGGGCGCGCAACGCGTCGACGGTCAGAGGTGGCGGAGATTGACGGTCGACGATGGTGCCCCCTCCGAGCTGGCCGATCAGAGCGAGCTCGGATGCGCGCCGCGCGCGATCACAGGGACAGGAAGTCTCCGGCGTCACCGCGTTGACCACGAGGCCGCCGATGGCGACTGTTCGCTCTTCCAGCGCTTTTCGCAGGCGCGCGGTCTCGGCGGCAACGGTCGCCTCGGGGCGCATCACCAGAACGACCGCGCTTTCATCCGAGGTCAGGGCCTGTTCGATTCTGCGGAGGTCGCGCGAGGCTCGCAGCAGTTCTTCTCCGAGCGCACCTGGCGAGACCAGCTCCCGATAGCGAAGGAGCAGACGCATCATCTCCCTCGCCCATTCGCCCGCTGTCCCTGGGAGATCGAGCAGGCGGAGGAAATGCCCCGTCGGCGCCGTATCGATCACCACGCGAGAGATTCCGGGGTCATCGAGGAGATCGGCGATACGCATGATTGCGAAAATCTCATCGGCACCCGGCGGCGCGATCCCGAGCAGCTCCTGCAACACCTCGGAGTCATGCGCGATCGAGACATTCGGCGAAGTCAAGCCACCGATCGCCTTTTCGATCTCGTCGCCGAGACGCTGGCGCAGGCGCCGCCATTTCGCCCGCGTATCGATCGTCTCGACGCGAAGGTTCGGCGGGACGGGAATCGACTCGAAGACGTCCTTCACCGAATGCGCGGGATCGACGGAAAGCAGAACCGCCGGGAGGGACTCGGTGGCCGCGAGCTGAATGGCGAGCGAGCTGGCGACTGTCGTCTTTCCCACTCCCCCCTTGCCGGCAATGAACAGCAGCCGCGCGGCTGGAAGAGCCAGAGGTCGCATGGCAGCGCCCTCGCGCTGCGCGATCTCGCCGTCACCGAAGAGCTGCCCTTCGAGATAGCGCTCCAGACTCTCCGGTGAATCCAGCCGCGAGCAGGAGCGGAGCGCCGGAACGACATCGATCCCGAGTCTCACTCCGGCCGCCAGTTCGCCTTTCGTCATCTCGCTGCATAGCGGACAATCGCAGCCTCGCCTCGATCGGTTCAGGATGGCGACGGGAACCGCGATTCCCTCGGAGCGCACCTCTTCGATCAGGCGGGCGGTCTGTGAAGTGACCCACGGCTCCGCGAGAAAGATGGGCACCAGGGCAGTGACCTCCGCATTTCGAAGCAGCCGGCGCCGACTCTCGAACTGCGTCCGCAGCGTCTCGAGAAATCCGTCGAGGGCGTCGGGCGTGCTCCGGCGAGTCAGCTGAGCGACCAGAGCTCGATGTTTCGACTGCATCTCCTCCAGCGCGCGGGAGAGAGATTCGAAATGAGCGGACGATGCGAGGAGGCGCAGGGCGTGCCCGGTGGGAGCGGTATCCACGATGACCGAGGCGTCGGGATTCTCTTCGGCCAGCTCACCGATCCTCATCCACCCCATGAGCTCATCGATTCCGGGAATGGAGAGCTCGAAGATCCTTCGGATCTCATCGCGGTCGAGATAGGTGCCTCTGTCGCCCAGCTCGACGAACTGATCGAGGTGTCCGGAGAGGAATCGCTTCCAGAGAGAATCGGCATCGATCGATTCAATGGTGAGGCGGGGCCGCTGGTAGCTCGCCGGGAAAAGATCGCTCAGATTGGAGGCGGGATCGGTCGAGAAAAGGACGACGTCGCGATCTCTCGAGATCGTGAGGGCAGCCAGCGAGGCGATGGTGGTCTTCCCGACCCCTCCTTTTCCGCTGAAAAGAAGAATACGGCGGGAGGAGAGCTGATCGAAGAGCTCGACCAGACGCCGGATGGGTTCACGGCCCGGAGAGCTCACTCCCCGTAACCGGTGTGGATCGAGACGCCGGTATCTTCCTCATCCTCGGCCCTCATCTGGCGGGCCATCTCTTCGCGAGCCATCCGGATCTCCCGGAGTCGCTGAAACACGATCGCTTCCTCAACGACGTAATCCTCTTCGCTGATCTCACCGAGCTCGAGTTTCATCTGGAGCTCGATCAGTCGCTCCTTCCAGACCTGAGCGTTCATCATCTCGTCGTCGGCCATCGTCTGGATCTGTTTCATGATCCATCGGAAGCCCGCGACGGGGGCCTTGAACGGCAGCATCAGCAGATCGTCGAGAAGGAGCACGGTCGATTCCTCGAGCCCGGGTCGGGATCAGCGCTCTGCGCGCTCGAGCCGCAGGCGGATGTTCACGAAGTTATAGGGCGGCCAGGGACCGGTGTAGAGGAACGAGAGCTTGTTCTCATACTTCTTGGCGATCTCCGAGATCTGCTCGTCGAACATCCTGGTCTTGTCGCGCTCCACCAGGAACGCGGCGTTCATGATCATCTTGTCGCCGATCGGTTTGTTCGAGCGTGAAGCGATGGCCGCATTCCGCAGCCCCTCGTAGATTTCCTTCACGTAGGCGTCGGCCTTGGCCTGAAGCGCCGACTCGACGACCCGTCCGAGCTGCATCTTCGAAAAGTACGAGCCGCTCGGCTGGGAGGAAATCTCCCCTTTCAGCCGGCGAATCTCCTCGTTATCGTGCTCGAGCTCCCGGATGACCTCATCCTTGTCCCAGTTCACCTTGAGACCGAACTCGATCTTTCCTTCCATCTTCTCGAGGACTTCGACGAGAGCGTCGTAGGTCCCCTGGAGGAAGGCCCGAAGATCGTCCTCGGTGCGGAACACGGTGCCGAAGCTCATCGGCAGCACCGTGAAGTCGCGCATGACCACTTCGTTCACGTGCTCGTGCGCGAGGGCATTCTCCCGGGTCGGGTCGAAAATGATCAGGGGGCAGTTGGAGACCACCGCCGCGAAAGCCTTGTACGGAACGGTGTAGACCTCGTCGCCGCGGCCTCCAATTCCGATCGCGCCGAAGTTCTGCGGGGTGTTCGTCCGAATGATGCAGTAAACGTATTTTCCCTGCTCTTCGGTCCCCGTGCTTTTCGTCTCCGCCATGATTCGTTGGGCGTCCTCCGGGAAAGATTTCCAAGTTCCGTGCCGCGCGATGCGTGGATGATACGATATCGCGCCCACGTGACCCCCACAACCCGTGTTCCCCGCGCCCGCGCGATCGCCTCGCGTGTGGAGGCCTGGTTCGACGAGACGCGGCGAGAGCTCCCCTGGCGGCGCGATTACGACCCCTTTCATGTCTGGGTCGCCGAAGTCATGGCACAGCAGACCCGGATGGAGGTCATTCTTCCGTTCTTCGAGAAGTTCATCGCCCGATTTCCAGATCTCGAGCAGTTGGCAGCGGCCGAGGAACGGGAAGTGCTGGCTCTCTGGTCGGGGCTCGGCTATTACCGGCGCGCCCGAATGCTTCACGCCGGGGCCCGCCAGGTGGCGACCGGCGGCCTTCCGTCATCGGTGGAGGAGCTCAGCCGGATTCCCGGTATCGGACGATATACCGCCGGGGCCATTGCTTCGATCGCCTTCAACCGGCGGGAGCCTGTGGTCGACGGGAACGTCATTCGGTTGTCAGCCCGTCTCGAGGCAATGAATGAGCCTCAGGGGAGCGGAAGTCTCTCTCGGTGGCAGTGGGAGTGGGCCGGCGCGCTCGTCGCGGCATGCGAATCCCCCCGCCGGCTGAATCAGGGTCTGATGGAGCTGGGAGCGATGATCTGCCGTCCCCGGAATCCGCGTTGTGCGGAGTGCCCGCTCTCCCGATTCTGCAAAGCGCGCAAAGAAGGGAACCCCGAGGCCTATCCGCTGAAGAGCCAGTCGCGTCCCGAAGTCGCGATGACGATCCCGCTCTTTCTCGCAATCGACGAGAAGGGGAGGGTTCTTCTCCGGCAGGCTCGAGGCCGGATCGCGCGCGAGATGTTTCACCTTCCTCATGGCTCCATGGAGATCCTCGGAACGGACGACTCGATGCGGTTCACGACGCGCGAGCGGGTGGGCTCCTTCCGCCATTCCATCACTCACCGGCGGATCGAGTTCGATCTCTGGAGGTGCAACGTCCGTGAGACCATCGCGGAAGACGACGGCGATCTCGAATGGATCGATCCCACCGCCCTCGACCGGCTTCCCCATCCTTCCTACGTTCGAAAAGCGCTGAAACTCGCTGGCGTGGCGATGATTTAGAATGAGCCATGCTCCGCGCGTGTGTGGTGGTGATCCTCGGATTTCTTTCCTCTTTCCCTCTCTTCTCGGAGTGCTCGTGGCGCGATCTCGGTGATCTCCGCACCCGGGAGATCGGCTTCAGTCTCTCCGCCGCTGGCGGCGAGGTCTGGTTCGCGACAGGGTGGGGTGTGGCCGTTCGTTCCGAGTCGACGGGAGCACTGCTCGCTTCAATCCCGGTCCCAGGAACCACGGTCGCGGTAGAAGGAGTCGAAGGAGGGGCGTGGGCCGGCAGCGGCAGCTCGCTTTTTTTCATCCGTCGAAATCCACGGCTCGAGATCGCGGCGACGCTCGATCTCGGCTCCGCGATCAACGACATTGCACGGTCAGGATCATTCCTATGGGTGGCCACGGCAACGGGAGTCGTGCAGGTCGACATTCTCAACCCGCTCGCTCCCAGGGTGGGAGCGAAGCTCTCGACATCGACGGGTAGCGCTCACTCGGTGGCCGTCGCGGGCGCATCGCTTTACGTGGCGGATGGAGACCGGACGATCGAGATCTACACGATCGTCGTTCCGACGCTCCCACAGAGGATCGGGGAGTGGGAATCACTTCCGCGCACCTCTTCGATAAATGCCGTTGCCAATCACCTGCTCGCTTCGGATGGGCAACAGACCGAGGTGATCGGGGGAAGCGGTGCGGCCCTGGCGAGAGTCGCGATGCTTCCCTGGGGAGCCAATTCTGCGACCTCGGCAGGCGGCTCACTGATTTTCATCGCGGGCAATGACCGGAAAGCGCGGCTGATCGACTTGTCGGCTCCTTTGACGACATCGCTCACGACGGTCGAATCGCCTCTCATGAGCGGTACCGTGAATCGTATGGGGGGAGTCCATTTGAATGGTGACCTCCTGCTCGCGGCAGCCGGAGACGCAGGGGTGCGCGGGTGGACCTTCGACCGCGTGGGAGCTCCTTTTTCCGTTCGATTCCTGCCGCTGAGTGGCGGCGTTCATTCGAGCTCCTTCGCCGGAGACCGGCTGATCGTCGCGCCATTCTCCGGCGGGTTGCAGAGTTACTCCGACGCCTCCTCGAGGATTTCCCTCGGCGCGACCTGGGCAACCGAGAGAAGCTGGTTCATTCACGACGGTCTCGAACAGCGTCTGCTCACATCGAGCGGACTTCTACTATCCCTTTGGGATGTCAGTGCGGGATCTCAGACGCTGATCTCGCAGATCACATTGCGGTCGTCCGTGCGGACGGCGATTCTCTCCAGCGCGACGAGCGCGGTTGTGTTGCTCGCCGACCAGTCACTCTGGCGGGTCGATCTGTCCAACGCGGCGGCGACGGCGACGGAAGTCGCGGCTGATCCCGATCCGTCATCCCTTGCGCGCGCGGGGTCCGCGATCGTCTCCGCAACCGTGAGGCAGGACGGGACGACGCTGCTTCGTTACTGGGTCAATGGCGAGCTCTCGTCAGCTCCAATGGAAGCAGTCGTCGAAGGAGCAGCCAACTCGGGAGTCGCGCTCTCCACGAATGGCGTGGCCGCGGTGGCGACTTTCCGCGGCCTGATTCTGGTGAACTTCGCGCAGGGAGGAGCCGTCACCGTCGTCCCGGGAACGAATGCCTCGCCGGTCACGGATCTCGTCATTGCCGGAGACCGCGTGCTGATGCTGACGGACCGGCGTCTCGAGATGAGACAGCTCACGGGTGGAGCGCTCCTCCAGTCGTGGGAGCTCGACTCGGCGGGTTCCGGCGTTGTGGCTCTCGGGCCGAAGGCTCTGGTGACATCGCCCGAGGGCTTTGCAGTGGTGAACCTGGAAGCCAGCGCAGTGGCTCCCATGGAAGTGGCGCTCGGAGCTGACGAGAATCGGTTCTACCGGATGATGGCGAGGGACGGAGAGAGGCTGTGGCTGGTCGAGTCTGGCGCCGCCGACCTGTTCATGATCGATCCACAAGGGACCGCGCGATGGAGCGCGCGGATCGTGCTTCCTGCCAACCCCGTCGGCATCGCGGCGACGCGTGGCCTCCTCTATTCATTGTCAGCGGCGGGCGTGGTCAGCGCATGGAACGGCGCCGGGAGAAAAGTCGTCGAAGCGGTGATCGACGAGAGCGAGGATCAGCAGGTAGGGAAAATTCTCGAAGCGGCGGGAGCTCTCTGGATCGGGATCACTCATGGATGCTCCGCGGGAGGATGCCAGAGCAAGACCGTGATCCTCGACCCGGCGAATGCTCTGGTGAGGACAGCAGCGCTGTCCGGTGCCGTCATCGATGTCGTGGCTCACGGAAGCCGGGCCGCCGCCGTCTTCGATTTTCCCGATGAGCTGCGGACCTATGACCTCTCGAATCCCGCCCAGCCTGCCGTCATGTCGAGTCGCGCCACCGAAGGCGATCCAGTGTCTGTGGATTTCGGGAACGGGATCATCTGGACTCTCGGGGACCGTCTGAGGGCGTGGCAGGAATCGAATCTGACGCCACTGGCGGCTCACCTCGACGCCTACGTGTCGGAGCCGCAGACCAGCTATCTCGATCAGAAAGTTCGGATTCAGGGGGATTGTCTCCTCGTCGCCGGGCGAACCGCCGCTCCGTCGCTATGGAGTGTCCACTCGGCCACTTCTATCTCTCCACGCTCTACGCCCGCCGTATCCGGCGTGGTGAAGGACGTCGTCGTCGAGGACGGCTCCCTGCATCTGCTTACGGAGACATCGCTGGAGTTCTGGACGACGCTGGCGCCGATGGAGCGCGGGCGGGCGGTCAGGCGTTAGTCGCGGTCTTGTTCCGAGAAACTGAGAGATCCGGGCCCGGGTTGCCTGTCGCCGGAGCTGATCCGGAGGCGGACTGCGGCTCGCGACTCGAACTGAGGGTGTACGCTGGCTCACCGGAGCGTTCGTCTGATGAAAGGAAGTACGAAGACCACGACGGCTTTGCCCCGCGTCGCCGTGGTCGTGATGGGGGATCTCGGTAGGAGCCGGCGCATGCTCGCTCACGCGCGCTGTCTGGCGGAGGCAGGATGGGCGGTCGATCTCATCGGCTTTCGTCAGACCGATCTTCCGTCGTTCATCGACTCGCGAATTCGCGTCAGATCGCTGCCGTCATTCGATTCCGTGCGTGCGCGGCGACCCGCTGCGATGTTCTTCATCTTCGCGATCGCTCGTCAGTTCCTGCTGAGTCTGGCCCTCGCCAGAATTCTTCTGAGCCGGTTCGATGTGGTTCTCGTTCAGATCCCACCGTCCTTTCCCGCGCTCCCCTTGATCCTCCTCGCGGCGAAGTTGCGGAAGTCGCTTCTGGTGATCGACTGGCACAACACGACCGCCGCGATGCTGCGGCTGCGCGTGAGCGATGGTGGTGGGCTCAGCGCTCGAATCGTCCGGTTTTGTGGAGACCTGGAGATCCGTGTGGCGAGAGGCGCCGATGCGCACTTCTGCGCCACCGCCGCGCTGACTGGTTTCATCGGGGAGCGGGGACTGAGCGGACAAGAGCTCCCGGATGCCATCGACTTCCAGGCTCGCGATGCTGCGTCGCCGGAGCCGTTCACGATCGTCAGTCCCTCAAGCTGGAGTAGCGATGACGACTTCGAGCTGTTTTTCAATGCGCTCCCCCTGCTTGATTCACTTCTCGCTCCAACGAACCTCCGTCTGAGGTTTCTCTTCAGCGGAGTCGGCGAGCTGCGAGAGTGGTTCGAGTCGCGATGCGCGACGCTTTCGCTGAAT
>DATLEY010000034.1:0-35387 GCA_035525215.1 Thermoanaerobaculia bacterium | reverse complement strand
CGTGCGTTTGACGCCGCGCTCAACGCGGGCCTTCGCGCCTATCCCGGGATCCTCCGCACCGCGCTCCGTTCGCGATGGGCGGTCATGGGCGTCGTGGTCCTTCTTTTTGGAATTTCGCTGCTCATGATTCCGCGGCTGGGCGGCGATCTGATCCCGAGCTTCACGCAGGGAGAGTTCCAGTTCCGGATCGAGCTGCCTGAAGGGACGCCGATCGAGGCGACGGACCGCTACGTGGAGAGCGTCGCGTCGGTCCTCGAGGGGCGTGAAACGGTCGGCAGCTTCTCCACGGTCGCCGGCGGCGCGGGCCTTTCGCTTTCGAACACCGGGACCGAGGGCGAGAACAGCGCGCGAATCCAGGTCCGGATGAGCGATGGGAGCTCCCACGAAGCCGAGCAGGCGGTGATCGACGCCATCCGCGAGCGGCTCGACGCGGCGGGCGATGCGCGGTACGAGTTCGAGAGACCCAGCTATTTCACCTTCAGAACGCCGATCGAGATCGAGGTTTACGGCGACGACATCGCCCAGGTTCATGAAGCGAGCGAGGTCGTTCGGGTTGCCATCGCGTCGGTGCCGGGGCTGGTCGACGTCCGTTCCTCGTCGGAGCTCGGCAACCCTGAGCTTCAGGTCCGCTTCGATCGGAATCAGCTCGCGACGCTGGGGCTCGATCTCTTCCAGGTTGCTTCGACGATCCGGAACAAGGTGCAGGGCGAAGTGGCGACGCGATTCATGCAGGGAGACCGCGAGATCGATGTGCTGGTCCGCTCGGTCGAGCTGGGTAGCGCCTCGGTCACCGACGTGCAGGAGATGATCGTGGGGAACCGGGATGGCCGTCCCATCCACCTTGCCTCGGTGGCAACCATCGCGCTGACCATGGGACCCAGCGAGATCCGGAGAATCGGGCAGAAACGTGCCGCGGTCATTTCGGGAAATCTCGACGGCCGGGATATGGCGGGCGTGGCCGCTGATGTGCGCGATCTGTTGCGCAGCGCCCCGCTTCCCCCAGGAGTCACCGCGACCCTCAGCGGGCAGGAAGAGGAGATGCAGCGGTCCATGCGCTCGCTGATGCTGGCGATGGCCCTGGCGATCTTCCTCGTCTACCTGGTGATGGCGTCGCAGTTCGAGTCGCTGATCCACCCGTTCGTCATCATCTTCACGCTCCCTCTGGCGCTGATCGGAGTGGTCCTCGCTCTCTTCGTCACGGGGCAGACGATTTCCATCGTGTCGATGATCGGGGTCGTGATGCTGGCCGGAATCGTCGTGAACAACGGAATCGTCCTCATCGACGCCGTGAACCAGCTCCGGCGGACGGGGATGGGACGGCGGGAAGCGCTCGTGGAAGCCGGCCTCTCCCGCATCCGGCCGATTCTCATGACCTCGCTCACGACGATCCTCGGACTCTTTCCGATGGCGCTCGGACTCGGCGAGGGCGCCGAGCTGCGGGCCCCGCTGGCGATCACGGTGATCGGCGGGCTCTCCGTCGCCACGCTGCTGACGCTGATCGTGATCCCGATCGTGTACGACATCTTCGATCGCGAGAAGACGCCCCTCGAGCAGGCGGTGGCGAGCGAAGATGATTCCGTCGTCCTGCCGGCGACGCGCGAGGCGACCTCATGAGTCTCTCGTCGTTCGCGGTCCGGCGGCCAGTGTCTACGATCATGCTGATCGTCTCGGTCCTCGTGGTCGGAGGAATCGCGCTGGTTCGTCTGCCGCTGGCTTTCCTTCCCGAGATCGACGCCCCTTTCATCGGGATCGAGATCGTCTATCCGAACTCGAATCCATGGCAGATCGAGCGGGAGATCGTGAAGCCTGTCGAAGAGGTGCTGGCCACGCTGCCGAGCGTCAAAAGGCTCCGCTCGACGGCGACAGCCGATTCTGCCCGCTTCCAGATGGAGTTCGACTGGGGCCTCAATCTCGATGTCGTTCGCATGCAGGTCAGCGAGAAGATGGATCAGATCCGACCCTCGCTCCCGGCCGAGATCGGCGAGATCTTCATTTACTCCTTCAATACGAGCGACATCCCGGTGGTGGAGGCGCGGATCGCGGCCCAGGGAGTCGATCTCTCCCAGAACTACGATCTGATCGAGGCGCGGATTCTCAACCGCCTGCGGAGGGTTTCCGGAGTCGCCCGCGTCGACATCGACGGCGTCGCTCCGCCGGAGATCTTCATCGACCTCGCGCTCGACAAGGTGAAGGCTCACGACGTGGACGTCGTTTCCCTGATGGGACGTCTTCAGGGAGCCACCTCGAACATGGTCCTTGGCCAGGCCGATCAGGACGGCTTGCGCTACAGCATCCGGTCGGTGGGTGCCTTCGACTCGGTCGACGACATCGGCAACCTGGTGATCGACCAGCGGGGTCTTCGTCTGCGCGACGTGGCGGAGATCCGGTACGAGGAGCCCCCGATCGAGTACGGCCGCCATCTCGAGGGGAAGGACGCTGTCGCGCTGAACGTCTACAAGGAATCGACGGCAAATACCGTGGAAGTTGTCCGGACGGTGATGAAAGTCATCGAGGAGGACATCGCGACGGACCCGCTCCTCCAGGGGATCCAGCTGTTCACCTGGGACGACCAGGCCGAACAGATCGTGAATGGAATCCGCGGGCTGAGGAGCTCGGGGCTCATCGGCGGGCTTCTCGCGATCGTCGTTCTCTACTTCTTCCTCCGGCGGCTTTCCTCGACGCTGATCGTCTCCCTTTCGATTCCTTTCTCGATCATCGCCGCCTGCGGCGTGATGTACTTCATGGGGAAGACGCTGAACATCCTCTCGATGATGGGTCTGATGCTGGGTGTCGGGATGCTCGTCGACAACGCAATCGTCGTCCTCGAATCGATCGACCGGCGTCAGCGCGAGGAAAAGGACACCCGCAAAGCCGCCATCGAAGGGGCAGGATCGGTGGCCGTTGCCGTGCTGGCTTCGACCGCGACCTCGCTGATCGTCTTTCTTCCGCTCATCGTCGGAGGAAAGACGGAGCTGACGGTCTGGCTCGGTGAGGTCGGCGCGACGATCTCGCTGGCGCTGATCTGCTCTCTCTTCGCCTCGCTCACGATGATCCCGCTGATGTCGGCTCATTTCCTCGAGAAGAAGGAGCCCAAGCCGAACCGGATCATCGAGGCGCTCGAAGAGCGTTATGTGAGAGTGCTACGCTGGACATTGCGTCACCGCGTGAAGACCTTCCTGATCATCGTCGTTTTCGGTGTTCTGACCGTGGTGCCCTTTGCGGCAAACCTCGTCGAGGCGGGGATCTTCACGGGAACGCAGAACCGGCGCGTGCGCCTCGCCTACGACTTCAAAGATTTCGCCTACAAGTCCGACGCTGAGCGCGCGGTCACGCAGATCGAGCAGTTCCTCGAGGCCAACCGTGAGGAGCTCATGGTCGCCGGACTCTATTCGTTCTTCGGCGAGAATCAGGCCTCGACCTGGATCACGCTCTCGCGCCCGAACATGAGCGACAATCAGGTCAAGGACCTCCGGAAGAAGATTCGTGAACAGCTTCCCGAGATCCCCGGGGTCAGGGTCTTCTTCAACGAGGACCCCGAGGAGGGAGGGAGCTCGCGCCGCTTCGCCGTCAAGTTCTTCGGGCAGGACAGCGGCGTGCTCCAGGAGTACGCCGAGGAGGCGGAAAGGCGCCTCGACTCCCTCGAGGGCATCGAGGATCTGAACTCGGGACTCGACCGGGGGGGGCAGGAGATTCAGGTCGTCATCGACCGCGCGCGTGCCGCGCAGCTCGGCCTCACCGCCGGAGATCTCTCCGATATCTTTTCCTTCACCCTCGGAGGTACGCGTCTGCGCCGGTTCAACACCGGGTCGAAGGAAGTGGAGACCTGGCTCGCCCTTCGTCCGGAGGACCGGGAGAATCTCGCGGACCTCAAGAACCTGCAGGTCCGGCTGGGGGGTGGACGGGAGATCGTCCTCGGCGACATCGCCGAGTTTCAGCTCATCCGGAAGGCCAATGCGATCCGCCGCGAGCACCGGAAGGTGCGCGTCGCGGTCACGGGTACGTATGAGGGAGAAAAGTGGGAGGATCGGCGCAAGGAAATCGAGGGGCTGATGAACGCCTTCGATCTCCCGGCCGGATATGCCTGGAGCTGGGATGACCGTACCCTGGAGCAGGATTCTCAGGGGAAGGAGATGGGCGTCAATTACCTGCTGGCGTTGCTCCTCGTCTACCTGGTCATGGCGTCGCTCTTCGAGTCGCTGTCGCAGCCCTTTTCAATTCTCTTCTCGATTCCATTCGCCATTCCCGGCGCGGTCTGGTTTCTTGCCGCGACCCGGACTCCCTTCAACCTGATGGCGCAGATCGGCCTGCTCATCCTGATGGGGATCGTCGTCAACAACGGCATCGTGCTGCTGGATCACGTGAACCAGCTCCGGAAGAAAGGATTGGGTCGGGAGGAGTCGATTCTGCAGGCCGGGCGCGACCGCCTCCGCCCGATCCTGATGACGGCCGCCACGACGATCATCGGGCTTCTTCCGCTGGCGATCGGAGGATCGAACGTCGGAGGGCTCTTCTACTTCCCCCTGGCGCGGACGGTGATGGGAGGGCTGCTCTCCTCGACCTTCCTCACGCTCATCATCCTTCCCTACATCGACCTCGGAGTCGAAGGGGCGGCATCCTGGTTCGGCCGGCTCTGGAAGAGCTCCTCGCCGAAGGGGGCGGGGGTGCCTGTGACCGCGGAGCCGGCGTCGTCATGACGAGAGCGTCGTCATCCTTCGCTGACGCTCAGGATGACGTAACAAACACTCAGGATGCCGAGTTAAACTGGAGCGATGCCGAGCGCGCGGGTTTTGAAATTCGAAAAGTGGCTGATCTGGGCCGCTCTGGCCGCGGTGATCTGGCTTCTGCGCGATCTCTTTCCGGCTCTGTTCCTGACGTTCGTTCTGACCTGGATCGGACATACGGTGGTGAGCTGGCTGGGGACGCGGATGCCGCGCCGAGGCGCGCTCATTCTCACCTATGGCGTGCTGCTCGTCGTGATCAGCGGGCTCGGACTATTGATCGTTCCCCGCCTCTTCGCCGAGGCGCGCGGCCTGGCGCGGCTCTATATCGCGCAGGATTCCATCGAAGACGATGTCGTCTTCGCCGCCGAGACCGAGCTCGCGCAACGGACCCTTCCGCCGCCGCCCGCCCCCGGGGTCGCTCCGCCACACCCTGACGTTCCGGCGCTGGAGCGGGAGACCCGCAAGTACGTCGACACGGTGATCATTCAGCTGGTCGGACAGGAAAGCTTCCGATCCTTCCAGGCGTCGGAAGTCTACTCGGCGATCATCGAACGAGCCGAGGAGGCGGTGCGCAGCTTCATCCCCAAGGTCGTGATCGGGGTGAAGGAATTCACCAACGCTTCCATCGCAATCACGCTTCAGTTCTTTCTCTCGATTCTCTTCTCCTTCCTGATCCTGTGGGACTTGCCGAGACTGCGCGGCGCGGCGATGGCTCTCTCGGCGGGGAGGACCTCGGAGATCTACGCCGAGATCGCTCCCGGAATGATCGCTTTCGGCAGGACGCTGGGGAGGGCATTCGAAGCGCAGTCGGTGATCGCTCTCGTCAATGCCATTCTCACCTCGATCGCGTTCATCATCCTCGGGATTCCGTCGATCGCCCTTCTCGCCACCATCGTTTTCTTCTGTTCCTATATCCCCGTCTTCGGAGTGTTCCTCTCGACGCTTCCCGCCGCTCTCATCGCATTTCAGATCGGCGGCGCTCTCCTGGTCCTCTGGCTCGTGGTTGCGATCCTGATCGTGCACGCCGTCGAGGCTTATGCCCTCAACCCTTTGATCTACGGGCGCCATCTGAAGCTTCATCCAGTGGCCGTCCTGATCATCCTTCTCGTCGCCGAGCACCTCTTCGGCGTCTGGGGCCTCCTCCTCGGCGTGCCGATCGCCGCCTTCGTTTACAAGTATGCGATCAAGGGAGAAGACGTCGTCTGACGCTCAGGTCCGCCGGATCACGGCGATCGAGACGTCGTCATCCGCGGTTGCGTCGCCCATGAACGCCTCCCAGTCCAGCAGGATGCGATGGGCCGCGTCCCGCGCCGTGGCGTGCGCGGCCGCCCGTTGCTCCAGCCGCTCATAGCCGTAGCTTTCGCGGTTGCGGTTCTGCGATTCGGGGATTCCATCCGAGATGAACATCAGAGAATCGCCTGGCTCCAGCCGTCCCTCATCCACTTCCCAGCTGAGAGGAAACTTGATCCCGAGCGGGTAGGAGCCGTGCCCGATTCTGCTTCGGAGCCTTCCGCTGCCGTCGAAATGGAGAATCGGAGGATGGCCCGCCACAATGCTTCGATAGGAGCCGTCCGGTGAGATCAGGAAATAGCAGGCTGTGAAAAAAGAGCGCGGTCCTCCGGTGCGGCAGAGGAGCCGGTTCAGCGTCGCGAAGACCGCGTCCGGGTCGGCGGTCAGATCGAGTTGCGTCCGGAAGGCCGCCTGCGCCACGGCCATCACCAGGCCGGCGGCCATCCCGTGTCCCGAAGCGTCACCGAAGAGGATGGCGGTCCGTCCATCGGCCAGCGGCACGAAGTCGTACAGATCGCCCCCCACCGTATTGGCGATGCGGTTGAACGCCACGATCTCGAATCCCTCGGGCTGAGGAGGCTTCGTCGGGAGAAGGCTGGCCTGCAGATCGCGCGCGAGCTCGAGCTCATCGCGAAAGCGGATCTTGTCGATCAACTCCATGGCCAGGAGAAAAACGAGGATCGCGAAGGCGACGAATAGCGAGGTGAGCGTCTCGAGGCCGTCGGTCATCCCGGCAATCAGCCCGCCCAGGTAGACAAATGAGAGTCCGGCCACGACCGCGGAAACGAGAAAAAGAAGCCGCCGCTCGGGCGCGAGCTTCTTGGTCAACCCGAACATCAGCGCGCTGGCCGTCCGGATCCACCGCTTCCATCGCTTCGGTTCCTGCTCGATCGCGTTCCTGTGTTCCTCGAGAAGCTTCCGCCGCGCCGCGGGCCATTCCCGTTCGTAGAGGCCTGAAACTCCCCGGGAGCCGACCGTCCGGATCGTCGTCCCGGTCAGCTCGAGCCAGTCGTTGAGCTGCGCCATTGTTCGATTGTACGAGTGTGGGCATCAAGGGTTTATCGAGAGTGCCGCCGCCCGTTCGAGCCTGACCGCCGGTCCACGACTGCAGCGTTCTCCCCCCTGGACTTCTCGCCGCCGCAGGCGACGGACATCGCGCCTACGGCAGGAAGCCGGGAGGAAAGCTGGTGGCGGACCGAAGTCCGCCACCACCAGGAGGGTCAGGAGGGATAGTGGTACGGCGCCTGGAGTCCCAGCGGGATCCCGAGCAACCAGTAGATCACCAGGAAGATGGTCCAGCCGATCATGAAGACGACCGAGAAGGGGAGCATCATCGAGACGAGCGTCCCGATCCCGGTGTTGCGGACATATCGCTGACAGAAGACGACCACCAGGGGAAAGTAAGGCATGAGTGGAGTGATGATGTTCGTGGTCGAGTCGCCCACGCGGTACGCGGCCTGGGTCAGCTCCGGCGACAGACCGAGCGACATCAGCATCGGGACGAAGATCGGAGCGAGCAGCGCCCACTTCGCGGACGCCGAGCCGATCAGAAGATTGACCGACGCAGTCAGAAGGATGATGCCGAGGATGGTGACCTGCCCCGGAAGACCGAGCGAGCGCAGCGCGTCGGCTCCTTTCAACGCGAAGAGCGCCCCGAGGTTCGACTGGCCGAACGCCGCAATGAAGAGAGCGGCGAAGAATGCCATCACGATGTAGTAGCCCATCGTGCTCATCGCCTTCGACATCCCCTTGATGATGTCGCGATGGCTCTTCGTCGATCCCGAGACATAGCCGAAGACCACGCCTGGAATCAGGAAAAAGAGAAAGATGAGGGGGACGATCGACTGCATCAACGGAGCGGTCGATGCGGTCAGGCCCCCCTCCGGCGAACGGAGCGCGGAGTCGGAAGGAAGAGTCACCAGCACCAGGATGACGAGACCGATGAGGATGGACGCCATGGCAGCGTAGAGCCCCCGGCGGTCTTTCGGTTCGAGAGCGTCCATCTTCGGGATGTCGTCTAGATCTCCGTCGACGGCGACTTTGCTGAGCCGCGGCTCGATGACGCGGTCGGTCAGAAACCACCCCAGTACGACGATCAGCAGAGTGGAAGCGCCGGTGAAGAACCAGTTGCACAGCGGGTTGACCAGCCGGTCGGCATCGAGGATCTGCGCCGCGGACTGCGTCAGTCCCTGAAGGAGCGGATCGAGACTGGAGGGAATCGGATTCGCGGAGAAACCGCCGGAGACCCCGGCGAATGCGGCCGCGATTCCCGCGAGCGGGTGGCGGCCGGCCGCGTAGAAGATCACTCCGCCAAGGGGAATGACCAGCACGTAGCCGGCGTCCGCAGCGGTGTGGCTGAGGATCGCCACGAAGATCAGCATCGGTGTGAGCAGCTTCTCGCTCGTGAAGCTGAGCAGCGCCTTCAATCCGGCATTGATGAACCCCGTATGTTCGGCGACGCCGACTCCGAGCAGAGCCACGAGCACGACTCCGAGAGGATGGAAGCCGGTGAACGTCGTCACCATGTTCGAGAGGAACGTGGCGACGGCTCCTCCCGTCAGCTGGTTCTTGATGACGATCGGCTGCCCGGTACGGGGGTCGATCTCGCTGAACTGGACCGGAGCCAGGAGAGCGGAGATCACCCAGACCGCGAACATCAGGATCAGGAAGAGAGCGGCGGGATCGGGCAGCTTGTTTCCGACGCGCTCGATCCAGTTCAGGGCGCGATCGATCCAGCGCGGTGGGTCGGTCACATCGGGATCGGCCATTCTTTGAGATCTCCTTGCAGGCGGGCTGTTCCGCCGAGTCTATCAGGCCGGGACCGGCTGATTATGAAAAGTGATGCCCGGCGGCCGATGGAAGTGAGCGGTTGCTGGCACGTCCCTTTCAGACGACTTCGCCAGGAGGTGACCAATGGATCAGTCGAAGAAGGCCACCGATATCGAGCGAGCGGCAGAGGAGCGGCGGCGGGAAATCGAGCAGAAAGACCGGGATGAGCGGGTCGATTCCGCGGGCGTCTTCAATCCGGTGGAAGGCGTTGCGCCTCATCGGGCCGGCATCCCGGAGCGGGAGGACAAATGACGATCCGAAACCTGATTTTGGCGCTGCTTTTCGGCGTTCTCGTCGTTGCCTGTCAGTCGAACGAAGAGCCGGCCGCCCCTCAGACGCCGGCAGGCTCCAGGGGAGATACGGCCGGAAGCACGGCCGGAGGGGACACTCTCACGACGACTGTCGCGGTCCTCGACCCGTCGGTCGTCGAGCTGGCGATTCGCGAACCGATTGTGACGACCCTCAACGACTCGGCCATTTCACTGAGCGGGACTCCCGAACTCGGCGCGAACGCTTTTCAGATCACGAACAACGGCACGTCCGCGCACAGCTTCGCGGTCGAGGGTCAAGGTGTCCGCGAAGCGCTGGAAGGGGAGATGCAACCCCTCGAGGTGCGCACTTTGAACGTCGAGCTCACGGCCGGAACGTTCCGCGCCTTCTGCCCGGTCGCGGGTCATGCTGCTCGAGGCGAGACGAGGGAATTCACGATCGCGCCGGCGACCGGTCAATAACCGCATCTCTTTCTTCATTCTCGAGCCTCCGGGGCGCAAACCCCGGAGGCTTCGTTTTGCCCGCCTCCCTCCCTCGCAGTCCACTAGACTGGTGCGATGGAACGGTTGGAGACGAAGCTCATTCACGCCGGTGAGCCGCGGCCGCGTCCCGAGGGCTCGATTGCCATTCCGATCTACCAGTCGGCGACGTTCGAGACCACTGGAGTCGAAGAGGGATATCACGATGTCCGCTACGCGCGGCTGAGCAACACGCCGAATCATCTGGCGCTTCATGCAAAGCTGGCCGCACTCGAGAACGCCGAAGCGGCTCTGGTCACCGCGTCGGGCATGGCGGCGATCACCACGAGTCTCCTTTCCCTGCTGGAGTCCGGAGATCACGTTCTCGCCCACAAAGTGCTCTACGGCGGCACGGCCAGCTTCATGAAGCAGGATCTTCCCGGACTCGGAGTCAGCGTCGGCGTGATCGACGCATCGGATCCCTCGACGTGGCGGAAGGCTTTGACCGAGCGCACCCGCGCCATCTATGTCGAGACGATCACGAATCCGACCATGGAGGTCGCCGATCTCGAGGCTGTCGTGAGCTTCGCGCGAGAGAACGGCCTCGTCTCGATGATCGACAATACCTTCGCCTCCCCGGTGAACTTCCGGCCGGCGGAGCATGGCTTCGATCTCTCCCTTCACAGCGCCACGAAGTACCTCAATGGGCATTCCGATCTCATCGCCGGCGCGGTGATCGGCAGGAAGGAGCTCATTCGAAAGATCGGGTTGAAGCTCGATCATTTCGGCGGCTCGCTCGACCCGCACGCCTGTTTTCTCCTGCATCGCGGTATGAAGACCCTGGCACTCCGGGTGCGGCAACAGAACGTCAGCGCCCTCGAGCTGGCGAGGCACCTGGAGTCTCATCCCGCGGTGGAGCGAGTGAATTATCCCGGGCTCGAGAGCTCGCCGTCTCACGCCCGGGCGGCTCGGCTGCTCGATGGATACGGCGGGATGTTGAGCTTCGTGCCGCGTGGAGGGCTCGAAGCCGCGCGGGCACTGTGCGGAAGGCTCAGGCTGGGAGCTCTCGCTCCGAGCCTGGGGGGAGTGGAGACGCTGGTCACCCGCCCCGCGGAGACGTCCCACGTCGCAACCCCGGCCAGCCAGCTGGAAAAACTCGGGATTCCGCGCAGCCTGATCCGCGTCTCGGTTGGCATTGAAGCGGTCGAGGATCTGCTCGAGGATTTCGATCAGGCACTCGGCTAGGCCCTGGCGTCGCTGCCATGGCGATCCGGTGATCGACGTTCTTACTCCGGTTCTCGTTCCGCTTCTTCGCCATCCGCTCCATCAAGCGCCATTCGAGACGCGAGAAAGCCGATCAAATCCTTGAGCGTCAGCACTCCGGCGAGGCGGCCATCTTCGACGACCATGAGCCGCGAGCGTTTTCTCCGTCCCATCCTCGCCAGCGCCTCGATCGCGTCGGTCTCGGGCGAGATCGAGTTTTCCGCGCTGCACTCTTCAGCGACCGTTCCCACGGTCTGATGGGGCCACTGCTCCTGCGGAATTCTTCTGACTTGTTCGGTCGTGATGCAGCCCACCAGCCGTTCCTCGTCCAGCACCGGATAGAGCTTGTGCTCGAAGCGGAGGATGAACGTATCGACCAGCTCTCGGATCGAGGTCGATCGGGGAACGGTGACGGGATCCCTGGTCATGAAGGCTCTGACGACCTCTCCGCGCAGAGCATCCCTGATGAACAGCTTGTTGTAGGCAACGTGGGCGGCGCTTCGAACGTAGTACCCAACGAGGATCCACCAGAGCCCTTCGACGAACGCGTTCTGGACCAGGCGCACCACCCCGATGGCCATCAGGATGAGCGCGAAAGGCGTCGCCAGGGACGTCGCGGTCCAGGTCGCTCCGCGAAGGGTCCTTCCGCATCTCCATAGAAGACCGCGCAGAGCGCGTCCGCCGTCGAGCGGAAAGACAGGGATGAGGTTGAAGGCGGCGATCAGCAGGTTGGCCGCTCCGAGATAACCGACCATCGAGGCGGCAACGGGATCGGCGCCCAGCGGAATGGCCACAGAGGGAAAGGTCAGGAAGAGGGCGCCCAGAGCCACGCTCACCGCGGGGCCCGTCAGCGCGAAGAGAATCTCGTGGCGTGGCGACGGCGGATCGTCAATCATCTCCGTGACGGATCCGAGGACGAAAAGCGTGAAGGAGGTGACTCGTAGACCTTTCCGGCGCGCGACGATCGCGTGCGCCAGTTCATGGGCGAGAATGGAGAGAAGGATCGCGCACGAGAGGGCGGCTCCCAGGGTCCAGTAGGACGAGCGTGACAGCTCGGGGTGGTGGCGCGGAAGAAAATCCGCGGCGAGAGACCAGATCAGGATCGAGAAGGCGATGAGCCAGCTCAAGTCGATGCGTATCTCGAATCCGCGAATGCGGAAGAGAGTCAACGTGCTGCCGAACATCGGGTCCTCCGCTTCGGACTGGGCGGAAATCGGCGGTGTCGGGGATACTCTGAATCCGTCATGAATCCGATCGGGTGGTACCTCGGCGTCGGCGCTCTTCTGGTGGCACTGGCCATCGGCAGCGCCGCGATCAAGCGGCTTCCGCTGACGACCGCCATTCTGTATCTGCTGCTCGGATACGCGATCGGGCCCAAAGGGGCGGAATGGATCGCGCTGAACCCGATCGAAGACTCAGGTCTTCTCGAGCGCGTCGCCGAGATCGCGGTCATCGTGTCACTCTTCGGCGCGGGGCTGAAACTTCGAGCTCCGATTCGAAGCCCGCTCTGGCGTGCGCCGTTGCGGCTCGCCTTTCTCTCGATGAGTCTGACCGTGCTCATGATTGCCTGCGTCGGCGTCGAGATCCTGGGCCTTTCGATCGGCGCAGCCGTGCTTCTGGGCGCGATCATCTCTCCCACCGATCCGGTGCTCGCTTCGGATGTGCAGGTTGCGCACCCGCGCGATCGCGACCGGCTGCGATTCTCGCTCACCGGCGAAGCGGGCCTGAATGACGGAACGGCCTTTCCGTTCGTGATGCTCGGCCTCGGCCTTCTCGGTCTCCATGACCTCGGTAATTTTGGAATCCGTTGGCTTCTTCTCGACGGGGTCTGGGCGATTGGCGGCGGGCTGATGATCGGCGGCGCGCTCGGCTATCTCGTCGCCGCATTCATCAAGCGGATCAGCAGGCTCTCGACCCGCCTCGTCATCCTCGATGACTACCTTGCCGTAGGGCTGATCGCGCTCGCTTATGGTTCCGCGCTCCTCTGCAGGACTTACGGATTTCTGGCCGTCTTCGCGGCCGGCCTGGCCCTGCACCACGCGGATTCTCTCGACTGGGCCCCTGGCGCTCCCGGAAGTAGAGAGGGACACGAGCCAGAGAAACCGGCCACGAAGACGATCCTGATGTTCAACGAGCAGCTGGAGCGAATCGGCGAGGTCGTGGTGGTCACGCTGGTCGGAGGTCTTCTCTCGGTTGGCTATCTCCCGGCGGGACTGATCTGGTTCGCGCCACTGCTCTTTTTCCTGATCCGGCCCGCCGCCGTGTTCTTGGGGCTGCTTGGAACCGGCACCCCCCTTTCGCATCAGTTGTTGAAAGCCTGGTTCGGCATCCGGGGCATCGGCTCGGTTTATTACCTCATGTACGCGATCAGCAGTGGGATTTCCGAGGATGATGCGGGAAAGATCGCCGCGCTCACCTTGAGCGTGGTGGCAATCTCGATTGTCATCCACGGGATCACCGTCACGCCTCTGATGCTCCGGTATGAGAAGCATCGGGAGGCGAGAGAGTAACGTCCACCAAGGGGGTCAGGACGGAATGGAGCACCCGCAGCCAGGCCCGTACCTGGGTGAAGACCAGAAAGTTCTCGTGGACTTTCCTCTGCGCATTCCCCGAGAGATGGCCTCGGAGCGCGGGATTCGCCAGCGCGCGGTCGAGGATCGTCGCGATCTCCGTGGTGTTTTCAGCATCCGGGATCAGAATCCCGTCGACGCCATCTCTGATCTGCTGCCGGATTCCGGCAGCGCTGGAGCCGATGACGGTGAGACGCTTCCACATCGCCTCGCTGACGGTGAGGCCGAACCCTTCTTCGATCGAGTTCTGGACGACGATCGTCGAGCAGCGCTGGATCGCATTGACCATGAGGGCGTTCTCTTCGCGCGAGGCCATGGGAAGCGTGAGGATCGCGATATCACGCTGAAGGCGCGGGTCGAGATCGAGCCATCGTCTCGTGAGCTCTTCCAGCAGATCCTTTCCTTCGGGGTCGTCGGCGACCGAGGCGGGATCGGGTCCGGCCAGCACCAGGCGGATGATGTCGAGACACCGGTTGTGTAAGCCGTCCGGTCCTGTCCGGGAGCTTGATTTCATTCGGACGAAGGCGTCCATCAGTGGCTCCCACCCCTTGAGCCGGTCCCATCGCGAGATCTGGGTAATGATCGGACGGAAGAGAAACCCGATCTCCTCAGCCTCCGTCGCCCGCTCCCATTTCCCTTCGGCGGAGAGACGAAGCGCCGGATGTTCGAAAAGAGGGTGAAGCATTGGCGAGTGCTGGAGGGCGAGCTGGCCGCTGCAGAGGATGCTCTGTACGCGCCGGGGCGAGATCTCCGCGTTCTTCGGACTGAGCGGATCGATGCCGGGATGGATGATCGAGGAGCGATCGGCCAGAAACGGAGGGACGTATTCGGGCACCGAGAACACGACGCGGTCATAGGCCTCGATCCATGGACGGAGAAACTCCCAGGCAGAGCGGGTTCGCGGCGTCGCGCGATCGAGGCCGATGTGAGATCGCCATATGGCGGGCGCGCCGGTACGCTCTTTGAGAATCGCGCCCATCGCGCATGGCTGAGGGTCATGCGCGACGATGAAATCCCGGGGGCTCATCATCCGCTCCAGCGCCCTGGCGTTCTCCTCGTTGACCGCCTCATACAACGCACGGTCCTCGGCGGAGAAGCCGGGATCGCCCGCATCATGAATCAGGTTGTGGATCCGCTTGGTCAGCCCGAAGAACTCCGGCCGTTCCGACTCGATGACCACCCACTCGACCTCGATGCCGAGCTCCCGCAGGATACTCACCAGCTTCGGCATCATTTCAGCGACCCCTCCGCCGCTTTCGGCCGCATTGATCATCCAGACTTTGCGTCCGGAGAGGGAGGGCAGCAGCTGTTTCGCTTCTTCCTCGAGCGTGCGGACGTGGCCTTCCAGGTGAAAACGGTCGGAGTACTCAGCCAGAGAGGTGTGGTTGGAGACCTCGACGGTTCGCATGTCCCCTCGCCTTGCCAGTAGGGTGCCCGCGAGGCAATCATGGTTCCGATGAGACCCTTTGCCCGCCTGTTGTTCCCTTTCTTCCTCCTCGTTCTCGCGGCCGCAGGTTGCGTCACCCTGCCGGGCGCCGCGAGTCTGGACCCGGCCCTTCTCGAGGAAGTCGACGAAGCCGTGGCGGGAGCGATCGCGGAAAATCGGATAATCGGCGGCGTCTTTTTCATCGACAGCTCGGGCCAGCGCTTCGGTAGAACGTGGGGACTTCAGGCGGTCGAGCCTTCGCGGGAACCGGTCGCCTACGACACCATCTACGATCTCGCGTCACTGACGAAAGTCGTCGCCACGACTCCGTCGATCATGCTTCTGATCGAGCGTGGTCTGGTCGGCATCGACGCTCCGGTGCGCACTTACATCCCCGAGATGCGCGAGGGAGACATCACCGTCCGCCACCTCCTGACTCACACCTCCGGCCTTCGTCCGAGCCTTTCGCTCAATGATCCTTGGAACGGTTACGAGGAAGGAATCGAGAGAGCAGCGCGTGAGCGCGCGATCAACCAGCCCGGTTTCATTTTCCGCTACAGCGACATCAACTTCATTCTCCTTGGAGAGATCGTTCGAAGAGTCTCCGGCCGGCCGCTGCATGCATTTTCCAGGGAGGAGATTTTTCGCCCCCTGGGAATGGTGGACACATCCTTCCGTCCCGATCCCAGGCTGCGTCATCGAATGGCCCCCACCGAGACGGTGGAGCCGGAGGGGGTTCTTCGAGGGGTGGTTCACGACCCGACCTCACGGAGAATGGGAGGCGTGGCCGGTCATGCCGGTCTCTTCTCGACCGTCGACGACCTGCGCCGGTATGCCGGAATGATCCTGGGGCGAGGGTCACTCGACGGCGTGCGCATCATGAAACCGGAGACGGTGGATCTGATGACCCATGTCGGGACACCTGAAGGCGTCTCGGTGCGGCGCTCCCCTGGCTGGGACATGGAGTCGACGTACTCTCGCCCGCGGGGCAGCTTTCCTTTCGGCTCGTTCGGTCACACGGGATGGACCGGACCTTTTCTCTGGATCGATCCGGCGTCGGAGACGTTCTACCTGTTCCTCACCAATCGCAATCATCCCAGCGGCGGCAGCGTGCTGGCGCTGCAGGAGAGACTCGGTGAGCTGGCCTCGCGGCTCGCGGGGTATGAGCCGGCTGCTCCCGATTCGCGCCGGATCGGCGTGAGCCGTGGCGGCTCGGCGCAGAACGGGATCGACGTGCTCACGTCCAGCGAGTTCGCGCCACTTCGGGGGATGAAGATCGGTCTGATCACGAATCACACGGGACGCGATCGGTACGGAAATCCGACCATCGATGTCCTGCGAAGCGCGCCGGGAGTGGAGCTGGCGCGGCTCTTCAGTCCGGAGCACGGAATCCGCGGCGCCCTGGACGGGAAAATCGAGGACGGAATCGATGATGCGAGTGGACTCCCCATCTACAGCCTTTACGGGGAACGTCGCGCGCCTTCTGCCTCACAGCTCGAGGAGCTCGATGCGCTCGTCTTCGACGTTCAGGATATCGGAGCCCGGTTTTACACCTATATCTCCACGATGAAGCTCGCCATGGAAGCCGCAGGGCGAGCGGGCGTGAAGTTCGTCGTGCTCGATCGCGTGAATCCGATCACTGGGCTGGGGGTGGAAGGCCCCTCCGATGTCGCGAAGGAGAGTTTCACGGCCATCCATCCGATCTCGGTGAGGCACGGAATGACCGTGGGTGAGCTGGCCGTCATGTTCAATGATGAGAGCCCGGCTGCCGCGGATCTGACCGTCATCCCGATTCGCGGCTGGAAGCGGGAGGAATGGTTCGACTCCACCGGACTTCCATGGTTTCCCACTTCGCCGAACATGCGAACGCTCGAGGCGGCGATTCTCTACCCGGGAGTCTGCCTCGTCGAGCAGACCAATGTGTCGGTGGGGAGGGGAACCGCGACTCCTTTCGAATGGATCGGAGCCCCCTGGATCGACGGCGAAGCTCTGGCCGCGGAGCTCTCGCGCTACGGAGTGAAGGGCGTACGATTCATGCCCGAGAGACGTACGCCTTCGTCGAGCAAGCACTCAGGAGAGTCCTGCGGCGGAGTGCGGCTCGAGATCACCGACCGGAAGGAGCTCGCTTCGCTGGAGCTCGGAGCCGCGATCATCGTCAGTCTCTGGCGGCTCGAGCCGGAGACGTTTCGAATCGACGGCGTGACGACCCTTCTCCAGCATCCCGCCACGGTGGAGGCAGTGCGAAAGGGTGCGGACGTCGGTCAGGTGCTCGCGCTCTGGTCCCCCTCGCTCGAGAGCTTCATCGATCGCCGGGCCATGTTTTTAAAGTACTGAGCGCGACTCAGGGCAGCCTGAGAACCTGACCCGGCCGGATGCCCGAGCCGGAGATTCCGTTCACGCGGCGGATCGCCGCGACGCTCGTGCCGAATCGGCGCGCAAGGTCCCACAGCGTGTCGCCCTGACGGACCCGATGAGTCTTCGATCTTTCCGAGAGGCTGCCGGCTGCGATCAGCTGCTTGTAAGGCTTCGGGAAGAGCGCAACGTGATAGTGAGGCGGGCGGTTCTCCTTGGTTGCGTCGAGGACTCCCGCTCGCTCGAACCGGAGGAGGCTTGCATCGAGCCAACGCTTGCATGAGCCCTTCGTGCTGCGACGGATGTCGACGGCCATGCCGGTGGGGTGAACGGAATCGGGGGACGCATTCCGCGGCTGAGCCGAGACCGGTCGAGTCAGGCTGGTGACCACGAGAGATTCGCCGCAGGCCTCGCGGTAGTCGGATGCGAGCCGCGAGATGAAGGTCTTCATCTCCGGTCTGGCGTAGGGATAGGAGACGCCGTCGAGGAGGTGGTTCGGGCCATTGGAGATCGGGACCAGGATCCCGGCGCGGACGAACTTCCGCACGTGACTCTTGTCGCGCAGGATGGTGAAGTCGTGCTGAGCGGCCATCCGCTTCTGATTCCTGACCGAGGCCTTGGAACCCTTGAGCGAAGCGGCGGACGCCGGAATGGCAACCGTGAAAACGAGCGTGGTGACGGCGATGAGCCGCGCGATGCCGGAAGGGCGCGCGAAGCCGCTGCTCTGCCGCAATGAAATCATCGGCTGTGAAACCCCCAGGACCGGAATTGGACAACGCCGGTAACGCCCGGAATCCACTGGAGATTCCGATCGCTCGCGACGATTTCCTTCCATGGTAACCCGATCATGCACCCGCGGGCACGAAGCTTGTTGCATACTTCAAGGATGAGCAGTCCGGCCACCCCCGAGCTCTGGGATATCGATCGCATCTGGGAAGCGCTCTCCGAGCGCTTCGACCGGGAGACCGTCCAGTATTACCGTCGCCTCGCGGACAGCCCGTCCGAGGGGTTCGAGGAAGCGCGGGACGGCTTCAGGGACGAAGTCGCCGCCCTCGCCGGAAAGTCGAACGATATCAACCGCGATGAAGCGAAAAGGCGGCTGATCCTCGCGCATCTGGTCTTCTCACTCTTCGACGGGCTCCGGCGGGGCGAGACCGAATGGAGGGCGCTCCCGCCGGCTCGGGGAGGATGGGATCAGCAGGAGACGGACCTTCTTCTCTGGGCCGCGCAGCACGGGACCTCGGACGATCGCTGGTCAAACGCCAGGGCCAGAATTTTCGGCTCCGAAGCGTGAGGCTCGCGTCCGGCGGATCAGGGCTTGGCCGCCGCCATCGGGACGGCGCCGGACGAAGATGACGGACGCTCCGGAGGGACTTCAGGCTCGGCTCCTCTTCCCTCGATCAGGGCGGCGATCTCTTCGATCCTCGCCTCACCGTCGGCCTCCCCGATCTCGATCAGACGGGTCAGGTAGTCCGCCTGGAACATGAGCATGCTCAGAAAATCGGGACTGGAAGTCTCTTTCGATCCGAGGCCGCGGAGCAGGTGGCGCAGCATCCCGGGCAGCTCGATCTCGTAGTCCCCGGCGAGCCGACCGAGATCGACGGAAGGTCGGAGGACCAGCAGGTCGATCTCGCGCATTCCCTCCCGCTCCTCGACTGGCAGCTTCTTCAGCAGAGCATTCAGCTTTTCGAGCCGCAGGGCATCCTGATCGATGACGTCGAGGAAGATCGCATTCATCAGGTGTCCCACGACCTGCATCGGAGCGGGATAACCGCGGAACTGTTTCCGGTCCGCTTCCTCGAAAGTCTTCTGATAGCGAGTGGTCATGGCGAGGATTCGCCTGGCGCCGAGGTGAAGAGCGGGGGAGAGGGGGGCGGCGAGACGCACTCCTCCATCTCCGTGCCAGTCACCGTCGAGTTTCACCCCTGGGAAAATCAGAGGAAGAGCCGCTGACGCCATGATGTGGTCGACGGTGATGCGGGCGTGGCGGCTCCGGCGGTTCGGCCGCTCCCACAGCTCGATCCCCCGCCCCATGACCCAGGTCATGGTCTGGCCGGTCGTGTAGTTCAGCGTCGTCACGGCGACCGCTCGGTGTTTGCCGGTCCCGAGGTTCTCGCTCAAACCGGAGATCTCATTCGAGTTCCCCGTGCAGAGCACATGGTGAAGCAACGTGTTCAGGGGAGCCGTATCGACCATCCCGCGAACAGTGGATTTGAAGGGGGCGCCCGAGAGGAGCCGCCATCCCCATTTCATGACCGTCTTTCCGAGCGAGGGCGAGTCCGCCCTGAAGACATCTTCGATCCGAAGGCTTTTCCAGAGGTTCGCGAGTCCTTCCACCGATTCGGCGAAGGACGTATTGCGGCATCCCAGATAGACCGCGTTGATCGCTCCGGCGGAAACTCCGGTGATGATCTGAATCCGGAGATCGGGGAAACGCCGGGCGATGGCGCGGAGGACACCGACCTGATACGCGGCCCTCGCCCCGCCGCCGGTCATGACGAGGCCGAGATCGCCTGCGGGACGATCGATCTCGGGTTCCCCTTCCATCCCGCGGTCCCACAGATTGTCGGTGCTCACTGAACGGATTATACGGGTCGATCAGGAGAAGAGACCGCAAACAGAGATGATCGCGACGCGACTCTTCCATTCGTCCGGAATCTTTCCGCCTTTCCGGATGCTATCGTTCGCTGCTCCTCGAACGCGGAGGCGAATGGGGTCTGGCGGCTCCCGCGGTCTTCAAAACCGTTGTCTCGGCGCGGAAGTGTCGAGAGGTTGGTTCGATTCCAACACGCCTCCGCCATCTGAGTGCTGAGTCCTGAGTGCTGAGTCCTGAGTCCTGAGTGGTGAGTGGTGCTGTCGGTTCATTCAGACTCTACGCCTGCTCGCCACGATTTCGAGAAGGCCGTAAACGAGGGCGAGGCCGCCGAAGAGAACGAGCATCCAGGAAGAAAGCCTCAGCCATTCCGGCGCATCGATGGCCGTCAGCGCGAGGAGAGCGATTCCGATGACGGCGAGACAGATTCCGCGCGCGCGGGACGGCGGGCGGGGAGGCTGGCTCAAGGCTGTCCCGGAGGATCGGTCAGGAAGCCGATTCTCTGCGCGCCCGATTCCTGAATCGTGTCCATGGCGCGCACGGCCTGCTCGAAAGAAACGCGATCATCCGCGTTGATGAATACGACACGATCTTTTTCCGCGCGGGAGACGAGAATCGGTGCGAGCCGGCTTCGCAATCCCGTGAGCGAATCGTCGTTGAGCTCTCCGACCTTCTCGCGGTTCAGGAAGAATCCTTCCGGACGGACAGCGACCACGAGCTGGGTTTCCAGCGATTGCGGAGGCGGCCCGGTCACCTCGACTTTGGGAGGAACTTCGACGTCCAGGCCCATTTGAAGAACCGGCGTGGCGACCATGAAGATGATCAGGAGCACGAGCACGACGTCGACGAGCGGCGTGATGTTGATGTCCCCGCGCACTCCGGATCCGCTGCCGCTGAAGGCCATCGCTAGCGAGCCCCCGAATTTTCGGTCAGGATCGCGACCTGGCGGAAGTTGGCCTCGACCGCAGTCTTCATCACCTGGCGGACCTTCCCGAACTGGAGCCGGGCATCGGCCTTGAGCATGACGGCGCGGGTAGGATCCTTTTCGTACTCGGCGGCGAGATACTGCGGCAGATCCTGGTCCGGGATCCAGTTGCGTCCGAGGTAGACGGTTCCGTCGTTCTTGATCGAGATGATCAGGTCACCTTGCTCACCCGGTTTTTTTTCCGCGTGGAGCCCTTTGGGGAGAACGACGTCGACGCCCTGCTGGAGCATCGGGGTCACGACCATGAAGATGATCAGCAGGACCAGGCAGACGTCGACCAGAGGAGTGACGTTGATCTCCCCCTGAGGGCGCATCCGCTTTACGCCGGCCATGGCCATCCGCTCAGGCCTTCTTCGTTTTCAGCACGTAATCGAGCATCTCCGAGGAAGCATTGGTCATCTCCACGGTGAAGCGGTCGATTTTTCCGATGAAATAGTTGTAGAGCCAGACGGCGGGAATTGCGACACCGAGCCCGAGAGCGGTCGCGAAAAGCGCTTCGGCGATTCCGGCCGAGACCGCGCCGAGACCGCCTGACCCCGATGCGGCCATGCCGCGAAACGCGTTGATGATTCCGACGACCGTTCCGAACAGTCCGATGAATGGCGCCGTCGTGGAAATCGTGGCGAGATTTCCGATTCCCTTCTTGAGATCCTCCGTCGTCATCAACGACTCGCGCTCGATCGCCCTCTTGGAAGAGTCCACTGGATCGAAGTCCTCGGGGACGTCGTTCGTCGCTCCGTAATGCAGCTCGCTCAGACCGGCATTCAGGACGCGCGCAACGTGGCTGTTGCGGAAGCGGGACTCGGCGGTCAGCGCTACGGCATCGGCCAGCTTGCGCTCTTTCAGAAGCGGCGCGACCCCGGTGGCTACCTGAAGAGATTCCTTCTTGGCCTTGTGAAACCGCCAGGTGCGGTCGATGGCGATCGCCAGCGACCAGATCGACATCAACGCCAGAATGAATACGACGACCTTGGCCGTCGGACCCATCGAGGCCCACATTCCCGCCAGTGTGAAATGACTCGCATCCATGAACGACTGACCTCCTCAGCCCGGCGCTCTCACGCCGGACGGCTGTCGCAACCGAACCGAACTCCGCCCTGCACCATTCCGAAGCTCACTGGAGACGGAAGCGGACCATGAGATCGAAGATGACCGGGACCGGCCTGCCATCGAGCGTGCCCGGCTTGAATCTCCACTGTCTCACCGCCCCGATCGCGGACTGATCGAGTCCTCCCGCCAGCCCTTTGAGAATTCTCGCTTCCGTGACATTTCCTTCGACGTCGATGATCGCCTCGATGATCACGATCCCCTGGAGTCGCGCCTTTCGCGCTTCCTCGGTGTAATCAGGCTCGACCCGGTAGACGGGCGTGGGAGGCCGGACGTTTCCACCGACGCGTAACGGTCCGGTTCCGGTCCCGGTTCCCCCGATCGTGCCACCGAGAGTCCCGCCGAGAGTTCCACCGATCTCGCCTCCGATCACGCCGCCGATCACTCCTCCCAGGACTCCTCCCTCAACCCCTCCCTCGACTCCTCCGGCGACGCCGGTCTCGCCTTCGCTGGCTTCCGAAGGGTTCGGCCGGGGCGTTTCTTCCGGCGTCTCCGTCGGCGCGACGAATGAATCTTCCGGCTCTGGAAGCTCGACCGTCGGCTCGAATTCCGGAGTCGACGGCACCGACGTGGCGGCGGAACCGGGGGGTGGGGGAGGAGGGGGCGGCGGTGGGGCAGGGTTCCCGCCGACCATGAATGCGCGAATCGGTTCGACCACCTGGTCGGGGACGGCGCGCGAAGCGACCGCGAACAACAACCCCCCGAGGATCAGCGCGTGCGCGCCCGCGGAGATCACCGCGGAGAGCGCCGAGTCTTTCGATCGCTTCTGAGGCGCAGATTCGATGAGGATCCGATCGAACATGGTCGAGGTGAGAGATTCTGTCTCCGGATCACCGCTAACGAGGGAAAGAAAGGGAAAACTCCGATGGAGGCAGGGATCAAGGTAGATGAGCGAGGGAGGAGGGAAAGGCGAAAGCAAGGAATGAGGGTGGACGAGCGAGGGAGGAGGGAAAGGCGAAGCAAGGAAGAGGGTAGACGAGCGAGGGATTCAGGGAAAGGCTGCGAGGGGGGGAGGGCGGGTCATTCAGAGGCCGCACGGAACAACGAAGTACCGGCACGATTGGTCTCGCGGCCGAAGAATCTCAGCGCGGGCTTCGCCCGCAGCCCAAAAGCGGCGCCGATATCTCCAGTCTTCTCAAGCTCCTACCGTAAAAACTGCGCACGGTACGGAGGTTTTAGGATGCAGTAGTTCAGAATGCGCAGGCCGTCATCGGGTTCTTGTGCCGGTGCAGTCGCATCGTACGAACGCGTCTGGACGAGGATAAGAACCCGATAGCGATCATCGCGGCTGAGATTCTTCGGCCGCGACGCCACCTCAAATTCTGCGCGACTGGCGCGTGCGGCCTATGAATGACCCCCGCGCCGTTGCGCGTTTCGTGCTCGAGGGTCATCTCCGCTCCACCGGTGCTCGCGCCGTTCCCCCACTCTGAATGACCCACCCTCCCCCCTCGCAAGCCGTTCAGTGGCAGTCCGCTTCCGAACGACTCCCGGCATGGCGGACCCAGATCGGGTCGGATGGCTCGCTTTCATTCCCCGCGAGATCGACGGCGACGATCGAGAACGCAAACTCGATCGCCTCCTGCTCGTCTGTGGCGCCATCGGCCCAGGCGAGCGAGATCTCGCCCCCCTCACTCAGGCCGCGGACGGCGTTCTCCGGAAAAAAATGAGCTTCCGGCCACGTTCCGCCCGCCGGAATGACGAAGTATCCGAGCGCGGTCTTCGGGGTTCGGTTGTCGCCCGGAAGATCGTCGATGCGAACGGTGATGAATCCGATGTCGTCGCAGCTGGTTACACTCATGACTCCATTCCCGGCTGAGGCAGGCCCCCGGCCACGCCGGACCGAGACCACGGATGCTTCCAGAGGCGCGGGAGCTGTCTTGTCGATTCGCTGTTCGTCCTCCGCGAGGGTGTGAAGTGTGACGGCCAGTGAACAGGCCAGCCCGGGCGCCGGCGAGATCGCCAGAAGGAGAGGAAGGAGGTGGGCTCGCATACCCACGGTAACGCGCCGGCGGGGCGCCGCATTCGACGGGAAGCTCGAGAGAGGGATCCGCATCATGTTTGAGCATCCTCCTTGCACTGAGAGAGTTGAACAGGGAGGGAGCCTGATGCCGAAGCAAAGTGAACCGGTAGAAGAGATTGAAGTCGGGGAAACGCGATCGAAGGATCTTCTTCCCTTCGATCCCTGGGGCGCCGACGAGCTCGAGGAAAGCGAACGGCGTCGCGATCCGCTGCGCTCGTCCGTGCCTCCACCGCGCGAGGACGAAGAGTAGGTCGCACATCCCGCGCTTCGGTCCCGAGGGCGGAAGTCATTCCACGTCGAGGTCGGGGATGTCGAAGAAATCGACCTCGCCGCTTTCGAGAGAGTACTCCGCGCCGACGACCAGGAGACCTCCATTTCGAATCAGCTGTTGGAGGAGCTCCGAGTCGTGACGCAACTGGTTCGCCGACGCGCGGACATTGGCCCTCACCGCCTCCTCGGTCAGCCGGTCTTCGTCTTCCCCCTGATTCGCCTGAACGACGCTTTCGATCGCGGGGCGAATTCGGTTGACGATGGACTGGATATTCGGGGAGCGGTTGCCTCGATTTCTCAACTCGTCGATCGTCGCGAGGATCGCGCCGCATCGGCTATGACCGAGAACGACGACCAGAGTCGTGCCGAACTGGTCGGCCGCGAACTCGACGCTTCCGACCTGAGATGGGGCCACGATGTTTCCCGCGACGCGAATCACGAAGAGGTCACCGAGACCCTGGTCGAACACGAGCTCGGCCGGCACGCGGGAGTCCGAGCAGCCGAGAATGATCGCGAAGGGGCGTTGATCCGCGGCGAGCTCCCGCCGCCTGGTGCTCAGGGCCTCGAGACTCCGCTCCTCCGAAACGAAGCGCTCGTTTCCCTGCCGCAGTCGTTCCAGCGCTTCACGCGCGGAGATTTCCATATGTAGAGAGTGACTCCCGGCGCCGCGTCCGGATCAGCGGATCTCGGCGAGACCTCGAAGCTATTCCGAGCTGCTCGATTCGGCGCGACGGGATCGGCGGCCCCATCCAAGCGCCAGAACGAGCAGGAGCGCGGCGGCCGCAATCAGTTCCCAGTGAACGTGGTCGAAAGTGATTCCGTGGAGCACGGTGAGCTCGATCAAAGCAGTCCTCCGAAGTTGCGCGCCTCGAGGGCGTCCCATCAACTCTATCGCATGAACGGCGTGTCCTGCCGTTCATCTCGGCCGGGTTATTCCGGTCCCGCGAGTCACCCGGAGGGTGAAGGTTCCATCCGCTAAGGTTCACGTCCCGGTACTTTGCAGATTCCTTGCACGGTGCTCCGTGCCCGGAGGACTTCGACCGGTGGAAATTTCGACGCTACAATCTCCCGCGATGACGGGCTCCCTCTTGACTCTCCGCACCCGAGCGAATCGAACATTTCTTCTGCTTCTGGCCGCCATTCCTTTCATGACGTGGGCAACGCCGGCCGCCGCCGAGTCGAGTCCCAATGTCCTGATGATCAGCGTGGATACGCTTCGGGCCGACCGCCTGTCTTCATACGGGTATGGCCGGAACACTTCGCCGAACATCGACCGGCTTCTCGCGCGGGGTGCGCGATTCGAGGAAGCCCGGACCGTCGAGCCTCTGACGGGGCCGGCGATGGCGACGATGCTGACTTCGCGTCATCCGCACGAGCATGGAGCGACGCGGAATGCCCTGAAGATCAAGACCGGACTCAGCTCGGTCAGCAAGATCCTCCGCCGGCGCGGATACATCACGGCGGCTTTCGTCTCGAACTGGGTTCTTCGGGGAACATACTCCGGACTCGATGATCATTTTCACGAGTACCACGAAGTCCTGACGAGGAAGCGCTGGCTCGGCATGTTCAAAGGCGAGTCGTATGCCGAGGATGTGACGGAAGCCGTGATCGACTGGCTCGATGAGAGGGAAGACGAGCGGGCACCCTTTTTCATCTGGGCTCATTACACCGATCCTCATGCGCCTTATCTCTATCGCTCGGAACACGCGAAGCGCCTCAACATCCCTCCCGATGGCAGGGAGTCCATCGAGGATAGATACGACACCGAGATCGCCGCGGTGGATGCGGCCGTCGGCGACCTGCTCGAAGCAATTCAGAATGATCCGCGCCTCCGCGAATCGACTCTCGTCGTCTTCACCAGCGATCACGGCGAGAGTTTCGGCGAACACGGTGTGTGGGGCCATGGGCGATTCCTCTGGGAGGAGGCCGTGAGAATTCCTCTCGGCTTCGTGCTCCCCGGGCGGATTCGCCCGCGCGTCATCGAGGAGGCGGCTCGAATCATCGACATCGCCCCGACCATTCTCGGCCTCGCTGAAGTCCCGGTTCCGGAAGCCTTCCTGGGCTTCGACTGGAGCGGAGTGCTTCGGTCCAACGAAAACCCCCCGATCCTTCCGATGCTGATGCAGGCCCATCGCGGCTCACCGGTACGCGGCCGGAATCCCCAGGCGTCGCGCCAGGCGGGGCTGCTGGAGATCGCCGTCGTTCACGGCTCGCGCAAGGAGTCGTGGCGAACCGATCCCGGGACGTACCGGGTCTTCGATCTGCGCGCCGATCCCGCAGAACGAAACGATCTCGCCGGGAAACAACAGCCGATGCCTCCTTCGATCGGAGAATGGCTGGCGGCGGTTCACGCAGGTCTTCGCACGACGAGCGAGATCCCCGCCGCCCTGGATGCCGAAGCCGTGGAGAAGCTGCGATCCCTCGGCTATCTGGAGTGACTCGAAGCGCTCTTTCTGAGCCGCCCACCGCCCATCGCCGACATCGGACATGCGGTTTTATGGGATGATTCCCGATGCCGCGAACGAACAGCCGCGGACCCCCCAAGGCGAGAGGAGCATTGGATGAGCAGTCAGAAAATCATTGCGGTGGTTGGTGCAACTGGAGCGCAGGGCGGCGGACTGGTCCGAGCGATTCTCGCCGATCCCGGGGGTGGGTTCCGCGCTCGGGCGATCACTCGAGATCCCTCATCCGCGGCGGCTCGGGAGCTTGCGCGGCTCGGCGCCGAGGTCGTCCAGGGAGACGTCGACGACCAGGCGAGCCTCAGGCAGGCGTTCGAGGGAGCCTGGGGGGCATTCTGCGTCACTTTTTTCTGGGCGCACTTCTCGCCGGAGAAGGAACTTGCGAATGCGAGAAGCATGGCGACAGCGGCGCGCGACGCGAAACTCCGGCATGTCGTCTGGTCGACGCTGGACGATACCCGCAAACTCGTCCCCCTCAGCGACGATCGGATGCCGACGCTGATGGAGAAGTACAAAGTCCCTCATTTCGATGCCAAGGGGGAGGCGGACCGGATCTTTCAGGAGCTCGGCGTTCCGACGACATTTCTTCTCACCGCGTTCTACTGGGACAACTTCATTCATTTCGGCATGGGGCCAACCCGCGGCGCCGACGGCAGGCTTTCCATCACGTTCCCACTCGGTGACGCGAAGATGCCTTCCATCGCCGCCGCCGATATCGGCGCCTGCGCCTATGGGCTCTTCAAACGAGGTGAGGAGGTGGTCGGCCGGTACGTTGGAATCGCCGGCGAGCATCTCTCCGGTCAGGAGATGGCAGCGGCATTTTCCGAGGAGCTCGGAGAGGAGGTCGTCTACAACTCCGTCGATCCGGCCGCCTACCGCGGGTTCGGCTTCCCTGGCGCCGAAGACCTCGGAAACATGTTCCAGTTCAAACGGGACTTCGAACAGGAGTATCGCGCGTCGCGCGACGTGGCCGGATCCCGGCAGCTCCACCCCGGCCTTCAGAACTTCCGGGCCTGGCTCGCCGCGAACAAGAGCCGGATCCCGGCGAAGTGATGGAAGAGTGCTGAGTGCTGAGTGCTGAGTGCTGAGTGCTGAGTGCTGAGTGAGTTCCCAGTTCTCAGTTCTCAGTTGTTAGTTGATAGTTAGTTGGTTGATGGTTGTTGCCGGTTCCACTGTATCGCCGGCGTCCCGCCGGTCGCTGTGACCGTGCAGGCTCACGCGGTTCCACAGTACCGCCGGCGTCCCGCCGGTCGCTATGACCGTGCAGGCTCACGCGGTTCCACGGTATGGACCGGGAACTCGGCCGCGGAACTCGGAACTGGGAACTCGGAACTGGCAACTAATCGCCGAAGCAGATCCCTAGATCCCGCGCCGTCAGGATCGTGTCGCAGTCGAGCGGGACCGACTTCATGCGCCGGGTGGCCTGTTCCAGAGGGACGTAATTCACGGTCGGCGGAGCGAGAGCGACCATGACCCCGCTTTGCCCCTCATCGAGAGCACGGACCGCTGCCGCTCCGAACCGAAGTGAAAGAAGCCTGTCGAAGGTGGAAGGCGTGCCGCCACGAAGAAGATGGCCGAGCACGACGGTTCGCGCCTCACGTCCGGTTCGTTCGACGATCTGGGCCGTGAGCCGCTCGCCAATGCCCCCCAGTCGTTCCGCCGCCCCGAGCTCCCGCTCTCCCTTCAGAGCGATCGCTCCTCCCTTCTGCTTCGCTCCCTCGGCCACCACGACGATCGCGTGCTTCTGCCCCTTTTCCTCGGTTTGGCGGATCTTCCCGACGATCGATTCGAGCTCGTAGGGAATCTCCGGGATGAGGATGGCGTCCGCCGAGGCGGAGATCCCCGAGTTCAGCGCGATCCAGCCGGCGTAGCGCCCCATCACTTCGACGATCATGACTCGGCGGTGAGCGTCCGCCGTCGAGTGCAGGCGATCGATCGCTTCCGTCGCGAACGAGACTGCAGTGTCGAATCCGAACGTGACCACAGTTCCATCGAGATCGTTGTCGATCGTCTTCGGTACGCCAATGACGCGGAGGCCTTTCCCGGCAAGAACCGCGGCGATGCCGAGAGATCCGTCGCCCCCGATCGTAATCAACGCGTCGATCCCATTCTCTGCAAAGCTCTGCAGTAGGCGATCGGTCACGTCGGTCTCGACGATCGTTCCATCGTTCTGCTCCACCGGAAACTTGAGGGGATTGCCCCGATTCGTCGTTCCGATGATCGTGCCGCCGAGCGGAGTGATTCCACGGACCGATTCGCGCGTCAGGGACACCAGCCCACCTTCGGGGAACTCGTCCGGCAAGAGAAGTCCGTTGTAGCCGTCACGGATCCCTACGCATTCCCATCCCCGGTTGATGGCGGAGAGAGTTGCCGCCCGGATCACCGCGTTGAGGCCCGGGGCGTCGCCACCTCCCGTGGAGATCGCAATTTTCCTGATTCGGCTCGCCATGTCGCCTCCGTGCGAACCGAGTTTATGACAGCTTGCCGCGAAGAGTGGCGGGCGGCGTCTCGCCGCCCAGCCGTTTGGAACGAAAGTCGAGGAGCCAGCGCGCGTCGCGCGCCTTACCGGCCGGAGGCCGGCGGTACGTTGAGTGGCGGGCGGCGTCTCGCCGCCCAGCCGTTTGGAACGAAAAACGCGGGGAGCCGATCCTCATCCTTTCGGCCTCGGCTTCTCGCGCGGAAGGCGCCCGCTTTCCACGAGCGCCTTCCTGAGAATGAATTCGATCTGTCCGTTGAGACTCCGCAGCTCGTCGTCGGACCACTTCTGAAGAGCCTCGTGGAGCCGCGGATCCATCCGGAGGAGAAAGGGTTTACGTTCGGACATGCCCTGCGCCTACTGGTAGAGGCTCCCGGTATTCACGACCGGCTGGGTGTGGCGATCGCTGCAGAGGACCACCAGCAGATTGCTGACCATGGCGGCTCGACGCTCGTTGTCGAGCTCGACGACATGTTTCGCGGTCAGCATGTCGAGCGCGGTCTCCACCATGCCCACCGCCCCCTCGACGATGCGCTGGCGCGCGGCGACCACCGCTCCGGCCTGCTGCCGCTGGAGCATCGCCGCGGCGATCTCGGGAGAGTAGGCGAGATGGCTGATCCTGGTCTCGAGCACTTCCACTCCCGCATCGGCGAGACGCTCGTGAACTTCCGTCTTCAGTTTCTCCGACACCTCGGCGGTGTGTCCGACCAGGCACTTCTCGTCTTCGGTGTAGCTGTCGTAGGCGTAACCCGACGCGAGATTGCGAAGCGCGGACTCACTCTGAACGTGTACGAAGTTCTCATAGTCGTCGACCTGGAAGATCGCCTCCGCCGAGTCGATCACTCTCCAGACGATGATCGCGCCGATCTCGATCGGGTTGCCGCGCACGTCGTTGACTTTCAGTTTGCCCGTCTCGAAGTTCCGCACCCGAACCGATACCTTGCGCTTGGTGTAGAAAGGATTGGCCCAGCGCAGGCCGGGGTCTCGCGAGGTCCCGACGTAGTCGCCGAAGAGCTGCATCACGACCGCCTGGTTCGGCGCAACCATGAAGAAACCGAACAGACAGACCACCAGGACCAGAGTGATCAGAACCGCGCTCCCCCCCATCCAGAACTCCGACTGAATGAAGGACTCGATCGCCCACCAGGCTGAACCGAGCACGGCGAGCGGAAGCAGAACCAGAAACGGGATTCCGTTGGCGGGGTGTTTTTCTATTTCACGAAGCATGGCTGACCTCCTGATAGCGGTATGATATCACCACGATATCGGAAGTCCAGACAAATCGGAGCGGGGGCAGCTTGACGCTGCCCGCCTCGCCGTCATCACAGGTCGAGCTCGCGGAATGCCCTGGGAACCTCGGCCGTGAATCGAAGCTTCATTCCGCTCCTCGGGTGGACCAGCCCGAGGTCCCGCGCATGAAGAGCAAGCCGGCCGAGATCGCTTTCCCTTCCTTTTCCATACATCGTGTCCCCGACGACGGGGTGGCCCGCTTCCGACAGATGCACGCGGATCTGATTGCGACGTCCGGTTTCCAGCGTCAGCTCGAGAATCGAGAAGCGGCGGCCGGACGCGGTCACACGGTAGTGTGTGATCGCTTCTTTCCCCTCCGATGGGCCGGCAACGCTTCGCACGCGAAGGTCGTGGTCTTCGGCGAGAAACGACCGGAAGACCCCGGACGACTCCCGAAGCTTCCCATGCACGATCGCGACATAGGTGCGCTCGATGTCGTGAGACGCGAAGAGGGCCTGCAGGCGGTCGCGTGCAAAGGTGTTTCGCGCGAAGACGAGGACCCCCGAGGTATCGCGGTCGAGGCGGTGAACATGATGGATGCGCGGCTCGTCAGGCCGCCCTCCATAGTGCGCGTTCAGGAACGACTCGGCGGTCTCGTACTGCACCTGGGGGCTCGGCACGGTGAGCAGGCCCGCGGCCTTGTCGACGACCACCAGATCGCTGTCCTCGAAGACGATTCGTACGCGTGGGTCGAGAGGCCTGAACGATCTGGCCGAGATCTCGATCTGATCGCTCTCTCGAACCTGCCGCTTGGCGTTGCGCTCGGGGACGCCATTCACGCGCACGCGGTCGCTCTGGAGCATCGTTCTGAGCGACGTCTTCGATGACTCCGGGAATCGCTGCTGAAGAACATCGAGCAGCGTCAATCCGGAGGGATCGGTCATGAGGGGCAAGCTATCAGTTGCTAGTTGCTAGTTGCTAGTTGTTAGTTCCCAGTTCCCAGTTCCCAGTTGCGGTGAGGCACTGACTCTGTGGCGCCGGCTTTCAGCCGGCTGGCGCGCGAAGCGCGCTGGTTTTTTGGTGCAAAGTATCTCGCGTGAGCCTGCAGGTGCATGGCGACCGGCCGGAGGCCGGCGGTACATTGACCTCCGAACTCGGAACTGGGAACTCGGAACTCTCTAACAACTAACAACTACTTGAAGACCCGCGCGTTGAGTGGAATGAGGCTCACGGTCAGAGAGGATGCAAGGCGCTTGAACAGTTCTGCGACTTCCGGGGAGACGGAGACTTTGCAGAACATGATCACGGCCCAGAGATCGGCCGAGGGGAGCAGCCCGCCGAACCCGACGATCGATCGCACGCCATAGGGGCGGACGAACTCTTCCTGGGCGGGGATGTGCGGGCTTCCCAGCGCATCCGCGACGTAGAAGACTCCCGAGGTCTTGGTTGCTTCGATGGCCAGATCGGTCGGCGGGTTGACGACGGTCGCAATCGAGTGGCCGAACTGCTGGATGAGCTGCGAGATCATTGGAGCTTCCCGCACCATCTGCTCGCTGGCGAGAGGGATGGCCTGATGCCCGCGCGAGCCATCACGCGATTGCCAGTTCGCGAGATCGCCGGCGGTGGCCAGCAGGGTAAGGCAGCGAAGCCAGTCCGGCCGTTCGACCCCGCTCATCAAATTCGACGCGAAGCGCTGGAGCTCCGGAGGGAGCTGGACGAAGGGATGCGTCTTGAAGAATCGAACGAGAGCGAGGGCGCTTCCGGACTCCGTCCGAAGCTCCTGATGGAGGTAGCGGACAATCCGTTCACCCGCCTCGTCCATCGAAGAGGCGTCGCTTGCGAAGCGCCGGAAGTTCATCCGGATGACGTCGGCGTCCGTTTTTCTGAGCCCGGAGAGAAGCATGGTCGTGGCGTGTCGAAGCAGCTATGCAATGAAATCGCCACTGCCGCATGGGACAAAAAAGGGCGAGCCTTGCGGCTCGCCCTTTCCGCTCACGAGATTGAGCTTATTTGCACGTCTTCGCGCCGGGCTTGCCCTTGCAGTTTCCGGAGCAGCAGTCACCGTTCGCTGTACAGGGAGCGCCGGAGCCGCCGACGGTGCAGCCACCGGTGTCGCAGACGCCCCCCTCGTCGACCTCACCGTCGCAGTCATTGTCGACGCCGTCGCACACCTCGGTTGTGGGGCTGCAGCCGCCGCCGTCCCCGCCGCCGAGGAAGGGCTCAACCTGGCTCCAGTAGGCGGCAAGAGCGCCGTCGACCGTCGCGTTGCTGGCGGTGTCGCAGGGGTCGTTCACGTTGTAGCCGCAGGCGCCGGAGAGCTGGCCGACGACCTGACCGGAGGCATTGACCACCGGGGATCCGCTGCTTCCACCTTCCGTCGCGCCGTAGGTATCGGAGCTGTAAATCCAGCTGCCGCGCGGCCAGGAGCGGCAGGTGGGGCGGGACGTATCGACGGTCTGGGCCGAATAAGCCTGCGGAGCGCCAGCCGGGTGGCTGATGCGGTAGAGGGCAAGGTTATGGTTGCCCGAGACGGCCGTGTTGTTCGTAGCGAGGAACTGGCGCTGCCGCCCATCGTATGCGGGAGCCGCCGCATTCAGCCGAAGCAGGGTGAAATCGCTGGTCTTGTTCGTGGCGCTCACGGTGGAGCCGAGAACTCGGGGGTAGGCGCCGAGGCTCGACGGGCAGGTTCCGCCGCATGCGATCTTGTAATCGAAGTAGGCTTCGAGCGACGAAGCTGAGGTGGAAGAGCTGAGACAGTGGTTGGCGGTCAGGAAGTAGGGGATGTGTGTCGAGGTGTCCCCGTCGGCCACCAGCCCGCCGCTGCAGATGTACTGATAGGGGCCGGAGACGAAGAGAATCATCGCCGCGGCTTCCCGCGCGACGGTGACCGCGCTCGGCAGGGTTCCGCAGCCTGCGTTCTCGATGCACTCTACGTTGTAGGAGCAGAGAGTGCTCGCCTGTTCATCGGCAACAGGGAACTTCGAGCTCAAGGGGCCGATGTCGGCCACCATGAACCGTAGTGCCTGGAGCACGCGACCGACGTCGTTGCCGGCATAGTTCACGGTCACGACGACGCTGTCGCCGCCCACGGTGTTGGACCAGAACTCGCCGCTATCCAGCGGTCCGCGTCCTGCGTAGCTGTACGCTTCGCCAAGGCCGTTCGAAAGGGTCAGGGTCGCGTTCGAAGGAAGATTGAATTCGGTGAAATGGACGCGCAGTGCTGAGGCGCCCGAGGACTCGATCTGCCCGGTCCAGCGGAAACCCGCGTCGGTTTTTTCGATGCGGCCGAACGCCAGGTTCTGACCACCGCCCGCGAGCATTGCCGCGGTCACACCCGAGAAGTCGACCTCTGCGTTGGCTGCTTTGGTCACGCCGACGAGAAGGCGTCGCTCGGTCGGGGGAGGGGCATCGATGATTGCCAGATCGGCGACATCCATCGTGACGCGGAGGGGCTCAGGGGTAGGAAGGTCGACTGCGAAGAGAAGGGCTGGAACGACTGAGGCAAGAACGACAGCACGAAAGAATCGGGTCATGCGGTTTTTTCCTCCAGGTCCAAATTTCCCGGGCGAGCCCGGGGGTCTAAAAATGGGAACTACCGAGGAAAGGACCGTAACATATTTTTTTCACCGGATGGAATATCTCAAAGCGGTCTGAGGAGGGCAGAGCGGGCAAGGCGGGGCCAGGACCCGTCTTGACTGACCCGGATATCCCGCGAGTTCCGGCGCTACCGCAACTTGAAAATGAAAATCGCACCTCCAGAGTTGGGAGGATCTCCTTCATCAGCGATGAAGAGTTTGCCTTGGCCGGATGCGATTCCGACGGAGTTCTTCACTCCAAACAATGTGAGGTCAAAGGAACGAAGCAGCTCACCGTCCGTTGATAGCTCCTTGAGTATGCCGCCGCTGTCGACGCCGAAGTATGTTCCAGTCGACTGATTGAATGTGAGCCCGACCACGTGTGCGTTCGGAATCGAAATCATACGAACGAAATCGCCGGAAGTCGTGACCTCGATCAACGCATTAGATCCACCGTCAACCACGACTAGATTCTGTGTAACGTGGTTGAATGCGATGCCATCGCCAGGAGATCCCGTGCCGGTCACCGGAAAGCTGTTCACGAGGGCGAAGCTCGGGTCGAACTCAAAAACCCTGATGGTCGGCAGGCCAGTGAACTCAGCCATGAAAAAATGATTGACGTGTGGGCCGCTGCTAGCGCGTTTGATACTGAACCCCAGCAGACCGGTCGGGGACTGGGGAATCGAGAATGATTCCACGAACTCACCGGCCTGGGTGACCTCGAAAACACCGCGAGCTCCGACGCCGGAGTCGGAAGATGCGGCGATCATCAGACGACCGCCCTGAGGGCTATAGCTGACACCGTCCGGTGTGAAACCTAAAGACTGCAGCGTCTCAAACGAGCCAAGAAGCTCCAGCCGGCCATTCTGTGCGCCACGAGCTTGCGAAACCGGAATGACCCCGGATATCGAGACCAGTATCAACGTCACAACACATCTTGAAAGCTTCATGTTTGCCTCCCCGAATCGGACCGCGTGGCGAGCCGACGCTCAATCGATGACGAATGGATCGAGCCTGGGCGGCGTGCCGCCTGACCCGAGGGTCGATCGAAGAATTCCAGACGCGGTGGCCGGACACGCGATCGTCCCGCGCACGAGCACGGTCCCGTCGCATAAGACGGTGCCCGCGGTGGTGGCCTTGGCCGAGAGCCGAGTGCCGAAGCGTATCCAGACGTCCTTGTCGGTATTTCCGGTCAGGGTCGAGTTGCTGATGGCGATGGACGAGTCCTCCGCCGAGATCCCGGTCTGGTTGCCCGACGCGGTGATGTTGCCGGTCATGACGGAGTCGTTCACCATTGAAACGCCGACCGTACAGCCGCTCACGCTCATCTGACCGGCAGTTCCGGACGCCGATCCGTTGTTGAGCGCGATTCCGACCTCGCTCCCGCTCACGACCGCGTGCCCGACCCAGACGGAGCCGAGAATCACGGAGAGCCCCGCGCTCGCGTTGCCGGAGATCGTGGAGCTCATCGGGCTCGCCGAGGCGAATTGACC
>DATLEY010000013.1:0-8459 GCA_035525215.1 Thermoanaerobaculia bacterium | reverse complement strand
AAGCGTGATCTCGTCGCGGCGGAAGACGCGCCCCGGCGCGAGCACCTTGATCGGAGGCTCGTGCGCCTCCATGAATCGGATCTGGACGTTCGACGTATGGGTACGAAGGAGAAGCTCGTTCGAGAGATAGAACGTGTCCTGCGTGTCGCGCGCGGGGTGCTCCGGCGTGAAGTTCAGCGCGCCGAAGTTGTACCAGTCGGTCTCGATCTCGGGCCCCGGCTCCACCGAGTAGCCCATCTCGCGGAAGATCGTCTCGATCTGGCGCCGGACGATCGTGGTCGGATGCAGATGGCCGATCTGCGGAAGCCGGGCCGGCAGCGTGACGTCGATCGCGCCGAAGCGTTCCTTCCTGACATTCTCTTCGGCCCGCAACTGTGTGAGACGGGCGTCGAGCTCCGTTTCGAGCTCGTCCCGGAGGCGGTTCAGCGCTTCGCCGATCTCCTTCTTCTGCTCCGGAGGAACCTTCTTGAGCTCACCGAACAGAGCGGGGACGATGCCCCCCTTCCGCCCGAACCAGCGGGTCCGGATCTCCTCGACTTGCGAAACGGTGGAGGCTTCCGCGATGGCGGAACGGAACTCGCTCTCGGTCTGGCGAATCTTCTCGATCATGGCGAACTGGTTTCTTGCGCAGAGACGCCGCTCGTCGAACGGCGTCACTCAAAAGGAAACGGCGCGGGGCATTGAGCCTCGCGCCGTCCAATGATCGATGAATCCTTCTTGATCCGCAATGCGCTCAGGCGCTCTTTTTCGATCCGAGTGCCGTCTTTGCGGACTCCACGATCGCCGTGAATCCAGCCGCATCGCGAACGGCGATGTCGGCGAGAACCTTGCGATCGAGGGGGGATCCGGAGATCTGCAGTCCGTGCATCAGCTGCGAATAGCTGATTCCGTTATCACGGGCGGCCGCATTGATCCGGGTGATCCAGAGCCTGCGGAAATCGCCCTTGCGGTCCTTGCGACCTGCGAATGCTGAGGCGAGGCCTTTTTCGACCTGCTGTTTCGCGATCCGATAGGACCGCGACTTCATTCCCCAGTAGCCCTTGGCCAGCTTGAGGACTTTGGCCCGGCGGTTTTTGCGCTTGAAGCCGCGTTTGACTCTCATGATTCCTCCTCGTTGAATCGGTTCAGAGCGGCCGGGTCAGGAGGCAGTGGGTATGCCACCCGGACGCGCTCGTCGTGGGTTGCGGATCAGAGGTACGGAAGCATCCGCGCCACGGTCTTCTCATTCGCCTTCGAGACCTCCGTGCCCGCGACGAGGCGGCGTTTCCGCCCGGCGGACTTCTTGGTCAGGATGTGCGAATGAAAAGCCTTGCTGCGGCGGATTTTTCCCGTTCCGGTCTTCTTGAACCGCTTGGCGGCTCCGCGATGGGTTTTCATCTTAGGCATGGCTTCCCTCGTACAGCCTGCTTCCGAACGGATCGGGCCGCGGGCTAATTCCCCCAAATGGACTGTAACGACGCTACTCGCTGGCTTTTGCCGGCTCGGCGATCGAGCTGGCTGGTTCCGGCGTTGCGGCCGTCGCGGGCTTGGCCGGGGCGGCCGCTTTCGGCGCGGCAACCTTGGGTGCCGCGGCCCTCTTGGCGGCGGCGGCAGCGGCCCGCGCCGAGGGGGCCAGGACGATGATCATGCGGTTTCCCTGAAGGTCGAAGTTCGTCTCCGGGGCCCCATGCTCCTTGACGTCAGCGATGAGCCGTTCCAGGACCGCGCGGCCGAGCTCCATATGCGCCATCTCCCGTCCGCGGAACCGCACGATCGCCTTCACCTTGTCTCCATCCTCGAGGAAGCGGACCACGTTGTTCTTCTTGAAATTGAAATCGTGCTCGTCAATACGAGGGCGGAACTGCACCTCCTTGACGATGATCACCTTCTGCTTCTTCTTCGCTTCGCCGGCCTTCTTCTTCTGCTGGAAGAGGTACTTCCCGTAGTCCATGACCTTGCAGACCGGCGGTTTCGCCTGGGGAGCGATCTCGACGAGATCGAGCTCCTTTTCGCGGGCGATCTCTCGGGCGCGCTCGATCGGGACGACTCCGACCTGAGAGCCATCGTCATCGATCAGTCGGACTTCGGGGACCCGGATGAATTCATTGATCCGGTTCTCGGCTTCGGGAAGCCGGGGCGGGCGGCGCATATTGGGGCGGCGTGGGCTGTAAATGAGTTATTTCCTCCTGAAATAAAAACGAGCGACGGATGACGCAGGTGCAAGTCGTCGGCCGCGGCCTTAGGCCGCCCGGAACAACGGGCTATCTGGCGTCACGAGTCACTCGAGTCTGGGTCCTGAAACCTGCTCTTGTGGTTGTCAATCTAGGGAACGCCTATTCCAAAGTCAAGGCACGGTTGACGATCAACGCGCGGGCGCGCTCGATCATTCGCTCCACGGGAACCGCTCCCTGGTCGCCGCCCGTCCGGAGGCGAAGGCTGACCTCGCCACTGGCCGCTTCCTTCTCCCCCACCACCAGCATGAACGGCACCTTCTGCAACTGAGCGTTCCGGATCTTCGCTCCCAGCTTCTCGTTCGACTCATCGATCTCGACCCGGATCCCTGCCCCCCTCAGCTTCGCCTCTACCGACCGCCCGTAATCGACGAATTTCTCTGAGAGAGGGAGGACGACGGCCTGAACAGGAGCCAGCCAGAAGGGGAAGGCTCCGGCGAAGTGCTCGATCAGGATGGCGATGAACCGCTCGAACGATCCATAGATGGCCCGATGGAGCACCGCCGGCTGGTGCGGTGCGTTGTCCTCGCCGACGTACGTGAGGTCGAACCGCTCCGGGGCGTTGTAATCGAGCTGGATCGTGCCGAGCTGCCACTTCCTTCCGATGCTGTCCGAGACGTCGAAGTCGACCTTCGGACCGTAAAACGCCCCCTCGCCTTCCTTCAATTCGTAGGGACGCCCGAGGGCGTCGAGCGCTCTGCGCAGGAGGCTCTCGGCGCGATCCCAGAGCGCATCGTCGCCGATCCGCTGGGGAGGGCGAGTGGAGAACTTGGCGGTGTACTCGAGTCCGACCGCCGAGTAGACGCGATCGAGAAGCGCGACGAAGCGCTCGACCTCCCCGGGAACCTGATTCTCGAGGCAATAGATGTGCGCGTCGTCCTGAGCGAACTGGCGGACGCGGGTCAGACCTCCCAGGGTCCCCGACGCTTCGTTTCGATGCAGAACGTCCTGAGTGTGGAGGCGGAGCGGGAGATTCCGATAGCTGTGCTTCGTCATCCCGTAATAGAGGTGATGCGAAGGACAGTTCATCGGCTTGAGCGAGAAGTCGTGCTCGCCTGTCTCGCTGTCGAGCACGAGGAACATGTTCTCGCGGTACTTCCCCCAGTGACCGCTGATCTCCCAGAGCCCCTTGTTGAAGAGGAGCGGAGTCTTGATCTCGACATAGCCGCTCTCCAGGGTGAGATCGCGAATGAACTGTGAGAGGGTCTGATAGAGGGTGGTTCCCTTCGGAGTCCAGAACGCCGCTCCCGGGGCGAAGGGATGGAAGTGAAAGAGGTCGAGCTCTTTTCCCAGCTTCCGATGATCGCGCGCGCGGGCCTGCTCGATCCGTTCCAGATGCGCCTTGAGCTGCTTCTCGTCCGCCCACGCGGTGCCGTAAATCCGCTGCAGCATCGCGTTGCGGCTGTCGCCGCGCCAGTAGGCGCCGGCGACCGAAGTCAGCTTGAACGCGCCGAGCTTCCCCGTCGAGGGAACGTGCGGTCCGCGACAGAGATCGAACCAATCCCCCTGCCGGTAGACCGAGAGAGGCTCGTCTCCCGGGATGGCCTCGATGATCTCGACCTTGTACTGCTCGCCGAGCTCTCCGAACGTGGAGATCGCCTGGTCCCGGGTCCATTCCTCGCGCCGCACCTGAACGTCGCGCCGCGCGATCTCGGTCATCTTTTCCTCGATGCGCGCGAGATCCTCCTCGGTGAAGGGGCGGCTCGATGCGAAGTCGTAATAGAAACCGTTCTCGATCACCGGACCGATCGTCACCTGAGTCCCCGGAAAGAGCTCCTGGACGGCGTGCGCCATCAGATGAGCGGTGGAGTGGCGGATGACTTCGAGACCGTCGTCCGATTTCGCCGTGATGATCTCGACTTTCGCACCGTCGCGGACCGGCGCGTAGACGTCGACGACCTTGCCGTCGACCTTCCCCGCGATTGCATCCTTCGCCAGGCGGGGTCCGATCGAGGCGGCCACATCGGCCACGGTGGCCCCCGCCGGCACTTCCCGCTTCGAACCATCCGGAAGCTCAACGTTCATCTCGGTTCCCTCTCATCCGCGCCGAGGTCTCCTTGCGCCTTTCCTTCGTGAGTGCGCTCCAAAAACAAAAACGACAGGGCCTTGACCCTGTCGTCTTTTCATGTCGCTTTCGTTCGACAGACTAACGACAGGGATCGGTTGCTCGTCCCGTCGTTCGCGTCGAAGTTCCGGCCACGGCTCTCGGATTCATCGTTCAAATTCGAACCCGCGGAACGCGAGGTTCGATTCCCGGCGGCGAGGATAGCATGGGAGGCGGGTCTGACGGCCGCCGAGCCGCTCATCCATCCAACCCGAAGCCCGCGAAGGCGGGCGGCACATCATGAGGACCGACGCAATGCTATGCTGTCGCGGAAATACCCCCGCAGACCGGCACGTTGGCAGAAATCCGGAACCGGTTCTTTGGCAGCGAACACAGGCGCTTAGCTCAGTCGGTAGAGCATCACCTTCACACGGTGGGGGTCAGCGGTTCGAGTCCGCTAGCGCCTACCAACCCCCTTCTTCGTAGACCCCTAGCTCAGCTGGTTAGAGCGCCACCTTGACACGGTGGAGGTCAGCGGTTCGAGTCCGCTGGGGTCTACCAATCCTTAAATTCCTCACGCCGCCATGGTTAGCCGGGCGGCGTTTTTTGTCGCCGTCGAAGGCGTCGTAAGTATTCGCGTGGTTCGTAGCGTGTCGTCGCGAAGTAAGGACGGCGAAGCCGTCCCAGAGCATAGCCGGGGGTCGCAACGCGACCCCCGGAATCGCGCCCGCATAAGAAAGATAAAAGCACCCCGGCAGGGGTGCCAGACGCCTTGCGCGTGTCGATGCTCTGGCACCCTTCCAGGGTGCTTAAAAATTTGTGGCGCAACGGATTCCGGGGGTCGCGCTTCGCGCGACGCCCCGGCTGTTGTCCGGGACCGCTCCGCGGTCCAGGCCATCGCGATCGGCGGGATCGCCGTCGGCGGTTCGAGCCCGCTCGGTCTACCACTACTAAATCATCACGCCGCCTCGGTTATCACGACCGGGCGGCGTTTTCTTTTAGTCCAAAACGCTCGGGCAACCTCCCAAAGGGGTAGGAAACTCTCAGCCTTCGACACTCCTCGGGTGTGTGGGACGTCGTAGTAAGTGGATTTACTGCGATTTTCCAGAAAGGAAACACGACCATCGCTCGGCTCGCGGACTCGAGTAGCTCTGGAGGAAAGCTCATGTTGCGAATGACTCAGTGGCTTTCGTTGATTCTCCTCTGCGCCAGCACAGCTTTGGCTCTCGTCAGCGTTGCAGACGATGATCCCGCAGTCGATCAAAGTGCTGTTCGCGGCGTCGTGAGGGGGACGGACGGGAGTCCCGTTGCCGGCGCCGTGATTCGTGCGCTCGAGTCCGGAGCTTTCCCGGCCACCACCGTGAGTGACGAGCAAGGGGTGTTTTCGCTTGCAGTCTCTACCCCGCCGCCGCACCTCCTTGCGATTGAAGCAGTCGGACGCGCGCCCCAGTGTGTGGAGGGTGCCTCTCTCGATACGGACAAAGCGATCGTCCTGGAGCAAGGGGCGGTTCTCACGGTAGCGCTGGCTCCCGATGATTCTCGTGCGAAGTCCGGCACCGTCTACCTGTTGCCTCACGCCATCGACTTCGGCTGCAGGATTCCGCGCGACCGTCTCGTTGCCTGGCTGGCTCGCGGGATTACAGACGGAGAGGCGCGCTGGACCAGTCTCGCTGCCGGGATGTATGAAGTCTGGGTCCTCGACGAACGCTCGAACCCTCTTCCCGTCAAGGCCGGTTCCGTCAACCTGAAGAAAGGAGACCGTGAGCGACTGACGATCGCGGCGCGTATCCCTCCGGAGACGACGGGGACGCGCGATCTCGCGGTCATCGAACGGGCCAAAATCACGCCGGACGCTCCGTTGTTCATCAGGAACTGGTCGCCGCGGGGCATCCCGGAGCAGTGGCAGGCAACGATGACCGCGGAAGATGAGCGGTGGGTCATTCAGGGGCGGCCATGTTCGGAGAACGCACTCTACACAGTCGAGGCCGGGAACGGCATCGCGTCATTCGGCGGGAAGAAGTGCCAGGGCAGCGAGAAAGTGCAACTCCACCCACGCACCGATCTACGCCTGAAGCTCGAGCCGATCGATCGTGAAGCACTTCCATCCCATGTCATGGTCAACGTGTTCCCCTGTGACAACCGCACGTCATTTTTCAGATCCGTGGTCACGCCGGATGAGAACGGGGTCGTGAGCTTCGGGCTCCCGGCTGGGTGCGGAGAGGCCAGTGTGCAGGCGCAGGGGTTCGCGCCGATCGATCTGGGGAGGAAAACGCTGATCCCCGGAACGCTGACGGATCTCGGAACGAAGCTACTGCACCCTGGCGGGCGCGCGACCGTTCGAGTCATCGATGGGCGCCAGGGGCTACCCCTTCCTTCCGTCTCGATCTCGGCAATTCCGGTTGAACATCTCGAGAGAAATGCCGGCCAGGGCCAGGGCGTCGAAGTCCTGCACACGTCCAGTCCGGTGAAGACGAACCAGGATGGATGGGCTGAGCTGCGCAGCCTGCCGCGCGGCCGATTCGCTTTTCTCATGTCGAAGGACGGCTACACCGAGCTGTCCGAGATCTTCGAAGCTGAGGAAGATCTCCTCATCGACGACCTCCCCTTTGGTCCCGGCGCATCGTTGTCCGTGCAACTCCCGGGGTCGGACGGCGAAGAGCCAGAAAACCAGTATTTCATCGCTCTCGTCCCCGCCGAAACGAATCGCTGGCCGAGAGGGCTCCTACCCAGGGCTACCGCACGTGCGGGAGAACGAGTTCTCTTCGATCACCTTGCCCCGGGCGCGTGGAGTGTGCAAGTTCATGAGCGCGAGCCAGGTTCACTGCCACAGCGGATTGCGATGGAAACGGTGCAGGTCGCTCGTCATGGAATCCATTCGATTGAAATCAAGGAGCCCGAAGAGTACAGGGGCCGCGTCACCAAAGGAGGGATCGGTGTCTCGGGGACGGTTCACCTCACATCAATCTCGAATCGCTCGCAGATCGACATAACCACGAACGCGCAGGGTGAGTTTTCGGTCAAGCTCCCCCTGCCCGGTGACTACTCCGTTGATTTCACGACCAGAACGGCCAGGTACGCGATCGTGGAGCCCGTTCGATTCGACACGAGTCAAGACGTCGTCGAGATCGAGCTGCCGGATGGGAGCATCTCTGGCCGCGTCGTCACAGCAGCCGGGGAGGTCGCGCCGGGAGTCGATATCCAGGCGCGTTCGCACACGCAGGCCGCGGCCTCGGGCCTGCGCACAGCAGAGCTCACGATGCGGTCTTCGCCGGATGGCTCTTTCCTGATTGATGGGTTATCCGAGGGGGAGTGGACACTGGTGGTGGAGGACGGGGCTCGAGGGTCCGCCCGGCACACGGAAACGATCACGACGGGGAAGGCGATTCAAGGGGTCGTTCTCACGCTCGATCCTTTCGTGGAGATCGCGGCAGCAGTCCACCTCAGCAGCGGGACACCGGCGAGTGGGGCTACTGTCTTCCTGCAGGAGCCTGGCGTTCCTCCTCGCGTATTCACGACTGAATCGAATGGCCAGTTCCCGCTGCGAATCCCCCGGAACGCGCTTGGGCAAACGGCTTCATTCGTGATCGTGACCGCGGACCGTACGATCGCTGCGATGAAAGCGATCATGACTGACCCGCTCACCCTCGAGGTCCCGGCGATCCCCGGGAATCTTTACATCAGGCAGGAGCCGGAAGCCTTCAGGGCGGGACCGGGCCGGATGATGCGGATCGCCAATCAGTCAGGGATCATCTTCGGCCCCTTGATGGTGGGAAGACCGGAAGGCGACACTCTTCACCTCCGTCTGGCACCGGGCCCCTGGATGTTCGTCGACACGGAAGACCCGGCAGATCACGCGCGTCTGTTCGCCGGAGCGCCACCCCAAAAATGGACGTTCGTCACCACGATTGGTCCAGGTGAGACCCAGGTCTTCGATCTCCGCAGCGTCCAGGCAGAGAAAGGAAGCAAACCCTGAAGCGGTAAGGACGGCGGAGCCGTCCCAGAAAGTAGCCGGGGGTCGCAACGCGACCCCCGGAATCGCGCCCGCATAAGAAAGATAAAAGCACCCCGGCAGGGGTGCCAGACGCCTTGCGCGTGTCGATGCTCTGGCACCCTTTCAGGGTGCTAAAAATTTGTGGCGCGCAACGGATTCCGAGGGTCGCGCTTCGCGCGACGCCCCGGCTATGGTCCGGGACCGCTCCGCGGTC
>DATLEY010000170.1:0-5189 GCA_035525215.1 Thermoanaerobaculia bacterium | reverse complement strand
GGTGCTCGCCGCGGAGAGGAAGAGCTCATGGTCTGAGCTTTCCAGCATCTCGCGGGTCGACTCGGAAAAGCGCTCCGGCGTAACCAGCATCCAGAGCCAGCAGTGAGTATCGAGAAGAATCCTCATTTCTCGAAATCAGCGATGACGTCATCCGGCAGCGGAGCATCGAAATCATCCGGCACTTCGTAGAGGCCCCGATCGATTCCCAGCGTCCGCTTCTTTCCCAGAGTCGCCGGCACCAGTCGGGCAATCGGCTCGCCACCGCGTGAGATGAGAATCTCCTCTCCCAGCGCTACCCGACGGAGCAGACGCGAAAGATGCGTTTTCGCCTCATGCACAGTCACTTCATCCATGCAGGAATTGTGGACTAAGTCGATGACTTAGTCAATAGTGGAGCAGACTGGAATCGCCAAGCAAAGACTCAGTGAGCCACAGATCTGTGATCCTCCGATTGGACACGCCCTCGCACCGACCGCGTTTCTGGTGCACGAGCGTGCATGGGATCGCTTTGGCGATCTAGAACCCGATGGATGGCTGATGCGGACCGACTGAGTCCGACATCGACCGAGAGAAACGCCAGGGATAGCGCTGGAGCGAAGATCGAGAGCACGGCGAGCTCGGGACCAAGGCCTGTGGAATCCATGGAAAACGCCACCACCGCTCCACCACCCGGCGTTTCCCACAGCTACCACAGGCCCGACCGCCGCGACAGAACCCCTCGCCGCTCGTTTCACTTCGATGCGAGCCGAATCTGCCAGTTCTGCAACAACGTGATGCTTTCGTCGGCGCTCTCCTCGACACGGCGGTTCAGCAGGAAGCGGCGACCGTCGCTTGTGACTTCATACTGCGTATTACCATGGAATCGAAGCGGCGCGTCGAAAAGCGGTTCAGGCGCCGCGGCGTCGAGCTCTGATCCGGGTGTGATGGTCACCGCATTCATCTTGTCGTCGGGAGAGACATAGAACAGTTCCTTCCCATCGCCGCTCCACACAGGCATGATTCCTCCGTTGCTCGAGAGCATCCACTTGCGATCCGAATCAGGAAAGGCGCGGACGTAAATCTCCCACCGGCCAGATTCATCGGACTGGTACGCGATCCACTTCCCGTCGGGCGAGAAGCGCGCTCCCTTCTCCCGAAACGGCGTCGCGAGCCAGGCGCGGTGCGCCTTCTCGGACGCCGACCATACCCAGATGTCGTCGCCCCCCGTGCCATATGAATCGAAAACGATCCACTGACCGTCGCTGGAGACGTCGGTGGGACGCTTGTCCCGCTCGTCCGCCACGAGCGTCTGCGGCTCGCCCGTGCCACCGGCCGGAACCTCGAAGATGTTGCCCGCGCCGGCGTAGCCTGCATAGTAGACCTGTCGATCGTCCGGCGACCATTGTGGTGAGGACTCATTGGCATTGTCATACGTCAGCCTCGTTGCCGAACCGCGCGGGAGGTCAAAAATCCAGATGTCGCCCGACCCGTAGAGCGGGTCCGAAATGTCGACCGCCAGCCGGCGCTCATCGCGCGAGAGTCTCGGGCTGAAAAAGAGTGCCGGCGGAGCAAGCTCTTCTTCCTCCCTCCCGAGGCGATCCACCCATACCAGCTGGGAGAGCACGAGGTTCGGGTTGCGCTTCAGGAGCAGCGTTCCGTCGGCCGCGGCCGCGAAGAGAAGGAAACGGTCGGTAACTGTCACCGCGTTACCCACCAGCTGCGCCCGACGGCTGTCATGACGCTGCGCCAGCAGACTGTTTTCCCGCTGAAGGAGAAGGATGTCGGGCGCGACTGACGCGACCTCCCAGGAGCCAGGAGCAACCGGGAGGATTGTCTCCGGCTCCTCGAGCGAAGACTGATAGATGCCCGACCTTCCGACCTCCTCATGATTGATTGCGAAGAGAAAGTTGTTTCCGTCAGGAAGAACGATCGGCAGGAGATGCGCCTTGTCACCTGGCCGCAGTCGGGTCAACGGTTCTGGTGCTCCTCCTTCGGCGCGCAGGCTGAACAGAGGCCCCCGTGTGTCAAGCGCAACAATGATCGTGCCGTCACGCATCCAGGCTCCTCCACGTCCCGCGGAGGCTTCGCAAAGTATCGTCACCGTGCCGCCCTGAGTGTCGACGACCTTCAGCTTTCCGTCGGCGAAGAAGCCGATCTTTCTGGAGTCGGCAGACCAGAACGGGCGGCTCGCATTCTCGGTCCCGGTGAGTTGCCGGAACGTGTCCGAGGAGAGCGGCCGCAGCCAGAGTGTCTGCCCGCCTGTGCCTGACTGCGAACTGACGAAAGCCGCGGTCGTTGCATCTGGTGAGATCGAAATGCTGCCGGTCAACTGCGCGAGGCGCATGCCATCCGGCAGGTCGATCGATGACTCGATGAGCTGGCGCGGCGGATCGGACCGGGCGAGCAGGAGCCCACCAGCCGTGATGGCGCCAGCGGCGGTCAGTGCTGCGAGTGTCCACGCGATCCGCTCGCGATTGCGGCGACGGACGGTGAGCGTCCTCGCCACTCCCGCCTGGGAGCCCGCCTCGGAGATCCACCTCAGCTCGCTCGCGACATCGTGCGCCGACTGCCAGCGATCGTCCGGATCCTTCTCGAGACAGCGGTTGACGACATGGTCGAGCGCCGGGGGAGTCATCTTCGTAACGCTGGAGATCGGTTCGGGATGCTGTGCCACGATCGCGGCAATCAGGCTCGTCTTCGAGCTTCCCTGGAATGCCCTCTGTCCGGTCGACATCTCGTAGACGAGCGCGCCGAGAGCGAAGATGTCGGTTCGCGCATCGGCCTCGAGTCCCTCGAGCTGCTCTGGCGCCATGTACTGGAACGTTCCGAGTATCGTCCCCTCGGCGGTGAGTGGCCGGGCCTGCGTCGGCATCTCGGTCAGGCCCTGCACCGGTGAGTCAGCGGCAGATCTCGCCAGACCGAAATCGAGAAGCTTGGCTCCCGACTTCGTGATCATCACGTTGCCGGGTTTGAGATCGCGATGAATGATCCCGTTGCGATGTGCCACGCTGAGCGCTTCGGCGATCTGCGCACCGTAGCGGATCACCTGATCGAGAGGGAGCCGCCCCTTCGAAAGCAGGGTGGCAAGTGATTCTCCCTCGATCAGCTCCATCACGAGGAAGTGGGTCTCGTTCTCGTGACCGACGTCGAACAGCGTGCAGATGTTCGGATGATTCAGCGACGAGATCGCCCGTGCCTCGCGGTCGAATCGCTGCAGGAACTGATCGTTTTCCGCCAGACCCGGGGGAAGAATCTTGATCGCGACCTCGCGATCGAGGCGCGTGTCCTTCGCACGCCACACCTCTCCCATCCCACCCGCGCCGATCGACGAGACGACTTCGTAAGGGCCGAGACGGGACCCGGCAGCAATGCTCATGATTTGCCCCAGTATAGTCCTCTTCTGGCTGGAGCGAGGATCACCGGAACAGTCGGTCCTCCGGGCCGATGCCGGGAAGCTCGGACCATTCATCCCGAGCGCCAGGTCCGTTTGAACTGGATCAAGGTCGGCTGAGTCGGCGTTTCCCGCTGCGACTGCCCGAGTCTCGAGAAGGTCAGATCTGTTGCGCTCCTGCACGCCGTCACGCACAACTTCACCCGAATGAGAGCGCTCGGACCTCTCGACCTCGGACCCTTCGCTGCGCTCACGGTAGGCGACTGACGCAAGCCGGCGCTACGCTATACTGCTGGTCTCCATGACAATCGAAGCGGGCGTCCGGCTGGGGCCGTATCAGATCGTCGAACAGATCGGCGAGGGTGGTATGGGACAGGTGTTTCGTGCGACCGACACCCGGCTCGATCGCGAGGTCGCGATCAAGGTTCTGCCGCGGGATCTGGCGCTCGACGAGCAGTTCATCCAGCGGTTCGACCGGGAAGCGAAGACCATCTCCTCGCTCAACCATCCGAACATCTGCGTGCTCCATGATGTCGGCGAGCAGGACGGACACCGGTTCCTCGTCATGGAGCTCATCGATGGTGAGTCGCTTGCGGATCGCCTGAAGAAGGGACCGCTCCCGATCGCCGAGGCGATCCGGTACGGCGCGCAGATCGCGGAAGCACTCCATCGTGCTCACCGGCAGGGGATCGTCCATCGTGATCTGAAGCCGGGAAACGTCATGATCACGAAGTCGGGAGCGAAGCTGCTCGACTTCGGTCTGGCCAAAGCGGCGGGGGAGGAACGCGGCGTCATCGACGGCCTCGCTTCCGGTCTGACGGAGGCGCGACCTCTGACCGCGGAAGGGACGATTCTCGGCACGTTCCAGTACATGGCGCCGGAGCAACTCGAAGGGGCGCCCGCCGATGCACGGACCGACATCTTCGCGCTCGGTGCGCTTCTCTACGAGATGGCGACGGCAAAGCGCGCCTTCGAAGGAAGTAACAAGACGAGTCTGATTGCTGCGATCGTCTCGGCGCAGCCGGCTCCCATCGCCGAGGTGGTCCCCATGACGCCACCGGCGCTCGATCACGTGGTCCGGAAGTGTCTGGAGAAGGATCCGGACGAGCGCTGGCAATCGGCGCACGATGTGGCGAGCGAACTGCGCTGGATCAGTGAGGCGGGATCCCAGATCGGACTCCCGGCCGCGGCGGTGCGGGCGCGAAGGTCGCAGAAGGTGCGCATCACGTCGCTGGCGATCCTCGGCTGGGTCGCGGCGATCGCGGCGTTCGGTCTGTTTTATCGTGAGCGCACGACGACAGTCTCTGCACGAGACCTGTTTCGCTCGGACCTCGTGCTGCCCTCGGGTCAGGGGATCGCGGGGCCAGTAGACGGTGGGATGGAGATCTCTCCTGACGGTACTCGACTGCTGCTCGTGCAGGAGTCCGATGGGGTTGCCATCCACGACTTCCGCAGTGGACCCCGGCACGTGCTCGACGGCACCCGCGGCGGCACCTTTCCGTTCTGGTCGCCAGACGGAGAGTGGTTCGCGTTCTTCGCCGATGGGAAGCTGAAGAAGATTCGCAGTTCGGGAGGGCCCGTCCAGATACTGTGTGACGCGGCGCAGGGACGAGGAGGGAGCTGGAGTCAAAAGGGGATCATCGTGTTCGCGCCGGAAATCTTCGGCCCGCTGATGCAGGTGCCGGACAGCGGGGGCACGCCGGCACCGGCCACTACAACCGACGCGGAGGAGTGGACACACAGAAACCCCCGGTTTCTTCCTGATGGTGATCATTTCCTTTTCACCGCGACCAGCCGCGCGGATGGTGGCGGCGACATG
>DATLEY010000144.1:0-15440 GCA_035525215.1 Thermoanaerobaculia bacterium | reverse complement strand
CGGCCGAAGAATCTCAGCCGCGATGATCGCTGTCGGGTTCTTATTCAAGTCCAGACGCGTTCGTACGATGCGAGTGCACCGGCATAAGAACCCGATGACGGTTTGCGCATTCTGAGATTCTTCGGCCGCAAGACCAATCTTACCGCCACTCCGTTCTCGCGTGCGGCCTCTGAATGACCTCCGCCCTTCCCCGCTGACAGCCGGGGCCCCGGTGTCATTAGAAGGCCGCACTCGCCAGCCGTGCAGAATATGAGATGGCGTCGCGGGCGAAGAATCTCAGCCGCGATGATCGCTGTCGGGTTCTTATACCCGTCCAGGCGCGTTCGTACGATGGCGACTGCAGCTTCATAAAAATCCGATGACGGTTTGCGCATTCTGAGATTCTTCGGCCGCGAGACCAATCGTGCCGGTTACTTCGTCCTCCCGTGCGGACTCTGAATGACCCGCCCCCCCTCGCGGTCGAACTGTCATTGAAGGCCCCTGGGACACTCTCGCTCCCACGATCGAATCCAAGGCTATAGACATTCTATAGCCTTAGGGTATAGACTCTCTATACCAATGACACTTCACTCCTCACGGGCTGATGCCCGCGCCGATCTTCTCCACGGCACTCTCGACATGCTGATCCTCCGCACGCTCCAGTGGGGACCCCACCACGGATACGCGATCGCGCAGACGATCCGCGCCCAGTCCTCGGACGTGCTGCAGGTCGAAGCCGGCTCGCTCTACCCAGCCCTCCAGCGGCTCGCAAAAAAGGGATGGGTCACCGCGAAGTGGGGTCAGACGGATGCGAATCAGCGCGCCAAGTTCTACCGCATCACGTCGGATGGAAAGAAACAACTCCTTCGCGAAGAGTCACGCTGGATTGAAATGGTCGAGGCGATCGGCCGGGTGATGAATCCGGCAACCGAGAGAGAGGAATAGATCATGTCCATCCTGTCGTGGCTGAAGCGCCGGCGTCTCAATGAAGAGGACTTTCAGGACGAGGTTCAGTCGCATCTGGCCATGGCCGCGAAGGATCGGATCGCCGGCGGCGCCGATCCGCGCAGCGCGGAGCTCGCGGCGCGAAAGGAATTCGGGAACGTCACGCTGACCACCGAGGCCGCCCGCGAGGTCTGGACTCCCTGGTGGATCGACGCGCTCCACGATCAGGTGAGCGACATCCGCTTCGCCGTTCGCTCGCTCGCGAAAAACCCCGGCTTCACCCTCACCGTCATCGCCGTTCTCACCCTCGGCATCGGGCTCAACGCGGCTGTCTTCACCATGCTCAAAGGGCTGGCGCTGACACCTCTCGGCGGCGTCGACCGGTCCGCCAGCCTCGCCGTCATGGTCGGCGAGACCAGCACGGGACGCCATCTGCGCGTTTCGTATCCTGACTACGAGCATATTCGCGAAAACCACCGCGGCTTCTCTGAGCTCTTCGGCTCCAGTCTCGTCACCGTGAGTCTGGGAAAAGGGCGAACCGCCCGTCTCGTCTCGGGCGAGCTCGTCACCGGAAACTATTTCCAGGTCATGGGCGTGGGCGCCCAGCTCGGCCGGACGCTGCTCCCATCGGACGAGATCGCGCCGGGCAAACATCCGGTGATCGTGGTGAGCGATGGCCTCTGGCGCCGCGATTACGAGGCCGATCCCGACATCGTCGGCAAGACGGTCGAGATCAACGGCTTGCCGCTGACCGTGGTCGGCGTGACCGATCCGGAGTTTCACGGGACCATCGTGAGCTACGACGTCGAGGTCTTCATTCCGGTGATGATGGGGCCGCAGATCGGGCTGGAGGGGGGCCTGCCGAAAGAGGCCAAGGCGGACTTCCTCACCGATCGCCGCGCCGAGGTGCTTTTCCCGCACGGATATCTCCGACCGGAGTCGAGCGTGGCGAGCGCCGCGGCCGAGGCGCAGGCGTTATGGTCGGCTCTCTCGAGAGATCGGTCGCTGACCGATGCCACCATGCAGATGAGGGTCTTCCCGTTTTCGGAATCACCGACGGGAGGACAGACCTTCGTGCTGCCGACTCTGATGGCGCTGAGCGCGATGGGACTTTTCGTGCTGTTGATCGCCTGCGCCAACATCGCCGGGCTCGTGATGGTCCGCGGTGTATCCCGGCAGGGAGAAATCGCCGTCCGGCTGGCGCTCGGCGCCTCGCGCACGCGAATCATCCGTCTTCTCATTCTCGAGAATCTGATTCTGGCGATTCCGGGCGCGGCGCTCGGTCTCCTTCTCGCCTGGCGAGGGATTCCGGTGCTGGTGGGATACGCGCAGCGCGTGGCGGCACCGCAGCGGCTCTACTTCAACATGGAAGTCGACGGTCTGGTCATCGGCTTCGCCGTTCTGGTCGCGTGCGGGAGCGGGCTGGTTTTCGGATTCGTGCCGGCGCTCCGAAGCTCCCGTAGCGACCTGGTGCCGGGGATGAAGGAAGCGTCGCCGCGTGGTGCGGCGCGAGGCAGGCTCCGCTCGGCTCTGGTCGTCGCGCAGATCGCGGTGTCGCTGCTGCTGCTGGTCGGCGCCGGTCTCATGACGCGGAGCCTCGAAGCGGCACGGCGCTCGGATCCCGGTTTCGACGCGACACACGTCGCCAACGTCGCGCTGGACCTCAAGCTGAATCGCCATGACGAGGCGAGCGGCCGCGTGTTCTATCGCCGGCTGCTGAGCGCGGCGCGGGAAGACGCCGGCGTCGAGACCGCAAGCCTTGCCGCCTACCTCCCACTCAGTGTGACCGGCACCCGGGAGCTGCCCGTCGAGGTCGACGGCTACGAGCCGCGGCGTGACGAAGACATGTCATTCATGGGAAACATCGTCGGTCCTGACTACTTTCGCGCGCTGCGGATCGAGATGGTGACCGGCCGCGAGTTCGAAGAGAGAGATGACGAGACGGCCGAGCCGGTGGCCATCGTCAACGCCACGCTCGCGGAGCGATTCTGGGGTGGCGCGCCCGACGCGGTCGGCAAGAGGATCCGCGTGTCGGAGGGCGACTGGCGGACGGTGATCGGTGTCGCGTCAGACATCAAATACTCGCAGATCAACGAACCACCGCGACCGTATGTCTACATCCCTTTCTTCCAGTCGTACCGGTCCGGAATGATTCTGCACACGCGCGGACCCGCGCCCGTCGAGACGCTGGTGGAGCAGGCACGCGCCCAAGTGGCGGCGCTCGACGCCGACCTCCCAGTCCTGTTCGCCCGGCCGATGATCGAACGGACCAGCGCGGCGCTGATCTTTCTCAATTTCGCAGCGACCATGCTCTTCATCTTCGGCGTGGCCGGGATGGCCCTCTCCGCTCTGGGCACCTACGGGCTCGTGTCGTACACGGTCAGGCAGAGCACCCATGAGATCGGAATCCGGATGGCTCTCGGCGCGACCAGCGCGGCGGTGGTCCGCACGTTTCTCGCACGAGGGCTCAAGCTCGGCGCGATCGGCGCCGCTCTCGGGATCATTGGAGCGCTCGGCGCGGGTCGTCTGCTCGGCGGCGTGATGTATGGCGTCAGCTCCACCGATGTTCCGTCATTCTCGATCGCTCTGGTCGTCGTACTGACTGGAGTGATCCTGGCGACGATCTTCCCCGCCTGGCGCGCCGCGCGAGTCAATCCGCTGACCGCCCTACGCCACCAGTAGCGAAGGAGTAACTCTTCGCGGGCTTCGTCCCGTGAGCGTGCCCGTGCCAATGCCCGGTTTTTGACTCACCAACTCGCGACTCGCCAGGAGCCAGTTTTCCCTGCTGGCACTCCTGACTCACCGACGCTGCTCCGACGAACTTCCCGAAAATGGGAAAAGCCCGTTTCAGGAGCGGACAGACTGCAACCCGGTGGAGCGAGAGGCGTTCTGAGTCAAAGCATTGCCGGGTAACATCATGCGGGCGGCCGCCCACGTGGCTCCGCGGCTGCAGTCCCCCCAGGGGATGATGGACCCGATCAAGGCAGCCTTCCGCGACATGGTGTTCGCCGTCCGTTCGCTGCGGCGCACTCCCGGCTTCACGTTCATCGCGATCCTCACCCTTGGACTCGGCATCGGGGCCAACACGTCGATGTTCAGCGTGCTGGCCGGCTACCAGCTGCGCCCTTCGCCTTATCCGAGCTCCGAGCGGCTCGAGCGCATCTATCGCGCGACGCCTCAGATATCGCGTGGGAGTGTCTCGTCGGCCGACTACCTCGAATTGAAAACCGACACGAGCGGCTACGGCCAGGTTGCCACGTACGGCAATGCGAGCATGAACCTTTCCGAGCCCGGCCAGGCGGCCGAGATGGTTCCCGGTCTCCGCATCTCCGCGAACCTTTTTTCCGTGCTCGGCATGGAGCCGGGACTCGGCCGCAGCTTCCGTCCGGAAGAAGAGACCCCGGGAAATCACCGGGTGCTCATCATCAGTCACCGCTACTGGCAGAATCGCTTCGGCGGGGACGCGGACATCATCGGACGCCAGGTCCGCGTCGACGGCGAGCCGTTCCAGATCGTCGGCGTGATGCCGGAGAACTTCAGCGACTGGCGTCATCTCAGCTTCATCAATCTCTACCGCCCGCTCGCTCTCGATGATGAAGAGAAAAATGATCGGAGCACCATCTGGCTCCGGCTGGTGGGACGTCGCTCCGACGCCATCCCGCCAGCTCGAGCCGGGGAGTTCATCGCGAGCGTCGGCAAAAGGCTCGCCGAGGACTTTCCCGTCGAAAATGCGGAGAGCAACTGGCACACGGTGCCGATCGGGAAGAGCTGGGTCGAGGCATCAGCGGCCGGCGTGATGACCATGCTGGTCGGCCTTTCTGGCTTCGTGCTTCTCATCGCCTGCTCCAACCTCGCGAACCTTCTTCTCGCGCGCACCATGGCGCGGGCTCGCGAGTTCGCCGTTCGCGGAGCCCTCGGTGCCTCGCGCGCCAGGTTGCTGCTTCCCCTGCTCATCGAGTCGCTTCTGGTGGCTCTCGCCGGCGGCGCCCTCGCCGTCTTCGTCGCCAGCTGGACGTTCGACTGGATTGCCGTCGCCAGCGGCGGTGACAGCGGCAACGTCGGTGTCGTGCTCACTCTCGATTGGCGCGTGCTCGGCTGGCTGTTCGGCGTTTCCCTCTTCACGGCCGTCGCCTTCGGGGTCGTGCCGGCCATGTTCGCGCAACGGCTCGATCTGAACTCGACCCTCAAGAGCGGCTCCCGCGGCAGCACCGCGGACCGAGGTCATCAACGCTTCCGTCAGTTTCTGATCGTCGGCCAGTTCGTCCTTGCGATGGTCTTGCTCGCGGGCGCCGGTCTCTTCATTCACGGTCTTCACGAGCTGAATAACCGGCGCCACGGCTGGGAGTCGGACAATCTCGTCACCGGAACGGTGCTCCTCCCGGCCGCCACATACGGAACCGACGAAAAGATCAGGGATTTTCAACGCCTCACCCTCGAGCGATTCGAAGCGCTGCCGGGCGTGACATCGGCCAGCCTCTCCTACTCGATGCCTTTCTTCGGACTGGCGGAGACGCGCAAGTACGTCGTGGCGGGCCGCGAAGCTCCACAGGCCGGTCATGAACCCGCAGCCGTCATCAATGGGGTCACTCCTCAATACTTCGAGACCGTCGGGACTCCCCTGCTCAGCGGCCGCGCGTTCAACGCCGGCGACACCCTCACCTCTCCCAGGGTCTTCATCATCAATGCAGCGATGGCGCGCGGCCTTTTCGGCGATCAAAGCCCGATCGGGCAGCGGATTTCCCAGGCTGGCGTCGAATCCGGTGAATCGGGAGAGATCGTCGGCGTCGTTGGGGATGTTCAATCAGTCTGGGCCGAACCAGATCCCGTGCTCTATCAGCTTTATCAGCCGATGGCCCAGGAGCCGCGTCGCCTCAACGAGATTGCAGTGCGGACCACCGGCGTTCCTCCGGCTGCTCTCGTCGAGAGTATCCGCGCGACCATGATGTCGCTCGACCCCGATCTCCCCGTCCGCAGGCTCCAACCCGCCGAGGAGACGATTGCCGTGGCCAACTATCAGCTCGGCGTACTCCGGTCGCTACTGAGCGCGCTCGGTCTGCTCGGACTCGGTCTGGCATCCCTCGGAATTTACGGTGTCATGGCCCGCACCACCATCCAGCGGCGCGGCGAGTTCGGCATCCGCATCGCGCTCGGAGCACAGGCGGGCGACATCACGCGTCTCGTTCTCAGGTCGGGGGCCACCCTCGCACTGCTTGGTGCCGGCATCGGGCTGATGGGCGCCCTCGCCGTCGCCGAGCTTCTGGCGATGGCGTTCCCCCGCATGGAAATCCAGAATGTACCGATCCTGCTCGGCGTCACTCTGCTTCTGGTCGCGATCGGCCTGCTGGCCTGCTACATCCCGGCCAGATCCGCATCGAAGGTCAATCCGAACGACACGTTGCGGGCCGAGTAAGGGCGCGCAGTTGTTAGAGTTCCCAGTTCCCAGTTCTGAGTTCCCAGTTGAGGGAGGCCAGAGTACCGCCGGCCTCGGGCCGGTCGCCATGCATGAGCAGGCTCACGCGCGACCAACGTGCCGCCGCCTCCTGGCAACGGCGAACGTCCCACACCACAAACAACTGGGAACTGGAAACTCAGAACTGGAAACTCAGAACCGAAGAGACACGGCACCGGTTCTGCTTCGACACGCAGTATGGTCAAATCGATTCTCATTCTGGCGGTCGTCTCGTATGCGGTGCTCGCCGCGTACGCATGGATGACTGCAGATCGGCAGATCTTCTTTCCGCCGCGTCCCTCCTACACGTTGAGCAGTATCGGCGGGACTCTCGTTCCCGCCCGCGACGGCGCGGAGATCGCGATGGTGCATCTGCCGAATCCCGACGCCGAGCTGACCATCCTGTTCAGTCATGGCAACGCCGAGGATCTCGGACACGCGCTTCCGTACCTCGAAGCGTTGCGCGAGACCGGCTATTCGGTGATCGGATACGACTACCGCGGTTATGGAGCGAGCCGCGGCGGCGGACGCGCCACGGCGGAGGGAACTTACCGCGACATCGAGGCGGTCTATCGATACGCCATCGACAAGCTGGGGATTCCGGCTGCAAACATCGTCCTTTTCGGGCGCTCGGTCGGGTCGGGACCTGCCACGCATCTCGCGGCGCGCGAAAAGGTCGGAGGATTGATCGTCGAGAACGCCTTCACCAGCGCGTTCGTCGTCGTGACGCGGGTTCCGCTCCTTCCGTTCGACCGCTTTCCGAATCTCGAGAACATCCGCCGCGCGACGTGCCCGGTGCTGATCATCCACGCGATGAACGACGAGATCATTCCGCTCGCTCACGGACGCAGGCTTTACGAGGCGGCGCCCGGGCCGAAACGCCGGCTCTGGGTCGAGGGGGCTCACCATAACGACGTTGTAATCGCCGGTGGAGAGACGTACTGGAGAGCGATCCGTGAGTTCAGGTCGCTGGTGCAGCAACCGGAACCCCGCGGACTCGAGCCACGCTGAAGCGCAGGGTCACGGGCGAGATCGCAGCGGCGTGAGGGTCATTCAGAGTGTGGGATCGCCGCGAGCGCCGGTGGAGCGGAGATGACCCCTGCCCCAATCGCGGGTGAGTCAAAAACCGTTCACGGGCACGGGCACGTTCACGTTCACGGGAAGGAAGCCCGCGAAGGCGGGCGGCAGATGTGACAGCCGGGGGCGTGAGCCCCCCGGTCCGAGGGGCGCTGCGGAAAGAGAGAGCCCGCGAAGGCGGGCGGCAGAAGGCTCGCGCATGAGCCAGATCTTCTCTCGACGCTCGAAGGCTTGCCATTGCCCCTCATCCCCGACCCTTCTCCCCGAATGCGATTTCATCGGATCGCGATCCGGACGGGGAGAAGGGGGCCCGCCCTTCCCGCGGTGTCATTAGAAGGCCGCACGCGCCAGCCGCGCAGAATATGAGCTGGCGTCGCGGCCGAAGAATCTCAGCCGCGATGATCGCTGTCGGGTTCCTATCCACGTCCAGACGCGTTCGTTCGATGCGAGTGCACCGGCATAAGAACCCGATGACGGTTTGCGCATTCTGGGATTCTTCGGCCGCGAGACCAATCGTGGCGGTACTTCGTTCTCCCGTGCGGCCTCTGAATGACCCCCACCCTTCCCTGCTCGAAGTCGAAGCCGGAGTCATGAGAAGGCCGCACGCTATGAGTTTCGGGCTCCCTCGTCGCTCCCGACATTCACTCGGGCTTCGCGTACGGATTCTTGAACTTCGATTCGCGGCTTCGAAAGACTTCATCTGGATACTGGTTCGTGACCGAATATTTTCGATCATGCCTTGTAGCCGAGACACACGGCGTCATACGAGACTCGTGTACGGTAACGCGGAGTTAACACGAGAGCTTCGTTCTCGGTTCGGTGACGGGCGCGTATCCGCGCCTCACCAGCCGCGACTCCGCGAAGCCGAATCCCGCCACGTCGGCCTCAAGTCATAACCATCTTCACTGGAAAGACTTACAGAGTTCGATGCCCCGGCCTGTCCGCTGCAGTATCGCGGCGTGGCCTCGCAGGATCGCGGGGTTTCGTCGTTTGAGTTTCATGAAAGACAGGAGGGTCTGAATGAAAAGATTTCATCGCTTCATCCCGGCGCTTCTGGGGCTCGCGCTGATCACCGGATCCCTGTTCGCACAGGGAACCACCAGCGCGCTCACCGGAAGAGTCGAGCACCAGGGAGAAGGATTACCCGGTGTCACGGTCACGATCACTTCGCCAAGCCTTCAGGGCGAAAGGGTCGAGATCACCGACGTCAACGGCAACTTCCACTTCCCTGCGATCCCACCCGGTGAATACACCGTCGTCTTCACGATGGACGGAATGGCCACGGTCCGGCAGACCACGCGGGTAGCGCTGGCCGGAACTCAGCGCGCCAATGCGTCGATGGGTCTTTCGACGGTCGCGGAAGCGATCACCGTCACGGCCACGGCTCCAGCCGTCCTCGAGACCACCGAGATTCAGACCAACTTCACGAACGAAGAGGTCAACGATCTTCCGGTGAACCGCGCGCTCCAGTCGATCGTGGAGCTCTCGCCCGGCGTCACGGCGACGGGCCCGAACAAAAACCCTCGGGCCGCGGCGCCGCCGTCGCTCACGATCTCGGGAGCCTATGCTTATGACTCCCTCTTTCTGGTCAACGGCGCCGTCACCAACGAGAATATGCGCGGACAGACGGACAGCCTCTTCATCGAAGACGCGATCGAAGAGACGACCATTCTGACCGGATCAATCTCGGCCGAGTACGGCCGCTTCACCGGCGGCGTCGTTTCGGCGATCACGAAATCGGGCGGCAACGAATTTTCGGGCAGTCTGAGAGACACGCTGACCAACCCCTCGTGGACCAGCACCACTCCGCGCGGCGAAGCGAAAGCGGCTTCGACTCTCAATCACACGTACGAAGCGACCCTGGGCGGCCGGATCCTCCGCGACCACCTCTGGTTCTTCGGCGCCGGCCGGCTCTTCGAGCAGGACATCCCGGGATTCTTCACAGACAGCACCCTCGAGATGCCCACGACGATTCAGGCCGACGAGCGCTTCGAAGGAAAGCTCACCGGCCAGATCGCAAAGGGACACACCCTGGTCGGTTCTTATCTCAGCTACGAGATCGATCAGACCCCGCATTGCGCCTTCGGATGCTGGGACATCGGGACGATGGATATCGACGGCCGCCAAGTTCCGCGCGAGATGATCACCGCGCAGTACAGCGGCATCATCACCAACAACTTCCTGGTCGAAGCCGGCTACTCCACGCGCGACCTGGTCTTCTCCAACAGCGGCGGCAATCACGTCACCACCGATTTCAACGATCCGCGCGACGTGGCCCTCGGCAGCTGGGGCTATGACTTCACTGCCGGCGGCGCCTGGGGCTCCCCGATTTTCTGCGGCGTCTGCGATGACGAGTCCCGCGCCAACGAGTACTACAACCTCAAGGGAACCTATTACCTGGCCAGCGAGGCCACCGGGTCCCACAGCATCGTGGCCGGTTATGAGAATTTCGCCGAGTCACGCTTCTCCAACAATTACCAGTCGGGATCCAACTTCGACCTCTATATCTGGTCGGGAATCACTCCGACCCGGACCAGCGACGGCGAGCTGCGCCCGGTCTTCAGCGCCGGCGATGAGCTTCTCTGGTGGCCGATCTTCACGCCCTCCCAGGGATCTGATTTCGTGACGGAGTCGCTCTTCATCAATGACAAATGGGATTTCAGTCCCAACCTCAGCTTCAACCTCGGCGTACGTTACGACCGGAACGACGGTACCGACAGCGCCGGCAATCCCATCTCCAAGGACAGCAACTTCAGCCCCCGCCTCGGAGCCATTTACGACATCAATGGCGACGGCCGCTACAGGATCAACGCGAGCTACAGCCGTTACGTCTCGCGCATCCAGGAAGGCATCGGCGGCAACGCCGGCGGCGGAAATCCCTCCACCTTCATCTGGCAGTACGACGGACCGAACATCGGCGGCCCCGACAGCGGCATGGACGCCTTCGACGTCCTCGAAGAGGCCTACCGCTGGTTCCTTTCAATCGGCGGCACCGGCAACACCAGCCATCTGGTCGGAGCCAGCATCCCGGGTCTCAACACCGTCATGCTGGGAGACCTGAAGTCCCCCAACGTCGATGAGTTCACGGTCGGCTTCGGCGCTCAGGTCGGATCGAACGCCTACTTCCGCGCGGATCTCATCGACCGCTCCTGGGGCGACTTCTATGCGCTCTACACCGTTCCGAATGATCAGGTTCCAAGCCCGGCCGGCGACGGCTTCCTCGACAACCAGATCTACGGAAACACCAACGACGTCGAGCGCACCTATCAGGCCGTGCAGCTTCAGGCCGCGTACCGGTTCCGGCCGCGCCTGAACTTCGGCGGCAACTACACCTGGTCCCAGACCGAGGGGAACAGCGACGGTGAGAATGCGGGCAGCGGTCCGCTCACCGATCTCGCCCACTTCTATCCCGAGTACCGCTCGTTCGGGGCGAACAGCCCGGTCGGCCTGCTCCTTCAGGATCAGACGCACAAGGCCCGCCTCTGGGTCGCGTACGATCAGCCTCTCGGTGGCCTCGGAAATCTCAACATCTCGCTTCTCCAGCGTTTCGACTCTGGAACGCCGTACTCCGCGTTTACCGCAGCGCTCCCGGTGGTCGATTACGTCAATGATCCCGGCTACGCCACTCCTCCCGACTCGGTCGAGTATTTCTTCAGCGACCGCGGCGAGTTCCGCTGGGAGGATCAGACCGCTACGGATCTGGCTCTGAACTGGACCGGCGGCGCATTCGGCCTCAATCTTTTCGCCGAGGCCGAGGTGTTCAATCTCTTCGACGAATCGGCTCAGATCAACGGCAACACGTCGGTCGCTGTGCTCGAGCCGTTCAACCCCTTCACCGAGACTCCCGTCGAGGGAGTTCACTGGCAGAAGGGTGGCAACTTCGGCAACGCCACGAGCGTCAATCACTATCAGCTCCCGCGCACCTATCGCTTCTCGCTCGGTCTGCGGTTCTGATTTTGATAGGCACCGTGAACACTCGAAGGGCCCCGGCTTCGGCCGGGGCCTTTCTTTTTTGCTGAATACGAACCTGCAACCGTGTGCAGCCAGCGAACTAAAACCAGGAGCAGCAGGGTTACCGACGCCGTGATCGCCGGTCACCGTCGGATCCTCAAACCGCTTCTCGTTCTCGCCTTTCTCGCGACCGCTTCATGCCGCGAGGAGCCTCTCGCGAACGACGCCGGAACGCCCACTCCGGTTTTCGTCATTTCCATCGACACGCTTCGCTCCGATCGCCTCCCCGTCTATGGTTACGAATCCGGGCGCACTCCCGCGATCGACGCCTTCCGCGAGGATTCCGTCCTCTTCCGACGCGCTTACGCCAACGTACCGGTGACCCTTCCTTCCCATGCTTCCATCTTCACCGGTCAGCTTCCTCATCGCCACGGCGTGCGGGACAACATCGGGTACTCGCTCCGCGCCGATACGCCCACGCTCGCCTCGATTCTCCGCGCGCGTGGCTACCAGACGGGCGCGGCGGTCTCGAGCTTCGTCCTCCGCCGGGACACCGGCATCGCGGCCGGATTCGATTTCTTCGATGATTCGACGCCGCTCGTGGCCGGCGAGACGATCAGCTCCATGCAGCGCGACGGGGATCAGGCCCGAATGGCTCTGCAACGATGGCTCGATCGGAGCGACGATGAGCTCTCTCTCGGCTTTCTCCATCTCTATGAACCGCACTATCCCTATTCTCCCGGCGAGCCTTTCGCATCCGAGATCCCCGATCCCTACGACGGAGAGATCGCCAAAGCCGACGCGATCGTCGGCCGCTTCCTGGACGACCTCCGCCGCCGGGATCTTTACGACTCCTCTCTGATCATCATCCTGTCCGACCATGGCGAAGGACTCGGGGACCATGGAGAGCTCGAGCACGGGGTCTTCCTCTATCGCGAGGCGATCCAGGTCCCGCTTCTGATCAAGCTTCCGGGGAACCGCATGGCTGGAGAAGAACGCACCGATCCAGTCGCGCTCGTCGACGTCACACCAACCATTCTCGCGCTCCTCGACGTCCCAGCTCCCGGTCCGATGGATGGAGTCGACGTCTTCGAAACTCAGCAGGCGCGCGTCATCTTCAGCGAGTCTTTCTATCCTCGCCTTCATTACGGATGGAGCGAGCTCTATTCCGCGATCGGATCCCGGTTTCACCTGATCGACGCGCCATCGGTCGAGCTCTTCGATCTCGACGCCGATCCCGCCGAGTCGGAAAACCTGGCCGAATCTCAGCGTCGCATCGTCGCCGAGATGCGTCAGAAGATCGCGCCGATCATCGAGTCCCATCCGTTCGAGGCTCCACTCCCCGTCGATCCCGAAGCCCTCGCCCGGCTCGAATCCCTCGGTTATCTGGGAGGGGCCGACACCCAATCCGGCGCGCGCCCGGATCCCAAGGACAAAATCGATCTTCTCACTCGCTTCGGAGAAGGGACCGCGGCGCTGCAGCGTGGTGACTTGAAGAGTGCAGGCGAGGTCGCGCGGTCAATCGTGACCATGGATCCTGCGTTTCTCCCGGCCTGGGGGCTCCTCTCCTCGGCGCATCGTCAGGCCGGGAACATCACCGAAGCCGTGCGCGCGCTCGAGGAGCAGATGCGCCGGTCGCCAGGCAATCCGCAGACTGCCCTCGCGATCGCGGCGCTACTTCTGGATCTCCGACGGTACGAAGAGGCGAGAGCGAACGCCGAGATCGCGCTTGCTCATGCTCCTTCGCTCGCATGGGAGAGCATCGGCACGATCGAGCTCGCGCGGGGAAATCTCGATGAAGCCGAAAATGCGGCCAGCCGCGCCGGATCCTTCGCCCCGATGCGAGTCCAGCCCCTGCTGATCCGATCGGAGATCCGTCGCGCGCGCGAGGACTCCATCGGCGAGCTCCAACTTATCGATGACGTCCGGTCCCGAATCGCTCGCGGAGAGGCATCCCCGCTCCATGGAATCGAGCTCCGTCGCGGAGACGCTCTCCTGCGGCTTCGCCGCGTGGGAGAAGCCGAGGCGGCGTTTCGCGCCGAGACCGGACAGTTCCCCTCGAACCATCGAGCCTGGGCAAACCTCGCTCTCGTCATCGATGCTCAGGGACGCCGGGAAGAAGCGCGCAGGGTTCTCGATCGCGCGCTCGAGCTCAATCCCTCCGAGGCGATGCGACGGGCCGCCCGCGACGTCAATGCGATCATCTCGGAGGCCGGCGGACGAGTTGTGCCGACGAACCGGGGAGTGTCGCCATGATTCGAGCGCGCGGTTCACGAAAGCATGAGTCCGGCTCGACCGAGGCTCGGCCGCGATGCGTCGCGCTCCGCCTCATCGCGGGGTTCCTTCTTCTTGCCAGCGGCTGCAGAGAGTCGAGGTTGGCGCAGGAGCAGGTTTCGAAATCCACCGGGCCGATCATCATCATCTCAGTCGATACGCTTCGCGCCGATCACCTCCCGACTTACGGCGCGACCGGAGTCGAGACGCCCGCACTGGATGCGCTCTCTCGCGACTCGATCGTGTTCGAAAACGCCTATAGCCAGGTTCCCCTCACTCTCCCGTCTCACGCTTCGATGCTCACCGGCCGTCTTCCCAGCGAGCTCGGAATCCGAAACAACCTCGGTTATCGCTTCGATCCGGAGGTGCCCTCCCTTCCTCTCCTCCTGGCCAGGGATCGGTGGGACACCGGAGCCGCCGTATCTGCGTACGTTCTCCGCTCCGAGACAGGCCTCGGCGAGGCATTCGATCATTACGACGACCAGGTCAGCGGCTCGCAAGGAGCACTTCTCGGCGAGATTCAGCGCAGCGGCGAGGAGACCGTCACGGCTGCGCTCTCCTGGATCGACGAGCGCCCCGATCCACGCTTTTTTTTCTTCCTGCACCTGTTCGATCCGCATGCTCCCTACGAGCCGCCCGAGCCGTTCGCATCCCGCTATTCAGCCGCTCCATACGATGGCGAGATCGCCGCGGCCGACGCGGCGCTCGGCCGCTTCCTCGCTCACCTCCGGAGCGCGGGTCTTTACGATGACGCCACGATCCTTTTCATGTCCGACCATGGAGAAGGCCTGGGCGATCACGGCGAGCTTCAGCATGGGATTTTTCTCTATCGCGAAGTGATCAGGGTTCCCCTCTTCCTGAAGCTGCCGGCGACCCGTCTGGCCGGAACGCGTGTAGAGACTCCTGCCGCCCTTCTCGACGTTTTCCCGACTCTTCTCGAAATCGCCGGGGTGTCCGGGACGCCGGAACCGGCATCTCGCGCCGTTTCGCTCGTCGACCTGGCCGAAGGAGCGCGACCCGACCGCAGAATCTTCAGCGAGACGATGTACCCGCGAATTCATCTCGGCTGGAGCGATCTCGCGTCGCTCGTCGACGATTCGTTCCACTTCATTGCGGCGCCTCGGGCGGAGCTCTACGACGTCCGCGCCGACCCCGCGGAGAAGCACAATGTGATCGCCGAGCAGCGACGCGTTTACGCCGCGCTCGATCGCGAGATGAAGACGTTCGACCGGTCGCTGACTCCTCCTTCCGCCATATCCCCGGAGGAAGAGGCCAAACTCTCCGCTCTCGGCTACCTCGGAGGAGCGGGTCCGGGCTCGGGCGCGGATCTTCCAGACCCGAAGGATCGGATCGCGGACCTCGAACGCTTCGGGCGCGCGCTCTCTCTCCGGGATTCAGGGTCGCCGGAGACCGCCATCCCGATTCTTCGCGAAATCGTCGACAGAAATCCGAGCTTCGCCGATGCCTGGACCCTCCTGGCGAAGAGTTACGACGACTCCGGCCGGCTGGAGGACGCAGCTGCCGCGTATCGGAGGGCGGTCGATGCGGCGCCGGCGCTGGCGGCAGGGACGATGCTGTCGCTCTCCGAGGTTTATGTGAAGCTCAACCGGTGGGACGAAGCGATCGCTCATGCGGATCTCGCGGCTTCCATGCATCCGGCACAGGCAGCCCTGATCCGGTCGCGGGCATTTCTGGCCAAACGGGATGCCGCGCGGGCCGAAGGGGAGCTTCAGATCGTAATTGCCGATCCGGCGACCCGGCTCGA
>DATLEY010000127.1:0-4652 GCA_035525215.1 Thermoanaerobaculia bacterium | reverse complement strand
TCAACCGGATGCGGAGCGAGCCGGAGGCCGACACGCCGAACATGAAGCTCTGCCCGCAGTGCCTGACTCCCGTTCCCCTGGCAGCGAGCCGGTGCTCCGCCTGTACCTCGCCGCTCACCGCCCCAACGGCTACGTGAGCGAGGTGGCGATGAAGAGATCCGAAAGGAATCGCCCGAAGCCGTACGCGTAAGTCTGGCCGTCTCGGGGTGATCTGGACGGGCATGACCTCGTTCAGAGGGCGCCGAAGGTCGCTCGAACAGTGTCGCTATTCTGGCGCGCACGCTCGACGATTTCCTGAAAACGGGGCTCGCCGCGGAGTGCGGCCAGAAAGCGGTTGTGAATCGAGAGATGCTTCCATGCGCCGTATCCCCGCCCAACGCCGACCTCGATCCAGTCGAGCGCCCGCTCCCGCTCGCCCAGCATGGCGAGGCCTTCACCGAGATGAATCGGATACTCGATGTCCTGGCGTGCAGCGGGCTCCAGCTGGGGAAGAAGCGCGAGCGCATCCGTCCGACGTCCTTCCATGGACGCATTCAGAAATCTTCCCAGGTTCGCATAGAATGAATTCCCGGCCTTCGGCAGAAGCTCCGCGACCATCCCGGCTTCCTCGTCCCTTCCGGTCTGAGCGAGGATCAGCCAAAGGAACACCTGAAAGAGCTCGCTCTCGGGCGAGCGATCCCGTCCCTTCCGCGTGAGCTCGACCGCGCGATCGGACTCCCCTTCCATCCATGCCACGGCGATCGGAGCCATCAACGACTCGGTTCCGAGCGGATCGATCTCGAGAAGCCGGTCGGCCAGCGGCCGGACCAGGTCGGCGACCCCGCAGAAGGCTCCGACGACGACGATCCAGAGCAACATGTCCGGATCATTCGGCTCCGAGGCGAGGGCTTTACGGAGCTTCGCAATGCCGGAGGTGACCTCACCCTTCGAAAACGCGACGAGACCAAGGATCCTGTCGGCATGGACCGCGCCGGCCGCGGTCGAAGCCAGAGCGCCGGCAATCCGCTCGGCCTCTTCCAGGTATTCCGGATCCGGGCGAAGCCCGCTGTTGAAAAACTGCCAGTAAGCCATGGCCAGCGTCGCCAGGAGAAGCGGATTCTCCGGAAATAAGGTGAGCGCTTCCTTCAGATCACGGATCGCGCTCTCGAGAGCCGGCTCGTCGTATCGCCACAGCCGAGCCCTCGCCCTGACGTAAGTCTCGAAAACGCGGGCATCCTCGATCGGTCTCTCGGCGATCCGCTCCATGTCCTCGGTGGTCAGTCGCACCTCGAGCTGCGAGGTGATGCTTCGCGCGATCGTCTCCTGGATGTCGAAAATGTCGTCGAGCGAGCCGCGAAACTTGTCGGACCAGACCAGGGTCTCGTCCTCACCGTCGATGAGGGCCGTGGTAATGCGGATCTGCTCCGCCGCTCTTCTCAGACTTCCGGTCAGCACGTAACGGACGTTGAGCTCGCGCGCGACCGGGCGGATTTCCTGCGCGCCGCGAAAGCGCATCACCGAACCGCGGGAAATCACGCGAAGAGAGCGGATTTTCCCGAGATCTCCGATGATCTCTTCGGCCAGTCCGATGGCGAAGTCGTCGTCTTCACCCCCCTGACCGAGATTCTCGAACGGCAGGACGGCGATCGACGTCTGGCGTGATCGCGATTCACTGGAAGTCGAGCGCCGCGGCGGGGTGCGCGAGTCGGAGCGATCGGTCGCAATCGCCGTCTCGAGAGGAGGAAGCATCTCCGCCACGCGACGCGCCGATTTCGGGCGGCCGGCGGGGTCGAGCGCGAGACAGGCCAGAACCGCTCGCTCGATCTCCGGATCGGTCTCGGGAACGAACGCGCGCACGTGCGGGGGGGGATTGCGGTGAAATCGCTTCAACTCCGCGATGTTCGATGACTCGTAGACGCGACGCCCGGTGAAGAGCTCGAACAGCACGAGACCGAGAGCGTAGAGATCGCTCTGCAGCGTGACGGGACGTCCCTCGAGCTGCTCGGGCGCCATGTACGAAGGGGTGCCCACGATTCCCCCTTCCGCTGCAGCAGTCGCGATGGCCAGGCCGAAGTCGGTGATCCGCGCGACGCCACGGTCGTCGATCATGATGTTCGCCGGTTTCAGATCGCGGTGAACCACACCGCGGTCATGTGCCGCGGCGAGACCCGCGGCAATCTGGTGAGAGAGAACGAGCCCCTTGTCGAGCGGGAGGCGTCCAATACGCCGGAGAAGGGAAGCGAGGTCTTCTCCCTGGATGAGCTCCATGGCGACGAAGCTCTCCCTTTCCCCTTCCACCAGGTCGTAGATGCGGCACACGTTCGGATGAGAGACTTCCCGCCCGATTTTCACCTCGGAGAGGAGCCGCGCCATCAACTGGTCATCGGAACGGGTGCCGGCAGGGAGGAACTTCAGCGCAACGTTCTGGCCGAGCCGGAGGTCCTCCGCCCGGAACACCTCTCCCATTCCCCCGCGGCCGAGAGGGGCCACGATGCGATAGCGCTCCGCGACCCGCTCGCCGGTGGCGAAGCGTGGAGCGGACAGATGGCCGGATTCAGGAAGCTCTCGGAGCTCGGTGTTCTCCTCCGGCCCGCAAGACCCCCGCCGATCGCTCATAAGAGACGACGATGGTAGCAGAGCACTGCATCACTCCGTCCCTCCGGCCGCCACCCGCTGCTCGTACGCTTTCGCGACGCGCCTGCGCTACGTGAGCGAGGTGGCGATGAAGAGATCCGAAAGGAACCGCCGGAAACCGTACGCGTAGGTCTGGCCGTCCGGGGTGATATGGACGGGCATGACGTCGAGGATGCCGGCCGGGTCACCCGGCCGGATCGTGGCCCATTCACGCCGCTCCCCGCTCGAAACGTCCAGGCGCATGATGCGCACCCCGTTGTGAGTCCGTTCCAGGACGAACAGACCCTTGCTGTCTTCGGTCCATTCGATCGGAATATCACCGACCTTGCCTCCCGGAAGCGGCCGTCCCTCCGCCCCTTCGGTCGGCAGCAGCATGAGCTTCTGATCGATGCCAGCCGCGATCGTCGTTCCGTCGTGTGACAGAGCGAAGCCTCCGGCGAGCCCCGAGCGAGTTGAAGTGCTCGGAAGAGGTTTCGCCCTGCCGTCGCCATCGAAGGGGAGCTCGAAGAGTTGCTTCGGCGAGCCGGCGTGGTTTCCGAGGACGAGCAGCCGCTGCCCGTCGGGGAAGAACTGCCAGCCCGTGATCTCCGCGAGGTCGCACGGCACCGTGCGCGAATCGCCGGCGCCGACGGGGAGAATCTGGAACTCGGGAGGATTTCCCGTCACGATGGCCAGCCACTGTCCGTCCGCCGAGATGGGATTGCCGCGCGCACGACCTTCAGCCATCCGGATGGCCGGAGCGCCGTCCGTGTAGCGCAGAAAAACGGTATTTGTCCCCTGCACCGCTGAGGCCTGTTCTTCGAACACGATGAAACTGCCGTCCCGGCTCAGTCCCGAGAGGCGCGACCAGTCGAACCAGGAAAGATTTCGCTCCTGCGCCTCACCCATCTGAACGACGACCGCCTCGCGACGCGCAGCCTCCGTGGCCAGCAGCACACGCCCGTCCGCAGCGATGTCGTGAAGAGTCAGCCGCCCCGGTGCAGGAAGCACGGCCCGCAGTTTTCCCGCGAGATCGAGGCTCATCAGATCCCGTCCTCGCGCGGTCAGCTCGCCGGCGAACCAGACCTCCTGCCCGTCGGGGGTCCACGCCAGTCCGGAGCTGCTGAAGAACATGTCGCCGCGAACTCGCTCCGCTCCCTGGCGATCGATCACGACCACCAGCCCGGCGTCATCACCCCATACCGGATGCAGCATGAACGCGATCAGCTCTTCGTTCGGAGAAAAGCTCACCCGGCTGATCCATTGCGGCGTCTTGTAGATCACGTTTCCAATCGGCGACTCGATGCGGTACCAGCCGTCGACGCTCCGGATGATGATGAAATTCTTCCCATCCCTCGTCCACTGCCCCTCCTGCACGTCCTCGCAGACCCGCCGTGGCGCGCCTCCCCCCAGGGGGACGCGCGCGAGCGTCCCGGTCGTCGCGAATCCCACGCCGATGTAACGTCGCCCCAGCGAGACGGCGAGCTCCCCCGACGAGGAGACCGAGAGCACGTCGGCTTCCTTCATCCCGAGGGGACGCGATTCCGGTCCTGTCTGAAATGAAGAGAAGAGCTCCAGAGGATTGTCTTCCCACGCAGCGCCGTAGACGACGGACCCGTCGGGAGCGAAGCGCGCGCTCATGATGAAGCCGCGGCGGAAGGTGATGCGGCGATAGGAAGGAAGGTTCTGCTCCTTCGACCCTTTCAGCGAGACGATGGCGCGCCGCTCGCTGGTGCCACTGAGGGTCTGCAGCGCGAAGGCGAAGTCCTTGACCCCCTGAAAGCGGTCGGCCGGATTTTTCTCCATCGCATGCTGGATGATCCTCGCGATGCCGTCATCGAGGTCGTCGACCACGGGAGCATCGTCGTGGAGCACCGCGTTCATCGTCTCGATCGAGGAGCTGCGCCGGAAGGGCTGGATTCCGGTCAGCATCTCGTAGAGGATCACGCCGAGAGAAAAGATGTCGGAGCGATGATCGACCGGCTCGGCGCGCACCTGTTCCGGCGACATGTAGCCCGCCGTTCCGACGACCATCCCGGGATTGGTCAGTCCGCGCGCCT
>DATLEY010000119.1:0-54993 GCA_035525215.1 Thermoanaerobaculia bacterium | reverse complement strand
GCCATCGACAACAAGACCCAGGACCCGACCTACATCCCGGGTCAGTAGACTCACGCGCGCATGCCGGCTCACCGCCGGCATGCGCCTTTCTTCCCCAGCCGCCGGCTCACGGCCGCCCCTGTGGCGCCGGCTTTCAGCCGGCTGGCGCGCGAAGCGCGCTGGCTTTTCGGTTCATCACACGAAGAACCGCGCGTGAGCCTGCGCGTTCGTGGCGACCGGCCGGAGGCCGGCGGTACTCTGGATCCGCGTGAGCCTGCGCGTTCATGGCGACCGGCCAGAGGCCGGCGGTACTCTGGACCCGGCTGTCGCTCAACCGGGAACTCGGAACTGGCAACTGGGAACTGTCATCGCGACCGGCCGGAGGCCGGCGGTACTTTGGCCCCGCGTGAGCCTGCACGTGCATGGCGACCGGCCGGAGGCCGGCGGTACTCTGGCCCCGGCTGTCGCTCAACTGGGAACTCGGAACTGGCAACTGGGAACTGTCATCGCGACCGGTTAGAGGCCGGCGGTACTCTGGATCCGCGCGAGCCTGCACGTGTATGGCGACCGGCCGGAGGCCGGCGGTACACTGGCTGCCCCTCAACTGGAAACTGGAAACTGGGAAGGCTGCTACCATTCATTTCATGCGAACGGCGGTTTACCCGGGATCCTTTGATCCGATCACCAATGGTCACCTCGATCTCATCCGGCGCGGGACGCGTCTCTTCGATCGCGTGATCGTGGCGATTCTCGAGAACGAGGGCAAGGAACCTCTTTTCCCGGTGGCTGAACGGATCGAAACCATTCGCGCGGTCACCCGCGATCTGCCGCAGGTGGAGGTCCGGTCCTTTTCGGGGCTCCTGGTGAATTTCGTTCGCCGCGTGGAGGCCAATGTCGTCGTGCGAGGCCTCAGGGCTGTCTCCGATTTCGAGTACGAGTTTCAAATGGCTCTGATGAACCGCGAGCTGGCGCCCGACACGGAAACCATCTTCATGATGCCCGCCGTCGAGTACACGTTCGTTTCCTCCCGCCTGGTCAAGGAAGTCTTCCGGCTGGGCGGCGATGTGAGCAGCCTGGTGCCTCCTCAGGTGCTGGAACGACTGGCCCGCCGGCTCGGCGCGCCGGCGTCACGCTGACTGTCGGGTCTCCCGCGGATCCAGAAGATCGCGCATTCCTTCTCCGAGAAGATTGCAGGCCGCCACCACGAGAAAGATCGCGAGTCCTGGAAATACCGCGAGCCACCACGCTTCTCGCAGATAGTCGTCCGCAGAGGAGAGAATCGTCCCCCAGGAGGCCAATGGGAGTGGGATTCCGAATCCCAGGAAGGAAATGGCGGATTCCGCGAGAATTGCCCCACCGACTCCGAAGCTCGCGGTGACCAGCACGGGAGCGAGAGCGTTCGGGATCAGGTGACGAAAGAGAATCCGGCCCTCTGGCGCGCCGGTTGCGCGAGCGGCCATCGCATAGTCGGTCTCACGGACTCGGAGAATTTCCCCCCGCACGAGACGGGCTTCCGCGGTCCATGACGTCAGGGCCAGCGCAAGAATGATCGTCCCCACTCCCGGCTGAAGCACGGAGACGATCGCCAGAAGCAGGACGAGAAAAGGGAAGGCGAGGAAGACGTCGATCAGGCGGCCAAGGACGAGGTCGATCCATCCTCCGAAGAAACCGGCGATGCCTCCAAGGAGCACGCCGATGAGGAACGAGAATGCGGCGGCTGCAAAACCGACTCCCAAGGAGACTCTCGTTCCGTGAATCAGACGGGAAAGGAGGTCGCGGCCAAGCTCGTCGGTGCCGAGCGGATGTTCCGCGCCGGGCCCGGTCAGGCGAGCGCGAAGATTCGTTCTGCTGGGCGAATGAGGGACCGGCGCTCTGAGGATCACCTTGTCGACAGGAGCGGGAGTCGTCCACCGATCGAGCATCGCGGCGGGCCAGGCGGAAAAGGCCGGGAAGACCAGTCGATCGCCACGCCGTGCCACCAGTGGCCGGTCCGTGGCCAGGAGAGGCGACAGGAGTGCGACCAGAACGAGAAACAGGATGACCGTTCCCCCTAGGCGTCTTCCAATCGATCCCCTGTTCACTGGCCGCTCCCCAGTCTGACTCGAGGATCAGCAGCGGAGTAAACGAGGTCCGCGGCCAGAGATCCTGCCATGGTGATCAGGGCCACGATGAGCGTGAGTCCCATGACCAGCGGATAGTCTCGGGTCAGAACGGCGGAGAAGAAGAGCCGGCCAATCCCATCCCATTGAAAGATCTGCTCGACGATCACGCTTCCGGAAATGATCCAGGGAACCATCAGCCCGGCGAGCGAGATCAGGGGAAGCAGGGCATTCCTGCCGGCGTGCGCCCACAGCACACGCCGGGGGCCAGCGCCCTTGGCCCGGGCGGTCAGGATGTAATCGGCCGAGAGTACCTCCCGCACCGATGATCGGACGAACCGGGCGAAGAACGCCAGCTGCGCGTAGGCGAGCGCCGTCACCGGAAGAACGAGATGAAAAAGCCGGTCAATGAATCGCGCGCCCGGCCCCCAGGTCTCCGCTCGGGCGGATTCCATTCCGAACAAAGGGAGTACTTCCAGCCGGATCGCGAACACTTCGATCAGAATCAACGCGACCCAGAACGTCGGCATTGAATAGAGCGCGAAGAGAGCACCGCCCGACAGGCGGTCGAACCACGATCCTGGCCACGAAGCCGAGAGAACACCGAGGGGAATTGCGATGATGAGAGCGAGGAAGAGAGCAAGGCCGTTCAGCAGGAGCGTCGCCGGCACCTTCTCCATGGCAACGTTCGTGACCGGCCGCCGATGAGCGATCGAGGTCCCGAGATCCAGGCGCGCTACGCGACTGAGCCAGCGAAAGTATTGAGCAGGCAGCGGGAGATCGAGACCGAGATCGCGGCGGATTTCCTGGAGCACGGCTTCGGGAACCTGCCGCTGAATCCCCGTCCGGATGGTGACGGGGTCTCCCGGCGCCTGGATCAGCAGAAGGAAGACGACGACCGTGATTCCGACCAGGCTCACGGCCATCGAGGCGAGCCGCCGGGTCAGATAACCACGCATCACGGCTGAGTCTGCGTGCGCTCGAACCGCTGTGTGTCAGGGGCGATCCACCATTGAAGCGGTCCCGGCTCCCATCCGAACAGGCCGAAACCCTCGGCTTCCTGCACGTTGCGCAGCCTTTCGCTGACGCCCCATTTCGTCGATACCTGCACCATCCAGGTGTAGGGTTGATCCTCGGCCAGAATGCGATGAAGCTCGCGATAGATGTCCCGGCGGCGGGCTTCGTCGAACTCGCGCCGCCCCTCTTCGATCAGCCGGTCCGCCTCCGGGTTCGAATAAAACACAAAGTTCTGCCCGTTCGGAGGGAACTGCGATGAATGAAATAGCGAGAAGAGATCGGGATCGAGATCGATCGACCATGCCAGGATGGTCGTCTGGAAATCACCGGCGAGTACACGGCTGAAAAGCGTCGCCGCATCGATTCGATTGATATTCAGCCGGATCCCGATGCGAGCCAGCTCTTCCTGGAAGACCTGCGCCTGATTCGCGCTTCCGCCGTCTCCGGCGATGAGGAGCATCTCGATCTCGAAAGGCTTCCCGTCACGGTCGAGAAGCCCATCGGAGCCGGAATCCCTCCACCCTGCCTCTTCGATGAGCCGCCGCGCTCCGGCGGGATCGAACTCGATCGGACGCACGGCGGGATCGAACGCCCAGTGGTTCGGTGTGAAGGGGCCCGTCGTGATCCGGGCAGTTCCGTAGTAGAGCCGTTCGATCAGAAGTCCCCGGTCCAGAGCCATGGTCAGGGCGCGCCGAACGCGGGGATCCGAAAGCTGCGGATCACGCGTGTTCCATGGCATGAAGTTGTATCCGAGCTCGTAAAAACGGTGAAACTCGATTCCGGGAGCCATCGAGGGATCGCGCGCGGCCGCCAGCCAGTGATCGGTCAACACTGCGCTCTCGTCGATCTCTCCCGTTCGCAGAGCGTTCCATGCCTGATTCCGATCCTCGATGATCCGGAAGAGGATCGAATGGATGGGAGGGCGCGCCCGCCAGTAGTCTTCACGTCTCTCCAGAAGGATCTCTCTTCCAGGCTCTCGCCGGACGAAGACATAGGGACCGGAACCAACCGCTGTCTGATCGTGGTCCGTGGCGAAGTTGCCCCGGGAGTAAACGTGAGCGGGAAGCACGGCCATGTTGAATGCCATGAGCTGAGCGGGGCGCGCCTCCGTAAAGGCCACTTCGACCGTATCCTCGTCGACGGCGCGAGTCCGCGATGGATCGAGTGCCTCGAACATGCCGGCGAGTTGGATGGACTGAGACTTCGGATCGATAATTTTTCCGAGCGTGAATACGACGTCCGCCGCCGTGACCTTTTTACCATCACTGAAGGTGGCCGCCGGCTCGAGCTCGAACGTCCAGGTGAGACGGTCGTCCGACACCGTCCAGGACCTGGCCAGCCCCGGAATGACCTCGAGATTCTGATCGAAGCCGACCAGAGGGTCATGGATGTAGGAAAGGACCAGTTTCTCGGGTGTGGTGGAATGCTTGACGTAGTTCAGGGTCGAGACATCGCCCTCGAGACGGCGCACCAGCCGCCCTCCCTCGACTGGAACGACCGATTGAGGAGCCGGGATGTCGGCGGGCCGCTCGGTGTGGCAGGCGAGGCACGCGAGCAGTACGAACCCCGCGATTCCCCACTTGCGCTTACGAGTTACCGTCATCGTTCGCCCGCATGACAGCGGACCGATGTCCGGCCGTCCACGCCATTATAGGGGCGGATGACGGATCAGGGCGCGATCGTGGCCGTGGCCACGTTCCACGATGAGTCGACCACCCGGATCATCGCGAACCGCCCCTCGACCTCCGAGCTCTGAAAACGAAACTCCTCGCGAAGTGAGTCGGTCATCCCGTCCACGGGGCTCACCCTGTTCCATTTTTCAGCGTCGATCGCGTACTCGGCGCGAATCAGGGGAGAGGCCGCGTCTTCGACGACGACGACGATCTCCCCACCCTGTCGGGTCGTTCGAATCACCGGAGGCGTATTGTCGACCGTGAATTCCACCCCCTCGCGTGTAGCGGTCAGGGGCTCTTCGGGGTTCTCCATCTCGTCGGTCACCACGACGCGGACTTCGTAGATGCCATCAGGGAGCTGCGAAGTATCGAAATTCAACTGATTCTCTTCCAGATTCTCGCGGAGTCGCAGCCACGGCGTGGTTCCTTTCGCGCGAAAGTAAACCGACGATCGCAGGGGATCTCCATTCGGATCGCTCGCCTTCCATGAAATGGTGCGGTATCCCTTCCTGAAAAGACGCTTACCCTGCTCGTTTCGATTGGCAGGGTTGTCGAGACTGGAGAAGATTCCGTACTCATCGGGGTTGGTCGCCTCGAGTACCTGCGGGGACGAAGGAAAAGCCCCGCTGACGAAGACGACGCCGGGCTCCGCCACGGTGAGATTCTCGACGACCGGCGCCACGTTCCGGTTCAGGTACGCAGCGCTCATCGAATCGATCACGAAATCCGCGGGAAGTGAGTCCGCCGTCAGCTTCCATTGAAGGTAACGCGCGGGGGGGGCGCTGATCGTCCTGCGCGGATCGGAAGAGAGAACCCAGTCGCTCCACGTGGAATCGGGAGAGCTGGTGTTTCCGCTCCGAAAGTAGCTTTTCACGCCGTCCGTTCTTTTTCCTTCGAGGATGAACTGACCGAAACGCGAGTAACGCCCCGCATCCTTGACCGTTGAGCGGTACTCGATCGCTCCAGCATTTCCGCCGGTCAGGCGATAAACGGCCCCCGCGTTCGTGGTCGTCGCAACGAGATCCGTCCCTTCTGACCTGAGGGACACGACTTGCTTCTCCGGCAGGGAAGTCAGAAGCGCGAGCTCGCCGTCGCGAAGCCGGTAGATGCGCCCCAGCGGTCCCGTTCCGATCAGCAGCGAGCCGTCCGGGGCGCCCGCCAGCGCGTAGATCATTTCCCTCTCGAATTTGCGGACGGACTGAACGAATCCATCGTTTTCGATGCGGTAGAGCTCAGAGCTCCCGCCGGCCGCACCCGTGCCAGGCTGCTCGAATGAGAATGAAACCTCAGCGGTCACGACGGGAGGAGGAGGAGGAGGAGGAGCGGCTGCCGGCGCGGCGGGATCCTGCGGGGCCGGAGGCTGTTTCGCCGGTTCCGGCTTTGGGGGGGCAGCGGGAGGTAGAACGCTCGAGACCGCCGCAGCCCACCCCGTCCCATCCGTATCGATCCAGATGGATGAGATCTCGGTGAGATTCGAGTCGAAGAGAGCCCTCCCCTTCCCCGATGGATCGATCTCGTAGATCCGTCCTTCGCCTGCCCCGCCGGCGATCAGCCTGCCATTGGCCTGCGCGATCGAACGGATGTGAGCCTCGGGCGCGTCGAAAAGAACGGCTCCTTCTCCCCAGGCGGAGATCTTCCAGATACGGCCCTCCGTTCCGGTGCCCGCAACGACGGAGCCATCGGGCATCGACACGAGACTCCAGATGTACGTTTCCTCAGGATCGAAGAAAACCGAGGCCGATCCACTGTCCGGATCGACTCGATAGATCTTGCCGTAGGGCGATGTTCCGACGAGAAGCGAATTCCCATGGAGAGCGATTGCGTAAACTTCCGACTCCGGGGCCGTGTAGAGAAGTTTCTGAGCCTCGCCATCGATCCGATAGACCTTCCCCTCGTTGCCGGTCCCGATGAAACGGCGGCCCGACCGGTCGCTGGTCTGCGACAGAACGAAGGGGTCTTCGAGACGGGCGATTCGATTCAGCGAGGGCCCCGGCAGCAGCTGACCGCGTGCGCCGACCGCAAGACCTTCACTCTCTCCTGCCAGCCACTCATCCGCTGATCGGATCTTCCAGAACTCCGGCTTCGCTGCATCGGCTACCAGGGGGACCAACAGCGAGCTGAGCAGAATCGCATGGATAACGCGCATCACACTTCCTTCGAAAAAACTGGATTTGGGGCGGAACGACTGTTTCAGAGCGCAGGACGGATCTGCAAGTCGACGCGAACCGCGCCGTCGACGATGTAATCGAGTGCTCTGGATTCCTTGACCGGACCGTGTACTTTGACTCGCAATGAGCTCGAGTTCGTCGAATCCGCGGCGACGATGGCCTGAACGGACGGTGGCAGGTTGGGGTGATAGACACCCGCGCTGACCGCTCCGTCGTTCTGCTCGTAAAAGCCGACTGTCAGGTCAGTCGAGGATCGAAGCCTCTCGATGACATCCACCATCTGCTTCAGAGAGTGAGGGTTCGGTGGGACCAGCGAGAAGTCGAGCCGGTTGGCCATCCGTCCGCTGCCCACGAATATGTAGGCGTTCCCCACGCTGGCCGTGTCCGGCACCTTCACCTCGAACGTCTCGCTGAACGCTTCGCCCCGGAACGGTTTGAGCAGCGCCCGGACGCCGATGGTGTCTCCTGGGCTGATCACACCATCCGCCGGAGGTATGACGCTCGCCTGGATGATCCGGGCCATCCTCAGATCGTCTTCATGACGAAGCCGCACGCGGATCTCGTGAATCGGCGCGTCCGTGAACTCATTCGAGAGAAGGTAGCTCGAGAGGATCGCGAGGTAGACCGGGATGGCCTGTCTCGCTTCCGATCCCGCCCAGCCATCGCGAACGCGCACCGGCTCATCGAACCCCTCGACGTCGATCTCGGACTCGAGAACGATCGTCCGCTCGCCGGCGGCTCTCTGCCCCACGGCCACGACGCTGTCGGCGACCATCGCCAACAGGAGCGGCGAGAGCATGGGATGCCGCGCGAGCTCGAACTCATAGACTTCCTCGCCGCGCGATCCCTCGATCGTCAGCTTGACCGGAATCATCGGCGAGGTCTCTCCGACATACCCGAGAATTCCGGGCGAACGGTCCTGCCGGAGGGCGCCGACGACTTCGCCGGTATTCGAGAACTTGAAGGATCGGGCAAGGCTGGGAAGGACCGCGATCACTTCCGAGGTCGCCATCGGGAAATCGATGGCTCCCATGTCGAGGAACGGGTGACCGAACGCCCAGATCTTGTTTCCATCGACATGGGTCACGGTGCCGGTCGCGGCCACCGAAAAGTCCCCCTGAAGGAGCACGGCTCCGATGGCGTCTCCCGGCTTGAACGGAGTGGCCCGGTTTTCGACCTTGCTCGCTCCGCCCGCCGTGGATCCGGCGGGAACGGGGAGGAACCCGCCTGCCTCGAACAGAGAGCCGAAGCGCTCCAGCGTGTCCGATGAGAAATTAGAGAAGGAAACGGGGATCGAGACCGGGAGTGCTCCTGATGCCACGGGCGCGGGACGAAACGCTTCGAACATCGCCTGGAGCGTTTCCGGCTTCGGGTCGAGCATGTTGGCGATGAAAGAAGCGGAGCTGACGGGGCTCATCGCTCCCCGGACCTTCGAACCGCCGCTACGCTCCAGATCGAGCATTTCCTGAATGGGGGTGATGCCGGCGACGGGATCCTTCGCGAACTGCCACGAGTAGGCGAGAGCTCCGATCAACTTCCCGTCGATGAACACGGGCGAGCCACTCATTCCGGCGATGATTCCGGAGTGATTGACCACCTCATGATCGACCCGGCCGAGAATCAGATCCTGACCCGGCCCCATTTTCGAGAGTACTCCGAGGATCTCGACATCGAACTTCTGGATCTCCGTGCCTTCGAAGATCGTCAGGCCGTAGCCCTTCATCCCTTTGCGGATCTCCGAGACCGGCATGATCTCGGCGAAGGCCGCGGACGAGGCGAAAAGGAGAAGAGCTGCCGCGATGAACGGCCGGAGAGGTCTGATCACGACGCTGGAAACAAGGGCCTGCGGCGGCGCATTTCGGCACCCTAAGCCCTGCGAACCGACGGGACTCCATCGCCCCCTCCTGTTACGATTGTCGAAACCATGGCCGGTATCCACTATCTCTGTTCCCGCTGCGAATCCCGCGTGGAAGCGCGTCGCGACGACGCGACCATTTGCGAATGCGGAACCGAGGTTCCGGTCGTCTTCCCTGAACCCGACACTCCAGTTGCTCAGTGCGGGATCTGTGGCGAGCGCGAGCTTTACATCCAGAAGGACTTCAACCGCTCCACCGGGATCGCCCTGGTGGTCGTCGGCGCCATTTTCGTCCCCTGGACGTGGGGGCTGAGCCTGCTCGCCGTCACCATCCTCGATTACGCGCTCTACCGTTACCTCGGAGACGTCACGGTCTGCTATGCATGCCGCACCGTTCATCGGGGCTTTCCGCTGAATCCGGAACACCGGCCGTTCGATCTCCTCACGCATGACCGCCATGTCTACGGCGCGGCGCCACCGGGAGCGGAAGAAGGCCACGAGCGGGCTTGAGGTCGCGGCGCACGGCGTGCGCCGACACCCGGCATTCAGAGAGGGTCAGACCGGAAGCCTCGCGCTGAGTGCGAGATTCACCGCCAGCAGCTCTCCGATCACGATCCCCACGACGTCGACATAGAGAATGCCGGTTGCCGCCATGGTCGAGCGGATCTTCGCGGTTCCATGAACCATCGGCCAGAGGGCCAGGGGAAAGAGAAGGCCCCACCCCACCCGCATCCAGAAGAAGAGACCGTCTCTCACGAAGAGGTCATGAAGGGGCGTGTCGAACCCCCAGCCGTCTGCAGCCAGCAGCGCGATGGCCGCCAGCGTGACCAGGAGCCGGGCCACGCTCGAGGCGATCAACGCCGTGACCAGTCGCAGGAGAGGCTCGATGGCCATCCCTCTCACCACCAGATACCAGTGCCCGAGGAGCATGGCCAGATTGACGCTGCCCAGCAACGCGGCACCCGTCATGGCTCCCGCGATGCTCCATAGAACCGACGCGGGGCGGATCGCCTCGTGCCAGGCCACCACCGGGATGACGATGACGCAAACGCCGACCGCGATGGCCGCCAGGCGATGGACCAGCCGCTTGGGATAGCGGAGAACGATGAACCAGGCGATACAGGAGATCGCCAGCGCCCCGTCGGCCATCGCCAGATCCCGGCGTCCGGCAAGCGCATGTGAGATCCCCGCGAGCGCGGCGAGGGACAAGGAGAAGAGGATGATCAAGCGATAGAACTTGACCCCTGAGTTACGCCGGCCGACGAGCGGCAGGAACGCGAGAGTTCCCGCCGCGAGCTCGAGCAGAAAGAGGGCGAGGAGCACGCGATCGCGGAGGTTACCAGACTGCTTCGCTTGCGCGCAGAAAGTCGTACCCCGCGGCGCGAAGCCGCGGAATCTCCTCCCCGAGAACTTTGAGGGTCGACCGGTGGGGGTGACCGATGCCGATGGCGATCTCTCCCCTGTCCGCGACGCGGCAAAGCTCGGCGATCTGGCGGCGGATTGCTGCCTCGCTGCGATCGTCGTCGAGGAAGACGTCGCGCGACGCCGCTCTGATCCCGAGCTTGCGCGCGAGCGCTTCCGACACCGAGCGCCCGGTCGTGCGGGAATCGATGAAGAAGAGGCCCTGGTCGCGAGCGACCGCGAGAACGCTTCCCATCACGCGCGAGTCCGCCGTTGCCGCGGATCCCATATGGTTGTTCAAGCCCCGCGCATGGGGAACCATCCTCAACATCTCCGCGGTTCGCTCTCGAATTTCCGCATCACTCATGCTGAGCAGAATCGCGTTGCCTCCGGGCGATACCCCCGGATATCCCTCCGGTTCGAGCGGAAGGTGGCAGAGAACCTCGAAACCGCGCGAGGCCGCGAAATTCGCCGCCTCGACGGCGTGGGGGGTACCGGGGATCACCGCGAAGCTGATGGGAGCGCCCAGCTCGGCGGCGATTGCGGGCGCCGCGCGGTCGTAGCCGAAATCATCGAGGATCAGAACGATCCGCCCCCGGCTCGCCGGCTTGTTCGCCTCGGGAAGGGTCGCGGCGATTTTCGGCTCCGGAGAAGGAGGAACCGGACTGGAAGTGCGAGGCGGGGGCGTGACTGGAGCTTGCGGCGCCGCCACTCTCTCCGCGATCAGGTAGATCAGGAAGACGGCAAGGGGGAGCGCCAGAGTCCAGGCGAGAAGGCGAAACGGCGGGCGGTTTGATCGGGCAGCGGGATCCTGTTCCTCCCCCCGCCGGATCACGCCGCCTGTTTCTCCGCGACGCCGGCCTTGAGGATCTCGATTCCCTTCTCGAGAATCAGGTCCGGCAGCTCGATGTCTACCTCATCCTGGGAGCGGATTGCCAGCGGCGTGAGATCGACGATCACGTCGGGCCGGACTCCCTCCGCGCGGATCTCCTGATCGTCCGGTGTCGAGTAATCGCCAACCGTGACCATCAGAGCGCCGCCGCTCGGAAGCTTCACGAACTTCTGTTCGACGGCCTTCCCGTAGGTGCGCGTTCCGACGACCGTGGCGCGGTCGTTGTCGCGCAGCGCGGCGGCGAAGATCTCGGCCGCAGAAGAAGAGGTGCTGTCAGCGAGGACGACGATGTCGCCGGTGAAGAGCGCTTCGGGATCGGCGGTCCAGGTTTTGGCCTCCACTCTCCGGCCGGCCAGACTGGTGATCGTTCCGCTGGAGAGAAGAAGATCCGCGGACTCGATGGCGTGGGCGATCGACGCGTCGGCGTTTCCGCGAACGTCGATGATCAGCTTTCCATTGGCCGAAGCGGCAGCCTGTCCCAGCGCCTCACGGAGCTGGCCGGGAGTCTGTTCGGAGAAGAAGGGAATCCGGAGGTAGCCGACTCCCTCGCGCATCGCGAAGGTCACTGCCGGAAGTACGAAAGCCTTGCGCTCGATTCTGATGGTCTCGCGCTTGTTCATCGCCCCTCTGAGAATGACAAGATCGACGGTGCTGCCAGGCTCACCCTGGAGCGCCGACCGGATCTCCCACAACGCCATCTCCTGGGTCGGACGACCGTCGATCTGCTCGATGAAGTCTCCGGCCTCGATTCCAGCAAGCTGCCCCGGGGAGCCCTGCAGCGGAGTGACGACGAATCCGTAACCGAACCTGCGACTCACCGCGAGACCCACGCCGGTGGAGGCGGGGGCAGCGAAATCACGATAGGCGGCCATCCGCGCGGGCGGCACATAGTAGCTGTACTCATCGATCGCGTTGGTGAGCCCGTCGAAGGCTCCGGCGATCAGCTTCTCGGACTCGACCTCCTCGACGTAATTGCTGCGAACCAGGGAGAAGACCTCGGTGAAGATACTGAGGTAGCGATAGGGATTGTCCTTGTCGACGGCCTGACCGAAAAGTCCACCAGCCAGGAGGGTCACCATCAGGCTGATCGAGAGAAAGAGAAAACCGAATTTTCGTCTGTTCATGCGTCGAGGTTCCTATCGTAACCAGTCGCGTGGATTCGCGGGGCGGTTGTCTTCTCGTATCTCGAAGTAGAGAGATCCTGATTCGGCTTCTTCATCTTCACTGACGCGCGCAATGACCTGCGCCGCATTGACTCGGTCGCCCACCGCCAGCGTCGATTCCTTCGTGTTCCCGTAAAGCGAAAAAACCCGCTCACCATGGTCGACGATGATCAGATTTCCATATCCCCGGAACCACTGCGCATAGAGAACTGTTCCCGAGAAGACCGCGCGCACTTCGGTGCCCGGCTCCGCCGTGATCCGGATCCCGTTGCTCACGACGTACGTCCCGAATCGCGTACTCCGGTGACGTCCGAACTCCTCGGAAACGCTTCCTTCGATCGGCCACTGCAGCGCCCCCTTGAACTCTGCGATCTTCGCGCCCGCAATCGCCGGCGCCCTCTGCTGATACAGAAGTGTGAACAGCCGCTCGAGGCGCCTCGCCTTTTCCTCGAGCTCGGCGAGCTTCCGTTCCGAGCTGGCGGATTCCGCTTCCAGTCTCGCCAGGATGGCCTGCTTTTCGCGCTGCTTCGATGCAGCGGCCTGGCGCCGATCTTCCGCCAGCGCCTGGGTCCGGGCGATTTCTGCTTCCTTGTCGCTGAGCCTCTCCTCCTCCTGCACCAGCCGGTCCTGGGTCCGCTGAAACTCGGACACCGCGCGGGAGTCCTTGCCGATCAGATAGGCCAGCATCGAGGCACCCTGCAGCGGATCCGTACCGGGATCCAGCGCCAGCAGAAGACGGAGATAAGGGACATTCCCGAGGCGATAGAGTGCGGCGAGGCGGCGGGAGAGCTCCAGCTTTCTCCGTTGCAGATCGGCGCTCAACGACGCAACTCGTCCGATGATCTCGGCTCGATGCCGATCGAGTCCGGCCTGGACGGTCAGCGTGGCGTCGAGCTCGCGATCGAGGATGGCCAGCTCGAGATCGAGCTCCCGAAGCTCCGTCTCGACGCTTCTGGTCTCTTTTCGAACCGAGTCGAGCCGTCCTTTCAGGCGCCGGATCTCGGTTCGAAGCCGGTCGAGCTCCGCGCGGTCATCCTGTTTCGGAGAACCGGGGAGCTGCGCGGGCAAGAGCGAAAAGGCGAGCGCGAGAACCGCCGCTGCGAGGGGTCTCGACTCAGCCACGTGACCTCGGTGGAAGAATGATCAGCGCTTCCTTGGCCGCCTGCTGTTGCGCTTCCTTCTTCGACGATCCCTCCCCTCGAGCGGTCTGGCCTCCCGGAAGCGAGACTGCGACGATGAATCGCTTGTCGTGATCCGGTCCGACTTCCTGAATCACCGAGTATTCGGGAAGCGGCTGTCCCATCGACTGCACGATCTCCTGCAGGGCCGTCTTGTAATCATGAAAAAGGAGATCGTTCTCATCGAGCTCGCGAAGGTCATCCTCGAACGCGCGCTCAATGAGCGTTCGTACGGGGTCGACTCCCCCATCGAGATAGATCCCGGCGATCACGGCCTCGAACAGATTGGCGAGGAGGGAGTCCTTGTTTCTTCCTCCCGACTTCTCTTCCCCGACTCCGAGGTAGAGCACGTCTCCCATCCCCGAGTCCCTGGCCTTCCGGGCCAGGCTGGTCGAGCTGACGAGGAAGGCTTTCATCTTCGAGAGCGCGCCTTCATTCTGAGCAGGGAACTTCTCGAAAAGGATGTCGCCGATGAGGAATCCGAGAACGGAATCTCCAAGGAACTCATAAGTCTCGTTGTCGAGCACCGCGGCGCTCTTGGCCTCGTGGGAGTACGACTTGTGAGTCAGAGCGCGGCGAAGGAAGTCCCGGTTCGAGAATCGGTATCCGAGACGCTGCTCGAAGGCGTCGAGATCGGGCTCGGGAGCGCTCAACGGGATCCAGTATAGCCGCATGCCTTTTAGGCGGTTTCGGGTCGCCAGGCTGGAGCCGAGTTCCCAGTTCCGAGTTCCCAGTTCCGAGTTGTACACCGCGCGAAACCCGTAGCGGCGCACAGCGTGCGCCGGCACTCCCCGGACGGGCGTCGTGGTCAAAAGAGAAACGCCGCGAATCGCTTCGCGGCGTTGTTGAACGGCTTGCCCTTCCATGCCGCCTGCGAGGTTAGCTGTCGGATTCGGGCTGGAAGCCCTACCGGCTTTCGCCGGATTCACCCCGGACGGTGGCAAGCCGTCACTTTGTCCGGTTCCCCCGCTCCCCGGCGCCGGGGATTAGGCTGGCAAGCCGCCGCGAGGATCGCTCCTACGACGGCAAATGCATGATCGGTTCGCGTCGGTGGATTGTCAAACGAGAGGAGAGAGGGGGGAATGGTGCCCAGGGACGGAATTGAACCGCCGACACGAGGATTTTCAGTCCTCTGCTCTACCAACTGAGCTACCTGGGCGAAACGCAGCGTCCGAAGCGCCGCGCACGTTAGCCGAGGCACCTCGTCCTGTCAACGAAAGCACTCGGCCGACGGGTCTAACCCCCGGTGCACCGATCCTATTTCGAGCGGTCTCGTGATCTTCAGCGGGTCCGATCTCGCAGCGTGACCGCCAGGTCGTGAAGCGGCTTCGCCTGTGATCCGAGACTGCCGATCGCGCCGATGGCCGATGCGATCAGCTCCTGGCTCAGCTGGCGCGCGCCGTCCAGCCCCGCAAGCTTCACGAATGTGAGTTTCCCGGCATCCTTCCCGACGTCTTTGCCCAGCTCCGCGGCGGTGGCGGTGGCGTCGAGAATGTCGTCCGCGATCTGAAATGCGAGTCCCAGATTCTTTGCATACGCCTCGATCGCCGCGACCGACGAGGAGGGAGCGTTGGCGAGCATGGCGCCGCAGGCCGCGGCGGCCACGAAAAGCGCCCCCGTCTTCCGCGAGTGAATATATTCGAGAGTCGAGAAATCGAGGGGCTGCGAATCGGAGTGAAGATCAACCGCCTCACCGCCGATGCTGCCATCCCACCCGACCGCCGCGACGACGCGCTCCATCAGGTCGGCCAGCGGCCACCGCCTCGGCATCAGGCTCCTGTGGTTGCGCGTGAGCACGCCGTAGCCATGGTTCAGGAGTGCGACGGCGGTGAGGATCGCCGAGTCCTCACCCCATCTCTTGTGGAGCGCAGGCTCGCCGCGCCGCAACTCGGCGTCATCCATGGAAGGGAGGTCGTCGAGGATCAGGGACGACGTATGAATCATCTCGAACGCTGCCGCGGCGTCGAGAAGGCTTTCAGCCCGCGCCCCGCAGCTCGCCCCTGCTGCGAGGGTCAGGATTCCACGCACTCTTTTCCCGGCCGAGCGCAGCGCCGCGTGCACGGGTTCGCGCAGCGGCTCGGGCATGGCTGCGTCGCGAGCGATCTCCTCGAGTCGCCCATCAATCTGCGCGCGTCGCGTGCCGAAAATATCGCTCAAGGAAGATGTCGTGTCGGTCAGAGCGGACCGATGACTATGGTAGCATCCGGACATCGAGGGATATGACCGCGCGCTCTGCTCACTCTCGGAATTCGCGATCCGTCAGCGGACGGCGGAAATGCGCCGCGGCAGACGAACGATTCACGTTTCGCGCGGCAGATCGGGTGTGAGCCATGCGGCCTGATCGAGAGGCCTTCCGTCTTCAACTGGCACTCCCTCTCCTGCTGGTCTTCGTCATTCTCTTTTTCATCCAGATCACCCTCTACACGGATCTCTCGGGAGCTCTTCTCTGGAAGACGGCTCTCGCCGCGGTGATCTCGGCGGCAATCTGCGCGGCCCTTCTCATCTTCTTCGCCGATCGGCGCAAGACTGGACGGAACAGCACGACCTCCCTTCTCCACCGCATCACGCGAGGGGACCTGGCGGTGAGCGGCCGCGAAATCGAAGCGGGATCCAGCCCGGAGATCGCTGGAGAGATCCGCGCCATGGTGTTGAACCTCGAGCGGACGATCAGCCGGTTCGCGCAGCTGTCGGCGGACGTCACCCTGGTCAGCGATCAGATCGGGCGCCGCGCCCGCTCTCTTGCCCAGAGCGCAGATACCCAAGTGCGGTCCACCGCGAAGACCGCGCAGTCCGCGACGCAGATCGACCAGTCGATCACCCAGGTGGGCCGCAACATGGAGAACCTGGCCGTGAACGCCGAGGAGACCTCGACGTCCGTGCTGGAGATGTCGGCCTCGATCGAGGAAGTCCGGAAAATCGCGGACACCCTCTCGGAGTTCGTCGAGCAGACCGCCTCGGCCATCGAGGAGATGATCGCTTCGATCAATCAGGTCGCGAGCAACACCGAGGGCTTTTCCTCATTCGCAATCGAGACGGCGTCGTCGATGGTCCAGATGAATGCGACCACGAACGAGATCGGCCGATCCGCCAGACAATCCTCGGCGATGGCTCGCGATGTCCGCGACGCTGCGACCGAAGGGCGGGACGCGGTCCAGGGAACCGTCAGCGGGATGCGTAAGATCGAGGAGTCCGTCCGCGAGGCCACCGTGGCGCTCGGCGTGCTGGCCTCCCGATCGGAAGAGATCGGCGAGATCATTCGTGTCATCGATGAGATCACCGCGCAGACCAACCTTCTGGCCCTCAACGCGGCGATCATCGCGGCGCAGGCCGGGGAGCGAGGAAAGGGATTCGCGGTCGTAGCCGACGAGATCCGGGATCTCTCGGAACGGACCTCCGTTTCGACCGAAGAGATCCGGACGCTCGTCCGGAACGTGCAGAAAGGAATCGCCAGCGCCGCGGAGCAGATGAACGTCAGCGCGAGCCGGGTGGGAGTGGGCGTAGAGCTGACCGCGACGGCCGAACAGAAGCTGGAGAGAATTCTCGAGCTCACCGACCGCTCGCTGCATTCGATCTCGGAGATCGCGCGGGCCACCGATGAGCAGATCCGGGGGAGCCAGGCGGCCACGGAGGCCATCGAAGAAGTCACCAAGATGGTCCAGCAGACCGCCAGCGCGACCCAGCAGCAGTCGGCGACTTCGCGCGAGCTCGGAGAACAGGCGGCCGTCGTCCGCGATTACACCGGACATCTCAGGCGGGCCATGGAGGAACAGGAATCGGGAAGCCGGTCGATCTCGCGGGCCATGGAGAACATCATGACCGCGGTCTCGCACGTGACCGAGTCGACGGCGGTGCTCGGCACCGAGAGCGCCGCCATCGTTCAATCGATGAAATCGATCGAGCATGGGACGCGCGAGAGCAACTTCGTCGTGGCGGACCTGAATCAAATGGCCAACAGCCTCCGTCATGAATCATCGCTGCTCGGTCAGGAGCTTCAGCGGTTCACTCTCCCCTCTCCGCGCGGCGGCGGATCGGTCACCACGGCGACGATCCTTCCCACCCGGCTCACACTCGATCCGGCGGAAGCGCAGTTCATGGCTCTCGGCTTCATGCAGAACGCGATTCACGACACGCTGGTGCGATTCGGTGAGGGAGCCGAGCTCGTGACCGGACTGGCCGAACGGTGGGAAGTACTCGAGCAGGGACTTCTCTACCGCTTCCACCTTCGGAAGGGGGCGCAGTTTCACAACGGCCGTGCCGTGACCGCCGCTTCGGTGCGCGACTCGATCATCAGGATGATCCTCCCCGAAACCAACTCGCCGGGAAAATGGATCTTCCGCGGAGTGGAGGGCGCACCCGATGTGATCGAGGGGCGGACACGCGAGGCGTCCGGAATCCGGGCCACGGATGATCTCACCGTCGAGATCCGCCTCATCGAGCCTCTCGCGTTCTTCGTGCTGCTTCTCTCGATGCCCGAGTCCGCGGTCATTCCGGTCGAGGAAACTCGTGATCGCGACCGGTTCCGTCTCCATGCCGTCGGGGCCGGACCCTTCGTGGTCGAAGAGGCGACCGAGAATCGAATCGTCAGGCTGCGGAAAAATGAACGTTACTGGGATCCCGAGAGGCCCCATCTCGACGAGCTCAATTTCCGGCTCGACTACAAGAGCGCGCGCGATGCGACGGAAGGGTTTCTGGCGGGCGATCTCGACATCGTCCATGGAGTCCCGCTGTCGATGGTCAATCAGCTCCGGGAAGATCCGCGGCACGCTCCGTATCTTCTGAGCAACGTTCAGCTCCACACGTCGTATCTCGCCTTCGATTCGTCCTCGCCGCCGTTCGACCGGGTCGAGGTTCGGAAAGCGCTGAACCTGGCCATCGACCGCGAGCGCATCAACGAGCGAATCTACTCGGGACTCGGTGTCATCGCCGAGTCGCTGCTTCCTCCCGGCGTCATCGGCCACGATCCGGGCCTGCGCGGTTTTCGTCACGACGCGGCGGAAGCGCGCCGGCTCCTGGAGAAGGCTGGCCATCGGGACGGGATCGATCTTCAGTACTGGACCTGGGACACGGATGAGTTCAACAACTCCGGGACCATCCCGATGATCATCGAAGATCTCGCCGAAGCGGGATTCCGAGTGACGGTCTCCTCCCACCCGGTCGAGGAGATCCGCAGGCAGAGGACGAAGAAGGGGCACGGAACGCTCTTCGCGGGGAACTGGTACGCCGATTTTCCCGACTCGGACAATTTCTTCTACATCTTCTTCCACTCCGACTCGGAGGCCGTGACGGGAGTCTTCTATCATCGTAAGGAGTTCGACCTGCTGATCGAGGAAGCGAGGCGGACGAACGACATCGAGCGTCGCGGGGCCATCTACTCCGACCTCAACCGCATGGTTCTGGACGAGGCGCCGCTGGTCACGCTGTTCCACGAGCGGTTTTTCGTCCTCCACAACCCGCGCGTGCGGTCTCTGAGGACCTATCTGGTTCCCCCGCCGGTGCGATACACGGATCTCTGGATGGACCGGGAAGACTAGTCCACTAGCTACGGCCCCCTCCCCCCCGAGACTGGGCACCCCGGGGGCTGTAAACGAATCGCCCTCCAGATCGTCAGATGAATGTGCCTTCGATGACTCTCGAGCACGCTCTTCCCGACGGCCGGCTCATCGAACAGACGCTCGCCGGAGACGATGCTGCCTTCGAGTTGCTGGTGCGAAGGCATCAGAAGAGCGTCTACAGGGTGGCCTGGGCAATTCTGCGCGACGACGCGGAGGCGGACTCGGTGACCCAGGACACGTTCGTCCAGGCATTCATGCATCTTCGACGATTCGAACGGAGATCGGCCCTGGAAACATGGCTCACGCGGATCGTGGTCAACCGCGCGCGCGATGTGCTGCGACAGAGACAATCGCTTCGAGCTCGCTTCCTCAGCTGGTCTGGAAAGGATCGGGATGAGAAGTTCATGGAGCCCGCGGATGATCGTCCCGATGCCGAACGGGACGTTCTCTCCGCGGAGCTTTCGCGGTCGATCGACTGGGCCGTCGGCTCGCTCTCCGCGAGACAACAGGTCATTTTCAGGCTTCGCCACGATGACGGCCGATCCCTGGAAGAGATCGCATCGATTCTCGGACTGCGCGCGGGCACCGTCCGCGCGCATCTGTTCCGGGCGCTGCAGAAACTTCGGCGGGACCTTCGCGAGTGGGCGCCGGCTTCGTTGCCGGCAGGAGAACGGACATGAAGCACTTTGCAGAAACTGATTTCATCGAAGCGCTCTCTCTGGACATCGTCCAGCCCGACCTCGCGGGTCACCTCGAGGAGTGCGCGTCGTGCCGGTCGCGATTCGAGGCCGTGGAACGGTGGCAGCAGAGCCGGCGTGAAGAAACAGCCAGAGCGATCGACGGGCGAAGCGAGTCCGACTGGGCCGCGCAGCGGAAGGAGATCGCAAGCCGGACATTCGATTCCAGAAACCGGTTCGCGGCCGGAAGGTTTCTCGCTCCGGCTGCCGCGGCGCTTCTGATCGCGGTGCTGGGGGGAACGTTCTGGCTCGATCGTGCCTCGCTGGAGGTTGCCCACCCAGGTCCGGCGCGCCTGGCCGCCACGACGGCGGAGTCGGAGGCCGCGGTGGCTTTGCCGTCGTCGGATCCCTGGGCCGCCGACTCCCTTGCTGGCTGGCAAGAAGCCGTCGACTGGGAAACATGGCTCGAAGAGACCGAATCCGGAGGTGCCTCATGAAACGTGCATTGATCTGCGGTTTGGCCCTGTTGCTGCCGCTGCTGGCGGATGCGCAGGAGCTGCCGCCCGGAAAATGGTGGCAGCGTCCCGAAATCTCGAAGCGCTTGTCCCTGACGGACGTCCAGCGGGATTCCCTCGAGGCGATCTTTCGAGAGACCGCCCCTCAGCTCATCGATCTGAAAGCGCAGGCTGAAAAGAGAGCCCTGGAGCTTCATGAACAGCTCGACAAAACGACGCTGAACCGCGAGGCCATCGAGCGGGCCGCGGCGGCCGCCAGTCAGGCGCGGGCGCGCCTCTTCGAGCGCGAGCTCCTGATGCTCGTCGACATGCGCGCGGTCCTCAGCGATGAGCAGTGGAGCCAGTTTCGCCGGGCCGTCGCCCGCCATCGCGCGGCGACGCATTCCGCTCCCGCGCCTCCCTCGCGTGGACGGGGAAAGCAGAGAGGCAACCGACCGTAGAGCTTTACAATCGGCTCGTGCTCGATGTCATTCTCGAAGAGGTCTGGTGGAAGCGCGGCTCCACCACCGGCGGACCGGTCTCCCTCAGGATCCCCCGCTCCTCCCACACCGGACTGGCCGGCCCTTCCTCCGGCGGCAAGTCGTCGATCCTCGGATTGATCGACGGAAGCGTCGCGGTCACCCGAGGGAGGGTTCTCCTCGGAACGCGCGACGTCACCTCACTGCGCCCCGCAGGACGGCCGGTTCTCCACTCCGCGCACACCGAGGTCCCGAGGGAGCGGTGGAGCGTCCGTCGCGTTCTGGTCGCCGCAGCGCGGCAGCGCAAGGGACTCGACTCGGCAGACCGTCTCGAAGAGATCGGCAAGGCCGCGAAGGAATGGGGTGTCTCGGCGCTCCTCGAGCGTCGCGTCGGAGAGCTTTCGAGCCACGAGCAGCTGCGGGTCCGTCTCGCTCAGATCATTCTTCTCCGGCCGGCCGTTCTCGCCGCCGAGCGGCTCTTCGCTTCGGCTTCTCCTGGCGAGCGCGAAGAGCTGGAAGACCTTTTCTGGCGTATTCAGCGCGCCGAGGGTGTGACGGTGATCCATGAAATTGCGAGAACGGAAGACATCGGGTGGTGCGATCGCATCGCGCTCATCGATGACGGGTCGGTTCTCACGGAGGGCCTTCCGCAGGAGGTCTGGTCGACGGTCGCGACCCCGAGCATGGCTCGGTCGCTGGGGCCGGGATCAGCGATTCCGGTTCGAGTCGCCGGGAGCGAGGTCGATTCGCCGATCGGATCATGGTCGTTGCCGTCCGGAGCGGCGGCCTTCGAAGGGAGTGGAATCGCAATCATCCGCCCCTGGGCCCTTCGGATCGCGAGCGAAGGGGAAGAGTCGGATTTCATTTTCGGGATCGATGAAGCTCGATTTCTGGGTTCCCGATGGGAGCTCAGCGGCCTCATTACAGGGGGGACGATCCTCAAGGCCTGGGTAGATCCCCGGGAGCGTGTCTGGAAGGGACGCATGGTGCCGATGCGCATCGATCCCGCGGCCGTGGAGCTCTTTGCCGGAGGGGAGAATGCCCCCGGGCCCCGGCCCGATCCGTCTGGTACAATTTGACGTTCCCGGCTGGGCTCGCGGAACGCAGTTTGCACCGCCGTGACGCGTCGGAGTCGATCGAAACGCTCAGAAAGCAGGGTTTAATTTTGGCTGTCCGCGCTCGCAGAGGCTCGCAATCGCAGCGCAAGCTTCTCGTCATCGATGATGACCTGAAGCTGCTCTCGTCCTATCGCGAGCTGCTCATGCCCTATGGCTTCGAGGTCTTCTGCGCTCCCGATGGAATCAAGGCGATCGAGATCGTCGAAGAGAACCCGGACATCATGCTGGTCATCCTCGATGTGCTGATGCCGAAGATGGATGGTCGCGAATGGCTCCGCTGGTTCCGGACGCGCTCGAAGGAGTCGCCGGTCATCGTGATCTCAGCGTATAAGTTCACGGAAGAAGACCAGGATCTTCAGGTCACCGCGGTTCTCGAGAAGCCGTTCCACGTCGCCGAGCTCCTCGATCTGGTCGGCCTTTTCTGCGGCCTTTCCACACCGAGCGCCTACATCGTCTGACGTAGCGCGCACTCCACGCTGCAGCACGCCGCTCTGGTCAGCTGTTCCCGTTGACCAGAACGAGGTGAAGCGAAGCGAGGCCTCCCTGCTGAATCTCGATGCGCAGAGGGATTCTTCGCTCGTCGGCCGACAACCAGACCTTCACTCCCCCGGGCCATTTCTTGCGGTCTCCCGGTGCAGCCGTGATCTCGAAGCCGCGAGCGGCGACCTGTTTCCCATCGACCGAAACGTGCGATCCACCGAGCGGACGGAAAACGACCGGATAGACCGAACCGTCCGAATAGATTTCCGAGGCGACCGGGGCCGACATGGCGTCGGCGTGATGACGGAGATAGTGAATGCCGGTCAGCACGTCCCGCATGTCGCTCGCCTGAAGCTTCCTGACCTTCGTCTCGACAGGCCTGTTTTCCCGCTCCTTGCGGGTCCGGGCGAGCCCGCTGCCGTAATCGAACCGCGTCTGTTCGTTCCGGACCCTGCCGTCCCACTGGTAACCGTTGGAGCTGACCAGCGTCCGGACGAGATCGCGGTCGATCTCCGAGCGGTAGATGTACTTCCCATCCCGGTTTCCCGACCCCGTGATGACCAGTTCGCTCTGAACGCTTCCATTCGGCGTGGGGTCGTTCTTCAGGAGACCGATCCCCGAAATGGGGAAACGAAGCCCGGCAACCCATGCGAGGCCGCCCCGCAGCCGCCAGGAGTAGCGGAAGTGCTCGGAAGTCGTAACGGGCTCAGCGGCGAATAGAGGCGAAGCGGACGCCGCCAGGAAGGTCGACAGAACCGCGATTCGGACGATCTCGGACATTGGGACGGAGAACGGTGCGCTCAAAATAATTATTCTGATAATTCCGCAATCCGCGCTTCGACTTCGTCGATCACATAGTCGGGCGTCGAGGCGCCGGCGGTCAACCCCACCGTTCTCGTTCCGGTGAACCAGCCGCTCTCGAGATCCTCGGCTCCCTGAATCAGATAGGCCGGCTTCATTTCCCGGCAGATCTCCCAGAGGTGGCGCGTGTTGGCGCTCTGCTTCCCTCCGACCACGATGATGAGGTCTACGGCGGGATCGGCGGCGAGCTGGCGCGCGGCCACCTGGTTCTCCTTGGTGGCGTAACAGATGGTGTCTCCACGCTCGACCTTCGAGGCCAGCCGCTCGATGGTCCTGACCACGTCTTCGTATTCGTCGGCATTGAGGGTGGTCTGATAGAACACCTTCAGCTTCGGATAACGCCTCCAGTTGACGGCCTCGGCTTCCGGAATGGCGGAAATGATGTGAAAGTCCGAGGTGTCGAGATCGTTGGTGTAACCAACGACCTCCCGATGTTTCGGATCACCGATGAAGATCAGGTGAAACCCCTCGCTGAGCGCGGCGTGAGCTTCGCGATGAATGTCGTAAACGAACTTGCAGGTCGTATCCAGGATCTCGAGACCTCGCTCCCTCGCCTGTTCGTGGAAGGATGGCGGGACCCCGTGAGCGGAGAAGACGATGGTCGGCTCGGCGACGTCAGCGATGGCCTCTACGGTCCGGACACCCAGTCCTTCCATCTCGGCGACGACGCGCTCGTTGTGGACGACCTGCCCGAGAATCGCTCCGGTTCCGCCCTTTCCGGCGAATCGCTTCACCTTCATGTCGGCGATCCGGACTCCGGAGCAGAATCCGTACTTTTCGGCTCGCTTGATCTCAATACCCGGCACTCATGGCTCCTTCCGTGCTCATGCCACAGGGGCAACGCAACGACCCGGCCGAAGATTGCTCCCAGGAATATCATTTGATGTCGAAGTTATTTCCCGATGACTGCCGGAAAAGCGGCCGCCAGGGGGTTCGATGATCGCACTTCGCAGAAAAGATGAACGGGGACATTTCGATCATGGTTGGCTCCGGACGTATCATACGTTTTCCTTCGCCGAGTATATGGATCCCGATTTCATGGGGTTCCGGACGCTGCGGGTCATCAATGAAGATTTCGTCGCTCCGGGTGCGGGATTTCCAACTCACGCTCACCGCGACATGGAGATCGTGACGTACGTGCTCGAGGGATCGCTCCAGCATCGGGACGGCATGGGAAACGGATCGATCATCCGTCCGGGCGAAGTCCAGCGGATGACGGCGGGACGCGGGGTGACCCACAGCGAGCAGAATGCATCGGAGAGCGAGTGGCTCCACCTGCTCCAGATCTGGATTCTCCCCGAGCGGAGCCGGCTCGATCCTGGCTACGAGCAGAAGTTCTTCTCCGAGGAGGAGCGCCGCGGACGGCTGCGAGTGGTTGCATCGCGCGATGGGCGCGACGGGTCGGTCACCATCCATCAGGATGCGTCCATCTTCTCCTCCCTTCTCGGAGCCGGGGATCAATTGACGATCCCCGTTGTCTCCAGCCACCACGCCTGGCTGCAGGTCGCCCGAGGAGAGGTGAGCCTCGGTCCGGAGCATCGTCTCCAGCAGGGAGATGCAGCCTACTGGAGCGGCGAGCCGACGATGTCGATCGAGGCGTCCGCCGATTCGGAGATCCTCCTGTTCGATCTGGCGTGATCGCATGCGAGTTCCCAGTTGCCAGTTCCGAGTTCCCAGTGGGTGCCGGTCGCCTTGCGCGCGCAGGCTCACGCGGGACCAACGTACCGCCGGCCTCCGGCCGGTCATTGAGCCTATGAGCCACAGCCGTTGTCGTCATGAAGGGCTGGGCGGCGGGACGCCGCCCGCCACTCTGTACCGCCGGCCTCCGGCCGGTCGCCACGAACGTGCAGGTTCACGCGGTACAGTGGCCGGCGGAAGCCCGGAATGCGCCCACTATAATCGCGGGCCATGGAATCGCAGCTCCGTCAGCGGTTGGAGGCATTCCTCCGCCCCCTCTATCAGGACCTCGACGGAGTCTCGCGCTTCGAAGACGTGGACCGGATCGAAGCGCTGGCGCGGGGGGTGGCTGGAAACGGGGAGCTCGGCGTTCATCTGGAGCTTCTGGTCCTCTTTCACCGGCTCGGGGGCTGGCTCGCACGGATGGGTAACGCTTCGCGGGTCGTCCTCGCCGCCGGAGGCGTGCTGCAGAAGGACGTCGTCGCGCAAACCAGCGACTCGCTGGCCCACCTCGATGCGCCGCGAAACGAAGCCGAGCGCGTCATCGCCGCGGCGCTGCTGATCGATAGCGCGGGCGTTCGAGGGGTGGTCTCACGTCTGGCTCATGCGCGCCGCGACGGCCAGAGCATGAGCGGCGCGGCCGCTGAGTTCCTCAGCGAGAAGATCGAGGCTCCGGAATGGATGAATGAGAGAGCCCGCGAGCTCCTGCGGCTTCGGACGGAAGCGGCGCGATCGTTCGCCCAGCAAGTGATCGACGAAGAGAATCTCGCGGACCTGAAGATCGCGATCAGGCGTTGAATCGGCCCTCAGCCGATTCGAACGGTCTTCTCGAATACCTTGGACTCGATGAAGACCTGGACCACGTCGCTGTCGAGCAATCCGTCGCGGACTTCCATCCCGAGAATATCGAGCGCGCGATCGGCGGGCACGGCTTTTTTGTAAGGCCGATCGCTGGCCGTCAGCGCGTCGTAGATGTCCGAGACCGTCATCATCTTCGACTGGACCGGAATCGCTTCCGCCGCGAGGCCGCGCGGATATCCACGCCCGTTCAACTTCTCATGGTGGGCGTATGCGATCTCCGGGACGAAGCGGAGGTCGTTGGTCCAGGGGATCTTGGAGAGGAAGTCGAAGGTGTGGGTGACGTGGCTCTCGATCTCGCCCCTCTCCTCGATGTCGAGATTCCCCTTTCGGATCGATAGCCTTCTCACCTCTTCCGGATCGAGTAGAGGACGTTTGTTGCCCTCCAGATCCGTGAACTCGCGAGCTGCCAGTTGCTGCAGATGCTGAAACTCCCCCTCGGGGAGGACCGTCGGCTCGTTCGACTGCAGGACGAAGTCGAGATCTCCCCGGGCTCGCTGAAGCTCCTCGAGCGATTCCTTGTCCACTGCAGCCGCGAATTTCTCGAAGCCCTTCCGGCCGTTGGCGACCATATAGTCGAGCTTTCTCTGCTTGGCTTCGAGCTCGATCGAACGGATCAGGAACTCGAACCGGCTTCGGATCAGATCGATCTGGAACGGGTAGAGCTTCTTCTCCTTGACCAGCACCTTCTCCCGGACGCCGACTTTCCCGAAGTCGTGAAGCAGCGAGGCGTAGCGGATCTCGCGAATCTGCTCCGAGGTGAAGCGGACCTGCTGGAAGGGTCCTTCGCGGAGGCGGTCGAGAGTCTTCGCCAGCTCGACGGTCAGCTCGGCGACACGGAATGAGTGACCGGACGTGGTGGGATCACGCTGCTCGATCGCGGTGACCGAGGCCGTGACGAAGCCTTCGAAGAGACGCTCGATGGCCTCGTAGAGATAGTTGTTCTCCACGGCGACGGCGGCAGCGCCGGCCAGCGACTGCATCGACCGGATGGTCTGCTGGTCGAACGGAACCACCTGGCCTGCAACGTCGGCCGCGGTCAGTTTGGAAGGCGCGCCTTCCTTCTTGCGATTGATCAGCTGGAGAACACCGATGGTCTCGCCGTTGTGGTTGGCCATCGGAAAGACGAGCATCGAGCGTGTGCGATACCCGCTCTCGATGTCGAAGGAGGTGTTGATCTGATACGGGACGTCATCCGGCAGCTGGTAGGCATCGTCGATGACGAGGGTCTCGCCGGTCAGCGCGACGTAGCCCGCCAGACTCTCTTTGGTAATGGATAGCACCTTCTCCTGAAAGGAGACCGGGATCGAATCGTTCTGAGCCAGCTTCCATCGCAGGACTTTCCCCATTTCGGGGTCGTCGCCGAGGAGATAGAGTGACCCGGCGTCGGAGCGGCTGATCTCGCGCGCCTTGGTCAGAATCATCGGCAGGAGAACGTCGTGATCGCGCACCGTGGAGAGCGCGATGCCGATCTTGTGAATCTCGTCCAGCTCCTTGACCACGCGTCCCATCCGCTCGGTCAGGAACGCCTTCTCATCACGGTCGAGCGCATGCTGAGCGGCGCGCTGGATCGTGCCGCGCAGGGTATTCGGCTGCGGCTGAGCGGAAAGATGAAGGTAAACCTGAGGGTCGGATGAGAGCGGATTGTCGCCACTCAGACCGACGCCGATGAACATGGTGTTCGACTCGGCCGGAAGTTTGCCGACGTCCCTGGCCAGCCGGTCGTCGAGCAGGACGACGCGGAGCTGATCATCGAGCGGGAGATCGCGGAGCGAGGCGAGAGTCTTCACGTGGATGTCGCGCTTCTCGAGCTCGGCCCTGACGTCCCCGATGGGGAAAGACTCCGAGTGATAAACGGTCAGAAGGCTCATCGATCGCCCATCATCCGCCGATGCAGGACATCGTCCTCTCAGGCTGAACGAAATCCGCCTGGTTGATCCGATGCCCCGCTTCCTTGCGCCAGACCGCTCCCGAGATCCGTGCCGCGATCTCGGAGTCCGTCTCGCCTTCGCGCATCGGCGTCTTGAGATCGTGCTCGCTCATCGAGAACAGACAGGTGCGGAGCTGGCCGTCCGCCGTGAGCCGGATCCGGTTGCAATTCCCGCAGAAGGGAGCCGTGACGGGGGCGATGATTCCGATCTCACCCGCCCCCGAGGCGAATCCCCATCGCGATGCCGTTTCGGAATCCGATCGCGGCGTCAGAGGGACCAGCTCCATCTCGTTACGCAGGCGCTCGAGGATCTCCCGGCCCGGGACGACCTGCTCCATCGACCAATGGTGCCCCGAGTCGAGCGGCATGAACTCGATGAAGCGGACGGTGTGGCCGGTTCGCTGGGCGAAGCGGGCGAAATCGCCGATCTCATCGTCGTTGACGCCACGGATGACCACCGCATTGATCTTGACCGGATGGAACCCGGATTCCGCCGCCGCCTCGATCCCCTGAAGGACGTCCTCGAGGGCGTTCCGGCGCGTCATGAAGAAGAAACGTTCCGGGCGGAGGGAATCGAGCGAGATATTGATCCTCTGGATCCCGGCCCGCCGTAGAGGGCCGGCGAACTTCGGCAGAAACTTTCCGTTCGTGGTGATTGAGAGATCCTCGACCCCGGGGATCGCGGCCAGGCTCGCCACGAAGGGAACCAGGTCCGGCCTCAGCAGGGGCTCTCCCCCCGTGACCCGCAGCTTCCGGATCCCGAACGAGGCGAAAATGCGGGTCAGACGCAGAATCTCCTCGTAGGAGAGGATCTCGCTCCGAGGCTTGGCCTGGAAGTTTTCCTCGGGGATGCAATAGGTACAGCGGAAGTTACAGCGATCCGTGATCGAGATCCGGAGGTCGCCAATGGTACGGCCGTAGGAATCGCGCAGGACTGGTTCGGACATGACCGATTCGGGTCCGCGACTGTCGATCGCACGCTCGCCCCGATGGTTCGTCATTATGCCACCGGCAACAAACAGGGGGCGAGAATGTTCCGCGCACCGGCTTCCCATCCGCATGGGCGGCGCACGGCGTGGGGCCGATGTTCTCGGGGGGGGTGAACCGTCTGGGGATGTCCGGGCATGCCGGCGAGCTCCCAGGTTACCGAGGTCTGCTACCCTTTCTCCATGAGAAGGCGGGAGGGGCTGGTCACCTTGCTCATCTCCTTCGCAGCCGCGGGCTGTGGCGACCTGGTGCTGCCGACGGCTCCGCCGCCGCCCGATCCTCTCGATCCATCCGCGACCTTCACGCGCGTCCAGACCGAAGTCTTTACGCCGAACTGCACGGCGATCGGTTGCCATGACGCGTTCGTCCGGCAGAGTGATCTCACGCTCGTCGCGGGCGAAGCGTATGGGCAGATCGTGAACCGTCCCAGCATCCAGTCAGCGTCGCTCGACCGCGTCGAGCCCGGCGATCCTCAGAGGAGCTATCTCTACCGCAAGATCATCGGCGAGGGGATCATAGGGGATCGAATGCCGGCTGGATCGCCCCAGTTGCCGGAGGCTTCAATTGCCCTGGTGCGGGAGTGGATTCGGCGAGGAGCGCCGAATGACTGAGCTTCGCCTCCCCTCTTCATGCGAGCCCGGGATCACCGCGCGCCTTTTTCTACAGCTTCTCCTTCCGGCGCTGTTTCTTCTGGCGCCGATCACGGCCTGGGGTCAGACCTCGCCCCATACGCCATTCCCTCCTCTGCACCTCGGCGAAACGCTTCTCAACCTTCCCTCGCCTCGCACGCTCACCGCCAGGCAATGGGAGATCCGTTTCGCTCACCGTTTCTCGCAGCCGATCAACGATGGGGACGTTCACTCGCTCTGGGGCCTCGACAGCTCGGCCGATATCGGCATCGGACTCACCTGGGGCGCGACCGACCGCCTGCAGCTTTTCGTGTACCGCACCGACGTTCTCGACGACTACGAGCTCGGCGCCAAGCTGCTGATCTTCGAGGAAGCGCCCGCTGTCCCTTTCTCTCTGGCCGTCCGTGGAGGGGCCGACATCCGCACAGACCCGACCGTCGACAATCGAACTTCGGCGTTCGTCCAGGGGATCGTTTCCAAACGTTTCGGCGACTTCGAGCTGTTCGTCATACCGAGCGTCATAACCAATGCGCCCATCGATGGCGACCGGCGGTTCGACTGGGTCGCCAATGTCCCCATCGGCATCGCCTGGGTCTTTCAACCCGAGTGGAGTCTGATCCTCGAGCTCATCCCTGAAAACCGCGATCTCCCCGAAGATCTGAACTCTTCGATCGCCTGGGCCGCAGGGATCAAGCGAGCCGTGGGAGGTCATTTCTTCGAGATCATTCTCACGAACAGCCGGGCCACTCACGTCGACCAGTACCTCACCTCGACGCTCCTCGGAAGTGGGCTCGAGGGAGGGGATGTTCACCTCGGATTCAATCTCGAACGACGGTTCGGCGGGCGCTGACAGCTCAGCCGCAAACCGTTGAATCCGCATGACAAGAGCTTCGGAACGGACCGGTCCGTAGGAATGGTGGTTCATGGCCGCCGGTTTGCAAATAACGATGGCGGCCATGAGCGAGATCCGGTGCCCCGAATGCAGTCTGATCAACGAGAGCTCGGAGATCGCCTGCGTCCGCTGCGGACTGCTGTTCCTTCACAAGGATGCGCCGCCGAAGCGTCGGGCTGACGATTTCGTCGCCGTTGGGCGCCGCGCCAGCGACCAGTCCCTCCGAAGCTGCCCCTTCTGTCTCGGCAAGATCGACCAGCAGGCCATCAGCTGCCGTCACTGCGGCCAGGTGGTCGACGAGGAGTTCAAGCGGCAGCAGCTCAAGAAGCGGCGCGAACGGATCAACTATGCGAGCTGGGTCGCCTACGTTTTCGGCCTGATCACGCTGGTCCTCTTCAAACCGGTCGGCCTGATCGCCATCGGAGCGGGCCTGCTTCTTTCAATTCTCTATTACGCCATTCCGGGGGAGCAGCTCGAGCGGGTCGAAGGGGAGTCGCGATTCCGGCGCTGGACTCGATCCGTACGCCGGCAGATGAAGTTCGAGCGGGTCTCCATGCCCCTCCCCGCGTTCCGGAAAGCGAAGCTGATCTTCGTCGGAACGCCCATCCTGGTGACGGCCATCGGATATCTCGCGAATTTCCTCCTTCTCCAGCAGCCGATGAACGAGATCCTTCAGGGTAACCAGGCATTCAACGGAATGTCGGTGTCCGCCCATTACGAGTACTGGATCGTTCCGGGCATCGTTGTGTACGACCTGAAGTCTCTGAGCCCCGAGAGCACGCCTCTTCAGGTTCACACGGCTTTTCTGGAGTACGCCAAGTCGATGAAGGACCGCAGCTTCGAGCAGGTGCAGCTTCGATTCCGCGGTCAGGAACGGTTCACTCTCGACGGCGCGACTTTCCAGCGTGCCGGGATGGAGTACTCGAAGCAGAACTTCAATTTCGTCCTTTTCGATCTGCCTAAGCTGTTCCGCCCGCTGGGTCCTGAAGAGCCGGCCGACACGGCGGACGCCGATGCCCTGCTCGAGTTTCACGGTCGTTGGTACGCGTCAGAAGCAGGTCTCCGCTGACCGCGCTTCGATCTCGCTCACGAATCCAGCAGCCCCCGTTCCTCCAGCGTCCGCGCCAGCTCCGCGGACGTCGTGAACTGGAACGCATCGATCCCGACATTCCTCGCCGCTGCCACGTTCTCAGCCAGGTCATCGACGAACAGAACTTCTGCCGGCTCCGCTCCCAGCAGCTCCAGGGCCCGGTGATAGACCTCCGGCTCCGGCTTCGCGCAGTGAAGTCGATGCGAAAAGATGAAGACGTCGTCCCTCTCGAAGAGGGAGGGGTACTCTCTGGGGATGAACTCAGCATGGACTTCGTTCGAGTTCGAGAGAAATGCGACGCGGTAACGGGCGCGGACGCGCCTGAGGATCTCGTCGATGCCTTCGACCGGCCCCGAGAAGAAATCGGACCAGACCGTCCGGAACATCCTCAAATCCTCCAGGTATCCAATGCGGCTCACCAGAAACTGATGGAATTCCCTGAAGTCGATACGACCCCGCTCCAGATCCCGATAACCCCCGGCGGCATCCATCAAGTCGATCAGCTCCTCGCGCGAGGAGTGGGACCGGCTGGCAATTCGATCGACGACGCGCGCGTAGTCGAGACGCAACAGCACGTTGCCCAGGTCGAACACGAACCACTTCCGTCGAGCGGCGGGCACGATCACATCCTGAACACGCCGAATCGAGGCTCCTCGATCGGCGCGTTATAGGAGATCGAGAGTCCGAGCCCGAGGACCGTACGGGTATCGGCGGGGTCGATTACGCCGTCGTCCCAGAGGCGAGCGGTGCTGTAGTAAGGGTTTCCCTCGGTCTCGTACTTCGCCAGCACCGGCTCCGCGATCGAGCGCTCCTCGGCCTGGCTCAGCTTCTCCCCGTTTCGCTCGAGCTGATCCCGCTTGACGGTGACCAGCACGCCGGCGGCCTGCTCGCCACCCATCACGCTGATTCGCGAGTTCGGCCACATCCAGAGAAAGCGCGGGTCGTAAGCGCGCCCGCACATCCCGTAATTTCCCGCACCAAACGAGCCCCCGATGATCACCGTGAACTTCGGAACCGTGGAGTTGGCGACCGCATGGACCATCTTGGCTCCATCCTTGGCGATCCCTCCCCGTTCGTAATCTCTTCCCACCATGAACCCGGTGATGTTCTGGAGGAAGACCAGAGGGATTCGTCGGAGATTGCACAGCTCGATGAAATGCGTCGCTTTGAGCGCGGACTCGCTGAAGAGCACTCCGTTGTTCGCGAGGATGCCGACTTCATACCCCCAGATCCTCGCGAATCCGGTGACGAGCGTCGTGGCGTAGCGCTCCTTGAACTCATGAAAGCGTGACCCGTCGACGATTCGAGCGATGATCTCCCGGACGTCGTAGGTCTTTCGCAGATCGGCAGGGATCACTCCATAGAGCTCCCGTGGATCGTAAAGCGGATCCTCGTCGGCCACTTTGTTTCGCGGCTCGTCTTTCGGATTCGGAATCGTCGCCATGATGCTGCGAAGCAGCGTGATGGCATGAGCGTCGTCTTCCGCGAGGTAGTCCGCCACACCGGAGATTCTCGTGTGGACGTCCGCGCCCCCCAGATCCTCGGCGGTGACGTCCTCCCCGGTCGCCGCCTTCACCAGCGGAGGACCGCCGAGAAAAATCGTCCCTGTGTTCCGTACGATGATCGCGTCATCGGACATCGCGGGGACATAGGCCCCTCCCGCGGTGCAGGACCCCATCACAGCCGCGATCTGAGGGATCCCCATGGCCGACATCCGCGCCTGGTTGAAGAAGATCCGTCCGAAATGCTCGCGGTCGGGAAACACCTCGGCCTGGAGCGAAAGGAAGGCGCCGCCCGAGTCGACCAGATAGATGCACGGCAGGCGATTCTGCTCCGCGATCTCCTGAGCCCGCAGATGCTTCTTCACGGTCATCGGGAAGTAGGTTCCCCCCTTGACCGTGGCGTCGTTGGCGATCAGGAGGCATTCTCTTCCTTCGACCCTGCCGATCCCCGTGACGATGCCCGCCGCCGGAGCTTCGTCCTCGTACATGCCGTTCGCCGCCAGAGGCGACAGCTCCAGGAAGGGAGTCTCCGGATCGAGCAGCAGCTCGATGCGCTCGCGCACCGGGAGCTTTCCCTGGGCCCGGTGCCGTTCCAGATACTTCGGCCCACCTCCCTGACGGGCGGTGTCGAGCCGGGCCTTCAGATCGCTGACCAGCCCCTCGAGACGCGCGGCATTGACGCGGAACTCGTCGCTGCCGGTCTGGAGATGAGATTCAATCGGTTCCATCGAGTTCTCGAGTACGGGCGCGCCGGATCCGGTCGGCACGCAGCATCATCGGGTGGTGGAGATCGCTCCCCGGATCGCGTCGACGGCCGTTGCCGTCGGAGTTCCCGGAAGGAAGATCTCCCGGATGCCCATCTCTTTCAACTTCGGGATGTCCTTCTCGGGGATGATGCCGCCCGCGAATACGGGGATGTCGGAGGCTCCCTCTTCCTTGAGGAGGCGGAGAATCTCGGGAAAGAGAACGTTGTGCGCCCCGGAGAGGATCGAGAGGCCGATCGCATCGACATCTTCCTGAATCGCCGCCGAAACGATCTGCTCGGCGGTCTGGCGGAGTCCCGTGTAGATGACCTCCATGCCGGCATCGCGAAGAGCCCGGGCCACGACCTTGGCTCCGCGGTCGTGTCCGTCGAGACCAGGCTTGGCGATCAGAACTCGGATTTTTCTTTCGGTCATGGCAGGGGCTCCGCAGCGGCGGGAACACGGTCCCGGAATATCGAGTAGATCACGATGTCGTGATAGTTGCCGTCGCGATAGAACTCGCCGGTCAGTTTACCCTCGTTGACGAAGCCATTGGACTCCAGAAGGTGCCGGGCGCGCTCGTTGTACCCGAAAACGTCGATCCGGAGCTTCCTGAGGTTCATCTCGTCGAATGCGAAGCGGACCAGGGTGCGGATGGCATCTCCCCCGAATCCCCGATTCCAGGCTGACGGCTCTCCGATGAAGAGGCCGAACTCGGCGCGGCGGGAAACCCAGTCGATGTCGTGGATGGAGGCGTTGCCGATGTGCTCGCGGTTGTCACGGCGCTCGACGGCGAAATGGCGCTGATCGCCGGCACCTCGTACTGCTTCCTCGAGCCACTCGGCTTCTCTGAAAATGGGGATCGGATACCGCGATTTGAGGGTCCGGACGATCTGAGGATCGTTCATCCAGCGATAGCAGCGGTCGAGATCGTCCGAATCGAGGGCCCTGAGAATGACCTGCTCGCCGGCGATCATGAACCGTCTCCGGTGCCCTTCCTCCCCGTCCGGAGCGAGATCGCGGTCTGTGCGGTGGCCCATGGTCGCGCGGATTATATGGGAGGGAAGCGTGCAGACAAGCGCGGCACATTTCATGCGAAGGAGCGGCGAATGAGCAAGGACAAGATTCCGGCGCCGAAATCGCGAACGGCGATCGTTGGCGACACCCCTTACGATATTCTTGCCGCGCACCGAGCTTCGACGCCCATCGTGGCGGTCCGCTGCGGCGGATTCCCCGACGATTCGCCGAGCAAAAGCCGAGTGGATCGCCGACGACGTGCCAGACCTCGTGAAGAGGATCTCCGAGATCGATGAATACTTCCGCCGAAGCCGATAAGCGTCTGGAACGGATCTCCGACGACGCCCGCGACCTGCATCGCCGCGCCATCGTCGTCGATGGCCATTGCGATACGCCGTTCCGTCTCAAGCGGATGGGACTCGGAATCGCCGATCCCGATCCGCTGGCCCAGGTCGACCTCCGCATCCTGATCGAGTCGGGGATCACCGCCTCCTTTTTCGCGGCTTACGTTCCCCCCTATTACGCCAACCGCGGCTCGGCGGCATTCGCCGACCAGCTGATCGACATCATCGAGAACGAGGCCGCGCGGCATCCGCGGAATCTAATGCTTGGAAGAGACAGCCGGTCGATCGAGGAAGCCAAGCGCTCCGGCCGCGTGGCCATCATGATCGGCATCGAAGGGGGCCACGCCATCGAGGATTCCCTCGAGAAGCTCGAGCGCTTCTACGAACGAGGGGTCCGGTACCTGACCCTCACTCACGTGAATACGAACCACTGGGCCGACTCCTCGACCGACGTGGCTCGGCACGGAGGGCTTACGCCGTTCGGACGGGACGTGGTCAGGACCATGAACCGCCTCGGCATGATCGTCGACATCTCGCACGTGGCCGACACGACTTTCTACCACGTGCTGGAAACGAGCGGCGTCCCGGTCATCGCTTCCCATTCGTCCTGCCGCGCGCTGACGTCCCATCCCCGAAATCTCAGCGATGCCATGCTTCGCGACCTCGCTCAGGCTCGGGGCGTCTGCATGATCAACTTCTACTCGGCGTTCATCAGCCAGGGCGTGACGGACACCCTGCGAAACGCGTCGCCGCGGAGCGATGCCCGTAACGCCATCGGCCCCAACGAGGAGCTTCCCGACGACACTCGGGACTGGGCTTCATTCTGCACCTGGTATGACTCGCTCGGCGCGCCGGAGACCACCCTCGACGACGTGGTCGACCACATCGTGCATGCGGCGGAAGTCGCTGGCGTCGACACCGTGGGGATCGGATCCGACTTCGACGGAGTTCCCGCCCTCCCCCGGGAGCTCGCCGACGCGCGGGCGCTTCCGCTCCTCACGGACGCGATGCTTCAGCGGGGCTTCCATCCGAACGAGGTCGAGAAGATTCTCGGCGGAAACTTCATGCGCGCATTCAAAGAGATCGAGAAGCGGTAGACATCAGCGTCATCCCCGCATCCCGCATCGGTATAATCCGCGTCATGGAACTCGAAGAGCGCCGCGACCTCGCGCGAATTTTCTGGCTGGGAGAGAAGACGTTCTGCCCCACCCACCCTGCGACGGAAATCAAAGGGCATTTCGTGCAGTCGCCCGCCACGGACTATCTGGTCTTCGATTGTCCGGCTGGAGGCGAAACGATCACCATCGGCCAACGCCCCCGCCAGATGGAGTTCAACCGCCCCCAGGTCGAGGGTCTGATCCTCAGCCTGGCGCGAGGCGACTCCATCCGCTGCTATCGCTGCCAGGCAAAACTCGCGATGAGCAGTGACGTCGCCCCTGGCCGTGAGGCGAGCCGCTACCAGTTCACCTGCACGCGCTGCCTTTCATGGGGAACGCTGGGCGAGGGTGAGGGCGAGCCCGCGGATAAAGCTGCGGTCTCCTGACACTCGCGTCAGACTCTGATTGCGTCCAGCTCTTCCCGGAATCGCTTCAGGAGCTCTTCCCTGGACTTCACCCTCTCGACTCCCGGAGGAGACTCCTCGGGCCTCTCGGCGCTCGAGATCAGCCAGCCTCTCCCCTGACTGGCCGCGAATTCGAGGGCGGGAAAATCAGTCAGATCATCCCCAGCGTAAAGGAGACGAGGCGCGCCCGTTCTTTCGAGAAGGATCTTCAGCACGGTTTCCTTCGAGGCGCCTCCGATGGCGGCCTCCACGACGCAGCGGCCCCGAACGAGGCTGAGCCCGTGGCCGCCGGCCCACGACTCGAACTCCCCGATCAATGGATGTGCCTCATCGATCCCCGGAACGTCTCTCCAATGGAGCCCGACTCCGAAGCGTTTGGGCTCGAGCCTGAGGCCGGCTGCGCGAGCCCTGGCTTCCCAGTCGGGATCGAGAGATCCACTCCAGGCCACCCCTTCTTGAATCAGCTCTCCCGCGGGACTCATGATCTCGTGACCGTGCGATCCGCTCAGCCAGCAGCGAAGACCGGCGGTGCGCTCCCGGAGATCGCCCAGATCCCGGCCGGAGATGACGGCCACCTCGACGGCCCGCGTCTCCGCGGCTTCCTTCAGGAGGGCGTATGCCTGAGGATCGATCGTCACGCGGGTCGGATCGGTCTGAAGAGGAGCGAGCGTTCCGTCGAAGTCGCTGGCGAGAAGAAGCCGGGTCATCGCCCCGCCACCGCTCCGCCGTTCGGGACATCCTGCTCTTCCGGGGTCCAGCTCCGCTGGTTTCTCCGCCAGATCTCGGACATCTCGCTCAGAAGCGCGGCGGACCAGTCGTAGATCGAGTTCCGCGCGATCGCGGCGCGCATCGACTTCATCCTCGCAGCCTGCTCCTCGGGAGGCATCTCCAATGCCCGAAGCATCGCCTCGGCGACTTCAGTCGCGTTGTAGGGATTCACGACGAGAGCTCCGTCGAGCTCCTTCGCCGCGCCCGTGAACTCGCTGAGGATGAGAGAGCCCCGCTCGTCGTTTCTCGAGGCGACGAACTCCTTGGCCACCAGATTCATACCGTCGTGCAGCGGTGTCACCAGAGCGCAATCGGCCATCGCGTAAAGCCGGCGCACTTCGTCGGAGCCGGCGCTGCGAAGCTCGAACCGGATGGGCTCCCATCCGTCGCTCGCATACTTCCGGTTGACTTCCGTGACCGCATCTTCCAGTTCGCTGATCAGGTCGCGGTAACGCTTGATGTGAGTGCGGCTCGGCGCGGCGAGCTGCAGCAACACCACTCTTCCCCGCAACTCGGGGTTGAGCGTGAGAAGCCGGTCCATGGCCACCACCCGCTCGAGGAGACCCTTGGTGTAATCCGCGCGGTCCATTCCGAGGAAGACGAAAGCGTCCTGCAGGCCGAGCTCCGCGCGGAGCTCGGCACCCGCCTCGGATGACGCGGCCGGATACGGCCATTCCACGCTGATGGGATACGGCCGCACCAGACTGGTGTGCCCCCCGAGCTCGACCGACATCGTGTCGAGATCGACGCGCGCTTCGAGATAGCGCCCTACCGTCTCCAGGAAATTGAGGCAGTGGTAACGGGTATGGAACCCGATCACGTCGGCACCGAGCATTCCTTCGAGGAGCTCTTTCTTCCAGGGGCAGATCCCGACGACCTCGTGATTGGGCCAGGGAATGTGCCAGAAGAGGCTGATCACCGTTCCCGGCGCGAGCCTGCGCAGCTCCGCGGGGAGGAACGCGAAGTGGTAGTCCTGCACGAGCACCAGCCCCTGGTCGCCGGCTTCCTCCGCGGCGATGGCCGCGAATCGGCGATTCACGTCCTGGTAGGCGAGCCAGTCCGACTCGCGGAACGTCGGGCGCGCGTGCGCGATGTGGCAGAGAGGCCAGAGCCCTTCGTTCGAGAAGCCGTAGTAGTAGCCCTCCTCTTCCTTCTTCGATAGCCAGACTCTCCGGAGTACGTATTCGGGCGATTCGGGCGGTACGCCCAGCCGTCCTTTCGCGTCGGAAAAATCGCGGTCGGCGTTCCCGCTACCATGTCCGATCCAGACCCCGCCGCAGGCGCGAAGAAGAGGCTCGACGCCGGTGACCAGGCCGCTGGCCGGGCGGATCACGTTGACTCGATCCCCGTCCCGCACGTGAAGATAAGGCTCCCGGTTGGCGATGAGGACCAGCCTCGTGTCGGGCATCTTCTGCTCGACCAGGGTCCGGAGCCGCGCCGGTCCCGACTCGGGGGAATCGGCTGACGCTCGCCCTACGCGCTTTTTCGCGACGGAATCGTCGAGATCCCGAATGAGAGAGCGGATCTCAGGCGAAAGGGATTCCGACGGCTCGTCCCCGCGCGCTGCGCCTCGAAGAATCTCGACGACCCGTCTGCGGGCCCGGGAGCGCACGAGCCGCGAGAAGGCCCAGAAGAGCACCGCGGCCAGCGCCGCCGTCGCCAGAGCGACCACGATGACCAGCTCGGCGATAGTTCGTCCGCGCCGGGCAAGGACTCCCCGATCCTGGATCACGACCAGAGTCGATGCATCGCCTCCCGGAGAGCCCGAGATGAAGAGCTCTTCCGAGCCGATCATCGTGTTGAAGGCAGTCGTTCCTCCCCCCACCGCTGCTCGAACCGGGGCGTCGGAGCAGTCCAGCCATCCCCGCAGGGTCGCGCTCGCGGCGACGGTCTCCGAGCCGCGGCAGAGCAGCAACCCATGGACTCTCTCGTCAGCGGCGATCGTATCGAACTTCTCGGTGAGCGCGCCGGGCGGCGCGACGGTCAGGTCGGCGGCCAGCAGATTCGAGACCAGGCGCGCATGGCGCTGGAGATCACGCGTCTGCCAGTGGCGCACGCCTCGCGCGAGCCACACCAACGCCACGATCAGAAAAATCGAGGTGAAGATCGTGAGAACGAGGACGACGAGCCTTTCGTCGGCGGCCCGTCGCCTCACGGCGGCCGGGGTCGATCGATCGATCATCGAGCGGAAGGGGTGCGAAAGCCGTTCCAGCGGCCTCTTCTGAATCAGAAGCGCGCGATCTCATTGACGATCGCGTCGGTCACTTCGCGGGCGGCGCGGGCGCTCGCCGCGTAATGATTGACGATGATGGAAAAATAGCGCACTCCCCCGTCTTCTCCTTCAATCCAGCCGCTCAACGCCGAGACTCCCGTGAGCGTCCCGGTTTTTCCCCTCACGCGATCCTCAAGGTCTCCGAGGCGGGTCCGGAGGGTCCCACTTTCGCCAGGCGTCGTGAAGATCACGCGATTCGCCCCGGCGCGGGGCGGAGCATGAAGCCATCGCACCAGCTTGACCACCGCGCGGGGAGTCACGAAGTTCCGGAGCGAAAGACCGGAGCCGTCAGCGAACGAGAACTCCTCTCCGCTGATGCCGACCTCGTCGACGAGGAAGGAGCGCTCGACCGACAACGCTCCTTCCCACGTGGCAGGTGACCCTCCCATCCGTTTGAACAGAGCATCGGCATAGAGGTTCTGACTCGCCTTCATCATGGTGGAGAGAAGCTCCGCGAGGATCGGCGAGTCGATCGTCGCGATCTTCACCGCGCTCGACGGGGCGATTCCCGCCCGAGCGTCTCCCCGAATGACGATTCCGCGGCGGGTGAGCTCGGCGTGAAGGCCCTGCGCCGCATAGAGGGATGCGTCGCGGATCGAGACCAGCTCGACCTCCGTGTCTGCTATGGGCGCTGATACGCTTCCTTCGACTCCCACCTCGTTCTCCGCTGTCGAAAAATAGCGGAGCGATCGCGCCTCACCGCACTCCAGATCGGCGCGTGCCGGCACGAACCACGGATCACTCCACGCTGCCTCGTCTTCACCGCAGGTCGGGAGCGTGAAGAAGAGTCCCGCGACATTTTCGTTGAAGGAGAGGGCATCGATTGGAGTCTGATCGGAGGTGCCGACGTCCTCGAGCTGCCAGCTTCCGTGAAAGACGTCGCGATCGAACGCGCTCCCGTCTCCGATGACGTCGCCTGCAATGCGCCGGATTCCGGCCTCCTCCAGCGCCGCAAAGAACGGAAGTAGAGCCGCATCCTTGGACGCTTCGTCGTAACGTCCAATGAACGCCGGATTGCCGTAACCCTTGATGACGACATCCCCCTCCAGCGTCCCCTGCTCGATCTCTCCATCGATCCAGAGCTCGGTGGGAATCGTCGAATCGAGCGCAAAGCACGCTTCGTTCAAAGCGGCCGTGAAGAGCTTCCGGTTGGATGCGGGAATCATCAGCCGGTCGCCCTGATGCGAATAGAGGAGAGTCCCATCCCCATCCTCGACATGAATTCCCCATACCGCGTGACCGAAGGGGATGCGGGAGATCTCCTTTTCGATGAATGAGGAAAGCGAGGGAGTGGAGGGAGGCGCGACGGCTGGAACCGGGGCTGGCTGGGCAAGGGCGGGAGCGGGCGTTGGCTGCGCAACGGCGGGAGCGGGCGTTGGCTGCGCGACAGTGGCGCATCCGGAGCTCAAGACCATCAGGATGAGAAGGCCGGTTCCATCGAGACGTCGATCGGCGGCAATCATGCGAAGCTCCACTCGTCGAAATTCGAAGAACGGAGATTGTAGTCGGCTGCCGCGAGCATTGCGGAGCAGTCGATCCCGCTCCAGTGGCGCTCGAGGACGCGTGCGATCCACTCCGCCTTGAGTCGCTGCGCGTGATCGCGGGCCAGCTTGTAAGCCGCGAGCGAACCCGGTTCGGGCAGTTCATGGCTCTGGCCCCCCGGTCTCGCTCCACCGCCGGCCGCCGCGATGACCCGCTCCGCGATCGCCGAGGGGCATCCCTCTTCTTCCGCTTCCAGCGCGGACGCGAACAGAGCCAGATCATGAAAGGGCTCAGGGTCGCCGCCAGACCGAGCGAAGACGTCGATCAGCCGCAACGCGATCTCGCGCCGGTCGCCGGCGCCAGTCGTTCCACGCGCCTCCCCACCTTCTCTCTTCATGCAGAGCTCCGCGACGGCGGGTCGCAGCGCGGCGTACGAAGGATGGCGGTCCTGCAGCATCGACAGCTTCCACGACGCCGCGGCCACGATGAAGGGATGGCCGAGATCCTCGAGATGGCGCGCAGCGACTTCGAAGATGCGCGCACCCAGGTCGGGACGCTCGAGGTTCGCCGCCAGCCAGCGCTCACCTCGATTGCGATCGTTCGCCTCGATCGCCTCCTCGATCTCGCCGAGGCCCGCCGGATGATCCGCCCCAACCGCGGGGGGATCGGTCACTGGCGGCTCGCTCCAGGGAAGTCTCCCCTCAGCCGCGTAAATGGCGCATTCCACGAGGATCTCCGGAAACGAGTCCGGAGAGTCGCGAAGGCTCCAGGCGGCCACTCCGGCGAGAAATGCGTGACGTCCGTGCTGCGAAGGATTGAACGCCAGCGCCGCGAAGCGGGAGACGGCGTGGAAGAGTGCTTCGTCGCCCTCCTTCTCTGCGAATGCCGCGCAGGCGATCCGGATCGCGGGCTCATCCCGCTGGAGGATCGGCTCGTACAGCAGCCGGATCGAGCTCACGGCTGCGGCGGAGGGGAGCCGGCCGTCGTCGTGGTGGTCCTGGTCGGCGCGGGCTGAAGACCCTCAGTGCTCGCTCCAGGGTCAGCGAGCACTCCTCCCTCGTTCGGCGATCGCTCGTCACCGATCTCGGTGGTCTGCGTCATCACGGCATCGTCCCCTGACTCGGCGGCCGGCGGAGTTGCCGGAGAAATCTGTTCGGTCACCACGCCCTCATCGCGGCCGACACAACCGGCTGCGAGTGCGACTGTCAGAATCATCGTGCAGAGGATGCGTTTTTTCACTCGAACCTCGCAGCGGGCCGGCGTGAGCAGTGATGCCGCCCCGGTGGATCCATCCTACGATGCAAGAAGCCTGACAGGAAGCACGCCAGCGATGCGAGGCGATGCTCTCCCTGTGGCGCCGGCTTTCCGCCGGCCGCGCGAGTCCCTGTGGCGCGCGAAGAGCGTGGTGCTTGTTCCTGAAGAAGAAATCCTTGCTCACCGCACGGCCAGCCGGCTGAAAGCCGGCGCCACAAAGGCTGCCAACTGTCTCGTGCCGAGGAGCAGGATGAGACTTGAAAGCGGCCGCGGCCGGCGCTCCATGGGATGATCGCTGATACAGTCAAGAATCCGACCGACATGATGAGCCAGAAGAAAATCGGGATCTTCGGATGGGGCGTCGTCGCTCCGAAGTCTCCGAACATCGATGCCTTCGCGCGAAACCTCGAGAAATCGGACTCCTGGCTCGAGCCGTTTCGCGAATTCGGACCCTCGAACTTCCTGGTGGGGTATCCCGACTTCGACTTCTCCGCGTACCGCTCCTGGTTCAGCGAGCGGTTTCCACCATCGCGTTACTCCATGCTCGACGAGAAGATGGGGTTCTGCGCCAAGTACGCGATCGGCGCGTTCATCCAGGCTCTCGGGCAGAATCCCGGGCTCGAACAGCATCTCCAATCCCTCGGACTCCGATGCCACGTCTATGTCGGAACCGGCCTGGGCGATCTTCCCATTCTTCACGAGGAGTCGAAGAACTACGAGCGCGCGTGGCGTAAGTGGAATGAGTTCTGGGCGAAGCCCGAGCGTTGCGCTCCTCTTCGCGAGCACCGCGAAGGACGTTCTTCCGCCGATGCGCCGCCCGATCCATCGACGTTCGATCTCGGCTCCGAAGAGTGGATCGACGCCAAACACCGGTGGGAGGAGTATTGGGCCGCGAAGAGCGACGGACTGGCCTCGTATCTCGCTGAGGCACGAGAGATTCAGGGCGAGCCGGTCGCGCCATCCTCTGGCTCCGCCAAGCTCGGAAGCATTCGTGAGAAGCTCAAGGGGATCAAGGCCCTCAACCGGAAGTACGGCTGCCCCGAGGAGCCCTGGGCTGCCGTCTCGGCGAACCTGCTCTGGAACATCTCCAACATCCCGGCCTCTCAGATCTCGATGGTCGGGAAGATCATGGGGCCGGCCTTCTCCCCCGTGGCGGCGTGTGCATCGTTCGGCGTCGCTCTTCGCCTCGCCCTCGATGCGATCCGCCTCGATGAAGCCGACGCCTGCGTGATCGGAATGACCGATCCTCCTCCCAATCCGCTGTCGATCTCCGCGTTCTATAACGCCAATGTCCTCTCGTCCGACGCGGATGTGTCGAGACCTCTCACCGGCCTGAAAGGAACCCACGTCGCGGGAGGGAGCTGCGTCTGGATCGTAGGCGACGCCGAAAAGCTCACCGCCGCCGGTTTCCAGAGACTCGGCATGGAGATCGTCGCCGTCGGGACCTCTTCCGACGCACATCACATCATCACTCCTTCGCGCGAAGGCCCTCAGCTCGCAATCCGCTATGCGATTCGCGACATCGATCCGGTCGAGATCACCTCATGGGACATGCACGCCACGGCGACGCCGGGCGATGCCACCGAGATCAGTCACGCGCTGGAGCTGCTGCATTCCGACGTTCTCTTTTCCGCTCGAAAAGGGACCTTCGGTCACGGGATGTCCGTCGGCGGCGGGTGGGAGCTCACCGCCCAGCACCTCGGGGCGATTCGAGGACATCTCTTCCCCGCTCCCATCACCGAGGGTGAGCTCCATGAGGACGTCCGTTTTCATGGCGCCCGGTTCGTCGACTCGGAGGGGCATCCGGCTCCCACCGGCTACGCCGGAAAGCTGAGCATGGGCGTCGGCGGAATCAATTCATGCGTCATCAGCCGTCCCTGGCCCGATGACGAGGAGAAGCCGCCGAAGAGCGGGGCTTCTTCCTGACTCCCTCGCCCGCGACTGTCAGCTTCCACGCGGGATGAACGCGGATCAATTGCAACGATGCGTCGAGCAGACGCCGGTTCTCTTCCTTGTTCAGCCACGTCGATCGCCCGGAGGGATGAGGAAGGGCGACCACATCGAAGGCGCGTCCTGCTCGCTCCGCTCGATGCGCTCTCCCAACCAGGTCGGTGAGGACCGATGTGCCGAGGATGATGCTCGACGCGAGGGATCCCGTCACCACAACGAGCTCCGGTCGAAGCAGCCGGATCTCGCGATCGAGGTGAGCCCCGCACCGTTCGATCTCGTCCGGATACGGACTGCGGTCTCCTCCCGCGGCCGCTCGACCGGGGAAGCAGCGGATCGCCGCCGCGATGTAAACCCGGTCCCGGAACGAGGCTTCATTGACGCCGATCGAATCGAACCATCCGAAGAGACGCCTGCCGGCCGTGTAGGCGAACGGCCGCCGCGACTCCTCCTCGTGCGGCCCTGGTGCCTGACCGATCAACATGACCTTCGCGCCCCGCGCCGGTCCCGAGACCGGAAGTCCGGCGACGGTGGGACACGCTCGGCATGAAAAAAGGATCTCGAGGTGATCGTCGAATCGGGTCATTCGGCTGAATCGAACGTTAGCATGCGCCCACGGCACTGCTCGGCACCTCACCTGAAACGCCGACTTTTCTCCTCATCACAACGCCCTCCGGGTTAAGATCGAACCGATGAATCGCTCATTCGCCATCGCGTTCATGGCGCTCTTCGCCGGGACCACCGCGCTCGCCTGGAGCGCGCCCGCCGAGGAGAGGATCGGACGCAAGGCCGCCGCTCTCGCTCCGCCCGATCTCCGCATCCTCATTCTGAAGTACGAGAGCGACTTCCAGCGGGGAGTCCGCGAGGCCGCCGAGCATCAGAATGACGCGGCTCACCGCGATCGCTCCACCACGGGCCGCTCACCATTACAGCGAGAGATCGACCAGGAGATCGAGGCCGCGGTCCGTCTGGTCCAGGAGAGGCAGCCCCTGCGCGATCTGGTCTACCGGCTCGGCTGGATCACCCACCTGATCGCCGAGCTGAACAGTCCCCTTCGTGTGGGACCGACCAATCTCACCGCGGTCGAGAAGGATTACGAGCGCTACTTCGAGCGCAGCCTATCCAAGTTCCCGACGGTCTTTTACGGCCTTCAGGAAGGGCTCGATGTGCGCCGTACGCTCGATGCCGCCGTCTCGCGAAGCCGGCGTTTCAACGCCCTCCTCGATGAGGAGTATCATCGCGACGGCCGGCGACGCTCCTCCTTGGAGTTCGATGACCGATCCACGGCCTTCGGCATCGCGTCCGTTTCCTATTCGCGAGCCGTCTCCGATGCCGTCAACGTTTACTTTCACGTCTGGGACCGCGCCGGCGGCGACGTCAGGTCGGCCGGGATACTGAAGAAAGGCAACCTCCTGCTCAATCCGAATGTCCGATAAGCGCGCGATACTCTCCGTTTACGACAAGAACGGGATCGTCGAGCTGGCCCGTTTTCTGGTCGAGAGAGGCTACGAGATTCTTTCGACCGGCGGCACAGCCCGCGTGCTCGCGGAGGCCGGCCTCCCCGCGATCTCCATCTCCGGCTACACCGGCGCGGAGGAAATTCTCGGGGGGCGCGTCAAGACGCTCCACCCGAAAGTCTTCGGCGGAATTCTCTTCAATCGGAATGAGTGGGAGCACCAGAGGGACGTCGATCTTTACAAGATCGGATCGATCGACCTGGTTGTGGTGAACCTCTACCCCTTCGAGCAGACCGTCGCGAAGAAGGACGCTTCCTTCGCCGAGGCCATCGAGCAGATCGACGTGGGGGGACCTTCGATGCTTCGCGCGGCAGCCAAGAATCACGAGCACGTTCTGCCGCTCTGCGATCCCTCCCTCTACGCCGGTTTCATGCGGGAAGTCGAGCGTGGCGACGGGAAGATTTCTTCGGAGTTCCGCCGGAAAGCGGCCGCGGAGGTATTTCGACGGACCGCGGCTTACGATGCGGCGATTTCCGCGTACCTGGAAGGATCGACCAGCCAGACCGATCTCGCTCCCCTCCCCGCGGCCCTTTCCCTTCGATGGACGAAGTTCCAGGATCTTCGATACGGGGAGAACCCGCAGCAGCGCGCCGGGTTCTACGTCGAGGAAGGCCTCCCCTCTCCCTTTCACCAGCTCCATGGGAAGGAGCTCTCGTACAACAACCTTCTCGATCTCGACGCGGCCTGGAACGTCGCGCGGGCCTTCCATCAACCGGCTTGTGCGGTGATCAAGCACACGAATCCATGCGGAGCCGCTGTGGGAAACAGCGCGGCGGAAGCAATCACCACCGCGATCCAGGCCGATTCAACCTCCGCGTTCGGCGGCATCATCGGAGTCAACCGCGAGGTGGACGGCGCCTGCGTCGAGGCGATCGGGAACCTGTTTCTCGAGGTGATCATCGCGCCGTCGTTTTCTCCAGACGCTCTCGATGCACTCCGCGCGAAGAAGAACCTCAGAATCGTGACCGCGAGCGCCATCCGCTCCGAGAGGCAGATCCGATCCGCTGCCGGGGGAATCCTGGTTCAGAGCGAGGACGAGATCGCATCGCCGGAGGGATGGAAGGTGGTCTCGAATCGGCCTCCCACCGACGAAGAAGATCGCGCCATGCGCTTCACCTGGACGATCTGCGCGCACGTCAAATCGAACGCGATCGTTCTCGGGCGCACCGACCGGACGGTCGGAATCGGAGCAGGACAGATGAGCCGCGTCGATTCGGCCCGTCTCGCCGTTTCCAAATCGACTTCGCCGACAGAGGGATGTGCCGCGGCGTCCGACGCGTTCTTCCCTTTCCGGGACGGCCTCGACATTCTGGCCGCGGCGGGCGTGACCGCCGTGGTGCAACCGGGCGGCTCGGTGCGCGACGATGAGGTCATCGCTGCAGCGAATGAACGGGACCTGGCCATGATCTTTACCGGCGAGCGGCACTTCCGCCACTAGTGTCCTGTAACGAGGAGCGCCTGTGCCTTCCGATCCCAAATTGATTCGCCTCATCATCTCGGACCTCGACGGCGTCTGGACCGACGGGCGGATCATTTACAGCGGAGAGACGCGGGAGACGAAGGAATTCAACGTCCGCGACGGACTCGGAGTGAAGATCGCCCAGGCGGCCGGAATCGAAGTCGCAATTCTGACGAGCCGTCTTTCGGAAGCCGTCGAGCGTCGATGCCGGGAGCTGGGGATCGACCGCGTCATCCAGGGAGCCGGCAGCAAGGGTGACGCGTTCCGGGAGATTCTGGAGAGCGCGGGCCTCCCTGAAGCCGCGGTGTGCTACATCGGCGATGACCTCCCCGATCTCGCGCCGCTCTCCCTCGCGGGTCTGTCCGCGGCCCCGTCGGACGCGGTCGCGGAGGTTCTGGAGATCGTCGACTGGCCGCTGGAGCACGCCGGCGGGACGGGAGCGTTTCGCGAGCTGGTGGAGCGTCTTCTCCGGGCGCGCGGCGAATGGAAAGCGATCGTCGAAGGATTCAATGGCGCGAAGATCGAGCATTCGGGCGCTTAGACGCGACGTCGTACATGGCGGACTGGTCATCGCCTCGGCGCTCGGCCGCAACCTCCCTCTCCCCGCCGGCCGGCGCCTTGGCAGCATGCTGGGCCGTCTGGCCTGGCACGTCCTTCTTCGCGAACGCCGGAAAGCGATCGGCAACCTCACCATCGCGTTTCCCGATTCGAGTGATGCCGAGCGCCGGCGCCTCGCCCGGGAGATGTTCCGACATCTGGGGATGTCCGTCTTCGAGATCGGATGGCTGCCGAATCTGAAGAACGGCGGGCTGGAGAAGACCACGCGCTTCGAAGGGATCGAGCATCTCCGATCCGCGGTGGCCCAGGGGCGCGGCGTCGTTCTCTTCAGCGGGCATTGCGGAAACTGGGAGTGGATGGCGGCGGCCATCGGCGCGGCCGGCTTCGACATGAATGTCATCGCCCGCGAGATCGCCGACGAACGTCTCAACGAGTTCATCGTTCAGTCTCGAGGACGGTTCGGCGTGGAGACCATCGGCCGCGGCTCCGCTTCTTCGGCGCGAGAGATTCTGCAGACTCTGCGGCGGGGAGCCGTGCTGGGCCTGCTGATCGATCAGAACCTCAGGACCGAAAGCACGCCGATCGCGTTTTTCGGAACACCGGCGCTGACACCCATTGGACCGGCGCGCCTGGCCATCCGCTCCGGAGCGGTCGTGCTCGTGGGCTTCGCCGAACGCCTCGACGACGGTACGCATCGCATCCGATTCCAGCCCTGGATCGATACGAAGGAGTACTCGGATCCTCTGGAGCTCACCGAGAGGATGACCCGCGCCGTCGAGGAGCAGATCCGCCGCGTGCCCGATCAGTGGGTCTGGATTCACGCCCGCTGGCGGGAACGCTCCATGAAAAAGCGGACCGCGGGCGCCGAGACGACGGACTCCACTAGCGGCGGAAGAGATTCTTCAGGATGAAGACGACGTTCGCCGGACGCTCGGCCAGTCTTCGCATGAAGTAGGGGTACCACTCCCGGCCGAACGGGATGTAGATCCTGAGACGCCACCCCTCGCGTACGAGCTGCTCCTGAATGTCGCGTCGGATTCCGTAGAGCATCTGAAACTCGAACGCGTCCACGGGGATGCCGTTCTCCCGGGCGAATGCCTTGGTGGCGTCGATCATGGCGGGATCGTGCGTGGCGATCCCATGGTAGACGCCGCTCTGCAGAAGGATCTTCATCACCGAAACGAAATTCGCGTCGACTTCGCTCTTGGCCTGGAAGGCGATGCTCGCCAGCTCCTTGTAGGCGCCCTTGCAGAGCCGTATGCGAATTCCCTCCGCGCAGAGTTCGCGGGCGTCCTGCTCGGTGCGACGGAGGTAGGACTGGAGCACGGCGCCGATGCGTCCCTGATGACCGGGACGGCGGTGGATCTCGCGAACCAGATCGAGAGTCCTCTGCGTGTACGGGCTTCCCTCCATGTCGATCCGGAGGAAGTTACGGACTCGCACCGCGTGGGCCACCAGCTCATCGACCAGGTTGACGGCGAGGGCCGGATCGACGTCCAGCCCCATGTGCGTCAGCTTGACGCTGGCGTTGCCATCGAGCGACCTGGTCGCGATCGCGTCCAGCATTTCGTGATAGAGGGCGGCGCTCTCTCGCGCTTCGCGCTCGTCAGTCACGTTCTCTCCGAGGTTGTCGATCGAGAAGGACATGCTTGCGCGGTTCGTTGCGTTCGCCGCCTCGAGTGCATCCTCGACGGTCATCCCTGCGACGAAGCGGTGCGAGAGCCTGCGACCGATCGACGATTGTTCCGCGATTGAACGAAGCCATCGACTCTCCGAAAGAGCGATGAAGAAAGCTCTGAGCATGCCACGAGATCCTTTCGGCGGGTTCAGGCGTTCCGGGGCGCGGTTTCAGCCCGGGCGCTCTGGCGATCCGTTCGCGCCGATTCAAAAAGCGCGGACGTTGTACCACAATCGAACCCGATCGATCGGGCACTCAGGCGCGCGCGACCGCAAGAGCCGCGACCCGCTCCGCTCCTCCCTTTCTGAGCGCTCGGGCGCAGGCGCGGAGAGTCGCGCCGGTGGTGCAGATATCGTCGATCAGGAGAAGGCGCTGTCCATCGAGACGCCTGGTGGCCTCGAACGCCCCGCTGACGTTCGCCGCACGCTCGCCCCTTCGAAGGGTCGCCTGCGGAGGCTGGTCTCTCTTCTTGCGGATCGCCCGCCGGTCCACGGGAAGCCCGCAACGCTTCGAGGCCGCCACCGCCAGCAGCTCCGCCTGGTTGTAACCTCGTTCCCGAAGCCTTTTCGGATGGAGCGGAACCGGGACCAGCGCGTCGAGCTCGTCGGCGCCGCGCTCCTCGAGGACCTCTGCGATCAGCTCCCCGAGAGGAACCGCGAGAAAATCATGGCGCTCGAACTTGAATGCATGGAGAACTTTCTCGAGGCCGGCGCGGTAGTGCCCCCACGAGTCGATCCAATCGAGCGGATCACGCGAGCGCCTGGCGCACTCGAGACAGAGGAATGTCTCACCGACGCCCCCACTCCATGGAAGCGCGCAGCGCCGGCATCGCAGCTCATCGATCCGCGGAAGAGTCCCCCAGCACGATGCGCAGCAGGAAGCCCGTCGTCCGACCAGTCCGAGGTCGCCACCGCAGACCACGCAGGGGGAGGGCAAAACGATCTTCAGCGTCTCCCGTCCAACCAGAGTGATGATTCCACGCAGGTTCATCCAACCAACATTTTAGAAGACCGACTTGTCCGGCCTGGGGCCGAAGGAGCCACGGATGCAATTGAAAGCCCCCGTTTCAGACCGTATAGTGACCGCCATGAAACGCCTTTTGCTCCTTCTTGCCCTGGTGCTGTTTCCTTCCATCCTGGCCGCGCAGCCCTATCAGTTCGGCATTCTGATTGGCGCCGCCGAGCCGATGGAAGATGGTTTCGATCTGAAGTTCGGCGAGGGAGTTCGCGAGGTTTTCTTCGGGGCCAGACTCGAAACGAACACCATGTTCAATGTGAAGCTGGGTCAGACCGATTCACCGGTCACTCCCTCCGGCCTGGAGTCACTCGGGAACCATAGCGTCGATTACGTCCTCGGTCAGGTGGAGTATCAGTTCGACGAAGTCTGGGGGTCGTCTTCGGTTTTTGCGGGCCCCGGTCTCTACCGCTCGGAGAGCGGAGGGGAAGACGCCACCGAGCTCGGTTTCTCAGGCGGGGTCAGTGCCTCCTTCCCGGTCAACCGCCGCTTCGCCTTCATGGTGGAACTCGCCTACCACTGGGTGGACTTCGAGCAGAGGTACACATTCATCTCCGCCACTGGTGGTTTCCGGGTGGCGTTCTAGCCCGATGGTCGATTCCGAGGTTTCGAAAGACGAGGGGATCCGGTGGAGCCTCCTTTACGGAGTGGCCATCAGCCTTCTTCTCGAGTATGGGATCCTGCAGTTCTACCTCACCCATCCGGGCCGATTCACCATCGTTGAGGACTACGTTCAGTTCGGCCTGGTCACGCTGCTGGCGATCATCTTCGGCGTGATCGGAATCCGCTACCTCTCCCTTTTCATCGCCAGCGTCCGCGGCAGGGACTGAAGGCTCCGGCCCTGGGAACCTTCTCACGGCCCATTCGTTAGTACGGTCGGAGAAACGATGGAGCTGACTGACGCAGAGGTGATGCAACGAGTCCGGGCCGGAGATCACGATGCTTTCGAGGTCCTGGTCGACCGCCACAAAGATGGGCTGGTCAACTATCTGACCCATCTCCGGGGAGACCGAGACCGGGCGGAAGAGGTCTCGCAGGAAGCATTCCTCCGCCTCTTTCAACATGCCCATCGATACGACGAGCAGGAGAAGCTGGCCCCTTATCTCTATCGGATCGCTACGAACCTGGTTCGCTCCGAGTTCCGTCGTATGCGGCGGTGGCGGGCCCTCCTGCCGTGGATTCAGCACGCCGAGCCCGCGCAGCCGGAATCGCCGGCTCGCCGGATTTTCGAGAGTGAAATCATCGATCGAGTGCAGGGCGCGCTCGAATCGCTACCCCTGACCTACCGCGCACCTCTGGTGCTGCGGGAGATCGAAGGGTGGTCTTACCAGGAGATCGCCAAGGCTCTCGACTGCCGCGAAGGGACGATCAAGTCCCGGATCTCGCGCGGCCGCGATCAGCTGCGTGTTCTTCTCGCCCCGTACTGGAATGGAGGATCCCATGGCTCAAGAGTCGATCGAGCAGCTCCTGCGCTCGTTGCCGAAAAACGAAGCTTCTGATTTCTTCACCCCCAGGGTCATGGCCCATGTCCGGACTGCAGGAGATGCTCCCCCTCTTCCGCGATTCCGTCGCGCCGGAGCTCTCGCGGCGCTGGCGACGGTGGCCGCTCTGGCAGGGTGGATGGGAGTGGAGCGCAATCACAGGACAGAAGAAGTGAGGATGCTTGCGGAGCAGCAGCGGATCACCGGGGAGCTGGAAGAGATCAAACGGCTGACCGCGGAGCTCGAGCCCGTGGTCTATGTCGGTTCCACCCGCAACTACGACTATTTCATCGATCTTCGCAACATCCAGGACGAGCACGCGAGGGCGCAGCCGGCCGCTTATCGTCCCGAGCTTCAGCCTGGGCTTTGAGAAGAACCATCAACGGAGGATGCCCATGAAACGATTGACCATAACGCTGATTGCAGGACTCATGGCTTTACCGCTGCTCGCTCAGACCGAGCAGAAGCAGGAACGACGGAAAGTAATCATTACCGGCGACGGTGTCGAAGTTCTATCTGATGCCGATGGGCCGAAGATCTTCTTCGCTTCGACCGGCGGCGGATACCTCGGAATCTCGAGCTCGGATATCTCCGGCGAGCTTCGGGAGCACTTCGGAGCCTCGAAGGAAACGGGAGTGCTGGTGGGCAAGGTGTTCGAGGGAACACCCGCCGCAGGAGCCGGGCTCCAGGTCGGCGACGTCATCACTCAGATCGACGGTCAGAACGTCTCCTCGACCTGGCAGGTCTCGAAGGTCTTGTCCGGCAAGAAGAAGGGCGACCAGGTCCGCGTGGACTACATCCGGAACCGTGCTCCTCAGCAGGCCTGGATCACGCTCGACGAGCGAACGGGAGATACGGCGTTCCGATACAACTCCCGAGACTTGCTCCACCGCGAGGAGCTGCTCAAGGGACTCGGAGAGATGCGATTCAACGTGGAGGTGCCGGAAGGAAAGGCGGCTCGCGTGCTCCAGCTGCGTAATTGCGACGAGCTCAAGGGAAGAATCAGCGAGCTGGAATCGCGGCTCAAGGAGCTCGAAAAGCAGACCCGGAAATGAACTGGAGAGGGGCGGCTTCGGCCGCCCTCTCATCTCTGAGTTTTTCCGCCGTCCGGGCGTCCTTGCCCTCAGTCACCGACACCCCCCGCTCTGAAGCTGGTGCTCATGGTCCTCACCGAGGCCGGGACAGCGACTCCGCTATCGCCCAGCCGTGGATCGGCCAGGGGTGCTCCTGCAGTCATCGAAACCGGCAGGACGCCCGCCCAGATGGGAAGTTGGTAATCAGCTTCATCGTCGATCGGAGGTCCGGTTCGAATCTTCGCGACCGCTTCGCCGATGGGAACCGAGACCACCCGGGTCACTCTCATCTCTTCATCGGTCATCGGACGCACTTCCGCGTTCCGCCCCGGAATCAGATGCTCGACCAGGGCATCGAGCGCCTGCTTTCGCTCCTCCGGTTCCTCGATCTCCCTCCCGCGTCCGAAGACGATCACCGACCGGTAATTCATCGAGGAGTGAAAAGCGGACCGCGCCACCACGATCCCGTCGAGATGGGTCACCGCGATCGCGATTTCGGTGCCTGCGGCCACGGCCCGCAGCAGCCGGCTGCCGATGGATCCGTGCAGAAGGATCTCGTCGCCGCGTCGGGCGTAAGCCATGGGGATGACGAACGGCTGATCGCGTTCCGCGAACCCGACGTGGCAGAGAACCCCCTCGTCGAGGATTGAATAAACCGTGTCCCGGTCGTAACTTCCGCGCTTCGGAAGCCGCCGGATCGAGGTGCGGGGCGTGCGTGGAAATTCGGTCAAATCAACCTCCGGATGGCAAAGCGCTTGCTATATCAGAGTCATGATGAACGAGGTCACGAATTCCCGTAAAACGCTCGTTTGTGACGACGACAAATCGATCCAGCAGATGATGGCGACCATGCTGAAACGCGCCGGTTTTTCGGTCGAGTCATGTTCGGAGGGAAGCGAGGCACTCCAGCGCCTTCGCGATGTCGATTATGATCTGGTGGTCCTCGACCTCATGATGCCGGGGGTCGACGGCTTTGCGGTTCTGAATTACCTCGCTGAAAACAAGCCTCGCCGCCTCAAGCGCGTGATCGTGACGACGGCAGTGAGCTCCTCGATGCTTTCGGGAATCCCCGCGGGAATCTGTCACATCATGCCGAAGCCGTTCGACATGAATGAATTCATCAAACAGGCCGAGCTCTGCGCCGAGGATACCCTGACCCGGTCCCGGCGCCTCAAGCTGTCTCCCGCTCCGGCCTGATCATCGACGATGCGCGCCATCCGGATCTCGAGTTACGGAGGGCCGGAAGTCCTCCGACCCGACTCCGTGGAGTTGCCGCAGCCCGGCGCCGCGGAGGTCCGCGTGCGCATCACGGTCGCGGGAGTCAACTTCATCGACGTTTATCAGCGGACAGGCCGCTACAAGGGCGCCTTGCCGTTCACTCCCGGGATGGAGGGTGCCGGCGTCGTGGAAGAAGCCGGGGCTGAGGTTCTCGACTTCGCCCCCGGCGACCGGGTCGCCTGGGCGTCAGTTCAGGGAAGCTACGCCGAGGAAGCTCTGATCCCCGGCAGCCGGCTGGTCCGCGTGCCGGACGAGATCGATGACCGCCAGGCCGCGGCGGCCATGCTTCAGGGAATGACCGCGCATTACCTGGCGCACTCGACCTACCCGATCCGCCGCGGCGACTGCGTGCTGATTCACGCGGCCGCCGGAGGGGTCGGACTCCTCCTCGTTCAGATGGCCAAGCGCCTCGGGGGGCGTGTCTTCGGAACGGTGTCCACCGAAGAGAAGGCGGAGCTTGCACGCGAGGCGGGCGCGGACGAGGTGATCCTCTACACCCGCGACAACTTCCGCGAGGAGGTGTTGCGCCTCACCGATGGAGAGGGCGTACAGGCGGTTTATGACTCAGTAGGAAAGGTCACCTTTCACGATTCGCTCGACTCGCTTCGAAGACTCGGTACGATGGTTCTCTTCGGAGCTTCCAGTGGAGCGGTCGACCCAATCGACCCGATGATCCTCAATCAGAAGGGATCGCTCTATCTGACCCGCCCTGCCCTTCACCATTACATCCACGATCGGGCGGAGCTCCTCGATCGCGCCGCCGACGTCTTCGGCTGGATCGCGGATGGATCACTCAAGCTGAGAATCGAGCGGACTTACGCTCTCGAGGACGCGGCGGACGCTCATCGCGATCTGGAAGGAAGAAGGACGACGGGAAAGCTGCTGTTGATCACGGG
>DATLEY010000114.1:0-23009 GCA_035525215.1 Thermoanaerobaculia bacterium | reverse complement strand
CGGGTCATCTCCACCAGACCGAACTCCGAGATCTGCAGGATCTTCGTCTTCGAACGGTCCTTCCGGATCTCCTGCTCCAGCGCGGCGAAGACCTGCTCCCGGTTGTCCGGCTCTTCCATGTCGATGAAGTCGAGGACGATGATCCCCCCGAGGTCGCGGAGGCGGATCTGCCGGACGATCTCGCGGATGGCCTCGAGGTTGGTGCGGAAGACGGTCTCCTCGAGATTCTTCTTCCCGACGTACTTCCCGGTGTTCACGTCGATGGCCACCAGCGCCTCGGTCTGGTTGATCACGATGTAGCCGCCCGACTTGAGCCAGACCTTCGAGCGCAACGCCTTCTCGATCTCCGGCTCGATCCCGAACTCGTCGAAGATCGGCTCTTCGCGCCGCCACAGCCTCACCTTCTGCACGAGATTCGGCTGGATCTGGTCGAGGAACTCGACGATGTTCTGGTATTCGTCGACCGTATCCACCCAGACGGTCTTGAACTCGGCGGACATGACATCGCGGATGGTTCTGAGGATCAGATCGAGATCGTGATGCAGCGGCGCGGGGGCGGAGGCTTTTTCGCCGCGACGCCGGATCTGCTCCCATAGCTGCGACAGGTACTCAAAGTCGTTCGCGAACTCCTCGGCGGAACGCCCTTCGCCCGCGGTCCGCGCGATCAGCCCTCCGCCGATCCGGCTGTCGGCGCGAAGCTGCTCGAGAATCCCCTTCAGCCGGAGCCGCTCTTCCTCGTTCTCGATCCGCCGAGAGACGCCGGCATGCGTCACCGTCGGCATGTAGACGAGAAAGCGGCCCGGAAGGGTGACATGCGTCGTGATCCTGGCGCCCTTCGATGCGATGGAGTCCTTGGAGACCTGAACGACGATCTCCTGTCCTTCGCGGAGCAGATCCGCGATGGAGGTCTCCGGGCGCGGCTGCGGAGGGACGGTCTCGTCGAAGTGGAGGTCCTCGCTCGTCTCGGCCTCGTACTCCTCGAAGTCTTCCATGACGTCGGAGACGTAAAGAAACGCGTCGCGCTCGAGACCGAGGTCGACGAAGGCGGACTGCATGCCGGGGAGGACCTTGGTGACGCGGCCTTTATAGATGTTGCCGACGACGGTCCGCTGGTGGGTGCGCTCGACGGAGAGCTCGACGACCTGACCTTCGTCGAGCACGGCAATGCGCGACTCGTGCTTGGTCGTGTTGATGACGATCTCGCGGGACATCGGGAGCGGGATTGTATCGAGTTGTTGAAAGTTGTTCGTTGTTAGTTGCGGAGTTCCCAGTTCCCAGTTCCGAGTTCCGAGTTCCGGGGGTTCTGAGTTCCCAGGTCCGAGCACGGCTGAACGCCTCACGAAGGACGGCGGAGCCGTCCCAGACAATAGCCGGGGGTCGCAACGCGACCCCCGGAATGGGCGGCCCCCTGAAAAAAACGAGCACCCCGGCAGGGGTGCCAGAGACATTGCGAATCGAAGCTCTGGCACCCTTCCAGGGTGCAAGGAAGTTCTTAGTCGGCGATAACGGATCCGGGGGTCGCGCTTCGCGCGACGCCCCGGCTATTGTCTGGGACCGCTTCGCGGTCCAACGGGTCGGCTTTACCGGCCGGAGGCCGGCGGTGCAGTAGAACCGGCACAACCAACAACTACCCGGGCGCCGAGCTCGCCAGCTCCGAGTCATCCGCTTCGTCGTGCATCATGCTGCGCACGCGCTGGGCCTTGACCCGCTCGAAGATGCCGCCGGCGTGACCCGCGGGGATCCAGGAATCACCCCCGCACTTGGGGCAGCGGTTGCGGAACGCGATGTTCTTCCCGCAGTCGGGGCAGATGATGACGAGGGAGTGAGAAAGCTCGAACTTCTGCTCTCCTTCCTCATCGAGTCCGGTGAGGAATTCGCTGAGAGTCCGAAAACTGTCGTCGAGGGCCATCGTTGCGTTCTGCTCCTGAGCGACCGCTCAAACTGCACATGATGTGCCACGGGGTTGCCGTCCGCACACCCGCCACAACACGCCCAACATCCTCAATCTATGGGGCTTACGCCCCAAGCTCATCAATCCAGCCGGGAGTACTCCGCGTCGAGGATCTCCCGCAGGCTCTTCTCGAACTCCGGAGAGCCGGGACGGACCGACCCATCGGCGGTCAGCGCGACCTGCGCATTTCCGACGCGCTCCTCATCGCGGCGCAACTCGTCGGTCAGCGCCTGAACGAGAGCATGGAGAGCCTTCTCGCGGTTCGCCAGAGTGACGACCGCGCCCGAAGCGACGAGCTGGTCGAGAAGGCGGTCGGCCATCTCGTGGATCGCTTCTCGACTGGTCTTCAGCATGGGCGGGCCTCCGTCGGGCGGAGGCAACTCAATGAACCTGCTCATCCTCCGGCAGCGTTTCTTCTCCGCCGCCGTCCGTCTCGATCAGTTCTTCCCCGAGGGCTTCGTCCTTGTCGATGATCTTGACGGCGGCGACCACGCGGTCGTCGCTGCCGATATCGATGATGCGGACGCCCTGAGCGGCGCGCCCCGTTTCGCGGATCGCGTCGGTGGCGCATCGGATGATCTTCCCCTGCTCGGTGATCACCATGACCTCGTCATCCTGGGTCACGTGCATGATCCCGGCGACCGGTCCGTTTTTCTCGGTCGTCTTGATGTTGATCACGCCCGAGCCGCCGCGCCGCTGAAGCCTGTACACAGGAATGGAGGTCCGCTTGCCGAATCCCTTCTCGGTGACGGTGAGGATCTCCCCCTCTTCGTTCGCGAGGACGTCGAGCTCGACGACGAAGTCGCCTTCGCGCAGCGCGATGCCGCGCACGCCGGCGGCGGTTCTTCCCATGGGGCGGACGTCGCTCTCCGGGAATCGAATGGCCATGCCCCTGTGCGAGCCGATGAAGATCTGCGACCTGCCGTCGCTGAACGCCACCGAGTGGAGATCGTCCCCCTCGTTGATGTCGATGGCGATGATTCCCGCGGCGCGGACGTTCGAGAACGCCCGGAGCTCGGTCTTCTTGATCTTTCCCGCCCGAGTGACCATGACGATGTACTCGGCCTCGGAAAAATCGCGCGTCGTGAGGAGCGCGCGCACGCTCTCACCCTGCTCGAGGTTGATCAGGTTCACGAACGCCTTGCCGCGGGCGTTGGGTCCTACTTCCGGCACCTGGTGGACCTTGAGCCAGAAGAGGCGGCCGCGATCGGTGAAGACGAGCATGTAGGAGTGCGTCGAGGCCACGAAGAGATGCTCGACGATGTCTTCTTCCTTCGTCGCCATCCCGATGCGCCCCTTGCCGCCGCGCCGCTGAGCGCGATAGAGGGAGAGCGGCGACCGCTTGACGTATCCGCCGCGCGAGACCGTGATCACCATGTCTTCCTGGGCGATCATGTCTTCGAGGGTGATCTCGTTCGCCTCCGGAATGATCTCCGTGCGGCGCGGATCGGCGTAGGACTCGCGGATCTCCCTCAGCTCGGCGGCGATGATCTCAAGGACCAGTTTCTCCGAAGCGAGGATCTCCTTCAGCCGCGCGATCAGCGCGAGGATCTCGTCGTACTCCGCGGTGATCTTCTCCCGCTCCAGCGAGGTGAGTCGCTGGAGGCGCATGTCGAGAATGGCCTGGGCCTGCACGGCCGAGAACGCAAACTTCTCGATCAGGCCCTGCTTCGCGACGTCGGGATTGGCGCTGGCGCGGATCAGCTTGATGATCTGGTCCAGCACGTCGAGCGCCTTGACCAGGCCCTCGAGGATGTGCGCCCGCTCCTCGGCTTTCCGGAGATCGAAGCGCGTCCGCCGGATGACGATCTCCTTGCGATGATCGATGAAGTGGCGGAGCAGCTGCGGGAGCGTGAGAACCTGCGGCTGATTGTCGACGATCGCCAGGAAGATGATCCCGAACGTCGTCTGCATCTGGGTGTTCTTGTAGAGATTCGCCAGGATGACTTCGGGAACCTCGTTCCGTTTGAGCTCGATGACGATCCTCATGCCGTCGCGGTCGGACTCGTCACGGATGTCGGAGATCCCCTCCAGCCGCTTTTCCCGGACCAGATCGGCGATCTTCTCGATCAGCCGCGCCTTGTTCGTCATGAAGGGAATCTCGGTGATCACGATCGACTGGCGATCGGGATTGCGCTTGTTCTCCTCGATGTCGGCGCGGGCGCGCATCTGAATGATGCCGCGTCCGGTCTCGTAGGCCTGGCGGATCCCGTCGATGCCGTGAATGAATCCGGCGGTCGGGAAGTCGGGGCCGGGGATGATCCGCATCAGCTCGAGCACCGACGTGTCCGGCTGCTCGATGACATGAAGGCAGGCGTCGATCACTTCCCCGAGGTTGTGGGGGGGAATGTTGGTGGCCATGCCGACGGCGATGCCGGATGAGCCGTTCACGAGAAGGTTGGGATACTTCGCCGGCAGGACGGAAGGCTCGACGAGCGAGCCGTCGTAGTTCGGAACCCAGTCGACGGTCTCCTTGTCGATGTCATCCCGCAGCAGCTCCTCGGCGAGCCGGGTCAGCCTGACCTCGGTGTAGCGCATCGCGGCGGCGTTGTCCCCGTCGAGCGATCCGAAATTTCCCTGCCCGTCGATGAGCGGATTGCGCATCGAGAAGTCCTGCGCCATCCGGACCACCGAGTCGTAGATCGCGGAGTCGCCGTGGGGATGGAACTTACCCATGACGTCGCCGACGATGCGCGCGGATTTCTTGTAGGCGCGGTTCGCGGTGTTCCCCTGCTCGTACATCCCGTAGAGGATGCGGCGATGCACGGGCTTCAGGCCGTCGCGGACGTCGGGCAGCGCGCGCCCGATGATGACCGACATCGCATAGTCGAGATACGAGCGACGCATCTCGTCTTCGATGTTGATCGGGATTTTCTGATCGTTGGAAAGGACGTAGTCGGACATATTTCTAAGCCAGGCAGTGGATGGGATCAGGCTTCCCCTCCCCGCCTGCAATCACTCACTTCGGATATCGAGATTTCTAGATATCGAGATTCTTCACGTTCAACGCATTGGTCTGGATGAAATCGCGCCGCGGCTCCACCGCATCCCCCATCAGGATCGTGAAGATCTCGTCGGCGCTCACGAAGTCTTCGATGCGCACCTGCAGAAGCTGGCGCGTCTCGGGGTCCATGGTGGTGTGCCAGAGCTGATCGGGATTCATCTCTCCGAGTCCCTTGTAGCGGGAGATGGAGAGCCCCTTCTTCGCGAGCTCGTAGATCTTCTCCATCAGGCCGTCGAGACTCGCGAGCTCGAACTGATCGTCGTTGTGCGTCAGGCGCCAGGGAAATCCGCCCATCGCGGCGATCTCCACGTAGTCAGCCGCGGCCTGCCGGAACTCGTACTGGGCGACGTAGTCCGGATCGATGCGCAGCTGTCGTCGGGAGCCGTTGCGCTCGACCGAGAAATTGAGCGTCGAGATCCCGCTCTCCGCCGTCTGGAGCTCGACCTCGCCGTAGCCCGCCTGCCGGACCGTCTTCTCGAGTCCGCGCATCCGCGCTTCGTCGGAGAGCGCCGCCTTGTCCGTCACCCGCGCCGCGAAAAGGATCTCCAGGGCCTGGCGGGGATATCCGCGCGACTCCAGCTTCCGGATGTGAAGCCTGTACTCCTCGATCTTCTGCAGCATCGCGACGAGCGACTCGCCGGTGCGCGCCTCGCCGCCGGCGGGCTGCACGGTGATCGATCCGCCCACGCGCTCCATGAGGAATCGCGCGAGCTGCGGCTCGTCCTTGAGGTAATGATCCTTCTTCCCCTGGGCCACGCGAAAGAGAGGCGGCTGCGCGATGTAGAGATGGCCGCCGTCGATGACCGCGCGCATGTGCTGGAAGAAGAACGTCAGAATCAGCGTCCGGATGTGCGACCCATCGACGTCCGCGTCCGTCATGATGATCACTTTGTGGTAGCGAAGCTTCTCGAGGGAGAAGTCGTCGGCGCCGATTCCCGTTCCGAGAGCCGTGATCATGGTCCGGATCTCCTCGGAAGAGAGCATCTTGTCCAGGCGGGCCTTCTGCACGTTCAGGATCTTTCCCTTGAGCGGAAGGATGGCCTGGAAGCGACGATCCCTCCCCTGCTTCGCCGAGCCGCCGGCGGAGTCTCCTTCGACGAAGTAGATCTCGGAGAAGCGAGGATCGCGCTCCTGGCAGTCGGCCAGCTTTCCGGGGAGCGACGAGGCGTCGAGCGCTCCCTTGCGGCGCGTCAGATCACGGGCCTTGCGAGCCGCCTCGCGCCCGCGCGCCGCGTCGATGACTTTCTCGAGGATCCGCCGCGCTTCCTTCGGATTCTCTTCGAGGTACTCACCGAGCTTTTCCCCGAGGACCTGGGTGACCCAGGTGCGGACGTGGGAAGAGACGAGCTTGTCCTTGGTCTGCGACGAGAACTTCGGATCGCGGATCTTGAGCGAGATCACGGCCGAGATCCCCTCGCGGATGTCTTCGCCCTCGAGCGTGACCTTCGCCTTCTGCAGGAATCCCTGATCGGTTGCGTAGCGGTTGACCGTGCGCGTCATCGCCGCGCGGAAGCCCTCCATGTGAGTGCCCCCGTCGATGTTCTTGATCGTGTTCGTGAAGCAGGAGATGTTCTCGCTGTAGCCGTCGTTCCACTGAAGGGCGACCTCGACCCGCTCTCCATCCTTCTCGTCGTGGATGAAGATCGGCTTGTCGTGGATCGGCGTCTTGTTCTTGTTCAGATGCTCGACGAACGAGACGATTCCCCCGTCGTAGAGGAACTCATGCTCCTTGTCGGTCCGCTCGTCGAGGATGTGAATCCTCACGCCGCTGTTCAGGAACGCCAGCTCTCGCAGACGCTGCGACAGCGTGTCGAAGTTCATCTCCTTGATCGAGAAGATCTCGGCGTCCGGCTTGAAGCGAACGCGCGTGCCGCACCCGCCGGGAGCGACTTCATCCTTCGAGAGCGGCGCCTGCGGGATTCCGCGCTCGAAGCGCTGCCGCCAGACGAAGCCGTCGCGATGAATCTCCAGCTCGAGCCACTCGGAGAGAAAGTTCACGACGGAGACGCCGACGCCGTGAAGGCCGCCCGAGACCTTGTAGGAGTTGTTGTCGAACTTTCCGCCAGCGTGCAGCTCGGTCATGATGACCTCCGCCGCGGAGCGCCCTTCCTCCTTGTGCATGTCGACCGGGATTCCCCGCCCGTTGTCCTGGACGGTCACCGAGTCGTCGGCGTGGAGCCGGACCGTGACCGAGTCGGCGTAGCCCGCCAGCGCCTCGTCGATCGCGTTGTCGACCACTTCGTAGACCATGTGATGCAGGCCCGTGTAGTCGTCGGTATCTCCGATGTACATCCCGGGGCGTTTGCGGACGGCGTCCAGCCCCTTCAGGACTTTGATGTCTTCAGCCGTGTAATTGGTTGCCATTCAGCTCGTGCCGTTCCCTCGCGCACGTCTACCGGATCGGAGACGCCGCACTGGCGAATTGTTCAGCGGATTCGGACCCGTTCGTGGGTCACTCGAGGACCTCGTCGCAGCCGCGATCCCGGCTTGCAGCCCCGCCGGAAAACCGCCGCGAAACTCTCTTGAAAATGCCACCTGAAGTAACGCCTGATTCTACCAGAAAATTGCCGCTGAAAGCCTTGAAAAGGCGAGCATTCTTCAGCGTTCCGACGCCTCCGTGATCATCCCTTCTTCCACCCGGAAACGACGGTGATCTCCGAGGCTGAAACGGTCGGGAAACGAGGACTTCGGCGAGGTCGTGAAAAGCTGGATCGACCCGATCAGATACGCGAGCAGCCGCTCGATGATGGAAAGGTCGAGCTCGGCATCGATGTCGTCGAGAAGAAAGAGCGGCTCGCCGTCCGTTTCTCGCCGGTACAGCTCCACCTTTCCGAGCTTGAGAAACAGCACGGTCATCTTCACCTCGCCGCTCGAGAGAATCTCCGCAGCCGGCTGCCCCTTCTGCAGAATCTCGAGCTGATCCCGATGGGGTCCGGCCAGCGTGAAGCCTGCCGACGACTCCCTCCCCTTCAGAGCGTGGAGTGCCGCCACCCCCGACTCGATCGAGATGCCGTCCTCGAAGCCCGAAGGGCGATAGATGAACTCGAGATCCTCGAGGTGATAGGCGTGAGCGGCCGCGATCTTCTTCGCTTCCAGCGCGAGCTCGGAGGCGTACGCGTCCCGCGCGCTGGCGATCGGAATCGCGGATTCGACGAGCTCGCGATTCCAGCTCACGAGCTCCTTGCCGGAACGCTTTCTCTCCGCGATCGACTGCAGAAGCGCGTTCCGCTGGCGCAGCGCCCGCGTGTAGCGACTGAGCTCTCCGACGTAGGCGGGGCGGATGCTCGCGATCCCGCGATCGAGAAAGCGGCGGCGCTCCTCCGGCCCTCCCCGGATGATCTCGAGGCGCGCCGCCGAGTAGGCGAAAACGGGGAGATGCGCCAGGTACTGCTGAAGCGTGGCTTTCTGTCCGTTGACCAGGAGCTCACGGCGTCTCTCGCTCTCCGCGGCGATGCCGATGGAGAGCCGCCGCTCGATTTTCTGCGCGTCCTCGACGAGCCCTTCGACGAAGAGCGATGGCGCGCCGAGTCGCGCGAGACGGGCCGTGCGGGTCGTGCGGAACGATCGAGTCGTGGCGAGAAGGTAGACCGCCTCCAGGAGGTTCGTCTTCCCCTGGCCGTTGTCGCCGACGAAGATGTTGGCGCTGGGGTGAAACTCGATCGACGCGTCGCGGAGATTTCGAAAGCTGCGAGTGCCGAGCGAGCGCAGGATCAAAGGGTCAGGAGATCCTCATCGGCATCACGACGTAGAGATACTCGTAGGAGAGTCCTTCCACTTCCTCGGGACGGCCGATGCACTGGCTGTTCTCGTCCTTGAGATCGAACGTCACGGTCTGCGTGTCGATGGCCGCGAGGAAGTCCGTCACGTACGCCGCATTGAGGCCGACGTAGAACGGCTGACCGGAGTACTCGACGGCCACGGTCTCGCGGGCGTCCCCGAGCTCGGGATTGGTCGAGGAAACGGTGAGCTTCCCGGCCGAGAAATCGAAGCGGATGGCCCGCGTGCGCTCGTTCGCGACGAGCGAGATCCGGCGGATCGTGGCGAGAAGCCGCTCGCGATCGATCTGAACGCGACGGTCGTTGTCGCGCGCGATCACTTCCATGTAGTTCGGGAAGTTGACGTCGATCATGCGCGCCATCAGGCGACGCGCGCCCGACTCGAAGAACATGTGGTTCTCGCTCGTTCCGAAGCGAAGCGGTCCGGGCTCGTCGGTCTCCAGGCGGAGAATCTCGTGAAGGGCCTTCCGCGGAATCAGCATGGTCAGCTCGGCGGCCTTGCCGTTCACGTGCGGAAGGTTGACCAACGCCATCCGGTGGCCGTCGGTCGCGACCATCTCCATCTTGTCGCCGAGAACCTTGAGCAAGGCTCCGTTGAGCTGGAATCGCGTCTCTTCGTGAGTGATCGCGAAGATCACCTTCTCGACCATGAGCTTGAGATCCGCGAGGTCGATCTCGTGCGCATCCTTGAACGACACCTTCGGCAGCGTCGGATAATCCTCGGCCGGCAATCCGAGGATCCGGAACTTCGCCGTGCCCGACTCGATCGAGATGCTGTAGTTTTCACCGAGGGACAGTTTGATCTCATCGTCGGGGAGAGAGCGGACGATCTCGAAGAGTCTCCGGGCGTCGAGCGTCACGCCTCCGGGCGTCTTCACTTTCGCGGGGCATGACGTGAGGAGTGTGACATCGAGATCCGTGGCGGCGATCTCGAGACGGTCATTCGCGCTCTTCAGCAGAACGTTGGAGAGGATCGGAATCGTCGACCGCTTCTCCACGACTCCCTGGCACAGCTGGAGTTCTTTCTGAAATTCTGCCTTGGAAACCGTCAGCTCCATCGATCAACCCTTCAAATCAATCCAGATTCTTTCTGGATAGAAGCAGTAGTAGTAGGCGCGGAGGAAAAGAGCACAGTGAGGCGGAAGTGCCTGGCGAGTATAACAACTCCGGCGATGTGAGTCGGCGGGTTTTCCTGCGGATTAGTCGCGGATTCCGGCCGGCGTTTTCCACAGGCTGGAGGCGGATCGCTGCAGTACTTTTTTTTTCCGCAGCGGATCCGCAGAGAAATCCGGAGCTTTTGGGTGGGGTGGCTGGTTGGAGGGGACCGCGCCGTTCTCGTCGGACTCCTGGCCGAATCACGACTTGGTGAGTCAAAAGCCGTTCACGGGCACGGGCTCGGGCACGTTCACGGGAAGGAAAGCCCGCGAAGGCGGGCGGGGGGTCATTCAGAGGCCGCACGGGAGGATCGCGGTGGCGGCAGGATTGGCCTCGCGGCCGAAGAATCTCAGGATGCGCAGGCCGCCATCGGGTTCTTAAGTCGGTGCAGTCGCATCGTGCGAACGAGTCTGGATGTAGAGGATCACGCGCGGGCGGGGGTCATTCAGAGGCCGCTCGGGAGGATCGAAGTAGCGGGAAGACTGGTCTTGCGGCCGAAGAATCTCAGAATGCGCGAATCGTCATCGGGTTCTTGGGATTTTGCAGTCGCATCGAGCACGCGGCTGGACATGCATAAGAACCCGACAGCGATCATCGCGGCTGAGATTCTTCGGCCGCGACACGAGCGCTCATTCTGCGCGGTCGTCGCGTGCGGCCTCTGAATGACCCCCGCCCCGCTCTCGGCTGAGTGTCGTCGCGTACGGCCTCTGAATGACCCCCGCCCCGATCCCGGCTGAGTGCAGTCTTCTGAATGACCCCCGTCCCGCCTCGGCTGGAACTCTACCAACAGGCGTGCACTTAGCCCTCTCCTGCCGGTCTTGTCGCGACAGCAATTGACTCCGAGGTACGCTTTTCCGATGCGCTGGACGGCGGGCGGTTCTCTGGTTGAGTTCAGTGTTTACATCGTGTCGAACGCGTCCATGACGCTGTACGTCGGCATGACGAATGACATCGAGCGTCGCGTCGCCGAGCACAAGGTGAAGGAGACGCGAGGATTCACTTCGAGGTATCACTTCGATCGGCTCGTCTGGTTCGAGAATTTTTCCGAGCCCGAAGACGCAATTGCTCGAGAAAAGGAGCTGAAAGGCTGGAGTCGGGCGCGGAAACTCGCCCTGGCGAAGTTGGCCAATCCGGAGTGGGAGGATCTGAGTCGCGATTGGTAGGGAGCAGAGCAGAAGGATCGCGAAGGTGGGTGGGGGTCATTCAGAGGCCGCACGGGAGGATCGTGTCGCGGCAGGATTGGTCTCGCGGCCGAAGAATCTCAGAATGCGCAGGCCGTCATCGGGTTCTTGGGTCGGTACAGTCGCGTCGAGCTAACGCGTCTGGACATGCATAAGAACCCGACAGCGATCATCGCGGCTGAGATTCTTCGGCCGCGACGCCTGGTCATATTCTGCGCGGTCGTCGCGTGCGGCCTCTGAATGACCCCGCCACCCGCGCCCGGCTCGAGTGACCCGTGCGGCCTCTGAATGACCCCCACCCGCCCCCCGTAAATCCACCCGCCCCCGCTCCCCTATCGGAACTGCTTCGACAGCGTCGCGATGGTGTTCTCGACCGCGGGGTCTTCGTTCTTCAGGCGGTCGATCTTTTCCACCGAGTAGATCACCGTCGAGTGATGCTTGTTGTTGAAGAGCTTTCCGATCTCGGGATACGACAGGTCCGTCAGGTGCTTGCAGAGGTACATGGCGACCTGGCGGGGGTAGGCGATCGGACGCGCGTTCGACTTCGTCTTCATGTCCGAGACCTTGATCCCGTAATGCGTCGCGACGACCTTGAGGATCTCGGCGGGAGTGATCGGCTTGTTCTCTTTCGCCAGGACGTCGCGCAACGCCTCCTTCGCCAGGTCGATCGAGATGGCGTGGCCGGTCAGCGAGGCGAAAGCAGTGATGCGGTTGAGGTGACCTTCGAGCTCGCGGATGTTCGAACGGACTCTCTCGGCGATGAAGAGAGCCACGTCGTTCGTCAGATCCATCTTCTTGTCCTCCGCTTTCTTGCGGAGGATGGCGATCTTGGTCTCGAGGTCGGGCGGCTGGATGTCGGCGATCAGCCCCCACTCGAAGCGTGAGCGCAGCCGTTCTTCCAGCGTCGGAATGTCGCGCGGAGGAGCGTCGGAGGTGAAGACGATCTGTTTCTGCGCTTCGTACAGCGCGTTGAACGTATGGAAGAACTCTTCCTGCGTCCGCTCCTTGCCGGCGAGAAACTGAATGTCGTCGAGGAGCAGCGCATCGACCGAGCGGTAGCGATCGCGGAACTGCGACATCCGGTCGTACCGGATCGAGGTGATCAGCTCCGTCACGAAGGCGTCCGCCGACATGTAGACGACCCGCATTTCCGGATGCTGATTCTTGATCTGCTGGCCGATGGCCTGAATCAGGTGCGTCTTTCCGAGACCGGCCCCGCCGTAGATGAAGAGAGGGTTGAACGAGCCGCTCGGATTCTCCGCAATGGAAAGCGAGGCGGCGTAGGCGAGCTGGTTCGAGCTGCCGACGACGAAACTGGTGAAGCGATACCGGGGATTGAAGATCGAGGGAGGAATGTCCGCCTGCGCGACGAACTCCCGCACCGCCGGGGCCGGCGCAGGCTGGGTGCGGATCACGTCCGCGATGAAGTGGATCTTCGTTTTCTCGGACTTCAGCTCGGAGAGAATCGAGCGAATCTCGCGGCTGTATCGGGCCGAGATTTCATCGACGAAACGGTCATCCGGGACCCGCACTTCGAGCGTCTCTCCCCGCTCCGCGAGGAGCGAGGTCGGGGCGAACCAGGAGCGATACTCGTTCTGATCGATTTTCCGCTCGAGCCGGTCCAGAACCTGGTGCCAGAGATTCGTCATTTTTGAGCGGGATCCCTCGTAAGTCCCTGAGATTCCACAGTTTTTCCACAACTGTGGAAAACGCCAGGACGTTTCGAGAAGGGTCGGGAGCATAGCACGGGGTCCAGGGCCGGGCAAGAATGTTTCCGCTCCGTTTTTCACTCCAGGACCCTCGGGTTTTGTCCTCGCTTTTGGCCGCCTGGCGGGCTGTTGCACAGCCTGTTGGGCGACCGGTTTTTTGGTTTTCCAATCCACCAAAGTGCAGTGGAATAGCCCCCCGGCACTTCACGTTTGGCGCTTTGGTCCGGGCAGCGTTGACGCGCCCGAACCTTGCCTTTATACTTCCCCGCTTTGTTTTCAAAGATTTAGAGGGTGACTCATGAAGCGTACTTTTCAGCCGAACAACCGCCGCCGGCGGCGGACTCACGGGTTCCTCGTCCGCATGCGCACCAAGCCCGGACGCTCGGTCATCTCCGCGCGACGACGCAAGGGACGCAGACGTCTCTCCGTCTGAGGTGGCGACAACACGGCCGCCCGGAGACGGCCGGTGAGCTTAGAACGTTGAGCGTTTCTCCATCTGAAGTCCTTCCCAGGAAGGAGCGGATCGCCAAACGCCGCGACTTTCTCCGCGCGTACGAAACCGGTGTCAAGCAGTTCGGCCGCTACTCGGTCGTCTTCGCCCTCCGCAACGATCTCGGCCATCCCCGCCTCGGGGTCACCGCGACCCGGAAGCTCGGAAAGGCCCACGACCGCAACCGGATCAAACGATGGGTTCGAGAGATCTACCGCCGCCACCGCTCAACCCTCGGGCCCGCCGCGGTCCCCATCGATTTCGTCGTCAATATCAAGGCTGGCGCTGCTGCGTCGACCTACGCCGATTTTTCACGCGACCTGGTCAGGATTCTGGGCAAGGCCCTGGACACCGCCCGGAGCGCTCCGGATGGAGCCGGGAGCTGAGCGATGCGGGGCGTGCTGCTGAGTCTGCTTCGCTTCTACAAGCGATTCATCTCCCCGATCCTCCCCCCCGCCTGCCGCTTCGAGCCCACCTGCTCCGTCTATGCGATGGAAGCGGTGAGCCGCTATGGCGCGCTTCGGGGCTCATGGCTCGCACTTCGACGGCTGCTACGCTGTCACCCCCTTCATCCAGGAGGATGGGACCCGATCCCTTGACATGGAAAAACGCCTCTTTCTAGCGGTCTTTCTTTCGATCGCGTTCCTCTTTGCCTGGGGCGCGCTCGCGCCGAAGCTCTTTCCCGAGCTGGCGCGCAAGCCCGCAACGCCGGCGAGCTCTCAGGCACCGACGGCGGCCGATGCGCAACCGACCGACACGGGTGGGGTTGCGACGGCGCTGACGCTGGATGCGGCGGAGGCGGCTCCCCCGATTCCTCCCGCGGCCGCCGAGAACATCGAGCGCCCCGTCGTTCGGTCGCCTCTCTATCGCGCGGTCTTCACGAACCGGGGGGCGCAGCTCACCGCCTTCGAGCTGCTCCGCTATCCGAAACGAAGCGGCGGCGAGCCGATCGATCTGGTCGCGCCGCGCGCTGAAGAGAGAACGGACTTTCCGTTCGCGATCACGACGTCGGATCCTCGCATCACGCACCTGGTGAACTCCGCGCTGTACGAGGTCGAAGAGACGACGCTGCAGAAAGGACGCAGCCTCGTCTTCCGATGGGCGGGCGAGGGAGTGGCGGTCGAGAAGACGTTCCGCTTCGACCCGGAGGATTATCTGTTCGAGTTCGACATCCGGCTCGAGGCGAGCGAGTCGCTCAGCTGGCGCGTCAGTATCGGGCCCGGGATGCGCGAGATTCTCCCCGAGGATGAGGCGAACCGGTTCATTGGAGTGGGCAACGGAATCATTCAGCAGGGGGGAGATCTCGACAGTATCCGTCGCGACAAGGAAGACGAGTTCAGGTTCTTTCCGGGAACGCCGGAGTACTTCGGGCTTCATGACAACTACTTCCTGACGGTGTTCCGGCCGTCGCGCGGCAGCGGGGTGGTGTTTCTGCCGATCCGGCTCGTGACCGGAGCGCCCGGCGAAGACGAACGTGGGCGGCAGGAGCTATACGCCGCGTTCAACGCGAGCGGGAATCGCGCGTCCGGCGTGGCCTATTTCGGGCCGAAGGAAGTGGCGCGCCTCGATGCGCATGGGTTCGAAAACACGCTCGAGCTCGGGATCTTCGGATTCATCTCCAGAGTTCTTCTGACCGCGCTGCTCTGGATGAACACGTGGACTCACAACTACGGCTGGGCGATCGTCGTTCTCACGATCATCATCAAGGTCCTGCTCTATCCGCTGCAGCACAAGAGCATGGTCTCGATGAAGAAGATGCAGCAGGTCCAGCCGAAGATGAACGCGATCAAGGATCGCTTCAAGAAAGCGAAAACCGATCCGGATCAGCGGCAGAAGATGAACCTCGAGATGATGAAGCTCTACAAGGAGGAAGGGATCAACCCCGCGAGCGGGTGCGTGCCGATTCTTCTGCAGCTTCCCATTCTCTGGGGCTTCTACACCCTGCTTTCCAAAGCGATCGAGCTTCGCGGCGCTCCGTTCATTCTCTGGATCGCGGATCTGTCAGCCAAGGATCCCTACTACATCACGCCGCTGCTGATGACCGTGACGATGTTCATCCAGCAGCTGATCACGCCGACCACGGTGGATCCGATTCAGCGGAAGATCTTCCTCGCGATGCCCATCGTATTTGGATGGTTTTTCAAGGAATTTCCCAGCGGCCTGGTGCTCTACTGGCTGGTTCAGAATATCCTTTCGATCATTCAGCAGATGATCATCAACAAGTACTGGAGCAGTCATCCTCCGGCGGTCGAGAAGGGAGCCTGATCTGATGGCAGGACAGCGGTTCGAGGGACGGAACATCGAAGAGGCGCTGGAGGCCGCGGCGTCGGCGTTCGGCGTCGAGGCTTATCAGATCGACTACCACATCGTGGTCGAAAAGCGCGGTTTCCTCGGGGGAATCAAGCGGATGGTCATCGAGGCTTCGCCGAATCTCTCCAAGGAAGCTCCCGTCCCGAAGAACCTGGCGATGGGCGAGCCTGCGCAGCAGCGCTCCTCCGGTCCCCGCGCCCGCTCGGGCCCGCGGCAGGGGGGTGGGCGTGAGGGTCGTGAAGGGCGCGGCGGGGGGCGGGAGGGGGGCGGTCGTGGACGCCGCAGCCCGCGCGACGACGATTTCGGCAATCGCGTCGACGCGCCGCGCAGGAGCGCTCCGGTTCCTTTCGACGAGATCGTTCCGGAGCAGGGCGAACAGAGCGACGCCGAGAAGAAGATCGCGCGGTGGTGCACCGAGCTTTTCGATCACGCGAATCTCGAGCTCGAGGTACGGACCCGGGAGTCCGCGGAACAGATCGACGTGTTGGTCTATGGGACCGACGGTGAGCTGATGGTCGACCGTGGAGGCGAGCTTCTCGACTCGCTTCAGGTTCTCGCGAACAAAGCGCTGGTCGGTGATCTCACCGAAAAGAAGATCGAGTTCGATTGCCGGGACTTCAAGGGGACACGCGCCAATCAGATCGCCGAGGAGGCAGTGGCTGCGGCGAGGAAAGTGCTGGCCGAGAAGCGGGAGATCCTGCTGCCGGCGATGACCCCGATCGAAAGGCGCCTGGTGCACGTCGCGGTTCAGGATCTCGGCGGGGTGACCACGGTCTCGCGCGGGGACGGCTTTTTCAAACGAGTCGCCATCATTCCGGACGAAGCGAAGAGCGCGACCGACGACGACGACGCGCCGTGAGCGGCTCCGGGCTCGACACGATCGTCGCGCCGGCCACTCCGCTCGGACGGAGCGCTCTGGCCCTCGTGAGGATCGATGGGCCGCGGGCCCTGGAGATGATCGAGCAGCTCGCTGGAACCACGCTCGCGGAACGGGTCGCGAGCCGCGTCACACTCACCGACGACGACGGACCGATCGACGACGCGATCGCGATCTCGTATGTCGCGCCGCGCTCGTTCACCGGCAACGATCTGGTCGAAGTGTCGCTGCATGGCAGCCCCGCGATCGTTCAGCGTCTGATCGCTTCTCTTCTGGCACGCGGAGCGCGCAGCGCCGAGGCTGGGGAGTTCACCGAGCGGGCGGTGATGAACGGCAAGATCGATCTCGCGCAGGCGGAAGCAATCGGGGACCTCATCGCGTCGCGCACCGCGCTCCAGGGAAAGCTCGCGCTCGCGAACCTCGGTGGAATGCTCAGCAGGGAAGCGGAGGAGATTCGCAGCGCGCTCCTCGATCTGTTGATGCGACTCGAGAGCGCGCTCGATTTCGCGGATGAAGACATCACCTTCATCTCGCGCGAAGATCTCGTTCGGGAGATCGGCCGCGTCTCTTCGCGCATCGAGTCGCTGGAGAGCACGTTCACTCGGGGACGGGCCACCGCGGCAGGAATCACGCTGGTGATTCTCGGCAGACCGAACGCAGGAAAGTCGACGCTTCTGAATATGCTCTGCGGAACCGAGCGCGCGATCGTGACGCCGATTCCGGGGACGACGCGGGATCTTCTTCGCGAGACGATCGAGATCGGCGGTCTTCCGGTGACGCTCGTCGACACGGCAGGGCTGCGTGAAACCGACGATCCGGTCGAGTCGATCGGAGTGACGCGGGCGCGGGATGCCGCGGGGAAAGGGGAGCTGGTCCTCTATCTGATCGATGCCTCCGCCGGGGCGACGAGGGAAGACCTCGAGTTTCTTGCGGCGGAGCCGGATGCGATCGAGGTGTACACGAAAACGGATCTGCGAGAGGCCCCACCGGGTAAATTTGGAATGTCCGCCGTACGTCGAGAAGGGGTAAATGAACTGCTCGAGCTGCTGGAATCAAGGATCATCGACGCCTTTGCGGTGCCTGAGGGGTCGGCGGCGGTCACCAATGAACGGCAACTGTCGGCGTTGCGTGCCGCCCACCTTCTGCTGAGCTCGGCAAGCGAAGCGAGCTCGACAGGATCTACGGAAGAGATCGTTGCAGCGGATCTGAGAGCAGCCGCCGAGGCCCTGAAGGCCCTGACGGGCGACATCAGCCGGCAGGACGTTCTCCTCGCCATTTTTTCAAAATTTTGCATTGGGAAGTGATGTTCCACGTGGAACCATGAAGCGGTTCGATGCAATCGTGATCGGCGGAGGTCACGCCGGCGCCGAAGCGGCGAGGGTTCTCTCCCGCGCCGGCCAGAGCGTCGCCATGGTGACCATGGCCGCCGACGCCATCGGCCGGATGTCGTGTAATCCCGCCATCGGAGGTCTCGCCAAAGGCCACCTCGTCCGCGAGATCGACGCTCTCGGAGGCCTCATGGCAGAGGCCACCGACGCGGCGGGGATCCAGTTCAAGGTTCTCAACCGCTCCAAGGGCCCCGCCGTTCAGGGTCCCCGCGCCCAATGCGATCGCGATCTCTACGCCACCGCCGTGCAGAAGACCCTCGCCGCCGAGCCCCTGCTGGAGGTGGTCGAAGGGATCGCCGCGGCTCTCCTGTTCGATCGGAAGAAAGTCACCGGCGTCCGGATGGCCGACGGGACCGAGCTCTCCGCCCGCGTCGTGATCGTCACCACCGGAACCTTTCTCCGCGGTCTGATGCACTCCGGAGAGCAGAAGTCCGTCGGCGGCCGCTGGGGAGAGGCCTCCTCCGAGTCCCTCTCCGACTCACTTCGCGCCCTCGGTCTCCGCCTCGGGCGCCTCAAGACGGGCACTCCTCCACGAGTGCTGAAAGAGTCGGCCGATTTTTCCCGCATGGAGCCCCAGCCGGGGGATGCCGTTCCGCGCCCCTTTTCGATTCTGACCGACTCGATCACTCTCCCGCAGCTCTCCTGCTGGGTGACCTACACCTCCAGCGAGGCTCATGAGCTGATTCGAAAGAATCTCCACCGCGCTCCGATGTACTCCGGGCAGATCGACTCCGTCGGGCCACGCTACTGCCCCTCGATTGAAGACAAAGTGGTCCGCTTTGCGGAGAAAGAGCGACATCTGGTCTTCGTCGAGCCGGAAGGGATCGATCACCCCTGGCTCTATCTCAACGGCATCTCGACCTCGCTTCCCCCGGACGTTCAGGAAGGAGTCGTCCGCTCGATGCCCGGGCTCGAGAACGCGGTCATCGCCCGGTGGGGATACGCGGTCGAATATGACTTCGTGAACCCGGAGCAGCTCGACGCGACCCTCAAGGTGCGCGACGTCGGGGGCCTCTATCTCGCCGGTCAGATCAACGGAACCTCCGGCTACGAGGAAGCGGCAGGTCAGGGGCTGATCGCGGGAATCAATGCGCTCGAGTTCCTCCGCGGCGGCGACCCACTGATCCTCGGCAGGGACGAGGCCTACCTCGGAGTTCTGATCGACGATCTCGTGACTCTCGGCACCGAAGAGCCATATCGAATGTTCACCTCGCGCGCCGAGCATCGCCTTCTTCTCGGGGTCGACTCGGTGTATGAGCGCCTCTCGCCTCGCGCCGCGAGCCGCGGGCTTCTCGACGATGAGAGGCGGCGGCGGACGGAGTCGAGAGTCGCGCGGACGGCCGCCGCCCGCGCAAAGCTCGGCGGGCTCGAGTTCCTCCCGGACCGGGAGACGACCTCGTTTTTCGAGAGCGAGCTGGGACTTCCATTGACTGCTCCGACGACGCTCGGGAAGCTTCTCCAGCGCCCCGGCTTCGAATGGGACGCATTCGCCGCGGCCGCAAGGCGCGCGGGTGTCGCTCCGGAAGCCCTCGAGGCGACGATCGCCCTCAGCGAAGAGGAACTGGAGGGAGTGCTGAGCGGGTTGCGCTATGCCGGCTATGTGGAGAAGCAGGCGAGGGAAGCCGAGAAGCTTCGCGCCGACGAATCTCTCCGGATCCCCGTCGGGTTCGCGTTTCAGCGGCCGGGCATCTCTCGCGAGCTCGTCGAAAAGCTCGAAGCGGTACGTCCCGCCTCGCTCGGCCAGGCCTCGCGCATTCGAGGGATGACGCCGGCGGGAATCTCGATTCTCCGGATGCATCTCCGGCGCTCGCAGAGCGGGACCATACGCGCGTCCGCGCCGGCGGCCGCCCCCGAGATCCTCGGTTGAACCGGCTCGGGCTCGAAAACCATGGCCTCACTCGACTGCTATCGCGAACTGCTCCTCACCTGGTCCGCGAAGGTGAATCTGATCGGACCGGAGGCGCGCCGGAATCTCGATGAGCATCTGGCGGAGGCGCTTCGGGCCGCTGAGATTCTGGAGCCGAAAGGGGAGGTTCTCGACTTCGGGAGCGGCGGAGGACTTCCGGCGATTCCGATGGCGCTGGTCTCCCCGGAAGCCCACTTCCATCTCGTGGAGGCCGACCAGAAGAAGTGGGCTTTCCTGAAGCAGGCTGTCCGGGCGTGCAATTTACACTGCGAAGTTCACGGTGATAGATTGGAACGTCTGGCTCCTCGATTGAGCGTCGCGAGCTTCACGCTGGTCACCTCCAGGGCGGTCGGGAAACCTGAGAGCTGGGTTCCGTGGGTCGAGCCGTTGTTGAAGATGGGTGGGCGAGTGGCCTTGTTCGAAGGAACCCCCGCTCCGCCGCGGATTCCTGGATTCGAGGTGGAGCGCATTGACCGATTGCCCAGGGGAGAAGGACACTCCCTGATCACATTGCGGAAGGTTCCACGTGGAACGATTGAGTAAGGTCATCAGTCTGGCGAATCAGAAGGGGGGCGTCGGGAAGACGACCACGGCGATCAACCTCGCCGCTTCGCTCGCCGCCGCCGAGCGGAACGTGCTCCTGATCGACCTCGATCCCCAGGCGAACGCGACCTCAGGCGTAGGACTTTCCAAAAATGACGCTTTGTCCATCTATCGCGTGCTCATCGGTGAGATCGAGCTGAGCGACATCCTCAAGCCGACTGAGCTGGCGACCCTGACCATTGCCCCGTCATCCGTCGACCTCGTCGCCGTGGAGATGGAGTTGACCGACTCCGCGGATCGGGCTTTTCGGCTACGAGGCGCGTTGGAGGGGGTGAGGGAGCGCTTCGATTACGTCCTCATCGATTCTCCCCCCTCCCTTGGTCTTCTCACCATCAATGGGCTGGCCGCCGCCGACTCGGTTCTGATCCCCCTTCAGGCGGAGTACTTCGCGCTGGAGGGAGTGTCCCAGCTCCTGGAAACGATCGAGCGAGTTCGCGAAGGGATCAACCCGGACCTCGAGATCGAAGGCATCGTTCTGACGATGTTCGATGAGCGGGTCAACCTGGCGAGACAGGTGGCCGCTGAGATCAACAACTTCTTTGGTGACCAGGTTTACGAGACGGTCATTCCTCGGAACGTCCGTCTGGGAGAGGCGCCGTCGTTCGGGAAGCCCATCCTTCTCTACGACATCAAGTCGCGAGGAGCCGAAGCGTATATTCAGCTCGGGCGCGAGCTCATTCGAAAGTCCGAAATGGTGATTCAGTGAAAGAGAGCATGCGACAACCGAAGAAGGTACTCGGCAGAGGCCTCAGTGCGCTCATCCCCGGAAGAGAGCCGGGCAACCTTCCGTCGACCACCGGCTCCGCGGAGATCGAGATCTCGCGGATCGACTCGAACCCCCTGCAGCCGCGGAAGCACTTCGACGACAAGCTGATCGACGAGCTGACGAAGAGCATTCGCCAGCATGGAGTGGTCCAGCCGATTCTTCTGATGCGCGCGGGCGAGCGGTTTCAGATCATCGCGGGGGAGCGACGCTTCCGCGCCGCGACTCGCGCCGGACTCTCGACGATCCCCGCGGTGGTCAAGGATTCGGCGACGCAGGGCGAGGTGCTTCAGATGGCGCTGATCGAGAACATTCAGCGCGCGGATCTGAACCCGATCGAGGAAGCCGTGGCCTACCGCCAGCTTCACGACGAATTCGGTCTGACCCAGGAAGAGATCGCGCAGCAGGTGGGCAAGGAGCGGTCGACAATCGCGAATTCGCTGCGGCTGCTGAAGCTTCCCGAGTCCGTGAAGAACCTCGTGGCGTCGGGCGACCTGTCGATGGGACACGCGCGTGCACTTCTCGCGGTCGACGACCGGGCGAAGCTGGAGCAGATCGCCAGGAAGATCGTGCGCGATCAGCTGAACGTGCGGCAGACGGAGGCTCTCGTCTCCGGGGCGCCGCGAGCGAAGAAGAAGGAAAAGATCAAGGATGTATTCACCCGGGACGCCGAAGAGAAGCTGATGCGCACCCTGAGAACGAAGGTGCAGATCGGAAGGCGGCGTCGCGGAGGAGCGATTCAAATTCATTTCACGAGCGAGGACGAGCTCATTCGCATTTACGAAGAGCTCAGTGGGAGGCGGCGATGAAGGTGAAGCAGGCAGGAGATCTCAACGGCTTTCTCGATCGCGGCTCATCGTTTCGCGGCGAGCTGGAGTTCGAGGACACCATGCGGATCGACGGCCGTTTCAACGGCAAGATCACCTCGAAGAACGAACTGATCGTCGGGGAGAGCGCCGCGATCGACGGCGAGATCCACGTCGGACGGATCGCCATCAGCGGAACGGTGATGGGGAAGATCCGAGCCGACCAGAAAATCGAAATTCACCGCAGCGGGAAGGTCTTCGCGGATCTCGACACTCCGACCCTGATCATCGAAGAAGGGGCGCTCTTCCAGGGAAACTGCGCCATGGGAGAAACGAAGAAAGGGCCGGTCGCCGTCGCGGAGTGAGGTCAGGAGCTGCGGACCCGTAGTCGCTCGATCATCAGAATCGCTTCCGGGATGGTGAGCTCGTCCTCGATGCCATGGACGTCCTCATCGAGGAGATTCCAGGCCGCGCGCCTTCGCTCCTCATCGGTCGACTCCTGAAAGTTCAGCTCGCACTCCTCTCCCAGGTCACGCAGATCGGGAACGCGATTCAGTCACCGCAGATCATTCAGGACGAACCTATCAAGTAAACGAGTCTCGGAGTAATGCAGAGCCTGTTGACGCCGTTAATGGAGCTGTTCCGCGGCAATCTTCCGCTCGGCTGAGGATGGTTGCGGTCTCAGACTTAAGGCTTCCAGTCATATCGGTGATCATCCGGAACGCGGCCCTATGACAGCAACACCCAATCCGGTGTTGGTTTCAATGCTTGTGATGAACACTCGAAGGTCTTCCGCCGGCCGGGAGCGCGGACAGGATTCTGTCCGTGACCTCGCGCTCCTTATTTTTCAAATATTCCAAATTTGGTGGTAGACTGTTACCTACTTCCCGGTACTCCTCAATTTGAAAGCTTCAAGAGAGGAGAGATTCAATGCGATTTCCTCTCATAGGTATATTTTTAATTATCGGCTTCTTTCTTTTTGCGGGGGACGCAGTTGCTGCTGATTGTTCGGGGTGTTGCGGATGCGACCAGTTCTCTAAGTGCCAAAGTCGGTGTGAGGGCTTGCTAGGATTAAGCTCTTGTAGGGAAT
>DATLEY010000113.1:0-16767 GCA_035525215.1 Thermoanaerobaculia bacterium | reverse complement strand
CCGATGACGGTTTGCGCATTCTGAGATTCTTCGGCCGCAAGACCAATCTTACCGCCACTCCGTTCTCGCGTGCGGCCTCTGAATGACCTCCGCCCTTCCCCGCTGACAGCCGGGGCCCCGGTGTCATTAGAAGGCCGCACGGGAGGACGAGGTTTGAGAGACGCTTGGTGGGAACTGGGAACTCGGAACTGAGAACTGGGAACTCAACGAACAACTAACAACTAACAACTAACCAACCTACTCCGCCAGCGCCGTCTGAACGGTGACCACGATCGTGGCGCATCCGAGCGTGAAGAGAATGGCCATCAGAGAAGGGGAAAACGAGAGTCCTTCGATCGCTCCGGTCAGAACGCCCTCCACGGAGAAATTCGAAAACGATTCCCACTTCCAGGTCAGAAGAGAAACCCAGCAGAGCGCGATCACGCCGAACGCGAATCGCTGGAGAAAATGAAGCGGCTGCATGACCTTCTCATCCGCGGAGGTCGTCCCGAAGAGCTGCGCCTTCAGCCGGAGGATGGTCGGATCGGGGAGAACGCGGCGGGGAGTTTCGGATGCCAGACGGTTCATCCAGACGGAGATTTTCGCGAGCTCCGAGCATTCGGCGCAGAGACGGGCGTGGTCGCGGAGATCGGCGGCGATCTCGCCGCGGTGGAGCGCCCGGCTCAGTTCCTCGCCGCGCGCGCATTCTACGGGCTTCATCGCATCACCTCCGGGCCCAGGCCCATCGCTCGGCAGACGGCGGCGAGCCGGCGTCTCGCCCGGAAGAGAAGCACTTTCACGCTTTTTTCATCGAGCGCCGCGATCGATGCAATCTCGCGGTGATCGAATCCCTCCACGTAGGCGAGCCACAGCAGCGACCGCTCTCGGGGAGTGATTCTCTCGAACGCACGACCGAGATCGTGATGCAGCTCGCGATCATCCCTCGCGCCCTCCCGCCGTCCGAGAAAGAAGAAACCCTCCCTCTCGCGCTTTCGACGCCGCAGAAAATCGATTCCCAGATTCGTCGCGACCCGATAGAGCAGACCTCGCATCCGCGGTTCCTCCCGGCTGTCGAGAGGAGCGCGGTAAAACTGGATCCAGGCCTTCTGGGAAAGATCGTCCGCCGCAGCCCCGTCTCCGACCATCCGATGGAGATAGGACGAGAGGGCGCGGGCGTTGCGGCGGTAGAACGCGTCGAAATCGGCCTCGGTCAGGCTCACCCGCTCTCCGTCGATCGTTCCACGTTCCAGCGCAAGCTCCGTTCTCATGGCGAGGGGTCACGATGCCTCAGAGATCGTTTCTACGCGGATCATCGAGAATCCCCCACGCCTTCGAAACGGACCAGGATACTGCCGCCGAAGCGAGAAATCCCACTCCGAGAAAAAGACCGAGGAATCCGAAGATGAACGGGGGTTCGGAGACGGTCGACCCCACGAGAAAGGCCGCCGCCATGAGCCCGATCGAAATGACCGAGAGAACCACTCCCGTCCGGATCGACCCGAGAATCTTCACCTTCTGCGTCTTCTGCGACCCCAGAGCGACGGAATCGAGATAGCGTTTCCCCTCCGGCGTCTGCAGAAAGGTGACGAACTCCTGGGAGCTGCCGAAGCGGTCCAGCATTCTGGAATGCGCCTCGAGGCGATGCTGCGAACGGGAGACGCCCGCGCGCACCAGCGCCCAGACGATAAAAGCGGTCATCGCGAATAACGCGATGGGGACCAGGATTTCCACGTGCATGACGACTCCTCCATTGCTGCGATGATTCTTCACTCTCAATACGGTCGACGGAGGGAAATGGTTAACCGTGGCCGAAATTCGCTTCCGGCAGCAGCTCGACGACTTTAAGATGTCACCAATGGCGAAAAAACAGGAGACCGAGATCTCGACTCGCTTCTATTCGATCCTCGAGACGCTCTTTCGGGAGCTCGATCAGAAGGAGATTCGACGGGAAGTCGAGGTCCTGAAAAAGGCGAATCCGAAATCGTCCCCCGAGACTCTGGCCCGCATGCTCATCCGCCGGTCCGCGATCCGCACCGCCACGGTCGGCGCCGCCGCGGGCGTCGTGGGGGGACCGTGGGCTCTCCTCGCCATGGCGCCCGACATCTTCAACCTCGTCCGCGTCCAGAGCCGGCTCGTCCTTTCCATCGCATTCCTCTACGGCAGGGCGCCCAGTCTGAAGGAGCGCTTCCGGGAAGTTCTCGCGGTGCTCGCAGCTTCGACCGGGACGACCTTCGCCCGGCAGGGTGTCCGGCGGCTCGTGGCCCGCGGTTTCGAGACCCGAGCGGCGCGGGACATCGTCCGGAAGATCGGCGGTCGCTATCTCGCCCGGAAGGCACCCTTGGTGATTCCAGCGGTCGGCAGCATCGCGGGAGGGGCGATGAACTACCTCTCGGTCCGCGCGGTCGGCCAGGCCGCCATCGAGTACTACTCGAATGAGCAGGAGAACGCGCCGGCGCGACGGAAGGCCCCCGCCAGAACGAAGGCACGAAAACGGAAAGTCGCCGCCAGCGGCTCCAGGACGGCTAGACGATCCAGGACCGGGGCTCGTACCACTGTTCGAAAGTAGTCACCCCCTCCTACACTCCCCCCCTCCCACCACCCGCGCCGGAGCGACCGAGGTCGCGGTGGGAGGGGGGATTTTTTTATGAATGGTGAAGGGTGAGTGGTGAGTCAAAAGCCTGAATGACGAATGGAGAAAGAGAGTCAAAGACGAACGCAGAACGCAGAACGATGAATTTAGAAAGAGAGTCAAAGGCAGAACGCAGAATGTTGCAAGGGAACGAGGGTCGGAGTGGACCTCATCCTGAGCGGTTCTGGGTTCGCTTCTGACTCACCTTTTCTAAATTCATCATTCTGCGTTCTGGGTTCTTTTGACTCTCCTTTCTAAATTCATCGTTCTGCGTTCTGCGTTCTGCGTTCGTCTTTGACTCACCTTTCAACATTCCCCCATTCCCAAGCTATCCTCTCTTCATGGCGCGCTATCGGGTCGAGGAGTACGTGCGGTGGGAGGACATCGATGCGGCGGGCATCATCAACTACCAGGCCTATCTTCGATTCTTCGGCCTGGCTGAAGCGGAGCTCTTCCGCTCGGCGGGTCTCAGCTACCGCCACCTCACCGATACCCTCCAGATCTGGCTGCCTCGCGTGCGGGTCGAGTGCGACTTCCGGGTTCCGGTGACCCTGGATGAGCTTCTCGTGGTCGAGGCATTCGTCGGTCAGATTGGAAAAACGTCGATCCATCTTCATTTCGAGGTGCGCCGCAAAGCGGATCCCTCGACGATCACGGCGACCGGAAAGTACGTCCTGGTCACTGTACGTCAGGGAAGCTTCAAACCGTGTCCGGTTCCCGCGGAGTTCCGCGAGCGGATTTCCCCCTTCCTCGAACCCGCCGCTTCCTAGTCCACCAGGAATAGTCGGCCGCGGTCATGCGCTCTGAAGGCGAGCGAACCGATGACCGACCGCCCCGAGAATCTCCGACAGAACGATCGCTTCCTGCTCGAGCCTCCCATACGCGGCACGATGGGCGGGACCGAGATCTCCATCTACAACATCGGAGTGCGGGGGGCTCAGGCCGAGCACGCGGAGGCGTTCAAGCTCGGCTCGACCGGCCGGATGCAGTTCTTCGTCCCCGCGTATGCCGAGAAGATCGAGCTCCGCGGGCGGGTCGTCTGGAGCCGCCTCTCACGGACGCCGAACGAGAAAGGGAAGTACCTCTATCGAAGCGGCTTTCGCTTCGACGAGACCACGCCCTTCCCGCCGCCGGCGCTCGGCCATCTCGCAAGGAACGGCCTCGCCCGTCTCGACGCGCACTCCCTGCAACGGAAAGAGGAAGCCGAAAGCCGCAAGCAGAAGCAGCGGCTGGCCCAGGGCATTCGATCAACCCCGAAAGGGCCGCCCATTCCGCCCGATCAGATGCTTCTGATCCATCACGCGCTCGACCAGCTTCGGGGCAACGCCGAGGAAGCTCAGAAGTGGTATCAGCGAGCGCGGTTTTCACCGCCGGTTCTCGACAAGGAGAAGATCGCCTACCGGGAGGATGTGGTCGCGGTCTGGGAGTATCTCGGGCGGACGATCGACATCGAGATCGTGGCACGTGTCTTCGAGGACAAGCGCGTTTCGGATTGAATCCGGCCGAAGTGGCGACCTCGATGGAGCGATCTACGAAAACCCGATGAAGTTCGGTTCGGGTCGGATCGCGACGCCGAACCGGTTCGCGACCCTCTTCTGAATTTCGGCCACCAGTCGCAACACATCCACCGCGGTTCCCCCTCCGCGATTCACGATCGCAAGGGTGTGCTTCGACGAAAGACCGACGGGTCCGTCGCCATAGCCTCGCGTAAAGCCGGCATGCTCGATGAGCCAGGCCGCCGAGAGCTTCACTCGCGCCTCGCCCGCCGGAAACGTCGGAATCTCATCCGCCTTCAGGGCCGGATCGGCAGCCAACGCGCGCTCGAGGAACTGCTGCAGCTCGGGAAGGGTGAGGATCGGATTCATGAAGAATGAGCCGTCACTCCGGCTGTCGGGATCCGTCGCGTCGATGACCATCCCCTTTCGCTTCCGGATCGCGATCACGGCCTCGCGCACTTCCGAAAGGGAAGGGTCGTTTCCGAATCGTTCTTCGACCGTCCGCTTCAACTCGGGATAGCGAAGCGCGGCTTTTCCACCCGGCGTGAGCTCGAAATGAACCGCCACGACGACGAACTCGTCCTTCGCTTCTTCCTTGAAGATGCTGTGGCGGTAATCGAAACGGCACTCCTCCCTCGAAAAAATGCGAAGCCGTCCGCTGGTCCTCTCCAGGGCCTCCACGTTGACGATGGTCTCCGACACTTCCTGTCCGTACGCTCCGACGTTCTGAATCGGCGTTGCGCCCACGGAGCCGGGAATCCCGGAGAGCGTCTCGATTCCCGCCCAACCCCGCTCCACGGCGAGAGCGACGAACGGATCCCAGTCGACGCCCGCGCCCACTCTAACGAGCATCGAATCGTCCTTCGGGGTCTCCTCGATCCCTTCAATCCGGTTCCGCAGGACCAGCCCGTCGAAGCCGTCGTCGGCGATCAGGACGTTGCTTCCCCCGCCGAGGACGAAGAGGGGCACGCCGCGCCGGGCCGCCCACTCGAGACCGGCCTGCACGACCTCAATCGAAGGGGCTTCCAGGAACCATCGCGCTTCCCCGCCGATGCCGATCGTCGTCAACGGAGCGAGAGGAACGTGTTCACGGAGATCTGGCAGATCAGAGCTCATGAGGAGAGAGAGAGCGGGCGGCTCTCATGCGAGAGCCGCCCGCCGGAAGGAGATCAGACGCCCGGCATCGCTTTTCTCAGCGGGCGGAGGAGGAGGAACAGAACGACGGCCATGACGAAAGCCATGAGCGCGAGAATGAGAAAGAACTGGGCGTGGCTCCAGATGTCCCAGTACTTGCCGATCGCGGTGAGCTTGTTGCCGATGGCTGTAGCGGCGAACCATCCGCCCATCATCAGCCCTCGCATCCGGATCGGGGCAACCTTGGAGACGAGCGCAAGGCCCATCGGACTGAGCATCAGCTCACCCAGCGAGATCACCAGGTACGAAAGGACGAGCCACCATGGCGAGACCCTCGCCGCCGGCGAGACCGTGAGGCCCGTCGCGTCCGCCGAATCGATCCGGACGTTGTCGTTGAGCACGAGAGTCTCGGTCGCAGTGGTCGTCGCCAGGAAGCCTTCCTCCTGGACGATTTCGCTCTGGTCGCCGGAGGTGCGCCTGACTTCGATCATGGTCGGCTGGATGGTGATTGCGTTCGCCTCGCGGTATTCGGGCGGGAGGCTCACCCAGTACTGCCCAGGAGCAGGTCCGGCCGTGAGGACCTTCGTCGACGGCTTCGTGTAGCCACCCGAAAGCGCCGCGAAATAGAGAATCAGCAGAGAGGCGCCGGTCAGCAGCATTCCCAGCGCCATCTTGGCGGGGGTGGACGGCTCGAGGCCGCGCCGGTCCAGGAAGCCCCAGAACCAGGCCAGCGGAAGGGAAAGCACGATGATCCAGAAGGGATTGATCGAGTTCGAGATGATTCCGGAGACGTCCCAATCGGTGTTGTCGTTCGCCCAGTAGACCAGCGTCGAGCCGTTCTGGTGGAAGATCATCCAGAAGACGATCACGATCAGGAAGATCACGATCAGCGCCACGATCCTCTTCCACTCGGGGACGGATTCCATCATCGCGGCCGCATCATCCTCGGTGTTCGGCGGCAGATCGGTCGTCACCGCCACGGCCTCCGCCTTCTGATCCTGATCGCCGGTCAGCTTCGTAAAATCACCGAGGCGCGCGCGATCCGCCTGGGCCGTATGCCGCTTGAAAATCCAGAAAATGAGAAGGGAGATCACCATTCCGCCCGCCGCCACGGCGAAGGCGGGGTGGAAGCCCCAGTTGCTCTGCACGTATTCGGCGATCACCGGCGCGATGAAAGCGCCGATATTGATGCCCATGTAAAAGATCAGGTAAGCACGATCCTTCAGATGGCTCCCCTCGCGATAGAGGTTCCCGACCATCGACGAGACGTTCGGCTTGAAGAACCCATTGCCGACGACCAGACAGACCAGCGCGGTGAAGAAGATCGGGATGTTCTTCGGAACGGCGAGCAGAAGATGGCCCGCCATGAAAAAGAGTCCGCCGATGGTGATCGAGTTCCGGTAGCCGAGAAACTTGTCGGCGATCAGCCCGCCGAGAAGCGGCGTGAAGTAGACGAACATCTGATACCAGGAGTAGACCCCGGTGGCCTGGGCGGAGGACCACCCGAACCCGTCGACGGCGTCCTGCATGTAGAGCGTGAGCATCGCCAGCATCGTGTAGAAGCTGAAGCGTTCCCACATTTCCGTTCCGAAGAGGACGTACAGTCCCTTCGGATGTCCGTTTCCCTGCGTCTGAGTGGTGGCAATCGAAGCCATGTTCAGTCGCCTCTCCTCGTGGTTTGGAGTGAACGGATCTCGCGATCCGGCAACGCAGTATCCTCGCAATCGAGGCGAATTCCAACTGTCGATGACCGGGATCCCCTACGCGGTGACGGGGTCGAAATCCGGGTCGGGAAGGCCTCCATAGCGGACTGAACAGGAGTTGGGCATGACTCTTTGTCTGTCTGTTACTGAAACGTCACGTCTGTGACGAAGGAGCAACACATGAGTCAACAACACCCGGTCATCCGCTTTGCCGCGACTGCCGGCTTTCTGGTTCTATTCGCCGCAGTGCAGCACCACAGGTAACGACACGGTCACCGCCGCCGATGTCGCCGAACCGACCACCGTCGCCTCGAAATCCCCCGATCCGGAAGGGCTTCCGTCACGCATCGAAAGCCCGATCGGCGCGGTGCACCCCAGCAGCGCCGCCGGCGGGGCGGGTAACGCTTCCGTCTCCGGGACGAACACGAATCTCAACGTCCCGGCACCGGCCACCGTGCAAACGACTCAGAGTAACGTCACGGTCACCGAGACGACTGTGACCACGACGCCGGTGGAAACGAGGGTCGTGAGGACCGTGGAAACTAAACCGGTCGTCACGACGCGGGTCACGACGCGGAAGGACTGAGCCGATCGCCTGCTCACCGGGAGCGGTGATCCGCGGGATCATCGCTCCCTTGTTCCCGGGCACGTTCTTCGAGCCAGGCGACCAGCGTCTGAAAAAGCGCCTCCCCCTCCGCAGCGGAGAAGTCGTGACGGGACCTCGCCTCCACCCATCCGTTCGACGTCAGCTCCAGCTTCGGATCTTCTGTGAGCAGCGGGATCAGCATGGTCGAGACCGCGAAGGTCGTCTCATCGGGGGTCTGAATGCGACGGCGCGTCTCACTTCCGAGCTCCCGGATGAATCCGTGCAGCAAGGTTTCGAGGTGACTCGATCCTCGCCTGAAAATCTCGACCCGCGAGCGGGCCGGATCGAACTCCTCGCTCGCATTGATGATTCCGAGCGTCGGAGGAAGAAAGAGCGGATCACCCGGCTTGGGATCGAGTGCCCGGAAAATCCGAGGACGGAAGAGACGCCCGGCATTGCACGCGCTCACGTATGCGCGATCGATGGCGAGCCGGTCGAGCCGTTCCGCGAGGGCCCCGATCGATATGTAAGAGCGCGGGGCCTCGGGATCCTTCGAGTTCTGAAGCTTGAGGCCGTGGCCGTTCGTTCCGTGAGTCTCCAGGATCACTGCCTCGATGGGCTGGTGCGGATGCTTCACTTCGTGGCTTTCGAGTGCCGCGACCACTCGCTCCCACTCGCACTCTTCGATATAGAGAAACCCGAGACTCTCGTAGAAGAGGCGGTTGCCCGGAGCGGCCAGATCGGGGGTAAAGACGATCGCCGTTCCGCGGCCGATCTCCGCGATCCGCCTCTCGGGGACCCCGACCTGGTCGCTGCGGACCGGCAGGGCGCAAAGGAAGAGCAGCGCCAAACCGACGCATGCACCATTTCGCGCGCGCCTCATGCAACGATGCGATTGCAAGGACCCGGCCCGGGCTCAGCATTCCGAGTGGCGCGTTCGGGCGGAAGCGCGGATCAGGAGCCGGTTTCCGGCTTGTAGATCCCCTCGAAGCTGACCGCCCACTCGCCATCGCCGACAGCCTGCTCCCAGAGCTGACGGACACACCCCCGGCAGTCCTCTTTCGCGAGCGGAGTCCAGGTGATGCGGTTCCGTACCCTGGTGCCGTCCGGCCGCTTTGCTTCCCCCTCCATCCGGATCGAGTTTCCATCGCGGGCGCCGTCGAGAAGGAGCAGCAGGCCGGAGCTATCGACCCAGCTCTGATGCCAGCGCTTCGATCGCCGATCCCAGACGTTGAAGCTCTCACCCTTCAGCCCGCGCGCTCCACTCCACTGCTCGTGCAACACGCAGCCGCTGAGAATCGAGTCGATCACGCTGCTCCCGAGAAGCTGGCCGGTCGCGGACTCCACGCGCCATCGTCCGAGCCAGAAGTCGAACTCGCGATGCTCCGGCGCATCGCATCGCGGCGGAGCGGCCTGCTGTCCGAGGAGAGGTGGAGCGAGGAAAAGAAGAGAGAGAAGGACGAGCAGGATCGAAGAGCGGTTCAAGGTCGGTTACCTCCGCGAAGATTGATACCAGAGCCCTGCGACGTCCGCTGTCACGTTCTTGCGCGGATGTGCCCGATCCTGCACCGATCAGAGCGCCGGATGCCGCAGGATCAGGGAGGAACGAATGCCGAAATCATGGAGCGACGAGGACGAACGGCAGTACGAACACATCACTTTCCCCTTTCGCCCGGCTCTCCGATTACACTTGCGGGATGCGCCCCACAGCGATCCTTCTGCTCGTTCTCGTCGCCTCTCCCGGAGTCGCTTCGGGCCTCGAGGATCTCGCCTGGATCTCGGGACAGTGGCGTTCGGTCATCGGCGGCGTCGTCATGGAAGAGAGCTGGCTGCCTCCGGCCGGTGGGATCATGCTCGGCATGCATCGCGACGTCCGCCCTGAAGGAAAGCCCTTCTTCGAGTTCCTCCGAATCGAGATGGACGAGAGCGGCCCCGTCTACGTCGCGCAGCCGCGGGGGCGGGAAGCAACCCGTTTCCCACTGAAGAAGAGCGATGGACAGCGGGTGACTTTCGAGAATCCCGAGCACGATTTCCCGAAGCGGATCATCTACTGGAAGGAGTCCGACCGCCTCTGCGCCCGTGTCGAAGGGGATGAGCCGGGCGCCGCGGAACAGTGGTGCTGGGAGCGCGTCGCCGACTGATCGCGACAACCTCCGCGTCCCTCCTTCGCGGATTCCTACCCGATCGCCTTCACGATCGACCGCGCGCTCAACAGGATGATCAGGATGCCGACACCGGCCAGCAGTGGGCGCACCGGTGCCCGTTTCACCACCACGGCCGCCGGCGCTCCCCCGATCGCAAGCCCCGCGATGGCCGTCCACAGAGACAACCCGATCGTCAACGCGAAGGTGATCGACGCCGCCAGCGGATAGCCGATCCGTCCGCCGGCCGATACGCTCAAAGAAAACGGGACGCCGAGGCGTCCCGTTCGAGAGGGGGTGTCGGATGCCGCCTAATCGCCGCCGCCTTCGCCCCGGCCGCCGAGGCGCCTCTCACGGCGCTCCTCCTGGCGGGCCATCATCTCGTCGTATTTCGCTTTCTGTTCCGGAGTGAGCAGCGCCACGAACTGCGCCCGTGCATTCTCGCGAATGACCCGGACCTGGTCGTCGATCTTCCGGTTCGTGATGACGAGCTCTCCGATCGACGAGGCGCTTGGATTCTCTCCGTCGAGAAGATCCTCGATCGACCATCGGGTCTGGCGGCGCTGCTCCATGAGCGGCTCGATCGACGCGCGCGCGCCATCGTGGATCGCTTTGGCCTGAGCCTTCTGAGCCTCGGTCAGCTCTAGGTACGCGACGATGCGTGGCCCCAGTCCCATGAAATGACCTTCGCCTCCACCCATGCGGCGCTGGGGCGCGGATCCGGGATGGGCGAGAGCGATCGTGGCGACGGCGACGAGAGCGACCGCCGCGAGTGTGATGCTTGCTCGATTCTTCATTGTGATGACTCCTTCCGGATCGACCTCCAGGCCGCATCCTGAGCATTGGACGCCACAGCAGCGCGGGCGTTTACAGCGGAGCCGGTCCGACTATTGTCGCTTTTCGATCTTCGACCAGGAATCCTTCAAGGTCACGATCCGATTGAAGACCAGCGCGTTCGAAGTCGAGTCCGGATCGACGACGAAGTAGCCGAGCCGCTCGAACTGAAAACGAGACCGCGGCGCGGCCTCCGCCACCGAGGACTCGATCTTCGCGTCGGCAATCACCTCGAGCGAGGCCGGGTTGAGGTCCTGCAGGAAGTCCTCTCCACCTTCTCCACGATCGGGATCCTCGCTCCGGAAGAGCCGATCGTAAAGGCGGACTTCCGCATTGATCGAGCTTCCCGCCGCCACCCAGTGCAGCGTCGCCTTGGGCCGCCGTCCGTCGGCGGCATCACCACCACGCGTGGCGGGGTCGTAGGTCGCCCGCAGCTCCGTGATCGCCCCCATCTCGTCCTTCACGACCGATGTGCAGGTGATGAAGTAGGCCGATCGAAGGCGCACCTCCCGTCCAGGAGCGAGCCGGAAGAATTTTTTGGACGGCTCTTCCATGAAGTCGTCGCGCTCGATGTAGATCTCGCGACCGAAGGGAACCGCGCGCGTCCCGGCGGAAGGATCCTCCGGGTTATTCGGCGTCTCGAAGCTCTCGGACTGATCCGCGGGGTAGTTCTCGATGACCACCTTGAGCGGACGGAGCACCCCCATGACCCGATTCGCGTTACGGTTCAGATCCTCGCGGATCGAGTGCTCCAGAAGCGCGACGTCGATCACGTTCGGTCGCCGGGCGACGCCCACGCGCTCGGCGAAATTGCGGATGGACGACGGCGTATACCCGCGGCGGCGAAGACCGGCGATCGTCGGCATGCGCGGATCGTCCCATCCGGCCACGTGCTTTTCCTGCACCAGCCGCAGGAGCTTGCGCTTGGACATCACCGTATAGTTCAGGTTGAGACGCGCGAACTCGTACTGGCGCGGCCGCGAGGGAAGAGGAAGATTCTCGATCAGCCAGTCATAGAGGGGCCGATGGTCCTCGAACTCCAGCGTGCATAGAGAGTGCGTGACGTTCTCGAGCGCATCGGAGATCGGGTGCGCGTAGTCGTACATCGGATAGATCGGCCACGCATCCGCGGTGCGGTGGTGCCGCTCCTTCCGGATCCGGTAGAGAACCGGATCGCGCATATTGATGTTGGGCGAGGCCATGTCGATCTTCGCGCGGAGCACGTGAGCCCCGTCGGGGAACTCTCCCGCGCGCATGCGGCGGAAGAGATCGAGATTCTCATCGACAGAACGGTCGCGGTGCGGAGACGGCCGCCCTGGCCCCGTCAGCGTTCCCCGCAGCACCCGCATCTCCTCGGCGGTGATCGAGTCGACGTAGGCTTTCCCTTCTTGGATCAATCGAAGGGCGAAGTCGTAAAGCTGCTCGAAGTAATCGGACGCGTGATGGAGATGCTCCCCCCATTCGAACCCGAGCCAGCGGACGTCTTCCATGATGGCCCGCGCGTACTCCGCCTCTTCCTTCTCCGGATTGGTGTCGTCGAATCGGAGGTTGCAGTGACCGCCGAACTCGGAGGGAAGGGTGAAATTCAGCGCGATCGACTTGGCGTGGCCGATGTGCAGGTAGCCGTTCGGCTCCGGAGGAAAGCGGGTGATCACCTCCGAGTGCTTCCCCGACTGCAGGTCTCCCTCCACGATCTCGCGGATGAAGTCGGCAGGTCGCTGCGTGTCGGTGAGGGTCATCTGGATGGGTTCGCCTTCGTTTTTTCCGGGCCAGCCGGCCGGTTGCTGCGGTCCAAGCACCGCGGCATCCGGATTTCTTCCCGGGCGCCAACGCCAGGACCGCATTTGATATCGTTCGCGCCCATGCGAGTCCTTCCTTTTCTTCTCGCTTTCGCACTCGTCGCCTGCTCGGCCGAGAACGAGACGACGACCACCGCGGCTGAGAGCGAGACGGCGGTCGAGCGCGCCCGCCCGGCGCCCCCTTCTTCTGACCAAGCCCGGGCGCTCATCGCCGATTCCGCCGCATTCGGAGACTTCGAGTTCAGCACTGGAAGCTCCTTCTCTCTTCCGCTCGATACTACCCAGTTCAACGAGCCAGCCCGGGCCGGTGCCCGCGACCTCGAAAAGGGGGGGTGGATCCGGATTCAGAGCGGTAGCGTTGTCCTGGCCAAAGGGGAGGGCGACCCCCGTTTCCTGGTGCGTCCGAACGGTTTTCTCGACGTCGTCCCCCTGGCAAAGAAGGAATTGCTCGAAGTCGAAGCCGTCCGGCCGACGGATCAAGGGGTGGAGGTCGATTTCACGTGGCGGTGGATACCGAATGAGGTGGGAGCCTCATTCACATCGGGCGGCGTGAAGGAACGCTTCGACGCGACTCATGCGGCCACGGCGAAGCTGCAGGATTTCGGCGCCGAGTGGGACGTTCTATTGGTGGAGAGAGTCAAAGACGAACGCAGAATTGAATAGAGTCAAAGACCAACGCAGAACGCAGAACGATGAATTTAGAATTTAGAAAAGAGTCAAAAGCCCTGGGTCGGGCTGTGCGATTCGGGAGCCGAGAATCGACCTTCGCCCAGACTAACCTTTCTTGTCATCGAGTTTCAGAGTGCGGTGTTCGTCTTTGACTCTTTTCTAAATTCATCGTTCTGCGTTCTGCGTTCTGCGTTCGTTTTTGACTCTCTCCCTGCGTTCTAAGTTCTGCGTTCGTTTTTGACTCTCTCCCTGCGTTCTAAGTTCTGCGTTGGTCTTTGACTCTCTTCATCGTTCCAAGGTCTGCGTTCCTCTTCCTACTCTCGAAAGGAGTCATCCATGAAATTCCTCCTCGCCCTCGCCTCCCTCTTCCTCGCATCGTGCGCGACCGCTCCCCAGCCGCCGGCCGCGATCGACCCGGCGCAACGCCTGGAGCTCTCGCCCCGCCACCACGAGTGGATCACCATCGAGAGCAACGGCAGGCAGCTCCATGCCTATCTCGCATTCTCGGAGCGCAGCTCGCTCTCGCCGGCCGTCCTTGTCATCCATGAGAACCGCGGCCTCGATGACTGGGCGCGCAGCGTGGCGGATCAACTCGCCGAGCGCGGCTTCATCGCGATCGCTCCCGACATGCTCTCCGGCGCCGCGCCCGGAGGCGGCCGCTCGAGCGATTTCGCGACGGACGACGCCCGCCGGGAGGCCATCGGCAAGCTGCAGTCGGCCAGTGTCCTCGCTGATCTGCGAGCCGCTGCCGATTACGTCCGCAATCTCCCGTCCACCAACGACCGCTTCTACACGGCCGGCTTCTGCTGGGGCGGCGCGCGCGTCTGGCAGCTCGCCAATGCCTACGATGGCATCACGGCCTCGTTCGTCTTCTATGGAACGGGTCCGCAGGAGCCGGAGGGCGTGAGCGGAATCGATGCGCCGGTGTACGGTCTCTATGGCGGAGCCGATGCGCGAGTCAACGCGACGATCGACCGCACGGCCGAGGTGATGCGCGCCGCCGGAAAAACGTTCGAGCCGACGATCTACGACGGAGCGGGACACGCCTTCATGCGTCTCGGCGAAACGACCGAGGCATCGGCGGCCAACCGCCGCGCCCGCGACGAGGCGTGGTCCCGCTGGCTCGGACTGATGATGCGCTGAATTTGGAAAGAGAGTCAAAGACCAACGCAGAACGATGAACGATGAACGATGAATTTAGAAGAGAGTCAAAAGCTGAACGCAGAACGCAGAACGATGAACGATGAATTTAGAAAGAGAGTCAAAGGCGGACTCGGTCATCCTGAGTGTGATCGCGTCATCCTGAGCGTGAGCGCGTCATCCTGAGCGTGAGCGAAGGATCTTGGCGGGCGGGACGGGAGAGACGCGAACACGGTGCCCGCGAGAACCAATCCCACGACACGACTCCACGAAGAGATCCGCTGTGGAGAGATTTTGCGGAACACCTCGAACAGCGGTTGGGCGGCCAGCAAGCGTGAATCGGACGACGTGGGGTCGGCCTCGCCCCCTTCACCGCTACCGCGTCACGCGCGTCCCAGCCGCCCAGATCCTTCGCTCACGCTCAGGATGACGGTAGTTTTTGACTCTTGTTCTCTTTCTAAATTCATCGTTCATCGTTCTGCGTTGGTCTTTGACTCTTTTCACTCCATCCACCGCTCGCCGCAGGCCAGGCAACGGCGGTTCGGCCCGAGAAGAAGAAGCAGCGCGACGATCGCCGAGGCGAGATAGAACGTCTCTTCCTGGCCGATCGACCATCCGATCGCCATGAGAAGCGTCACCGAGGCGATGGCGCCGAGAACCATCGGGTAGGTCTTCACCTGGTCAGCGCCGCACTCCGGACAGCGCAGCCGCGCCGGGGGAGGCTCGAGCGGCTCGTCCCCTTCCAGCTCGAACGTGTGCGGCGTATCCGGAAGAAGCGTCTCCTGCAGAAGCTGGAGAGCCGCGCGCGAATCGGCGGGCGTGACCGCGAGGCCGAATCGCACGGGAACGCTGGCCCCCTGTGCCGAGATCACCGGCGTCACGATCGTCGTCACCCGCGCGGCGATCCCGCGCTCGGCCAGCGCCTTGCCGAGTGATTCCGCCTCGTCCTGCCGCTCGAAGCTGGCGACCAGGATCTCCGTGGCCGGAGTCCGGTCACCGTTGAGAAGTCGGGACATGAGCCATCCTACCTCGCGGCAGCGAGAGCCTTCTCCTCAGACTTCGCGCCGTGCCCAGGCCATGATCAACTGATGCGCGATCGCAAAGGGAGGGGGAATCGGAATCGTTCCCGCCAGGATTTCCTCTCGCGTGAACCACCTCGCCTCGACCAGCTCCTCGGAGTCGATGCGGATCGTCTCGTCGTCGGTCGTCGCGTGAAAGCCGAGCATGAGCGAATGAGGAAAAGGCCACGGCTGGGAGGCGAAATAGCGTGTGCTGCGCACGCGCACCCCCGCCTCCTCGAAGATCTCGCGCGCCACCGCTTCCTCGGCCGATTCTCCCGGCTCGACGAACCCCGCCAGGGCGGTGAAGAACCGGCTGCCGCGTGCGCGGTTGTGGCGCCCGAGGAGGCAGCGGTCTTCACGGATGACGACGGCGATCGCCACGGGATCGGTGCGCGGAAAATAGCGCTCCCCGCAAGTCTCCTGGGTGCAGCGGCGGCTGTGTCCGGCATCCTGCGCTTGCGTCGAGGCGCCGCAGCGTCCGCAGTACCGGCTCCGCTCGTGCCAGCGATCGAGGGAGATTGCGTAAGCCGCCAGAGAGGCGTCGGAGATCTGGTGCTCGCCGACGAGCTCGCGCCAGCCGATGAGAAGCGCCTCACCGCTCTCGGTGAGTCGCGACCAGGCCTCGTCCTCCATCCGGACCGCGAAGACCGGCTTTTCTTCGCCGCCGAGAAAGGTAATGGGATCGAGCGATCCGATCGGCGAGAGCTCGTCAGCCCTCCAGAAGAGCGAGCCACCGGTCGAGAGCACGACCGACTCTCCGCGGAGAAGAATGTACCCTCCTCGTTCCCGGGCGGCCTCGAGCCAGGCGGAGTCAGTCCGTCTCAGATGGGATCGGTCAAACGATTCGCTCATTAGGTCGAGGATAGCGGAAAGGCTGCAGGCCAGTCGTTGTGTGGCGTGAGGCTTGGCGGTTGAGACAGGCTACAATTGATCATGAGCGATTTCACAGTCGAGGTCGAACGCGAGCAGGATGACCGCTGGATCGGCGAGGTGACTGACCTGCCCGGCGTTATGGTCTACGGCCGCAGCCGGGATGAAGCGGTGTCGAAAGCGAAGGCACTCGCCTTTCGTGTGTTGACAGATCGTCTGGAGCACGGTGAAGACATCCCTGAGATCCGAGGTGTTTTCGCCATTCACGAATGAACTGGCCCGCGACCAAGGCGGGCCGTGTTTTGGCTGGGCTGAGGTCTAGTGGAAAATCATCTCCCACTGATTTTTGCGTTCGCCGCCTGTTCTTGGCTGCCGCATTTCACCTGCCACTATTACAAGCTCGAGACCAGAAGTTCATTCATCGTGGGAGCGTGGCGGTTCACCCCGATGCACAGCGCGCTGGCCATGCTGTTCTATGCCGGACTCGCATCCCTCAATCTGGTGGCCATCGAAGTCGCCGGCGTTCGCACTCCCGCCCTCCTGATTTCCGCGGCATGCCACGCGGCCCTGGGAGCTCTGCATCTCTACAGGCTCACCAACTTTTTCCCATTCGAAGTATTCGGTTATCCCTGGTCGCGAGGATCATCGACACGCGAGGCCATCATGGAGCTGGCGCTCGGCGCCGGTTTCTTGTTGCTGGCAATTCGGATCAGCTGACGACCGCAC
>DATLEY010000061.1:0-45616 GCA_035525215.1 Thermoanaerobaculia bacterium | reverse complement strand
TGAGTCCTGAGTCCTGAGTCCTGAGTCCTGAGTCCTGAGTCCTGAGTCCTGAGTGCTGAGTCCTGAGTGCTGAGTCCTGAGTGCTGAGTCCTGAGTCCTGAGTCCTGAGTGCTGAGTCCTGAGTGCTGAGTCCTGAGTGCTGAGTCCTGAGTCCTGAGTCTGCAGAACGATGAATTTAGAAAGAGAGTCAAAGACGAACGCAGAACGCAGAACGCAGAACGATGAATTTAGAAAGAGAGTCACAGAACGCTGAAACGCGCTGAGGGAAGGGGAAGTTGGACGAACATCGATTCTCGGCTTAGCGAATCGTTCATCGGATCGAGGGCTTTGACTCTTTTCTAAATTCTAAATTCATCGTTCTGCGTTCTGCGTTCGTCTTTGACCTTCTTTTAACTCATCGTTCTGCGTTCTGCAGCACTCTGCACTCTTTACACTGCAAAGTACTTGACCGATCGGACAACGAGGCGTACCCTCCCAGCGTGACCGGACGCCGCAGCGTCGATCCCGCCCCTCTCCACGAGCATGCCGCGGAGAACCTCACCTATATCCGCGACGCCATGGAGCGCGCCGGCTCCTTCACCGCCGTCCCCGGCTGGGGCGGGGTGGCCATGGGCCTCACCGGGCTCGCCGCCGCGATCATCGCCCCGGGTCAGCCGACCCCTTTCGCATGGCTCGCGACCTGGATCGCTGCCGCGATCATCGCCGCAAGCGCCGGCATCCTCGCCATCCTGATCAAAGCCCGCACGGTGGGCTTCTCTCTTCTCTCCCGTCCCGCCCGGCAGTTCGCCCTCAGCTTCTCTCCCGCGGTTCTCGCCGGCGCCCTCCTCACCATCGCTCTCTACTCCGCCGGCAACATTTCTTTTCTCCCCGGCCTCTGGCTCCTTCTCTACGGCACGGCCGTCGTGGCCGGCGGCTCCTACTCGGTTCGCGTCATCCCCCTGATGGGTATCCTCTTTCTCTTTCTCGGCGCCATCGCCCTCTTCAGCTCCCCTGCCCTGGGCGCAGTCTGCCTGGGGGCAGGCTTCGGCGTTCTTCACATCATCTTCGGAGTCATCATCGCGAGGAGGTACGGTGGCTAAGCACGCGGTAGCGAAGAAGGAAATCGACCACTCCGCGCCCTCCGTCCGCGCGGTCGAAGCCGCGGTGGAGCGGACCGCCGATCTGGACCGTCTCATTCACGAGCGCCTCCGCCTCGGAATCGTCAGCGCTCTCTCGGTGAATGAAAGCCTCGGATTCACCGAGATGAAGGCCCTGCTCAAGACGAGCGACGGAAACCTCAGCGTCCACGCCCGGAAGCTCGAGGAGGGGGGCTACATCGCCGCGACGAAGAGCTTCCGCGGGCGCACTCCCCACACCGACTTCCGCCTCACCGCCAAGGGACGCCGTGCCCTCCAGCGCTACCTCGATCACATGGAAGCGCTGATCGAGGCGACGCGGTCGCGCTGATCGAGGATCGCCCGGCTGACGCCCGGCGCTGTCGAGTGAGCCGCGCAGGGCGCCTCGAGCCGCGAGGCGGATCATCGAGGAAGTCAGCACTTTCACACTTTCTCGTAGCGCGCCACGAGTTCGTTCAGAGCTGAAATCGTGATTGACCCCGACAGAGAGCCAGCGTACGATGGCCCCCGCTCCACTTTATATGTGAGAAATTGAGGTAGGCCTGCAAGCGCCCGCTGCGCGGGACCGGCTCGACTGGGTCATGCGGCGCTGCCGGCGTCGCTCGCACGGGGATGGAGAGGCCTGCATCGATGATCGACCGGACTTTTTCGCATTACCGAATCACCTCCAAACTCGGAACTGGCGGCATGGGAGTCGTCTACGAGGCCGAGGACACCAATCTCGGCCGTCGCGTGGCGCTGAAGTTCCTCCCCCCAGAGCTCGCGCGCGACGAAGCTTCGCTCCATCGCTTTCAGCGGGAGGCACGCGCCGCCTCAGCGCTCAATCATCCGAACATCTGCACCATTCACACGATCGACGAGCATGACTCCGAGCACTTCATTGTCATGGAGCTCCTGGAAGGAGAGACGCTCGCCGAGAAGATCCGTCGCGGGCCCATGGCGGTCGAGAGCGTCATCGCGACCGCGATCCAGATCGCCGACGCGCTGGAATCCGCTCATGCCAAGGGGATCGTCCATCGCGATCTCAAACCGGCGAACATCTTCGTGACCTCGCGCGGCCAGACCAAGATCCTCGACTTCGGGCTCGCGAAAATCGACCGGATGCGAGCCGACGCGGATGAATCGGTGGGCAGAACAGCCGTGCGCGAAGAGCACCTGACGGCGGCGGGAACCACTCTCGGCACGGTCTCCTACATGTCTCCCGAACAGGCGCGCGGTCAGGTCACCGATTCCCGTACCGATCTATTTTCTCTCGGTACCGTCGTCTATCAGATGGCTGCCGGCGTCCTCCCGTTTCAGGGCGAAACCTCGGCGGTGGTCTTCGAGGCGATCCTCAACCGGGATCCGCTCCCCCTTGGCCATCACGGGCCGGCACTCCCGGGAGAGCTCGACCGGATTCTCGGAAAGGCTCTGGAGAAGGATCGAGCCCTCCGCTACCAGAACGCGACGGACCTGAAGACGGACCTGCTGCGCCTCAAGCGCGATCTCGACTCCGGAGGACGGCAGGTCGCCGACTCCAGCAGCCCTCGGACGGGAGCCAATGCGTCCGCGGGCAAATCGATCGCCGTCCTCTACTTCGAGAACCTCAGCGGCGTGAAGGAAGACGAGTACTTCCGCGACGGAATCACCGAGGACATCATCACCGAGCTCTCGAAGATCAAAGGCCTGAAAGTCTTCTCGCGGGCGACCGTTCTGACGTATCGCGACCGGCAGATCACGCCGCTCCAGATCGGCCAGCAGCTCAACGCCGCCTATTGCCTGGCCGGAAGCCTCCGCCGCGCGGGTGCCCGCCTCCGGATCAACGCTCAGCTGGTCGACACCAGTACCGATTTTCCTCTCTGGTCCGAGCGATACGACCGCGAGATGAAAGACGTATTCGAAGTTCAGGACGAGATCGCCCGCAGCATCGCGGAGGCGCTACGGATCACGCTCTCGCCGCAGGAGGAGAAAGCGCTCGCGGCGCGGCCGACTGAGGACATGCAGGCGTATGACCTCTATCTCCGAGGCAGGAACTACGCGCGGAGGATGTCACGCCAGGACCTGGAGTTCGCGCTGCAGATGTTCGAGAACGCCGTCTCGGCCGACCCGAACTTTGCAGCCGCCCACGCCGGGATCGCCTCAGTCTGCGCCCAGTATTACTACCACTACGAGCGGTCGAAGGGATGGATCGATCGCGCACGCGTTGCCGCCGAGCGCGCCACCGCGAAGGGGCAGGATTCTCCCGAGGTGATGATCGCGCAGGCCTGGGTCGCTTACGGCGAGGAAAAGTTCGACGAAGCGCTGGCTCACACGCGAAAAGCGCTCCATCGCAACAGGGACATCGAAAGCGGATACTACCTTCTCGGCAGGGTCCTCTTTTCGGCCGGCCGTCACCAGGAGCTGGTAGAGATCGCCGAGGAAGCATTCGCCCACGCGGGCGAGAACTACAACACGTATATTCCGATCCGCAACGCCCTCGGCGCCCTCGGCAAGACCGAGGCGAAGATGAAGTTGCTGCAGCGGCAAGTGGAGATCTACGAGGCGCACCTGCGCAAGGTTCCCGAGGACGCACGGGCCCGAGTGCTCCTCGGCAGCGATTACGCGGAACTGAACCGTCCCGAGGATGCGACGCGCGAGGGGAATCTTGCGATGACACTCCGCCCGGACGACGCGATCATCATGTATAACGTCGCCTGCCTCTTTACCAATCTTAAAAAGATACCCGAAGCGATGCGCGCGCTCCGGAAGGCGCGTGACGGAGGATTCACGGACCCGCAGTGGGCTCGGCAGGATCCGGACCTGGCGCCGTTGCACGACGACCCTGAGTTTGATCGGCTCTATCCGCCGCCTTCTCACTAATTCCTGAGGCGCCTCCACGGCGCGTCGACCGGCCAGAGCGCGGCGGCCCCCCCGAGTGTCCAGAGAGCAACGGGTCAATGCGCGATTTCCCTTTCGGGAACGATTCGCGCAAACAAACTGTCGTGCGAGACGTCCCGGCAGGATCCGCCGGACCCCCAAGGAGCCGATCATGCCCGTGAACGACCCACAGAGCATCATCAGGCGCAATAACGTGAAGATCATGGGCACGGGAGACCGGACTCTGCTCTTTGCTCACGGTTTCGGCTGCGATCAGAACATGTGGCGCTTCATCGTTCCCGCCTTCGAGCACGATTACCGAATCGTCCTCTTCGATTATGTGGGAGCCGGAAATTCCGACGTGTCGCAATGGGACGAGCGTCGCTACGCCACCCTGGAGGGTTATTCTCGCGACATTCTCGAGATCTGCGAGGCGCTCGATCTCCGGCAGGTCATCCTGGTCGGCCACTCGGTCAGCAGCGTGATCGGCATCCTCGCGGCGATCGAGCAGCCGGATCGCTTCGAGCGGCTGATCCTGGTCGGGCCTTCGCCGCGCTACATCAACGACACGGACTACGTCGGAGGCTTCGAGCGGGCGGACATCGAAGGACTTCTCGACATGATGGACAAGAACTTCATCGGCTGGGCCAACGCGCTCGCCCCTGTGATCATGAAGAACCCCGACAAGCCCGAGCTCGCGGCGGAGCTGGAGGAGAGCTTCTGTTCGACTGATCCGCGTATCGCACGGCTCTTTGCCCAGGCTACGTTCTTCTCCGACAATCGGGACGATCTGGAGAAGGTGCGCATCCCCTCTCTCATCATGCAGTGCTCCGAGGATGCGATCGCTCCAGTTGAAGTGGGCGACTTCCTCCACGCGCGGCTCGCGGGAAGTACATTACGGCGGTTGCAGGCCACGGGGCACTGCCCTCACGTCAGCCACCCAGAAGAAACGATCAGGGTGATGCGCGAATACCTGGAGAATTAGAATCACCGCGCCCCGTAGCGGGCACAGTGTGCGCCGGACCGCGGCGACAAAGAGATTGATGACTGAGATGGTCACAGGCCGATGAACGATCTGATGAACGCCGCCCCGTGCGGATTCGTGAGCTTCGGCGACGATGGAATCATCCGGGCCGTCAACCAGGGGCTGATCGAGCTCGTGGGGTACACGCGCGCCGAGCTGGAAGGCAAGCATCTGGAGAGCATCTTCTCGGTCGGCGGAAAAGTCTTCTACCACACGCACTTTCTTCCACTCCTGCGGTTACAGGGGCGAGCCGAGGAGATCTACTTCGCGCTGCGGTGCAAGGGGGGGGATGAAGTCCCCGTTCTCATCAATGGCGTGCGCAGCAGTCGGGACGGCGAAGTCGTGAACGATTGCATCATGGTCCGGATGCGGATGCGCCGCCGCTATGAGGACGAGATCCTCCGGGCCAAGAAGGAAGCGGAGGCCGCCAGCGCGGCGAAGGCGAAATTCCTCTCGATGATGTCGCACGATCTCCGGACGCCTCTCCAGGCGATCTCGGGCTACGCTTCGGTTCTCGGCCAGGAGTTTCACGGGCCTTTGCTCGAGGCCCAGCGCGACGACCTCGCGCAAATTCAGAACGCGACCCGGGAGCTCTCCCGGCTCATGGACGACATTCTGACGTTTGCGCAGATGGAGTCAGGGCGTGTGCAGGTCCGACTCCGGTCCGTTCCGGTGGATGAAGCGCTGGAGCGCGCCGAATCGCTGGTCCGCCTCCGATTCACCGATGCGGAGCTGGCCTATCAGCGCGAGCCTCTCGAACCGGGCCTCGCGGTCAAGGCCGATCCCGACCGCCTCCAGCAGATCCTCCTGAATCTGGTCACGAACGCCATCAAGTTCACGCCCGCCGGCGGTCGCGTCGCCACGGCGGCGGAACGCGAGGGAGACCGCGCCCGCATCCGTGTTCGCGACACCGGACCGGGAATCCCCGGCGAATATCTCGACAGGATCTTCGAGCCCTTCACGCAGGTTGAGACGACGCAAGCCAATCAGGGAGTGGGGCTCGGCCTGGCGATCAGCCGTGAGCTCGCCCGCGCCATGGGAGGCGACCTCACCGTCGAGAGCCTCCTCGGAAAAGGGTCGACCTTCACCATCGAGCTCCCCGCCGCCAGCGTATCGGGCGCAGGGATGGATGTTGTTCCCTCCTAGGGAGCGGCGGCCATTGCAAAGAGCAGATCGACGTAGAACTTCTCGATCTCGGCCAGGCCCGCAATCCGCGATCCGCTCTTCGGCTCGATGACCATGTACTCGTTCGGAGCGTGCGCGCCTGAGCCGTGGCCGAGTCCTCCCGCAACCAGCGGCAGACGGAGGCGATCTGTGAAGACGTAGTAGGGCGCGCTTCCGGCGAGGCGCGGCGCCACCGAGGGAGTGTGGCCGTACTTGTTGTAGACCCCGATCGCAGCCTCGACCAGGGAGGTTTCCACTGAAGTCTGCGCCGGCGGGTAACCGCTGATCTTCCGGATCACGACGTCCTGAAACCCATGCGCGTCGAGATGAGCGCGGATCATCGCCAGCGCCTGGTCGGGAGTCTGATTCGGTACCAGGCGCGAGTCGACCTTCGCGGTCGCCTTGTGGGGGAGGATCGTCTTCACTCCCTCGCCGGTGTAGCCGCCCCAGATTCCGTCGATATTGAGGGTCGTATCGTAGAGGTAGCGGAGAAGAGCGTCCGTTCCTTCGATGCCATCGATCCATTCGGCGACTCCGAGGACCTTTTTCATGCGATCCTCGCGTCCCTTCCAGTCCTCGAGAGCAGCGTTGAGCAGGCGCTGCTCATCGGGTGTCGGAGGGCGAATCGGATCGTAGTAGCCGGGGATCGTGATGGTGTTGCCGTCCGGAGTTGTGAGCGTGGACAGGGCCTGGACGAGACGCCAGACCGGAGAGTCGACGATCGCCTTGAGGGAGCCATGGATTTCCGCATTCTGCGGTCCGCCTGCTGGAGTTCCCGCGGCCTCCAGCTCGAAATAGACGATCCCCTTCACGCCGAGCGACATGGTCACGTCGCCCGCTGAGTCCTGCGAGTTGAATGGAAAGAAGACCCCGTCAGCTTTTCTCAGGCGCGATTCGTAGCGGTCGATCACCTCTGGATAGTGAGGCGAGCCGAGCTCCTCTTCCCCCTCCGCGACGAGGAGAAGGTTGACGGGGAGCGAGCCCCGCACCTGATGGATCGCTTCGACCGCGTTGAGAAAGGCGCGCTCGGGACCCTTCTGATTCGTCGCAGCGCGCGCCATGAGCACTCGGCCGAGGTCGTGATCGACGAGCGCACCCGCGAACGGCTCCACCCGCCATGCTTCCGGCTCGACCGGCTGCACGTCGTACATCATGTAGACGACGAGTGTCTTCTCGGCGCCGGCGTCGTACCAGCCGAACACTCCTGGATGACCGGACGTAGGGGCCAGCTCCGCTTCGTCGAATCCGATCGCCAGAAGATCGGTCCGGAGCAACTCCGCCATCTCGGTGATTCCGACATTCTGCGCGCTGATCGACGGCTGGCGGACCCATCGCTGAAGGTTCTCGAGATGGCGATCGAGATTCCGATCGATGAACGCGTAGATGTCCTGGTGCGTCCCCCGGTAAGCGGGAATCTCAGCCGCCGAGAACGTCTCGGTTATCTCGAGCCGCAGTGGGGGCTTTCTCTGCGCGGCGATCGGGAGCGACCCAAGGATCGTCAGCAGGAGTGAAACTGCGAGGATGCGCGCCATGATCTCCTCCTCGGACCGAGGTGGCATTCTGACCATTCAATGAGCAACATTCAACCGGCCAGACCCCTGGCGGCGAACAGAGTAGGCCTTCACGACGTTTCCAACTTCCAAGGGGCACCGCCCGTGTCATCCTGGGCGTGAGCGAAGGATTTGGGTGGGCCGGGACGCGAGAAACGCGGAGATGGCTTAGGGCACAAGAGCGTTGATTCGTTGTTCCAGGATACGGTGTTGTCTCCTAACGGGGGGTCATTCAGAGGCCGCACGGGAGACCGAAGTGACGCGAGGCTTGGTCTCGCGGCCGAAGAATCTCAGGATGCGCAAACCGTCATCGGGTTCTTATGCCGATGCAATCGCATCCTACGAACGCGTCTGGACGTGTATGAGAACCCGACAGCGATCCTTGCGGCTGAGATTCTTCGGCCGCGACGCCACTTCATATTCTGCTCGGCTGGCGCGTGCGGCCTCTGAATGACCCCCACCCGCACGCGATGCCCCCAGGAGTTTCGTACTCGATGGGTCAGCTCCGCTCCACCGGCGCTCGCGACGTTCCCCCACTTCTAATGACCCCCGCCCGCACCCGCGTGATCTCGATCTCCCCGCTCCCTCGCTCGTCTACCCTCTTCCCTCTTTTCCGGTCGTCTCCCCTCTCCCCTCTCAGAACAGATCCGGGACATGCACGAACCGCCGCATCGCTTCCACCGTCCGCGGCGAGATGTCCCCGAGGAACCAGCTCATCGTTTCCAGCGTGGGCTCGGGGATCGCGTATCGCGTCACGAACTCTACTTCGACGTCCTTCACGCTCCCTGGACCCGAAAGGGTTCCAAAGAGATCTTCCACGGCGCGCTCGTTGGCGTCGACCACGGTCGCGCGGATCCCCCTTGCGTCGAACGCCTCGGCAAAGACGTTCTTCCGGTAACCGTAATGGGTGCAGGCGAGGGCGGCGACCACCGAGACGTCCCGCTCGTCCATTTTCTCGAGCGCCGTGCCGACCCAATGCTGAATCTGCGACACAGTATTCGTTCCCTCCCGATCCTCGGAAATCGTGTCGGCCAGCCCCGGGCAGGCCTGGCTGATGATGCGCATCGGCTCGATCCCCCGTTCCTCGAGCAGACGGGGATAGGCGCCTGCCTCGATCGTGGTCGGTGTCCCGAAGATGATGGCTGCGCTCTGCGGATCCCGGTCGAGCTCCGCTCCGACCAGTTCGACGCCCGTCTCGACGATCCCTCGAATGGGGATCGGTCCATTCGCGAAGTACGGAGTGTCGGGGAGGAGAACGGAGAGCGTGTTGCAGGCGACGTAGATCGAGTCGGGAGTGAACCGCGCGGTGACGTTCCGGAGGAAGCGGTCGAAGGTGGTGAGCTTTTCCTCCCTCGACTTCATCGAGTTGTAGCCGTAGTCGTTGGCTGGAGCGGCGTTGGCGAAGGTCAGGCGAACCGGCTCGCTGAATCCTCGAGTGCGCACGAACCTCTCCGCGTATGCGACCACCGAGAGGCCGCCCACACCCGAATCGGTGATGAGGATGTGCATCGTTATCCCTGAGGATCGAGCTTGCCGGTCATCAGATCCAGGAGGACCGGAACGTGGTGATCCTTGAGCGTGTAGAGGGAAGCGTCCTCCAGCTCGTACGTCACGAGGCTCAACCCATGCTCACCGGCCCATGTCCCCATCGAGCCGGGCGTCGGATATCCGATTTCCGTCAGGAGTGGAAGACCGCACCGTTCGGCGAGCTTTCGTCCAAGCGGCGAGCTTCCTGCGTCGTCAATGCAGGCGAGGGCGGAGTGGAGAGAGACGATGGCGCGCGGTTTCAATTCCGCGATGAGAGTGAGCAGAGCGTTCGTCTCCGGTTCCGAGGCTGGCTTCGCACCGGGAGTCAGGGCGATGTCGCGGGCATCGTTCGCGCGGCTCTTGTAGAAGACCGCGTCCGGGCTCCAGTTCGAGGTCGGGAAGTTGCGATTGAGATCGACCCCGCGCGCGTTGCCCCGCGTTGCCCGCACGGCACCGTCGGGGTTGCCGCAGAGAATGACGGCCTCCCTGAGATTCCCACGGGGAAGGCAGCGTATTGCTTCCGAAACGACGACCGTCGTTTCCGGCTCGTCTCCATGGATAGCCGCGAGGATCAGGATTTCCGCCCTCCCCTCGTCGGGCCGGTAGACGGTGAGCGGCAACCCCTCGAGCGATGCTCCGTAGCGCGAGCCGGCGTGCCGGATCACACCGCGTTCGCGCCGCTCCACCAGCGGCTGGTCTTTCCCGTGACTCATCCCGGTGGCGAATCATACTTTGGAGTGCGGCAGCGCCAGCTGCCGCTTTCGTGGAACGGGCGTCCGGGGCCGGAGGCCGGCGGCACGGTGGATGCGCGCCGGTCGGCAACTCGGAACTCGGAACTCGGAACTGGCAACTGGGAACTGGGAACTGGCAACCAACGGATAATGCCGGCATGCCCGTCGTCGCCCTGACCCGCGCGGTTCCCGACACCATGGCACATTGCGAGCTGACGCATCTCGATCGCGAACCGATCGACATTGCCCTCGCTCGCGCCCAACACTCCGCCTACGAAGAAGCGCTACGCTCCCTCGGGTGCCGGGTCGAGAGGATGGAGCCGCTGCCGGATGCGCCCGACTCCGTCTTCGTGGAAGACATGGCCGTGGTCCTCGACGAGCTGGCGATCATCACGCGCCCCGGTGCGGAGCCGCGGCGGGTCGAGGTGGAGAGCGTTGCAAAGGCACTCTTCCGCTATCGAGAAATCGCAACGATCACCGCGCCAGCGACGATCGACGGCGGAGACGTTCTGCGCGTGGGACGGCGGATCTTCGTCGGCCTCTCGTCGCGCACCAACGACGCGGCGACCGAACAGCTGCGCGCATTCGTCGAGCCGCTCGGCTACGAGGTCATCGCCGTCGCGGTCCGCGGCGTGCTCCATCTGAAGTCGGCGGTCACGCAGGTCGGCCCGTCGCATCTTCTGGGGAGCCGCGCGCTCATCGACACCCGACAATTCGCCGGTTCCACGTTCATCGACGTCGACCCGCAGGAGCCCGGTGCGGCCAACGCCGTCCTGGTCGGCGACGCGATCCTCTTCCCGTCAGCATTCCCGCGGACCCGCGAGCGCCTGGACGCCGCCGGACTCCGCGTCATCACCCTCGACGCCTCGGAGTTGGCGAAGGCGGAAGGGGCGCTGACGTGCTGCAGTCTGCTGGTGGACCTCCCTACATGACTGCAGGACAGCAGAAAAGTACGTAACTCATCGCAACTGAGGTAGTTATAGCTTTGCCAAAAAATAGACAACTTAATTTGGCAAATTTTGTTAGAATATTTGTCAATGCACGTTAAAACCAAGCAGATACGAGACTTTCTACTCAACGAGATTGGGAAGGAACCCGTAGGCGCTGTCGGCCGGGTCGCCTCCAACTTTGGGATCAGTCGGCAAGCGGTCCAGTATCACGTTGCGAAACTAGTGAAAGCGGGATTGGTCCGCAGCACAGGTAGGACCAGAGGAGCCCGCCTTCAACTCGTCCGAAACAGTGAACGAGCTTTTTTTTCTCTTGCGGCGATTGACGAGGACCAAGTCTGGCGTCAGTTCGTACAGCCAAAACTCCAAACGTTGCCACGAAACGTCTTTGACATCTGTCAGTACGGTCTGACAGAGATGGTCAATAACGCTATAGACCACTCAGCGGGTACTACCCTGACAATTGGCGTTGAATTGAACGCGCTCGATGCCACGATTCGAGTCATCGACGATGGAGTGGGCATTTTTCGCAAAATTCAGGAAGCCTTCCAACTCGAGGAGGAGCGCCACGCGCTGCTTGAACTGACCAAGGGCAAACTGACAACCGATCCCGCACGGCATAGCGGGGAAGGGATTTTCTTCACTAGCCGGGTCTTCGATCAGTATTCAATCCTGGCAGGTAACTTTTTCTTCTGTCACCTCACTTCAGGACGGGATTGGCTGGTCGAGGACCGTGACCACACTGAAGGCACGAACGTCACGATGAAAATTTCTCGGACTTCCTCGAGGAGACTTCAGGAAGTTTTCGACTATCACACCGCTGTTCCGGACGACTTCGGTTTTTCCAAGACTGTGATTCCTGTAAAGCTCGCCCAGTTTGGTGAGGAAAATCTAATCTCCAGGTCGCAGGCAAAGCGCCTTCTGAATAGAGTTGAACGGTTTAAAGAAGTCGTCTTGGACTTTTCAGGAGTGGAAGTCCTAGGACAAGCGTTCGCAGACGAAATTTTTCGCGTATACGCGACCTCGCATCCGGAAGTAAGACTTCATGCGATCAATGAAAACCCGTCGGTAAAACGCATGATCAACCGCGCTCTGCATTCTGACGACAAGCCCGCAAAAGACTAAAGAACGATCCAACCCTCAAAAGAACCGCCCTGCGGTTCGCTACTCACGCCCCATGTCCCTGGTGGCCCGCCTCTTCAACCGGCTCTGACATCGAGTCGACGCGCCACGCCGACGTTCCAGGCGGCTGCTGGTACCAACCCGGATCGCGGCCGTACTCCATGTCGTCGCGCACTTTGATGATCGTGAACATCCCCCCCATGTCGATCGTGCCGAACGGGCCCTGGCCGCCCATCATCGGGATGCTGTTTCGCGGCATCGCCATCGAGGCCTGATGTTCCGCCATCGCTCCCATCCCGTCCGTTCCCATGACCATCGTGCCGGGGACCAGCTGATCCAGGCGCTGCTGCGTGCTCGTGGGATCGATCCCGATGAGATTCGGCAGGTCGTGCCCCATCTGATTCATCACGTGATGAGTCTTGTGACAATGGAAGGCCCAGTCGCCCGGATTGTCAGCCGTAAGCTCGATGTCGCGCGTCGTTCCGACGGGAACGTTCACGGTGTTCTCGGGCCACCATCCCGATTCCGGGATGGGACCTGCGTCGGTGCCGGTCACGTAGAACGCATGGCCGTGGATGTGGATGGGATGAGAGCCCATCGTGAGATTCGCGAGGCGGATGCGGACGCGGTCGCCCGTCCGCACCAGCATCGGCTCGGTCCCGGGAAAGACGCGCGCGTTCATGGTGAAAGTGTTGAAGTCGAGCATCACGGTGGGATCGGGCGTGGCCGTCCCCGGCTTGATGAACCACTCGTTGAGGAAGATCGCGAAATCGCGGTCGACGCGCCGCACCTCGGAGTCGCGCGGATGGATGATGAAGAACCCGTGCATCCCGAGAGCGATCTGCGTCATCTCGTCGAAATGAGGGTGGTACATGAGCGTCCCAGTCTGCTGGAGCGTGAACTCGTACGCGTAAGTCTCCCCCGGCAGGATCTTCGGCTGATTGAGGCCGCTCACGCCATCCATTCCATTCGGCAGGATGAAGCCGTGCCAGTGAACCGAGGTCCCCTCGGGAAGGCGATTCGTGACGAGGATGCGGACGCGGTCGCCTTCGAAGGCCTCGATGGTCGGTCCGGGCGTGACTCCGTTGTACCCCCAGCAGTTGACCTCGAGCCCTTTGACGAACTCGCGGCGCACCGGCTCCGCAATCAGATGGAACTCCTTCACGCCGTCGACCATCCGAAACGGGAGCGACGCGCCATTTGGCGTGATCACGGGAGCGCGGCCACTCCGGCGCCGCGACGATAACGGTTTCGGGGGCGGGCCGCTGGCACCGGCGGGGCGGAGGCGCTGCGCATACGCGCGCGCGCTGCTCATCAGTCCCGCGGCGGCCCCGGCCAGGCTGGACAGCAGAAGACTTCGTCGCGTGAACGGCATGGTCAGTGGCCTCCCCGGATCGCCGCGGAGCGCCGTACGCCCGCAGGCAGGAATGTGGTCTCGTCGCCGCCGATCCCCTGGAGCGCCCGATCGAGATCGGTGCGGGCGGTCCAGTACTCGCGCTGTGCGTCGATGTAATCGCGTCGCGCCTGCATCTCATTCTGCTTCGCCTGGAGGAGTTGGAAGACACCGACGAGCATCGCGTTGTGCTCGAGCTTCGTGAGCTCGACGATCCGCGCGCGACGAGGGACGACCACGTCGCGGTAGTACTCGACCCGCGCCCGCGCCTCGGCCAGAGTCAACCGCGCAGCCCGCAGCCGTGAGGCTGTTTCCGCCTCCAGCGCGTTCGCCATGTGACGCGCGCGGAGATACTCCGCCTCGGCGCGTGTGCGCGCGGCGCGACCCGTATTGAAGAGCGGAATCGGAAATTCGATCCCCGGCCCGAAAGTGCTCGCGCCATCAGGTTCTCTTTCGTAATGAACGTCGACGGTCGTCTCATGGAGCACGGCCAGGCGCGCGAGGGGGATCCGCCTTTCCGCGAGCTCGAGCTCGCGACGCGCAATCGCGACGTCGAGACGCTGGGCCGCGGCGAGCTGCTCGAGCTCTTCCTGGCTCATCTCACTCTCCGGAAGCTCGGGAAACGCAGCCGGAAGGACCCACTCCGCGCCTACGGCGCGCAGCCCCATCGCCCGCATCAGCCTTTCGCGCGCGAGAAGAACGTGCTGCTCGGCGCGCGCGAGATCGAGCTTGGCCTGTTCGTAGAGGGCCTGTTCATTCTCGAGATCGAGATCGGTGATGTTCTCCGCGGCGTGCTGCTTCAGCGCGACTTCAGCGGCGGCCTGAGCCGCGGATGCGCTCGTGCGGCTCAGTGCGACGTGCTGCACCGCGGCCAGCAGGTCGTAGTACGCCGAACGCACATCGGCCGCGAACCCGAGGACCGCGGAGCTGACTTCCATCTGCGCGGCATCGAAGGCCGCGCGTCCGATGGCGCGGCGGCGAGGCAGCTGGATGAGATCGATGAGCGATTGCGCCAGTCGCAGCTCGTAGGGATGGCGCGGCTCGCCGGGAAAGCGGATCTCGAACTCGAAGATCGGGTTCGCGACGGTGCTCGCCTCGATGAGGTCCGCCCGCGCGATGCCGAGCTCGGCGAGCGCAATCTGCAGCCGCGGATTGTTCAGGGTCGCAATGGCCACCGCTTCATCGGCGGTCAGCTCTCCTTCGAGGAGCGCGGCAACCCGTTCGTGGTCCACGGTGATGGGCTCGGCTCTCCACTCGACACTGGTCCCCCCGAGACGGGAGACCGTCTCGCGCACCTCGCCCTGGCCGGCGTCGCGCGGGACGCTGGCGCAGGAGGTCAGACCCGCGGCGGCGAGCGCGATGAGCCCTTTGAGAATCGGGTTCATGACGGGATCACTCCTTTTTGACCAGGGCCATGCCGCACTTCGGGCACGTTCCCGGCTGGTTGCTGGTCACTTCGGGATGCATCGGACAGACGTAGAGGGATGAAGACTGCGGCGTCACCGGCTGGTGCGCGGTGTGTCCGGCCGCGGCAGCCGTGGTCCGGTCGCGGGTTGCGGGCATCGGCGTGGGAGGATTCTCCTCATCCTCCCCCGGCGTGATTCCCTGCATGGAGTGCCCCTCGTGGCCACCCCCCGCTCTCGCTTTCGCCGCCTCGGAAACTGAGATGGAAACAGCGGCATCGAAGGGATCAGGGGAGAGCGTGGAGGTGGGATCGATACCGCGGAGCGAGACATCGCTGGATGACGCCATCGCCGGCGAGGAAATCGCGGCCACGGGAGCGTGATGGGCGTGGGCCGAGGCTTCCGACGGTTGTTCAGCATGCGCTGCGTGATCGATGGCCGGAGCCGTCTGCGCATGTTGGGTGTGCTCGTCGGGGGCAGCGGTGGCAGCGCGCACGGGGGCGTGAGCAGCATGCGGATCGCTGGAAGCGGACGCGTGGGCGCGAGCGTCGTGCCCGGCGTGTGCGTTGCCGGTCGGCGCGGCCGCTGCCTTCCCGTGACCCTGGTGCGCGGATGGCGACGATGCGGGCACATGCGCGGCGTGCGCCTGGCCTGCTGACGCTGCATGCGCCGAGTCGTCGACATTCGTCGCGGCGCGGCCGGACGAATGCGCGGCGTGATCGCTCGGGGCGGCCGCTCCATGACCCATCGCGGCGTGGTCCATCTCGACAGCGGTGTGGCCCATGGCCGCATGATCCGCGGGTGTTGCGGTGTGACCCATGGCTGCATGATCGGTCGTCGCCGATGGTTTTGCGGCGCGCTCCATGGCGGCGCGATCGTGTGCACTGTGATCCATGCCGGGCATCGCCGCCGCTCCATGATCCATTCCGACATGGGGATCGGCGGGCGCAACGGCGCTTTCCGGAACGACCTTCTTCTCGCCGGCGCAATGCGCCAGCGCGAGCAGCAGGATCGTTGCGACCAGCATGGTCTTGTGACGATTCATTTCAGAGCTCCTCAACCCAGAGCCGCAAGGCCGCACGGCGATGCATAGGCGTGCAGCACGATACGGGCCGGGACGGCGCGAACCGGCCGGCAACCATCCCTCCCGCGGTGCTGCCGGGAGGCTGAGAATCATTTCACAGACGTTCTTCCATTACCTCTTTCAGGCGCGCGAAGTCCTTCTGGTTTTCGCGGCGCATCATTTTCCGGACCAGCGGCGAGGCGAGGCGGAAGAACCGGGTGACCACGGAACAGTTCGCGCGTTTCCAAGGTGTCACTCGTCGAGAGTCCGGACCACGGCGCTCCAGTGCGACTCCCGGTCGCGCGTCGCCTCGACTTCCCACGGCTGGCAGCAGACCGGACAGTCCTGCACGTACGTCTGACGGCTCCCCCCTCCCTCATCGACGACGAGATCGGCCTCCTTGCCGCAGTAGGGACAGCTGACTCGAATGACCCCGCTCAACGAATCCCCTCGAAAACTTTCCGGCGGCAGCTAGTTTGGGAGCGGCTCAATCGGTGGCTGCAGAGAAGTTGTGAAGACAGCTGCCTGACCGCTCGGGTCGGCGAGTGTGGCAGCTGAGTTTAGCGCAGCGCCACCTGCCAGCTGAAGCCGGTTCCCCCGCCGCCGCAAGTCTATATTTGCATATCGACCGGCCGGAGAGCGTCGGTACATCGGGATTACGCGCGAATCCCACCATCAGCACCCAGCACTCAGGACTCAGCACTCGGCACCCAGCACCCAGCACTCAGGACTCAGCACTCAGAAAGGCCAGGGACTGGCCTCTCCGATTAAACTAGCGGGCTACGAATATGCGCGGCTTCGTGGCGAACACCGACTGGGAGTGGTTCCGCTCCGTGCGCGCAATCGCTCCACCGCCGGGCGAAGTGAACTTCTGGCGCCCCGGCGCGGAGACTTCTTTCCGCGCACTCCGCCCCGGCGAGCCCTTTCTCTTTCGCTTGAAGGCTCCCAGAAACGTCATCGCCGGCTTCGGTTTCTTTGCCCACTACTCCCCCCTCCCCCTTTCCATGGCGTGGCAGATCTTCGGAGAAGCGAATGGCGCCTCGGCGTTCACGATCCTGCGCGAACGGCTGGTGGCGACGCGGTCTCGGCTCACCATGGAGGGCGAACTGGGCGAGGATTTCCGGATCGGCTGCATTCTGCTGAACGAACCCGTTTTCTTCGACCAGAAGGATTGGATCGAGACGCCGGCCGACTGGTCGGCGACCACCGGACAGGGGAAGCGCTACGACCTCGATTCCGGAGAAGGAGCGCGGATCTGGGAGGAATGCCTTCTTCGGGAGGCAAGCGAGCGGCCGTCTACGATCCGCGAGGCGGGGCTGGCTTCTCTCCGCGGCGAATACGGCGTCCCTCTCCGTGTGCGCCACCGCCTCGGACCGAAGAGCTTTCGCGTCGCTGTCCTCGATGCTTACGGCAGGCAGTGCTCGGTGACGGGCGAGACCACTCTTCCCGCTCTCGAGGCCGCGCACATCCGAGAGTTCGTGGAGATCCAGGAGCACGCGGTGAGCAACGGCATCCTCTTCCGCGCCGATATCGGCAAGCTCTTCATGGCGGGTTACATGACCGTCACCCCGGAGCATCGATTGCTGGTCAGCCGAAAGGTCGCTGTCACCTCCACGGGAAGCGATGAATATCTCCGCCTCCACGACACCCCGGTCCGGCTCCCATCCCGCCGAAAACACCATCCGCTGGCCGAGGCCCTCTGGTGGCACAACGAGAAGAGATTTCTGGGGTGATCCGCCGGCGAATGAAACCTTCCTACGTCACCCTTCGTACTTTGGTGCGATACACCAGTGAGGACAGCTTGAGACCTTTTACCTCCGCAGTCTTTTTACTCCTTTTTCTAATGCCTTCATCCGCTGGCGCGCAGGAGGAAGTCGATGAAGTCCCTGCCGCCGCCACGGTCGAAGTCCAGAAGGTCCCGGTGGTGCAGAAGGACTACCGGATCGAACCGACGACCGAGGCGATCAAGATCGACGGCGTCCTCGATGAAGCCGTCTGGCAGACGGCTCAGCCGATGGAATTCGATGCGGAGACCAACCCTGGGGAGAACATCCCCCCTCCCGTCCGCACCATCGGCTACATGACGTTCGACAGCAACAACCTCTATGTCGCGTTTCGCGCATACGATCCAGACCCTTCGGCAATCCGCGCTCACCTCTCCGACCGTGACAACGCGTTCAGCGACGACTTCATCGGCGTGGTCCTCGACACCTTCAATGATCAGCGTCGCGCCTTCGAGTTCTTCGTCAATCCGCTCGGAGTGCAGATGGACCTGATCCAGGATGACGTCAATCGCAACGAGGATGCGTCCTGGGACGCCATCTGGACCTCGGCGGGCAGAATCACGCCCGAAGGCTACATCGTGGAGATGGCCATTCCGTTCACCTCACTGCGGTTTCCCAGTAGCGACTCCGAGCAGACCTGGGGGGTGGACATGGTGCGCATTTATCCGCGGAGCGTCCGCCACCGGATCGGACTCCAGGGGCAGGACCGCAACCGGAACTGCTACCTCTGCCAGTCCTCCCGTGTCACGGGGTTCCGCGGGATCTCGCCGGGTCGGGACATCGAGCTCGATCCGACGCTTACGGCCCAGCAGACATCTGTTCGCACGAGCTTCCCGAACGGGAGGCTCGATTCCGGCGACACGGACATCGAGGCGGGACTGACCGCGCGATGGGGGATCACGCCGAATCTGACGCTCAATGCCGCGATCAACCCCGACTTCTCCCAGATCGAGGCCGACGCCGTTCAGCTGGACATCAATACGCAGTTCACTCTTTTCTTCAACGAGAAGCGACCTTTCTTTCTCGAAGGATCCGACTTCTTCCAGGGCCCGCTCCAGGCGGTTTACACGCGGACGGTGGCCGACCCCGAGTTCGGACTGAAGCTGACCGGACGACTGGGCGATTCGACAATCGGAGCCTACATCGCCCGCGACGCGGTGACGAACCTGATCCTTCCAGGGCCGGAAGGATCGGCATCGACCTCTCTGGATCTGAAGAACACTTCCAGCGTCTTTCGCTACCGCTACAACGTGGGCGAAACATCGTCAGTCGGCGCGATCCTGACGTCGAGGGATGCAACGGACTATTCCAACCTGGTCTATGGAATCGACGGAAACTTCCGGGTCACGCCGAAGGACACCATCTCGGGACAGATTCTCGGATCGAATACCGAATATCCCTCATTCCTCAACGCAGCCCAGGGAAAACCGGAGGGCGGATTCGATGACCTGGCAGGGATGATCCGATACCGGCACAACTCCCGAAACTGGTTCTGGGGCGCCACCTACGAGGATATCGGCACGGACTTCCGGGCCGACTCAGGCTTCATTCCCCAGGTCGGATATCGGCTGGGGAACGCCGTGGTGGAATACAACGGATGGGGAGAACAGGGGAAGACCTGGTACACCCGCTGGTTTGTGGGTGGCGACTACGACCGGGCCGAAAAACAGGATGGCGAACTGCTGGAGGAAGAGCTCGAAGGGTGGGCGGGCGTATCGGGGCCGATGCAGTCCTTCGCGCTTATCGTCGTGGGAGATCGCGACCGCCGATTCAATGACATTACGTTCGATGAGCAGTTCTTTCACTGGCATGGGGAGTTCCGTCCCCTCGCCGACCTGTTCGTCTACTTCAGGGGCACCTTCGCCGATCAGATCGACTTCGCGAATACTCGGCCCGGCGAGCGTTTCGTCGTCGGCGGCGGCGTCCGCTGGAACATCGGCCTTCGAACCAGGATCGATATCGACCGTACGTACGAAGATCTCGATGTCGCCGGAGGACGCCTCTTCGCCGCCGACGTGACGGCGCTGAAAGCGATCTACCACTTCAATATCCGCACGTTCGCGCGCGTGATTCTTCAACACACCGATATCACGCGCACCCCCACCCTCTATCTTCACCAGACCGTCAGCCCTCACAGCGAGCGTCTCTTTCCGCAGCTCCTCTTCTCCTACACGTTGAACCCGCAGACCGTTTTCTTCGCCGGCTACTCGGGCACCGCGCTGGGAGGGAGCTTCGAGGGGATCGACACCGGGCTTACGGAAGCCGACCGGACGTTTTTCATGAAGATCGGATACGCGTGGCTGTTTTGAGAGCGAGCGTATTTCTTCCCTGCCTACCCGATCACGATGGACGTCGAAGCCGTCCCAGACAATAGCCGGGGGTCGCAACGCGACCCCCGGAAACGCCACACCACCGACGACAACGGCACCCCGGAGGGGTGCCAGAGGATCGGTGTGGGACTGAATGTCTGGCACCCCTGCCGGGGTGCTTGTTTACTCGCTCCGTTATCAGCCCGGGGGTCGCGCTTGGCGCGACGCCCCGGCTATTCTCTGGGACCGCTTCGCGGTCCATTCACTGCACATTCAACTCATGACGCCAATTCCACTCCCTACATCTTCGGAACGATCTTCTCCGCGAACGCGATCGCCGGCGTTCGGAGGTCTCCCTCCGGAGCGCCCGTTCGCGAAAAGTAAGCGATGAGGTACCGATCCCCCTTCTTGACGGCGAGGGTCGGCGAGCTCCAGACGGCAGCATCTCCGAGATCGCTGATGGTCGGCGCGTTCATTGACTCGTAATTCCAGGCGTCCACGTCATCGGTGACCTTGAAATCGACCGAAATTCCGCTTCCATCGGCGACAGGATCGATGATGCAGTTGGAGCTTCCGTCATCCGTGGCGCTGCGGTACTTCGACGGCTGGCCGAGAGCCTCGGTCGCCTCGGCCTCGGTGATCCAATCACATGGGGGCGTGCGTGCGGCCGCAGTCTCCGCGGCGCCCGCCGTCGTGGTGGCCTCAGCGGTCGTTTCCTCGACGGCACCTTCCCGAGCGCAGGAAACGAAGCCGAACGCGAGGATCAATGTGAGCAGAAGACGAAGAATCATTGATGAACCTCCTTTGAAATGAGGTGGATTGTAATCGACGCAAGAGTCAAAAGCTTTCCTGATGAGGGCGGCGATACGGCACGACGCTTCAGACGCGAAGGGGCTGGAGGAAGCGCTTCAGACGATCGCGACCAGCCCTTACGGAACCGCGCTTCCTGCCCTGGTCGGTCTCGGCCTGGTCGCTTTCGGCATCCATGAGCTCATCAAGGCGCGCTACCGCCGCGTCGAAGTGACCTGAGCTCAGGCCGACATCAGCAGGCGGAAGTACCACGCTTCGAGCGCGCGACCGAAAAAGACCACGGCCAGGAGCGCGAATCCGAGGAAGACGCCGAACGGAAGCGCGAACTGGAGCCCTTCGCTCCGGCGCATGGCGATGGCGACGCCGATCAGAGCGCCCGTGACCGAGGCGAGAAAGACCACGGGGAGGATCGCTCCCCACCCGCAGATCGCTCCGATCATCGCCATCATCTTCACGTCGCCCATTCCCATCCCCTCGACTTTGCGGACGAGCCGGTAGGTCAATGCGACCGCGAGGAGAAGGCCCGCACCGAACATGGCGCCGAAAATCGAATCGAGAATCGACTCGGCGAGGACCAGCTGCGGGTGGACCGTCCCGAGACCGAGCCATCCGATGAGCATCCCGAGCAGAATGCCTGGAAGGTCGATCACGTCGGGAAGGATCTGAATCTCGGCGTCGATGAATACCAGGACGACGGTCATCGACGTGGCGGTGGCCACGAGAAGGGCGCCGGGAGTCGGTCCGAGGTGAAGGAAAGCGGCGAGCCAGAAGAGGGCGTTCGCCAACTCGACCAGCGGATAACGGACGGCGATCGGTTCACGGCAGCTCCGGCATCGCCCCCGCAGAAGGATCCAGCTGGCGATCGGAATGTTGTCCCAGGGACGGATTGGTGTGGAGCAGGAAGGACAGCGGCTCGCCGGGAAGACGATGGACTCTTCCCGGGGATAGCGGTGAATGACGACGTTCAGAAAACTGCCGATGATCGCGCCGGTCCCGAAGGCGAACGCCGCGAAGATCAGATCCATCGGGCTGGATTGTACCCGCTCATGCCACCCCTCCTCGTTCGCGGAGGATCGTCTCGGGGGGGAACTCGATGATCGCCTTCGCTCCCCCACCGGGCGTTCCCGTCAGCCTCAGGATGCCTCCGTGGAGAAGAACGATCTTGCGCGCAAGCGGAAGCCCGAGTCCGTAGCCGCCGGGACGGTCGGACTGGAACGGGAGATAGAGGCGCGGGACGTCCGCGGGATCGAGTCCGACGCCATCATCCTCGACGATGAGAGCATCGTCCGAAGTGATCACACGCACGTGGCCTTCGGCGGATTCTCCTTCGGCGCGTGCGGCGCGCACCGAATCGGCCGCGTTGCGCAATAGATTCTCGAGCGCCCGCGCCAGGAGGGTGGGATCGCCGGCTACGGAGAGCGGACCTCCCCGAAGCTCGAAGCGGACGTCTTCGATCTGCTGGCCGATCCTGTCGATGACTCCCCCCGCCACCTCCCTGAGATCCACAGGCTGCAGCGCGGGCGACATCGGGCGTGCGAAGGCGAGCAGCGCGTCGACGGCCTGCAGCAGCTGCGTCGCTTCCTCCTCGGCAGAAGTGATCTTCTGCTCCATCTGCTCCGGTCCGGCCTGACGGCGGGCCAGCTTGAGAAAACCGAGCACCGCGCTCAGCGAGTTTCGAAACTCGTGCGCGATTCCTCCGGAGATTTCTCCCAGGTCAGCGAGCGTCTGGACCTCGCGAAGGCGGCGCTCGAGCTGGCGGATTGGAGTGAGATCGGTGAAAAGGGCGAGCATTCCGAGAAATCCCCCATCGTCCCCCAGGAGGGGAACGGTAGTCAGTCCGATCACCAGCGGAACATCGTTCCGCTGCTCCACGATCTCGTTGCGGGACAGCGCGCGCCGCCCTTCGAGAGACTCACGCAACGTGGTCAGAAACGTCCCCTCCGGGATTTCCGCGCCCGGCTCGATCTGAAGGATCTCGCGCGCGGCGACATTCATGTCCACCACCCGGCCCGAGGCGTCGAGCGCCAGGAATCCGGAGGTGAGGCTGCGGGTCAGCGTCGAGGTGATTCGCTCGAGATCGTCGGCCCGGCTCTTCTCGACCTCGTGCAGATGTTTGAGCTGCTCTTCCTGCACGCGAAGCCGATCGATCGTCTCGCGGAACGTATCGACCAGGTAGGCCGGCTCGTCAGTCGTACCGTCGATCGCGCGCACCCGGCTGGCGTGATCGAGAAGCTCCTCCATCGGCCGGGTGATCCTCGGGAGATAAAGGAGCAGGAGAATCGTCCCGAGAATGGCAGATCCAACGCAGAGGGCGGCCGTGATCCGGAACGTCGTCCGGAGACGTCGGGTGGCCGAATCATCGAAACCGAGGACCAGGTTGCCCAGCGGCGTCCTCCGGGTGATCTCGTGCGACGGAACCGTAGTATCGCCCCGGACGATGGGAGCACGGCCTGAAGGCTCCAGCCGGATGAACGCGAGGTCGAGCCGCCCGTGAATCACCGAGAGGGCCACCTCGAGCTGGCTCGGCGTCCCCGCCTGAGCGAGGACGCGCAGCTCGCGCTCGGCCGCTTCGGCCAGTCGCTGGCGGGATTCCCCTTCGCTCCGCTCCAGGGAACCGATCACGCTGACGAGCAGAAGCACCAGCGCCAGGATGATGACGACCAGAAAGCCGACCAGCGCGATGAAGAAGAATCGAAGATCGCGACGGAAATTGATCCGGGTCGACGCGACGGACGGCATGAGCCCAGTGTACTTCGTGTCGCCCGGCCCTCGCCCTGGCGCCGGTTTTCGGCGGGCGCCCGCAGCCGCTTCCATTCAACCGGCAGGAGAGCTGCGCTTCGCGGCGCGCGCCGCCCAGGGGCCGCGCCACAGGACTACAATGTCCCGCATGAGCCTCTTCGATCCTGGCCCGATCACGCGCGTCACCAAACCATGGGGCCATGAGCTGATCTGGGCCCGCACCGAGCGTTATGTCGGGAAAATTCTTCACGTGAAGCGAGGCGAATCACTCAGCCTGCAGTATCACGAGAAGAAAGAAGAGACCCTCTATCTCCTCGATGGCCGCATCCGCCTCACGCTCAGCAAGGACGATGAGACTCGCGACGTGATCATGGAACCGGGTTCCGCCTTCCACATCCCTCCCTTTCTGATCCACAGGATGGAAGCGATGGAAGACTCGAACATTCTCGAAGTCTCGACGACCGAGCTCGAGGACGTGGTGCGCCTCGAGGACCGGTACGGGCGGAAAGGCACGAACGCCCCGTGACCCAGCCACCATTTTTCGGCAGCGAACTTCGGGCCGACCGTACCCTTCTCTACTACTACATCGGATCGTCGCTTCTTCTGGGCCCCTTCTTTCCGCTCGCTCTCGTCCCGCTTTTCTTCAAGTACGAGACGATCCGCTACCGCTTCGACGAAGAAGGGGTCTCGATGCGGTGGGGAATCCTCTTCCGGCGCGAGATCTCGCTGACCTACGCGCGAATTCAGGACATCCATCTGTCCAGCAACTTCATCGAGCGCTGGTTGGGCCTGGGGAAAGTCCAGATTCAGACCGCGAGCGGAAGCTCCAGCGCCGAGATGACCATCGAAGGGCTGAAGAACTTCGAGGAAATCCGCGACTTCCTCTATCTCCGGATGCGCGGAGCGCGCGACAATCGCCTGGCCGAGCCTTCGGCTGAGGGCGCGAGCGACCTCGCTACCGTGCTCCGTTCCGTCGCCGAGGAGCTCAGAGCGATCCGGATGGAGATGGAATCGCGCAGGAACGACGGATCCTGATGCGCGAGCGGATTCTCCGCCTGCTCAAAGTCCCCGAGGCGCCGGACGCTCCAGCCGGCGAGAACCCCCGCCTCTTCAGGGCGGCGCGCGCCTTTTTCACTTACAAGGCGATGGCCTGGGGCGCCGCGCAGATCTTCGCGGTCGTTGGACTGATCTTCGGCCTCATCGGTCTGCGCGTCCTCGAGACCCGCCTGGGTGACGCGCGATGGGTCTCCATTCTCGGCATCATCGAGGTGCTTGCCTGGATGAGCGTCCTGCTCCAGATCCCTCTCGGCTTCATGATCATGCGATTCGACTACGAGCTCCGCTGGTACATCGTCACCGACCGAAGTCTGAGGATCCGTGAGGGCATCACCACCATCACAGAAAAAACGATGACTTTCAGGAACATCCAGAACATCGCGATCCGGCAGGGTCCCCTCCAGCGCATGTTTGGAATCGCCGACCTGGAGGTGCGCTCCGCCGGAGGCGGAGGGTCATCCGGACCCGAGAAGCACAACCAGCCCGGCGACGATCTTCACGTCGCATTCTTCCGCGGCGTCGACAACGCCGAGGAGATCCGGAACCTGATCCGCGAGCGGGTGAGACTTCATCGAGATACCGGACTCGGCGATCCGGATGAAAGAGAAAAGAAATCCGAATCCAGCGCCGAAATGGACGCTGCGACCCGGCTGCTGGATGAGGCGCGCGCGCTCCGGCGGGTTATGTCCGGAGCGGCTGGCTCCTGACCGGCATTCAGCAGGCAGGGACGCCAGCTCCACCCTGCGAAACGGTGCACGGGCTTCGTGGCATGCTCCGTGAAGCGCAGAGCGTCTATGAACCGCGTGCTGATCGTGGACGACGATGAGGCGATCCTTCGGACTATGTCGGAAGCGTTGGCCGCCAGAAAAGTGAAGGCGGATCTGGCCCGGGAAGGATCCGAGGCGCGACGCCTCTGCGAGAACAATCGGTATGACGTCATCATGCTCGACATGAAGCTTCCGATCGCCGATGAACAATCGTTCGCCGATACGCTTCGCTTGCGCGAGCCCAAGCCGGTGATCATCGGACTGACCCTCTTCCATGACGAGTATCTGACACGGGTGGACGGGCACCTGATTCCCACCTACGTGCAGAAGCCCTTCAATCCCGAATTGCTTGCCGACATCGCGCACGGGTGCCTTCTGGAGTACCAGCGCGTGGCCGCCTAGCTACGCCCGGGGTGGCCTGAGATTCGCTATCTCCGTCGTCATGGAAATCATGCACGACGAAAAGAGCCGCCGCTTTGTGACCGATCACGAGGAACCCGCGTATCTGGCCTACGAAGAAACCGAAGACGGGAAACTCGATCTGACCCACACCCTCGTCCCTGCCGAGCTCGAAGGAAAGGGCGTTGGCTCTGCGCTCGTGCAGAGGGCGCTCGCTCACGCACGGAAAAAGGGGGTGAAAATCCTCCCTTCCTGCCAGTTCGTTCAGACCTGGTTGGAGCGGCATCCCGATCATTCCGATCTGGTCGGTTAGTGGATTGTCGCGATCCGTAACGCGCGCGGAACGCGCTCCAGCGAAAAATCCTTCAGGGCGTTTTCGAGCATCGCTTGCGGCGTTGAAGGCTCAGCCTCGAGGCCAAGGATGGCCAGCGCTCGCGACAGCGCATCCGAGACCCGTTTCGGGTCCAGCAGCGGCAGGGGGAGCGCACCATCTCGCTTGCCGAGCTTGGATCCATCCGGACCTACGATCATGGGAAGGTGCGCGTACTCGGGCACGGCTATCCCGAGCGCGCGCTGCAGAGCAATCTGACGCCCGGTCGACGATAGAAGATCTCCGCCGCGAACCACCTCCGTGATTCCCTGTTCGGCGTCGTCGACGACGACCGCGAGCTGATAGGCGTAAGGACCATCCGCGCGCTGAATGACGAAATCTCCGACCGAGACGGCGACGTCCTCCGTGATCCTGCCGGCGATCCGGTCCTCGAAGGTGATCGGCCCGGCGGGTACACGGAAGCGAACCGCCCGCGCAGCTCGCCCGTTCGGCAGTCCGGCGCGACAGGTGCCGGGATAGACCCGCTGCGCTTCCCCCGGAGCAGGCGCTGATGCTGCCCGCTGGATCTCGCCCCTCGAGCAGGCGCAATCGAAGGCCAGCCCGGAGCGTCGAAGCTGCTCGACCGCTGCCCCATAGAAATGAAGCCGCTCCGACTGCCGGACCGGCGTCCCGTCCCAGACCAGCCCGAACCGCTCGAGAGCCCGGAGAATCTCATCCTCCGATCCCGGAACGACGCGGTTGCGATCGAGGTCTTCGATCCGGACCAGCCACCGCCCCGAGCGGCTCCGCGCGGCCAGCCAGGAGCCGGCGGCGGCGACCAGGGAACCGAAATGAAGCGGTCCGGTGGGGGACGGAGCGAATCGTCCGGTGACCGCGGGATCAGGCATGCCGTGAAGCGGCCGCCAACCCGCGGGGCGATCGACCGCGAGCCGGGCTCACCCTTTCTTTTTCGCGGAGTCGATCCGGATCATCCGCGTGCCGTCCTCGCCTTCAACCATGGTCCCGCCGATCACGATGATCGCTTCGCCATGTTCGGAGACCGCCTCGGCAGCCGCCACATCGCTGGACGGGCAGACCGTCACGAGAGCTTCGCTACCGGCCGGCTGGAACACCTTTTCGCAGCTCTTGGTCTGCTTGAGGTTGCACTTGCGGCAGAGGAGCTTTCCCTCGAGGGAGACCGTCTTCGTCTCGCTGATCTTCTTGTCCTTCATGGGACAGGAGGAAGCTTCGCGGCCTTTTTCCCCCGCCTTGTGCGCTTCCTTGGAGGGATCGCAGGAGTGTCCCTCCCCCGCGATGGCCAGTCCAGCCACCGCCAGCAGAATCGAAAGTGCATAAGCCAGTGATTTCATCGTCTCTCCGTTCAGCGCTCGACTTCGAAGTCGGTCGGGATGTCGGGAATGGGGTCGTTGAAGATGAGAACTGTTTCGTTGATCGGGAGCAGCACCGTGTGATTGCGCTCCTGCACCTGGAGGTTCACCTCGAAATAGCCGCTCTCGCTGACCGCGACCAGCATCCCCGGCTTTCCCTTGATTTCGAGCGTTTTGTTGAAGACGGACACCCGCGACGGAATTTCCATGGAGGCGAGATTAAGCGGGCGCGGGAAGGAGAGTCAAGGCGAAACGGCACGGAATGCCCGGACGGGCGCGTGAGCGCCCGGCCGGAGCGAGTTTCCATTGACTGCTGGCGCTCGGATAATCGAGGAAGATCAGTTCGAGCCGCCCGGTGCGTCGATGGCGGGCGCGGCCGGACCGAAATACGAGTCATCGAAGTTCGCCGATCCCTGCATCGAGTCGATCATTCCCTCGAGCTTCTTCTGGCGGGCCTGCTCTTCGAGCTGCGGCTTGATCTGTTCGAAATCGAGAGTGCTCTTCGACTCGACCCGGATGATGTGGTAGCCGAACTGCGTCCGGACCACGACGAGGTCGCCGGGTTTTCCGTCGAAAACCGCCTTCTCGAACTCGGGAACCATCTGGCCGCGGGCGAACTCTCCCAGAGTTCCCCCCTGGGCTCCGGAGGCCTTGTCGTGGGACTCGCTCTTCGCGAGCTCCGCGAAGTCCGCTCCGTTCGCGACCTTGACCCGGATCTGTTCAGCCTTGGCCTTGGCAGCTTCGTCGGTCAGCGCGCCGGTCTCGGGAGCCGCCGGGCTTCCTTCAAACGCGATCAGGATGTGGCTGGCCTGGGCGCGCTCCAGAGCGGGCTTTGCCGCCTCGTACTCGGCGCGAAGCTCCGCGTCGCCGATCTGCACGGAAGATCGCATCTTCTCGAGTTTCGCGTTCGCGAGCGTGTTCGCGCGGAGAAGCCGAAGCTGGCTCTGGACTTTCGGATCGGAGCCGATGCCTTCCTTCTCGGCCAGGTCGGCGAGCATGCGCATCCGGAGGAAATCCTCGGCGAAGGCCCGCTTGCCGGGTCCGCTCGCGTAGGACTGATACTCGGCGGGAAGAGTGTTGAGCGCCGCCTCGAATTCCGACTTCCGGACCTCGGTGGTGCCTGCTTTCATGATGATCGGGTCGGACGCCCCGGTCGCCGGGGCCTCCTGCGCCAGCAGCGAGAACGCCATCAGCCCGAGACAAAGTGTAAGGATCGTCTTCTTCACAATTGCTCCTTTGAGTGGAACCGCGGTGAGGGAAACGGGCGTCGGATGGATCCGATTCCACCCCGCCTGAAGCAGCGCAAACCGGGGTCATCGGAAGCGAAAGACGGCTCAGAGGCGGCGGACCGCTTCGTCGATCCGGCGCAGACCTTCCTCGAGCCTCTCCATGGATGTGGCGTAACTGATCCGGACGTGATCGTCGTTGCCGAAAGCCGCCCCCGGAACCACGGCCACCCGCGCCTCATCGAGGAGATAACCCGCGAGGGATGTGGAGTCGCGGATACCGTTCCGGCCGAAGAGCGCGCTGACCGAGGGAAAAATGTAGAACGCGCCATCGGGGGGAAGGCAGGAGAACCCCGGAATCCGGTTGATGGCGTCCACCAGCCACGTTCTCCGCTCGACATAGGCTTCGAACATCCGCCGGACGTGCTCCTCGCCGCATCCCAGAGCCGCGATCGCGGCGTGCTGCGCGATGGAGCTCGGATTCGAGGTCGAGTGGCTCTGGATCTTCGAGGCGGCGGCGATGATCTCGGGGTGAGCGATGCCGAATCCCAGGCGCCATCCGGTCATCGCCCATGTCTTGGACATCGAGTTCACGATCATCACCGTGCGCGGATACCTCTCGAACCAGCGTATTGCGGAGTGATGCGTGCTGCCGTCGTAGACGAAGAACTCATAGGTCTCGTCGAAGAGGAGGAAGATGTCGCGCTCGGCGCAGAATGAAACGATCCGCTCGAGCTCCTCCTCCTGAATCACCGCTCCGGATGGATTCGACGGCGAGTTGACGATGATCCCCCGCGTTCTCTCCGTGACTTTCGGCTCGATGTCGCTCAGCCGCGGCCGGAAGTTGCTGGCCGGATCGAGCGGAGCGAAGACGGGGGTGCCTCCCGCAAAGAGAACCTGGTCCGGGAAACTGACCCAGTAGGGAGCGGGAATGACGATCTCGTCCCCTTCGTCGACCAGCGCGAGGATGAAGTTGAACAGCTCCTGCTTTCCTCCGGTGCCGGCGATGACCTGTTTGCGAGTGATGGAGGTTCCGTAGCGCCGGTTGTAGCTACCCGCGATTGCGTCGCGCAGCTCGTCGGAGCCGGCCGTGTTCGTGTACTTCGTCATCCCGCGATCGATTGCATCCTTCCCCGCGTCGCACACGGGCGTGGGGGTCGCGAAGTCCGGCTCTCCCGGTCCGAAGTCGACCACGTCGATGCCACTGGCCGTCAGCTCGGAGGCCCGCGCCATGACCGCGAGCGTCGGCGAAGGCTGGATCCTCGTGACCCGAGGGGTGAATCGGAAAGGCGCCATCTGCAGAGAGTTCTCGCTCATGGGGAGGACCTTCTTTGTATCATCATCTCCCCGCCCGCGCGACGGGAATGCCGTCCACCGGACTCCGCAGGCGCGTGAGGGCGACCCCGTCATGATCGACGACAAGGAAGAGCGAATCACTAGCCGTCAGAACCGCTGGTTCCGGCGTTTTCTCGCAGCAGCGAAGGATCACGATCAGGAGATCGTGATCGAAGGGCCCAAACAGATTGCCGATGCCCTCGGCGCCGGCTGGAAAGCGATCGCCGTGGCGAGGAGTGACGAGGAGCAGAACGCGGCGGTGGGCGCGCGGATCTCTTTCACACGAGCCCTGATGCGCGAGCTGACGGATACCCGCCATCCTCGAGGGGTGATCGCGCTCTTCGAACGTCCCTCCCGCGAAGCCGCGGCGATGTTCGCCGGGGAAAGGACACTGATCGTGGTCCTGGATGGGATCCAGGATCCAGGAAACGTCGGGACGATCGTCCGCCTCGCGGCCGCGTTCGAGGCGACCGGCGTCGCGATCACTTCCGGCACGGCGGATCCTTTTGCCCCGAAAGCAGTTCGTGCCTCGGCCGGCGCAATCCTGCTCCTGCCGGTGATTTCATTCGAACGGAGCGAGCTGATCGCGACTCTCGCGCAGCGGGGGGTTTCGCTTCACGCGGCGGTGACCGGCACCCATGCGGCACGGCTCGAGCGTCCCGCGGCCATCGCTTTCGGAAGTGAGGGAAACGGAGTCTCGGAGGAGATTCTGGCGGCCGCGATCCCCGTGTCGGTACCGATCTCTCCGCGGGTGGAGTCCCTCAACGTGGCCGCGGCTGCCGCGATCCTGCTCTCGCGGGGGTATGGAAATTGAGCGGACTGGATCGGCCAAAGAAGCAGCGCGATGCGCGCCCTTTGCCGGCGCCCCACGGAGTCAGAGGGACTGCGTGGCGGCGTCGAGGGCGCTCTCGAGCTCTCCCGCCACGGTGAGCACCGTCGAGGAGAGCTGGTCGGCGGATGGTCGCGGCGTCGATTCATCGATGAAATCGTTGAGCTTCACTGATAGCGTCTCCCCGAGCTCGCTGATGCGGGGGAATCCGAGCGTTCCCCCCGATCCCTTGATCTGATGCGCGGTGTACAGAAGGACCGGATACGACGCTCTGAAGGCCTTCTTCGAGCGGAGAGCTTCACCATGGTGACGGATCAGCGCAATTCGCTCACGCAGATCTTCCAGATAGTCCTTCCGAAGCAGGAGGACCTCATCCGGGGGAGCGGATGAATCGGCCATGGTCTTTCTCCCTCCTCTCCCGCTGCCGCGGGATTGCCGGCCTCGCCAGCGGTCTCGAAAGGGAGCAGGAAGCGGGCCAGAAGCGGGGTCAGCGCTTCGATTCGATCGCCCAGCGGATCTGACGCGCAATCCCCAGAAGAATGGCGAGCTCCCGCTCGTCGAGCAGGGCGCGTCCGGCAATCGCCCGCAGATCGGCGTAGATCTGATCCGCGTTCTCCTGGTTGAGAAAGCCGACGTCGAGGAGGAGTCCCCGGGCGGTGTCATGCAGCCGTTCCAACGAGGCAACCGGGGCGAGAGAGCGCGCATCTCCGGCCGCCGGCTCCCGGGACAGGGTCCAGGCGAAGATCGCCACCGCCTGGGCCAGGTTCAGCGTCGGATGGAGATCCGATGTCGGGATGACGGCCGTGCGATGACAGAGGGCGATCTCTTCAGCCGTCAGCCCGCGGTCTTCCCTGCCGAATACGAGGGCGAGAGTCTGCCCGCCCGCCAGAGCGCCGAGAGCTTCGCGAACGGCGTCCGGTGTCAGAGGAACCTGGACGGATCGGGAACGCGATGAAGTCGTCGCAACGGTCAGGTGCGCGTCGGCCAGCGCCGCGGCGAGGGTGGGAACGCGACGGGCCTGAGCGACCACGTCCCCGGCGCCGCTCGCCCACCACTCCGCGACCGGCTGAAGCTCAGCCACCTCGCCGACGATCGTCATCTCGAGGAAGCCGAAGTTCTTCATCGCGCGCGCTGCGGCGCCGACGTTACCCGGCTCGCGTGGCTCCACGAGGATGAAACGGACGGGACTCACTTTGTCAGTTCCCAGTTCCCAGTTCCCAGTTCCGAGTTCCCAGTTCCCAGTTCCCGGTTGCAATTGCTCGTTGCCCGTTGCCAACGCCAGTTCCAATTACCAGTTGTTCGTTGTTGTTGTTGCTAGTTGCTGGTGGTGGCTAATCTCGGGATTGGCGGGCGATCAAGTTGGCCCCACGGGGACATCAAGAAAAGAAGTACGTGCCGGCGCTCAACGGGCAACTAGCAAGCGCCACCTTGAAACTGGCAACTCGGAACTCGGAACTCGGAACTCACAACTACCCCTCCGGCTCGATCCGGTAATTCGGCGCTTCCTTCGTGATCACGACGTCGTGGGCGTGACTCTCGCGAAGGCCCGCCGCGGTGATTCGGACGAATTTCGAGCGCGTTCTGAGCTCATCGATGTCGCGGGCGCCCGCCAGTCCCATTCCGGATCGGAGTCCGCCGACCAGCTGCGGGATCATCGAGCCGATCGATCCCTTGTACGGCACCTTCCCTTCGATTCCCTCCGGGACGAGCTTGGCCGCGTCGATGTCTTCCTGAAAATAGCGGTCCCGCGATCCGGCCTGCATCGCCCCGATCGATCCCATCCCGCGATACGACTTGAATGTTCTTCCCTGGTAGAGAATGGTCTCACCCGGAGCTTCATCCGTCCCTGCGAACAGCGATCCGATCATCACGCAGTTCGCCCCGGCCGCGATCGCCTTGGTGATATCTCCCGAGAATTTGATCCCGCCGTCAGCGACCACCGGGATGTCGTAGCGGCTCGCCACCTTCACGCACTCCATGATCGCCGTCAGCTGCGGAACTCCCGCGCCGGCAATCACGCGCGTCGTGCAGATCGAGCCGGGTCCGATTCCGACCTTCACCGCATCCACGCCCAGACGGATCAGATCTTCGGTCGCTTCCGCGGTCGCCACGTTCCCGGCGATGATCGGCGTCTCCGGGAAGAGCTTCTTGAATTCGCGGATCAGGTCCATGACTCCGGACGAATGGGCGTGCGCGGAATCGATCACCACCACGTCGACCTTCGCGTCGATCAGCGCGCGCGCTCGATCCAGCCCTTCCTTCCCCACTCCGATGGCCGCGCCGCAGCGAAGCCTCCCCAGAGGGTCCTTGGAGGCCCCCGGATAGCGCCGGGCTTTCTGGATGTCCTTGACGGTGATCAGGCCCTTCAGATCGCCGTTTTCATCGACGACGAGGAGCTTCTCGATCCGGTGCGTATGAAGAACCTCCCGCGCCTCGTCGAGCGTGGTTCCGACGGGCACGGTGATCAGATCGTCCTTGGTCATCCGCTCGGAAATGGGAATGTCGAACCGGGTCTCGAAACGGAGATCGCGGTTGGTCAGGATTCCGACCAGCTTGCCGTGGGCGTCGGTGACCGGCACGCCGGAGATCTTGTACTTCTCCATCACCTGAAGGGCCTCGGTGATCCGCTGCCAGGGTCGCATGGTCACCGGATCGACGATCATCCCCGCCTCCGAGCGCTTGACCTTGTCGACTTCCTCGGCCTGCTGCTCGATCGGCATGTTCTTGTGAATGACTCCGAGGCCGCCCTGCTGCGCGATGGCGATGGCCAGCCGCCCCTCCGTGACCGTATCCATGGCGGCGGAGAGAATCGGGATGTTCAAACGGATGTCGCGCGCGAGCCGCGTCGTGGTCTCGACGAAGTTGGGATGAACCTCGGATTTTCCAGGGACGAGGAGCACGTCGTCGAAGGTCAGTCCGATGGGCGGGCCCTCCGCGAAGCGATCCGCCGGGAGCGGATTGCTGTCCGCCGCGGAAAACTCCACGCGGCCGATCCGGGGAGAGGAAGTCTTCAAAGCATCACTCATGCGCGCCCGCCTTTGAAGGAAAGACAACGGTCAGGCCGAAGCTGAAATTGCACGACGCCGCCGCTCTTCCGCCGATTGTACCGCCCCCCTCTGGCCCGCGAGGCTCAGGGTGTACCGCCTCCTCCGGCCGGTAAGGCGCGAGAAGCGCGTCTCTGACACCAGTTCACGAGCTTTCCCGGACGCCGTCCCGCATCGCGATCAGCTCGCGGACCTGATCCACGCCGATCTCACGCGGCCCGAGAAAGCGGCTCAGCCAGTCGATGCGCGCGACCTGCTCGAGGCACTCCATCCGCGCCCCCGCCTCATCGATCGAGACCCCGAAGGAGACCGCGCCGTGATTCGCGAGGAGAAGAGCCCTCGTCCCGTTCAGCCGGGTCGCGACTTGCCGCCCGAGCGCCTCGCCTCCCGGCGTCGCATAGGGAACGACCGGAACGTCCCCGAGGACGAGGATCGCCTCGGAGAGAATGGGGCGGTCGAGCGGGATACCGGCCACAGCATAGGCCGTCGCGTACGGTGGATGCGCATGAACGACCGCCCCGATATCGGCGCGGTTCTCGTAAATGGTCCGGTGCAGCGGGAGCTCCGATGACGGCCGGCCGTCGGGCTCGGTGCGACCGTCAAGGGACACCACGACGAGATCGCCGGGCTCGACGGTTCCCTTGCAGCAGCCCGCGGGAGTGATGAGAATCCGGCCGCCCGGAAGGCGAGCGGAAAGATTTCCGTCCGTTGCGGTCAGGATTCCGCGGGCATCGAGGCGGCGGGCCACGCGGACCAGATCACGCCTGACTTCGGTCTCGGTCATGGGGCGAGGATAACAGCGGAGAACGAAAGCTGCAGGACGGGAGTGCCTGGATCTAGCCGTTCTCGATCACCGCTTTGAGGATGGCATCCTGAAGGTCGTACACGCCCCATACACCGGTCCGATAATTATTGAAGAGGAAGGAGAAGGCGTACATGCGGCCGCTCTTTCCGCGCACGTAACCGGAAAGTCCGATCGCGCCGGAGAGGTATCCGGTCTTCGCGTAGACGCTGCGCGCGTAGGGAGGCTGGTTGAGGCGGCGGCGAAGCCGGGAGTCAGGCTCGCCGCTGTAAGGCATCGAGCTGACGAACTCGCCGCGACCGGGCGCGTTCCACATGTAGCGAAGCAGTTTGATGAATGAATCCGAGGATGCGCGGTTGAAGCGGGACATGCCGGAACCATCGATCATCTCGAACTCGGAGGGGGCGACGCCGACCTCCTGCACCAGCCACTCGGTGACCGCTTGCGCTCCCTTTTCCCACGATCCCACTCCCTTTTTCTCCGCGCCGATCGTTTTGAGGAGCTGTTCCGCGTAGAAGTTCTGGCTCTTCTTGTTGATCACGATGTTGGCGACGGACAGCGGAGTGGTGTGCTCGGTGACCGTGCGCCATCCCTCGCGCGCTTCCTTCGGCGTGAGCAGCACCTCTCCCTGAACCCTGATCCCCTCCGCCATGAAGACCTCGTGCACGACGTTGGCGAAGTAGTGCACGGGATAAAGCACCGTGACGAAGATCTCGGTAGGACCGCTGTTCGCGGGGATGTTCCCTCGCACGATCAGCGTGTTCGTGTCTGCTTTTCTCGTAATGTAAACGCCCCGCCCGCCACCCGTGACGCAGGTGTTCTCGACCGTCAGGTAACGATTGGGCGGCTCGAGCTGCACCTCGGCGCGCTGCCCCTGCCGCGTCGGCAGGACGCGGACCATCACGCAGCCTTCCTGAATCGACAACGCCGAGATCGGCGCTTCGTACCAGTTCACCAGCTGATCCTTCGGCCAGGTCGGGTGCACCCATACCTCGTCGAAGTATCCGTACTCCAGAATCAGATTCCCACCGATGGTCTTCACCCCCTGGCGGCGAAGCTCGGCGGCCCAGCGCTTGATCACCGCGGTCGCATCGCCGTCATGGAACCGGCTGCTGATGGTCGGGTCGCCGCGCCCGATGATGAGCACGTCACCCCGGAGGGTGCCGATCGGATCGACCGTTCCAAGCATGGATACGGTCGTCACGAAATTGAAATCGTGACCGAGCAGCTGCATCCCCGCGGCCGTCGTGAAGAGCTTCATGTTCGACGCGGGAGAGACCGGCATGCGAGGGTTGCGGGCCGCGACCACCCTCCCACTTTCCACCTCGGCCACCATCAGACTCGATGTCGAGTTTGCCGCGACCGGACTGTTGAACAGAGCCTGCAGCCGCTGCTCGAGCCCCTGCGCACGCGCCACTCGGTCCGCCACGGCCGGCTCGAACAAGAGAACGATCAGCGCGAACAGTCGCAGCGCGGTTGTTTTCGGGTTTGAAAAAGTCATGCGTCTCCAGGGAAAAGCGCGATCGGCGTCGAGGCCAACCCTGCAATGCATATTCCAGATTCTTCAAGGGTTGAAGCTCGTGAACGGCGCCGGCAACGCGAGCAGAACCCGTTCGCGGAGAAACGCCGGCAGCTCTCGATAGACGCGCCGGTGAATCGTCTCGGGACGATCACGCAACGAAAAATGAGTGAGGATGATCCGCTCGTTCCTGAACCGATCCGCCTGGGCCACGATCTCGGAGAGATGAATGTGCGTGTATCTCCGGCTCCGTTCTTCTTCGCCGCGACCGGTGAAGGAGCACTCGAGCATCAGGACCTCGGCCTCGAACAGTGCCGGACTGGTCTCGAAGATCCTCCCGTCCGTATCGCCCGAATAAAAGAGAATCGGTCGCTCGAAGCGGGTCTCCACCTCGTGGCCCTGATGACGCAGCCGCGCAAGCTCGCCGCCCGGCAGGCCGGCAAGCTCCGCCTTCAGCCGATGTCTCGTCTCGGTAAACTCCCAGGCGTTCGCCGGCACCCGGTGCGTCGCCCGATGAGCGCGCACCGAGAGATCGCGCCTCAGCTTGTGCGTCTGGCCCGGACCCATCGGCACGAAGTGAACCGGATAATCCGTCCCTTCCATCCTCTCGTGAATCGCCATGAGCGCGCGATAGTCGTCGACGGTCTCGGCGGGGACGAATACTTCTCCCGGTCCGAGCTTGAAGAGGCGGCGCTGCGCCGCGTAGAAGGGGACTCCCAGGGCGTGATCGAGATGAGCGTGGGTGATGAAGATGTGCTGCAGGCCGACCAGCGTGTCCGGACAGCGGCCGATGTCGAGACTGACTCCGAGCTCCGGAACGCGAAACCAGGTCTCATTGCCCGCGCGCGACCTTCCCTCGATGGTCAGACGCGGCGTTCGCAGAGTCACGACGCTCATCAGCCGCGCGTTCCCGTCTCCTCCCAGGAAAGATGCGCGAAGAGGGGCCAGTGATCGGACGGTCCTTCCGCGATGACCCGCGCGTCCTGGACCCGCCAGCGGCGGTCCACGAAGATGTAGTCGAGGCATCGGCGGGTGGCCGGATGAGTCACGGCTTCCGAGGTGAAGCAGGACCTCACCAGGTCGCCGGTTCGAAAGTGATCCAGCTCGCGGCTCGACGCAGGGGTGTTGAAGTCGCCGGCCAGAACGAACGGGAGACGGGAACTGCGCACGAGGCGGGCAACGCGCGCGGTCTGGCGAAGACGCGTGGCGCGCGCCAGCCGCCCCCATGCGGAAAGGTGCGTGACGTACGCAGAGAAGACGCCGCCGTCCAGATCGACCAGCGCCTCGAGCATGGATCGTGGCTCCCCGCGGCCGGGGAGCACGTGCGTCACGCTGTGGAGGATCTCGCCCCTCGTCAGAAGTGCATTACCGTACTGTCCGCGCCCGAGCCGGGTGCTCGCCGAAAATGCGAGGTTCATCCCCGTCGCGTCCGCGAGCTCGCTCGCCTGATCCCTGAATCGGGAGCGCCAGGTCGAGCGGTGGACCTCCTGGAGCGCCACCACGTCCGCATCATTCTTCCGCAGCACCCCGGCGATCCGCTCCAGGTGGAGCGATCCGTAGAGCGCTCCCTGCCCCTGGATGTTGTAGCTCACCATTCGGAGGGTGGCCGGCGGAGTGGCCAGAGGGACCGTCCGCTGCTCGAGGCGGTCCGGAGAGACGTCGATCATCCCACGATGGCGCGAGCGAAATCGATGCCTTACCGTTCAGCAGGGCTTTCCGAAGTCGCCGAAACGCCCGTGGCGGCGGCCGGGCTCGTCTCGCCGAGTCAGGATGGACGCTCTCCCCGGTTCTGGCATTCGAATAGCGATTTGAATCCGAGCCACGCCTGATTGGACGCCGTCGCGACTGGCTCCGTATCAGGGTGCGGTTTCGCCTTCCGGAACCGCCTGCCGACCTTCCCTGGTCGGCCGTACGCATTTTCATTACGATTTAAGCTCCTCATTTTTTTGATATGCGGATTAGACATATTTTTTGTCCGCTCCGTATCACCCCCCAGCGCGCTCGTTCGAATGACCCGAACTCCAGGGCGCACAATCCACCGAGGATCAAGGAGAAACCCATGACGCTTCGCCGAACACTTCTCACGCTCATCCTGACCTTGCTTCCTTTCGCGGCGTTCGCCGACTCGGACATCATCATTCCGATCACGGGCAGCGCGATCGGAGCTGACAGAAGCGACTGGCAGGGCGCAGTCACCATTCACAACGCTTCGAACGTCCCCCGCTCTTACGACATTACTTTCATTCTTACCGACGGAACCGTGCTGACGAGAGAGGAGTACCTTCCGGCGCGGAACACGATCTCCTACTCGAACATCGCGCTCCATCTAGGGGTCGAGCGTGGTACGGGAGCGCTGATCATTCACGTGCATGACGAGCAGGCCGGCCAGTTCGCGGTGACCAGCCGCGTTGTCAACCACACCTCGACCGGAAGGTTCGGCCAGGACATCCCTGCCATTCCGGCCTCGGACGCCTTCCGCACGGGTGTTACCGGAGTCATCCCGGGACCGACGAGCGTCGTGGACGAACGCTTCAACTTCGGCATCTTCGCGCTCGAGCCGACCCGGGTCATGTGGCGGCTGCTCCGCAATAACGGAACGGTGGCCGCCGAAGTCGAGCGCAGCTACGAGGCCCACGACCAGGTCCAGTACAACCAGGGTGTCGAGTCGCTGCTCGAAGCGGAGCCGAACCAGGACGACGTCATTCATGCGCGGGTGCTCGAGGGCGCCGCGATGTTCTACGGAAGCAGCATCGACAACCAGTCGGGCGACCCGACCTTCATCCCCGCCGTTCCGGTTCGTGAGGAGTTCCTGGTCCGCATGCTCGGAGTCGACCTCGACGAAAACGGAACGGTGGACATCGAAGACGCGGACGGCGACGGAATCCTCGACGCCGAATTCACCGTCTGGGCGAACACGTTCCCCAACTTTTTCAATGTCGTCGTCACGGGCGGCGAGGCGCCCATTCAGTCGTGGCAGATCGTCTCGGGGCCGGAACTCACCGAGATGGCGAATCAGGAGGGCACGGTCACCAGCATGCCTTCCTCCTCCTGGATCGGGAAAAGCACGACGATCGTCGTGCGCGTCACGGACGGCTTCTCGACCTCGGAGTTCGTGCTGCCGGTGCGCGTCCGGTAAGGGCTGGCGAATACGTTCGGAAGGGCGGCCTGCGGGCCGCCCTTTTTTCATTCGAAGGTCACGCGGAGGAACTTCCGCTTGCCGACCTTGAACACGTACGAGCGTCCCCCGGAAGCATCGAGCGAGGCGAGAGCGTCATCGACTTTCTGATCGTCGATGGTGACACCTCCCTGCGTCAGGAGGCGCTTCGCTTCGCTGTTGCTCGCGGCCAGATCCGTCGATACGAGCAGACGGGCCACCGAGAGCGGAGTCGCGCTGGCCGGGAGCCTGCGGGCTTCCATCTCCGTCGGGAGCTCCCGCGCGCTGAAGACCTTCCTGAACTCCGCGTCGGCCGCGGCCGCCGCATCGCCGGAATGGAAATCCGCGACGATGGACCGGCCCAGCTCGCGCTTCGCTTCCATGGGATGAAGCTCTCCGCTCTCCACGGAGCGGCGCTTTTCCGCGATCGCTGCGGTGGTCAGGTCCGTACAGAGCGTGTAGTACTTCCACATGAGTCCATCCGAGATCGACATCACTTTCCCGAAGATCTGGGAGGGACTTTCGTCGATGCCGATGTAGTTCCCCAGCGACTTCGACATCTTCTCGACCCCGTCCAGACCCTCCAGCAGCGGCAGGGTGATCACGACCTGAGGATCGAGGCCGTATTCCCGCATCAGGTCGCGTCCCACCAGCAGATTGAAACGCTGATCCGTCCCTCCCATCTCCACATCCGCGCGGAGGGCGACGGAGTCGTAGCCCTGCGCCAGCGGGTAGAGAAGCTCGTGCAGCGCGATCGGCTGATGGGCCTCGAATCGTTTGGTGAAATCATCCCGCTCGAGGATGCGCGCGAGCGTGTAGCGGGCCGCGAGCTTGACGATTCCCTCGGCGCCAAGCGCGCCGAGCCATTCCGCGTTGAACCGGATCTCCGTCTGCTCGGGGTCTAGAATCTTGAAGATCTGCCGGCGGTACGTATCCGCGTTCGATTCGATCTCCTCGCGAGAGAGCGCCGGCCGCGTCGCCTTTTTTCCGGTCGGATCGCCGATCATTCCGGTGAAGTCGCCGATCAGAAAGATGACCCGGTGCCCCAGCTGCTGGAAATGACGCATCTTCCGGATCACCACCGTGTGTCCCAGATGGATGTCTGGAGCCGTGGGGTCGAAGCCGACCTTGATGGTCAGGCGCTCGCCGGTGGAGGACGCCCGCTTGAGCTTATTCTCGAGCTCGGCCCGCTCGATCACGTCCACCGTTCCCTTGGTCAGGAAGTCGATCTGTTCGGCGAGCGAGCTCGCACTGGATGGAGATGTCATGCGGCGGGCGATTATCTCATCTCCTCTTCATCACAGCGCGTCGAACCGCTCGAACTCCACCGCGGGACGTTCGGCCCTGGCTCCCCACTTCCATGACTGGAAAATGTAGAGATCGAGATGGAGCAGGGCGACCTCGCGAGTCATTTTCGCCCTCCCCGCCAGTCCGTCGCCGAATCCGCGCTTCTGCTCCTTGATCACATGGCCGAGGTTTCGGACCACGGTTGTCATCTGCCGGAATCCGGCCCGACGGCAGAAGTAATTCAGGGCCAGCTCGATCTTGAACCGCTCCATGAACTGCGTCGGCACCGCGTAGAAGACCCCGCGGGTCATGACCCGGATTCCTGAGAGGACCGGGCCGATATGCATCCGGAGATGAAGAAAGTTACGCACCGGGTCCCGGTGCCGCACACCGACGTTCATGTCCGTGCGCCCGGCCATCACCGGTCCGATCAGCGAGTCGATGTGATGCGAGGTCAGATGCAGCATGTCGGCATCGACGAAGAAGAGAACGTTTCCCGTCGCATGCTCGACTCCCACCCGCATGGCGTAACCCTTCCCCTGGTTGGACCGCAGAGCGATGGTCCGAGCTCCTTCCGCTCTCGCCACCTCGACGGTTCCGTCGGTGGATCCGTCGCTGACGACGATGATCTCTTCGATCTGGGGATGAGCGCGGAGCGGGGCGAGGACTGAAGCGAGGGTCTGTTCCTCGTTGTAGGCAGCGATGATGGCGGTTACTCGCAAGGACACCCCGGGGACTCGGCGTTATTGCCGGGGTCGACTGCAACCGGCAGACCAGCGTCATTGTACTGAAATCGAGGCAACCCGCTCCGGCGGCTCCTTCCGACGTCCTCATCCGGCGACGATACGTCCCCGTTCCGGACTCCTTCCCGGAGGGGAAGGGGTGAGTTTCAGTCGAAACGGGGGCGAATCCCGGCGATGGATTTGCAGCGTTCCCCGACCATGAGACAAACCATTCGCTCCCCCCGCTTCTTCTCGATCTTCACTCTGCTCGCGACCGGAGGGCTCGCCAGCCTGCTGATTCTCGCGACTGGATGCCAGACTCTCCGCAATCTGAACATCAGAAACCCCGAGTACCGGATTCGGAGCGTCGTGCCGAGGGTGGATCTCGCCTTTCCCCTGACCGCGTCGAGGATCAACCTCGAGTTCGCGATCGACGTCGAGAATCCGAACTCCGTGCGACTCTTGATGGATGGACTCGACTTCAATGTCCTTCTCAATGGCACCAGAGTCGTCAACGGCTTCAGCAGCCAGCGCGTCCAGATTCCTGCGAATGGAACCGGTCATCTCGCCCTCCGCACGGAAATCGGCTACTCCGACATCCGGAACCTCTGGACCGAGGTCGTGGACATGATCCAGGGAGAACGGGCGAGCTACGAGATTCAGGGAACCGCCCACTACGACACGCCGGTTGGCCGTCTCAGCTTTCCGCTCACAGTTTATCGAGCATCGCGCTAGCAGAGCGGGCGCGGCCAGGGGAGACCGTGCGGCTGGCGCGCCGCCTCCCCACCTCCCCGGTCTAGGGAGTCGCGTCGCGGAGGACGGTGATGCGTGTCGCGACGTAGCGACCATTCACGTTGGATCCGAGCAATCTCCACGCCGCCGCCTTGCGCGGGAGGGTTCCACTCCGGCCTAATGCCGGAGTGCAGGGCAAGCCGTGGGGTTTCGGGCGGATCGCCGCGTTTGCCGCAATCTTCTATTTTTCCGAGGGTCTGCCGTTCGGGATCGTCACCGAGCTGACGCCGCTCTGGATGCGGAGCGAGGGGATATCTCTCACGAAAATCGGCCTGCTCAGCACCGTCGGGCTGGCCTGGTCGCTCAAGCTCTTCTGGGCTCCCCTGGTCGACTCGAGGGGAAGTTACCGCGGCTGGATTCGCGGATCCGTCGCGGTCATTGCGGCCGCGTTGTTCCTGATCTCCTTGTCCGGCGCCGATTCCTCGATCTTCTGGATCGCAATCACCCTCCTCGCTCTCGCTTCCGCGACACAGGACATCGCGGTCGACGCTCTGACCATCACGCTGACTCCTCCGCGCCGTCTCGGGATCCTGAACTCGATCCGCGTGACGGCCTACCGGATCGCCTTGATCGCGGCCGGAGGAGGACTGGCCTGGGTTGCTTCCCGGTTCGGCTGGCGGACGGCGTTCGTCATCGCTGCATCGATTGCCGCAGCCCTCTGGATCGCCTCGTGGTTTCTCCCGCTCCTCGAGCGGCGGGAGTCGACCCCTCTCGGCGTCATCGCGGGAATCCGCCGGTGGCTCGCACAACCCGGAGCGGGAATTCTCTTGGCCATCGTCTTTCTCTACAAGCTGGGGGATTCGTCGCTGAGTCCGATGGCCCGCCCATTCTGGGTCGACCAGGGATTCGACATTGCGGAGATCGGAACCGCCACGGCTTTCATCGGGACGAGCTTCACGATCATCGGCGCCTGGATCGGCGGATGGGCGATTGCGCGATGGGGCGTCTACCGGGCGATGATTCTTTTCGGCATTCTCCAGATCGCGTCGAACGCCGTCTACGCAGTCATCGCGCCGATGCCGCCGGAGCGGCTCTTTCTTTACCTGGCCAACGTGACGGAGAGTCTCACCTATGGGCTCGGCACCGGCGCTTTCATCGCATTACTGATGCTGATTTGCGATCGCGAGCGCGCAGCCACCGAGTTCGCCCTTCTCAGCGCCCTCTTCGGCCTCAGCCGCCACCTCGCGGGCATGGGGAGCGGAGCTCTCGCGGACGCCTTCGGCTACACCAGCTACTTCTGGATCACCGTGGCCCTCGGTGTCCCAGGGCTGCTCCTCGTTCCCCTGGCCCGCCGGACCATCGTCGCTCGTGAAAGCGGCACGGCTGCAGGTGCCTGAACCGCGCGCGATCTCCTAACGCCGCCCGACGAGCTCGAAGTACTTCGCGAACATCGCGATCCCGCCCGCGGCCTGCTTCCAGTCGTAATTCTCGTTCGGCGCGTGATAGCCATGCTCCGGAAGCGACAATCCGAGGAACGTGATCGGGCAGCGGAAGATTTGTTCCATCGTGGCCACTGCGCCGATCGACCCTCCCTCGCGGACGAACACCGGCTCTTTTCCGAACGCGAACTTCATCGCCTGTTTCACGTTTTCCGCGTACGGTCCGTCGGTGGGCGCCTTGTAGGCCGACATGGCCTTCTCGACGGAGATCCGAACATCCGGATTTCGCTCCTTCACGAACGCGCGGATGAGTTTCGAGATTTTGGCGGGCGTCTGGTTCGGAACGAGCCGGCAGGTGACCTTCACCGTGGCACGCGGCGGAATGACGGTCTTGATTCCGGGCCCGGTATAGCCTCCCACCACACCATGAATCTCCATCGTCGGCATCGTCCAGATCCGCTTCATGACCTCGAGAGGGTCCTCGCTCCTGATCGATTTGAGGTGGTGGGCCTTCTTGAATTCCTTCACGTCGAATCCCGACTCCGCGTAATCCGCGAGCTCTCGCCTGGTGGCCGGGATCACGTCGTCGTAAAAGCCCTTGATCTTCACGCGGCCCGTCGTCGCGTCGTACATCTCCGTGACGAGCTTCATCAGTTCTCCGAGAGGATTCCGCGCCGCCCCGCCCGTCGTCCCGGAATGGACATCGTGCGCCGCTGTCTCGAGGGTCAGCTCGAAACCGACATTTCCGCGCAGCCCGGCGGATGATGCCGGAACCTTGCGCGAAACCCAGATCGTGTCGGATACCACGATCGATTCCGGCTTCAGTCTATCTTTGGCTTTCCGGATGCCACCCTCGAAATTCGGCGAGCCAATCTCCTCCTCGAGCTCCCAGAGGACTCCCAGGGTCGCCTCGACGCCGAGCTCGCGCGCGGCGCGAATGCCGAAGAGCGCGGTGATCGCGGGCCCCTTGTCGTCGGTCGTGCCGCGGCCGTAATAGGTGTCGCCCCTGGTGACCATCTCGAACGGCTCGGTCTCCCATGGTTCGGTCTCACGAGAAGCGGGCTGCACATCGAGATGGTTGTAAACCGTCACCGCCGCGCGATCCGAAGCGCCCGCGAAGATTCCGTGAATGATCGGATTTCCCTTCGTCTCGATGATCTCGGCGCGACCGCCGAAGCGCTCGATCAGAGCGGCTGCTCTCTTCGCGCAATGGTCCATCTCGCCGCGGCGGCCGGAATCGGCCGAGACCGTCGGGATCTCGACGAGCTCCTTGAGGATCTGCTCGAACTCTCCCCGCCTGTCCGCGGCCCACGATCCGAGCTCCTTGCGATTCAAATCAGCCATTCACCTCTCCTCTGCAAGAATTGCCCGGCGTCGCCGGAACACGGGCGCGTATTCTATGCGGATTCCGGACCCTACTTCAGAAGCAGCGTCTCCGGCTGCTCCTTCATGTAGTCGGCCAGGTCGCGGAATGCGGCACCGGCGAAGACACTCGAGACCTCGCCGTGACAGCGCAGGCGAAGACGAAGCAGGCTCTCGTCCCAGGGGAACCACGGCTCGAAGCCTTCGAGCGCTCTGATCACGGTCTGGTTGCACTCGCCGCCGGGCATGCGCCGGGCGATGGCTATCGCTGATTTGCGGCGCTGCTCATCCATCATCTTCACGGCAAACGGCTCCGAGACGGAAGCCCAGAGCCGCGGCGCGAGCTCCGGTTCTTCCGCCGCGGTGAACTCCGCGATGATGAGCGCACGCCTCATGATCTGAGGCATTGGCCACGCGTTGGTGCGGTATCCGACGAAGGCCTTCTCCAACTCCGCGGCGGCCTCCGCCAGGCGCCGCTGCCGCCATCGGAGCCGTCCGCGGATTGCCGCGGCCTCGATCGGGTCCTGCATCTCATGAAGATCGATCCAAAGCTCCGCATCGGGCCGCTCGTCATCGGCCAGCGCCTCGGCGACCATGGCTGACTCGAGGGAGTTCTGGGGCCCCGCGCGCTGCGCTTCCCATGACGCCAGCGCCGCACTGAGCCGCCCTCCCACCCAGTGATCGTGCGCTTCGGCCCGATGTCTCAGATCCATGTCGAGGTCGATGGGC
>DATLEY010000060.1:0-19587 GCA_035525215.1 Thermoanaerobaculia bacterium | reverse complement strand
TCATGGCGACCATCGTCAGCTTCATCGCCGCGTGGATCGGGGGAATGGTCGCCGCGCGCATCGGTCGCCGCCGGGGCGCGGTTTACGCCCTCGCCGGTCTCGTCGTCGTCCTCGGGCTCGTCAGCGCCGGGGTGGCGATGTCGGCCGCTCCTCCGGCGCTCCCGGAGCGACCGCTTTCCACGATGGAGGCGGCCTCTTTCGCGAAGCAGCCGACCTGGTACAGCTTTGTGCTTCCGGTCGTTGGGGTCATCGGAGTCCTCGCGGGTGGCGGTGCTCTTCGGCGTCCAGTGGGGCCAGCTGAGTCTGCCGCTCCGCACGTCCCCTGAGCTGCGCACCCGCTCGGCGTTCGCGTTCAGGACATCGCAGCGACCCTGGCGCGTCCGCGACGGAGTGACGAAGCAGCCAGTCGTCGGGCGGACAGGACCCGGTGCGGTCCTACCGCCCGAACCGCTCTCCGAAGAAGTCGCCCTCGTTCCATCGAGGGGTCTCCTCGTTCTGGGCGATCAGGTATCCGACCAGGAATGAATAGCGTGCGAAATCGCGGCCTGCTTCCCAGTCGATCGGCTGATTCAGATCGTCGCTCGGCCTGTGGTAACGGGTTCTCAGCCACTCGGTGATGCGACGCTCTCCCTCGACGGCAGGATCGTCGCTGGCGATCCCCTCGTTGATTGCGATTCCCGGAATGCCCTTGCGCACGAACGAGTACTGATCGCTCCGCACGAATGAGGCCTCTTCGGGCTGCGGGTCATCGATTCGCTTGATTCCGAAGTGCGCTGCTGCTTCATCGACGTGCCGCGCGAGTGTCGAGTGATCGTAGCCATGAACCTGAACCTCGGTGAAGGGGAGGATCATGATGAACATGTCGAGGTTCACGTTCGCGACGATCTGCTGCCGCGGCACGGTCGGATAAGCGGCGAAGTAATCCGACCCGAGGAGGCCCTGCTCTTCCGCGGTGACGGCCAGAAAGAGGATGGAGCGGCGCGGCGGTGTCGAAAGGCTCGAAAATGCGCGGGCCGACTCCAGCATCGCTGCAATTCCCGACGCATTGTCGAAAGCCCCGTTGTTGATGCTGTCGCCGTCGACCGGACTTCCGATTCCGGTGTGGTCGAGATGCGCCGAGTAGACGACGACTTCGTCGCGCAGCCGCGGATCCGAGCCGCGAAGCATGCCGGCCACGTTCGCGCTCTCGATTCTCTCGTGGCTGCTGACGATGCGGATCGATGCGTCCAGCCGCAGGGGAAAGGCCAGGGGGCGGCGGGCATTCGTCTCCAGCGCATAGACGTGCGCGAGCTTTCGTCCGGACCTCGCGAAGAGGCGAGGCGTCGCCGCGGGGCTGATCGAGCCGGTCACGCGCAGCTGGGGATGATGGCGCCCGATGGTCCCGTCGTGGCCGGCCCAACGGAGAAGCGGTCGCTCGCTCGATCGTCGCATGCGGTCCCAACTGGATCGCGCCTGAGCCTGAGGGCCGCGGATGGTGAGCAGTCCCACCGCTCCGTGCGCGACAGCCGTTTCGGCCTTCGTTCGCGACGAGCCGTAATGTGCCCGCATCGTGGTCGGGAACTGAGTGGGCGCGCCCGACAGAATCACCACGATCTTTCCGTGGGCGTCGATGGACTGATAGTCGTTCCAGTCCAGATCGGGCGCGTCGATTCCAAAGCCCGCGAAGACCACCGCCGCGTCAACTTCCGAGATCTCGTCGCGAGGGTCGGGTTGAAGAAGATAATCGTCCAGCGGCACCAGGTTGGTGGTCTGGCGGCGATCGCGGATTGCGAAGGTCGTCTGTTCGCTCTTCGCCGTTGCGCGAATCAAGGGGACCTGCTGCGTCCATGCCCCCGCTTCTCCGCCGGGCTCCAGCCCCATTTCCATCATGTGTGCGCGGACGTAAGCGGCCGCCAGATCGTATCCGCGCGTCCCCGCCGCGCGACCTTCGAGGAGGTCGTCGGCCAGGAACCGCATGTGAGAGCGAATGTCCTCGGTTTCGATCGATTCGATCGCCCTGTCGACCTCCGCGGGGATCTCCGCCGCGGGTGAGCCTGATGCACAAAAAGCCAGGAGGATGAGAGCCAGCGCGGTCCGTTTCATGCGGCAGAGATTAACCCACGGACGGCCGGCGCGCAGCTTCGAAGGCATAATGCCGGCCGTGGGCGCCATTGATCTCGTGATCATCGGAGGCTATCTGGCCTGCGTCGTCGGGGCGGGCCTCTGGTTCGGCAGGCGGCAGGACAGCACGGCGCGTTACTTTCTCGGCGGCCGGGAAGTCCCCTGGTGGGCGATCAGCGCCTCGATCGTCGCGACCGAGACCTCCACCATCACGTTCATCTCTGTTCCCGGCATCGCATTCGCGCGTGGGGGCGACTTCCGGTTTCTCCAACTGGTGCTCGGTTATCTGGCGGGCCGCATCGTGATCGCGGCTCTCTTCATCCCCTCATACTTTCGCGGAAACCTGGTCACGGTCTATCAGCTTCTGAAGGAGCGTTTCGGAGGGAAAGTCCGCTCGCTGGCGGCCTCTCTCTTCGTGGTGATGCGGACGATGGCCGATGGGGTCCGGCTGCTGCTGACGGGCATCGTCCTCGCGGCGGTCATCAGGAGCTTCTTTCCGGCAGTCAGCGTCGCTGAAGCGACGGCCGGCTCGATCATTCTCCTGGGCGGGGTCATGATCGTCTTCTCGTTTTTCGGAGGAATCGAGGCCATCGTCTGGATCGAGGTCGTTCAGTTCGGGATTTACCTGCTCGGCGCCATCGCGGCCGCGGTCGTTCTCATCGCCGCGATTCCCGGAGGGGTGTCCGCGGCGCTGGATCTGGGCCGCGGGGCTGGCAAATTTCATCTCTTCGACTGGTCATTCGACCTTTCGCGCTCCTACACCTTCTGGGCCGGACTGATCGGCGGATGTTTTCTCACGATGTCGACTCACGGGACGGATCAATTCATGGTGCAGCGTTACCTCTGCACGGAGAGCCCGAGAAAAGCGGCGACCGCCCTGCTCGCCTCAGGCGTCGCGGTCCTCGCGCAGTTCGCCGGATTCCTTTTTCTGGGCGTTCTGCTTTTCGCGTTCTACCGTCCCGACTTGCTGCCGGGGTACGCGACAGGGCCGGCGGCCGCGCCATTCGATGCGTCGGATCGGGTGTTTGCGGACTTCATCACGAGCCACATGCCGCCCGGAGTATCGGGGCTCGTGGTCGCCGCGATTTTTGCGGCAGCGCTTTCATCGTCGCTCAACGCGATCGCGTCCACGTTCATCGCGGATCTCTATTCCCCGGTCCGTCCCGGCCGGCCCGACCGGCATTATCTGCGAGTTTCCAAAGTCGTGACGGTCGTTGCCGGCGTGATCCAGATCGTCGTCGGGCTGGCCCTGATGCAGGGAACCCGCTCGGCTCTCGACATGGCACTGGCCATCGCCTCCCTGATCAATGGTCCGATTCTCGGAGTCTTCCTCCTGGGGGCAATCGGCAGGCGAGAAGAGGCCGCAGCCCTGGTCGGGATGGCCGCGGGACTTCTTGCGGTTATGGGGGTGTGGCTCGGGACGGATCTCGCATGGCCCTGGTACGCGGCAGTCGGCAGCCTCACGACGCTGGGCGTCGGGATGATCGCCGGGCGCCGGATGGTGCGAGCCGGACATCCTCGCTCGCAGCCCTTTTGAAAGGAGTCTCGCCGTGAAATCCCGAATCGCCGGAACCCTCGTTCTTCTCACGCTCGCTCTCGGATGTTCGAGCTCCAAGCTTCCCGGTGGAATGGAAGAGCCGGAGATCCAGGTCGCGCAGGTGGGCGACTACACATTCAGCCTCCGTTACCGGGGACCGATCACGGTGGGCCTTCGCCTGGCAGTTGCCAATCCCTCCGAAGAGCCGATCCTGCTCAAGCAGGTCAGCTTCGCGAACATAGGAGAGGGCGCTTACTTCGTCAGGACGGAGCCGCATTACATCAATCAGGAGATTCCCCCAGGGAAGACCCTGATCACCGACCTCTCGATCCCGGCGTTTTCGGTGGGAGGTCCGACCTCGTCCCGATATCCGGTGACGCTGAGGGGCATGGCCTACTTCGAAAGCGATCTGGGCAACTTCCAACGGTCTTTCATCGGAAACTTCCGGCAGGACCTCGGGATGCAATGATCGCCGGACGGAGCTGAGAATCGGTGATTCAGGAAGCGGGGTTCGCGACCTGGATCGCCTCGGGTCTCTTCGTCTGCGCGTCGCGCCCGAGCTGGATTCTGGCGAAGTGATCGGCGAACGGTGCGCTGATCTCGCGCACTTCGGCGCGGAGCTGTGCCGCCTGACTTTCCGCGCCTGATTGTTCCAGAAGCGTGGCGAGCGCCAGTCGGTTGTACATCTTGAAGAGCCCCATCCCGCCGCCGTTGTAGGTAATCCTGCGATCCGACTCACGAAGCTGAGCGATTGCCTCGGCGATTGCTCCTTCGCTCGCCAAACGCATTCCGGTCAGGTGGGCGAGAAGGGGAGGCGTCATCGGTCCCGGCTTTCCTGCGCGATTCCGCTTGACGAACGCCTCCTCGAGATCTGCCGCGAAGTCGGTGTCTCCCGCGTTGAGGGCGGCTTGGTGAATGGCCGCCAGGGACAACGGATCGATCGCGCCTCCCTCGCACGCCTTTCGAGTCGAGCGCGTCAGGACATCGGAGGAGTTCCCGGCGAAGATCGCTTTCCACGCCGCGACACGGAGCTTCTGAGTTTCGATGAACTCAGGCGAGCAGACCACGTTTTCCGCGCGCTGGATGATTCGATCGGCCCCGGCCGTGTCTCCCTGCAGGATCATCAGGTCGACGAGATGGCTCCATGTCGCGCAGAAATCAGCGCGGATCGCCACGGCCTGCTCGAATTCGTTGAGAGCTTCTTCATACCGGCCCGTGAGCATGAGCAGCTCTCCCAGCGAGTCGTGGGGGTTGGCTTGATCCGGAGCGAGCTGCCGATACGATGCAAACGCCTCCTCGGCTCCGGCAAAGTCGCCGCGTGCCATCCGGATGTAGCCGATGTTGTTGTGAGAGTGCGCCCAGCCCGGGTCGATCTTGCGCACCTTCTCGAAGCAATCCTCGGCAGCGTCCAGATTTCCTCCGATCCAGACGACATCACAATGAATCGTGAGCGCGTAGAGATCGTTGGGATTCTCGGCCAGATAAGCGCCCATGATCTTTTCCGCCGTTTCCGGCCGCTTTTCGAGCAGCGACAGCCGGTACTCCATCAGGAAGCGCTCCCGGCTGGTGAGGCTCTCCAGGTCCACGCGGTCGATCAGGTCCCGCAGCCGCTGCTCGCGCTCAGGAGACATCGTGAGCGAGACGGTCTTGAACCTCGCCATCACGAAGTCTGGATCGATCTCCGCGGCACGGGCGTAGTGCTCCCGCGCTTCGTTCCAGTAGAGCTTTTTCTCCGCTTCGAGACCCTGCCTGAACGCCTCCAGCGCCGGCTGCGACCCCGAGGACCACTCCGAATCGGGCTTGATGACTCGGAAGGCGATCACCGAGACCGCAATGGCGGCGATCGCGATCAGAATCATGATCCATCTGCGCATCTTCTGGGGCTCCATCCATTCTGCGGACCGGCAGCTCAGCCGGCACTCGCGGAATCCTAAAAAGGACTCGTGGTGTCTTCATTCCGAACGACGGGAAACCTGTTGTTACGCTGCATGGCCCACCATGATGAACGGGATCGGGACGGGACTCGGACACGGTGTCGTGAACCCCCGGGCCCTGGATCCTTCGAATACGGCAGGGATCGCCTGTCGCCTTGAACGACCGGTGACGGAGAGGTCACGCACCGCCGACGTCAGTTGATTTCTCTCCATTTGACGGCTCGAGCCTCTGCTTTGTACAGGGGAGGGGCGCGGCCAGGGAGCGTTTCCCTGGCGTCTCCTGGTCGATATGATGCGCCAGGTCGCGCGGGCACTTTTGTGACACGCGACCGGCTTTGCGCGATCGTCGGAGGGACCCTTCTCATGGAAAAGCCGCTCGCCGAGGCGATCCACCAGGCGGCCGGGGGGATCGAGCCACGCGTCATCGCCTGGCGCCGGGACATCCACCAGAATCCAGAGCTCGGGAATCGCGAGTTTCGAACCTCGAAGCTCGTCGAGGAACATCTTCGCGCGCTCGGCCTCGAAGTCCGGACGGGTGTCGCCCACACCGGCGTCATCGGGCTCTTACGAGGGGATCGGCCGGGAGGGGTGGTGGCTCTCCGGGCGGACATGGACGCTCTACCAGTGAGTGAGGAAGTCGATCTGCCGTTTGCGTCGAGGGTCCGCGCAACCTACGAAGGCAATGAGGTCGGCGTGATGCATGCCTGCGGTCACGATGGCCATGTGGCGATTCTGATGGGCGTGGCGGAGATTCTGAGCCGGATGAAGGATCGGCTGACGGGTACGGTGAAATTCATTTTCCAGCCAGCCGAGGAAGGGGCTCCGGGCGGTGAGGAGGGGGGCGCGGAGCTGATGATCAAGGAAGGGGCGCTCCAGGATCCGCCGCCGCAGGCCATTTTTGGTCTGCACATCGGCTCCCGGTTCGCGGTCGGCGAGATCGGTGTGAAGAGCGAGGGGGCCATGGCCAGCGTCGACGAGCTCGCGATCGTCGTTCGCGGGCGCCAGACACACGGCGCCTATCCCTGGCTCGGCGTCGATCCGGTCGTCGTGGCGTCGCAGATCGTTCTGGCGCTGCAGACCATCCCGAGCCGGCAGGTCGACGCGACGATCGCTCCGACCATCGTCACCATTGGATCCATTCATGGCGGTGTGAGGAACAACATCATTCCGGACGAGGTGGAGCTCAAGGGGACGGTCCGCGCCCTCGACGCGGAGATGCGGGACGAGCTCCATGACCGTATTCGAAGAACGGCGGAGAAGATCGCCGAAAGCGCGGGAGCGACGGCGGAAGTTCGCATCAAGCGGGGCTATCCGGTGACGTTCAATGATCCCGAGCTCACGCTCAGAATGATTCCCACGTTGAAGCAGGTCGCCGGGGATGAGCACGTCCTGATGGTTCCCGCGACACTGGGAGGCGAGGATTTCTCCTTTTTTCAGCAGCAGATCCCGGGACTGTTCATCTTCGTCGGAACACGCCCCGCCGGCGTTCCACCGGAAAAGGCCGCCGCCAATCATTCGCCACTCTTCTTCGTCGAGGAGAAGGGGCTTGTTCTCGGAGTGCGCGTGCTGGCTCGTCTCGCCGTCGATTTTCTCGAAGACGCGCCACGCTGAAAAACAGAGATTGAAAGGAGTCTCGTCATGAATCTGGCTGAAGTGCGGGCGGTGGTGACTGGAGGAGGCTCAGGGATCGGCCGAGCCGTCGCCGAGCAGATGGTGAGAGCGGGAGGAAAGGTGATGATCTGCGGCAGGGACGGGAGGAAGCTCGCAAAGACGGCGGAGGAGATCGGAGCCGACTTTCACGTCGCCGACGTCTCCAGCGAGAAAGACGTCGCCTCGTTATTCGAAGCCGCTCTCTCTCGCCTCGGATCATTGAACGTCCTGATCAACAACGCGGGGTTCGGATCCTTCGCTCCGTTGCTCGAGGTGGACGTGGCGGGAATGCGGGGAGTGTGGGAGACGAACGTGCTCGGTGCCGCGATCGCCGCCCGGGAAGCGGCGCGGACATTCATCCGGCAGAAGACGGCGGGAAACATCATCAACGTCGCCTCCACGGCGGGGCAGAGGGGATTCGCGGGCGGGACTTCCTACGTTGCCAGCAAGTTCGCGCTTCGCGGAATGACCGAGTGCTGGCGGGCGGAGCTCCGGCAGCACGACATCCGCGTCATGCTCATCAACCCGAGCGAGGTCCAGACGCCGTTTTTCGAGTCATCGGGCCGCGCGCGCAAACTGAGCGAGCGAAAATTGCAGGCCTCCGAAATCGCTCATGCGATCATGGCCATGCTCTCGATGGAAGATCGCGGCTTCATTACGGACCTCACCGTATGGGCCACGAATCCCGACTGAGGTCCGGAGGGCAGACGATCTCTCCAGATTTTCATTAAACATTTCCATTAGACATTTCTGTTGCTACAATTCGTGAGGTACCCGGCCCGATGGTTCCCGTCGGCCGGGCGGGGGACTCTCGTCTTCCGGGGACGGGGTGGGTGAAGACGAAGTGCATCGGCATGGCGAGAGTGAGGGGTGGAGGTCCGAGGCGCGATGATCGTCGGTGATCCCACGCTGCTCACCTCACTCGCGGCCCGATCGCTGGTCGCGCTCTCCGTGGCCATCGTCCTCTTTGCTTTCCACAAGCGCTACACGCGTGGAGATCTCGGTTTCTGGGCACGCTCCTGGATCGCGCTGGCTGGTTTCTGGATTCTGGCCGTTCTCTCGCTGGAGGCCTTATCCCGTTTCGGTCATATCAACCCGGTGCGCATTCTTCTGGGGATGGCTGTCACCGGCGCGGCTCTTCTCCATGTCAGCGCGCTGGCCGCGGGTTCGTGGGAGATTTCCACGCGTCGTCCCGTGAAACTCCGCGATTTGAGAACCGCGTTTCTGGTCTGCGTAGCGATCGCCGTGGCGTTTCCGCTGTTCCTGCTCATTCTTCCCGACGAGCCGCGCTTTCAACTCTACCTTCCGGTGGCCGTGCACGATCTGGCCGCGGGGGTCGCACTGATCTGGTCAGGACACCGGATCCGGCGCAGCCACATGGATCACACGGGGGCCGGGTTTCCGATTTTCTCCGCTGCCTTCACCGCCTACGGCGTCCTGCGATGCGCGTCGTTCGTCCTGGCCTTCGCCGCGATCGGACAGGCGAAGTCGTTTCCCGCGGCGACCGGGATGGCGATCGCGGACGTCTTCTTCATGATCGTCACGGGTCTCGGGATGATGATCTTCGTTCTGGAGGACGAGAGGGAGGCCGCGGTGGAGGCCGCGTCCCAGGTCGAGCATGTCGCGTATCACGATCCCCTCACCGGCCTTCCCAATCGCGCTCTCTTCATGGATCGCCTGATCGTGGCGCTCGCACATGCGAACCGTCACCAGCACAAGCTGGGAATCATTTTTCTCGATCTCGACCGCTTCAAGCAGATCAACGACTCCCTCGGGCACACGATGGGCGACACGCTTCTGAAGAGTGTCGCGGAGCGCATCCGGAAGTCGGTGCGGGAGGAAGACACCATCGCCCGTTTCGGAGGCGACGAGTTCGCGGTGCTCATTCACATCCTGGGGAAAGCGGAGCATGCGGGAAAAATCGCCCGCAAGATCCTCGACGCTCTCGCCTCGCCGTTCGCTCTGGGTGAGCGCGAGCTCTTCATTACTGCGAGCGCCGGCATCGCCATCTACCCGAATGACGGGCTGGACGCGGAGGCGTTGATCAAGAACGCCGACACGTCGATGTACCGGGCCAAGCACCAGGGAGGCGACGGCTACCAGTTCTACACGCCTTCGATGAACTCTCGCGCCCTCGAGATGCTCGAGCTCGAGAGCAGCCTGCGGAAGGCCCTCAAGAACAATGAGCTGACGCTCTTCTATCAACCGCTGATCGACCTGCAGAGCGGGCTGGTCTACGGCCTGGAAGCCCTGATCCGCTGGAATCACCCGGAACATGGCGTCATGCTCCCGGATCGCTTCATCCAGACCGCCGAGGTTTCCGGGCTGATCATTCCGATGGGGAACTGGGTGCTGCGAGAGGCCTGCAGACAGGCGAGATTCTGGCAGCGGCAGAAGGGAACCGACCTCGTCGTCTCGGTGAACCTCTCGGCGCGGCAGTTCCACCAGTCGGACCTCACCGAACAGGTCCGGCAGGCGCTCGAGGAGTCCCGATTGCCGGCCAGGCTTCTCGAGCTCGAGATCACGGAAACCAACGCGATGCAGGACGTGAACAAGACGATCGCCATCCTGAGAGAGCTCAAGGAGCTCGGCGTCCGCATTGCAATCGACGATTTCGGGACCGGATACTCGTCCCTCAGCTATCTGAAGCAGTTTCCCGTCGACACGCTCAAGCTGGACCAGTCGTTCGTTCGGGATCTGATCGCCCCCCAGGACGCGAAGATCGTCTCCGGAGTGATCGCCATGGCTCACAGCATGAGCCTGCAGGTCATGGCGGAGGGAGTGGAAACGTTGAGCCAGCTCGATTTTCTGCGGGCGAACGAATGCGACAAGCTGCAGGGATTCCTGTTCAGCCGTCCGCTTCCGCCGGAGCACTTTGACCGGTATATGACGCATCACAAGCCGTGGCGTGGACTCGCCTGATCCGGGGAGAACCGAGTATGATTCGAATTCATCGTTCTTCTTGTCCGGAGCTCGCCGTGGCGAGCGCGGTTTCACCGGCGGGCTGGTCCCATGGTCCGCGGAGCCGCGCTTCGATCGTAGTGCGCGAAGCGGGACGAACGGGGGATCTCCGGATTTCTTAGATGGCCTGGCCAACATCGATCGTCGTCGTCGCGCTCGCCGCTCTGACTTTCGCCGCCATATCCGTATGGGCCAGCCGGAGCTCACGCAGACGCGAGGGGAGCCTGGAGCTCTATCGCTCGATCGTCGAGAAATCACCCGACTTGATCAGCCGGCTCACGGAGAGCGGAACGTTCCGTTATCTCTCCGTCGCTTCGGAGAGCCTGCTCGGATATCCCGCTGAGGAGCTCACCGGCCGCTCGATCTTCGACATCGTGGCCTCCGAAGATGAAGCCAGCCTGCGTGAATATCTCAGCACGGTCTGTCGTGAGCCGTTCCCCTGGGCGTTCAACTACAGGGTCGAGCGTAAGGACGGCCGCACGATCTGGGTCGAGTCCAATGCCTCTTGCGAAGATCAGAACGGCTCGCACGAGATCATCGTCTATTCGCGCGATGTGACCGAGCGGAAGCGGGTCGAGGATCACATTGCCTATCTCGCTTATCACGACGAGCTTACCGGGCTGCCCAACCGTACTCTCTTTCACGACCGCCTGACCATCGCTCTTGCTCATGCCCGTCGTTACACCCGTGTGGTCGGAGTCATCTTCATCGATCTCGATCATTTCAAGCGGATCAACGATACGCTGGGGCATCGCCATGGCGACCAGCTCCTCGACGCGGTGGCGCAGCGGCTGCGGGAATGCACGCGCGTCTCGGACACAGTGGCCCGGTTGGGCGGAGACGAGTTCACGGTACTTCTCTCCGAGGTCGCGCACGAAGAGGACACCGCGAGAATCGCCCGAAAGGTTCTCGAGGGCCTTCAGCAGAGATTCACGATCGAAGGCAATCACCTTTTCGTCAGCGCCAGTATGGGGATCGCCCTGTTTCCGCGTGACGGTGCGGATGCCGAGTCCCTGCTCAAGAACGCAGACAGCGCCATGTACCGCGCCAAGAACTCCGGTCGGAACTCTTACAGTTTCTGTACACCGGAGAGTAACGCCCGTTTCCTCGAGCGGTTGACGCTCGAGAACAGTCTTCGCCGCGCATTCGAGAGAGAGGAGTTCGTCCTCTACTACCAGCCGGTGATCTCGACGAAGTCGGGCAGGCCCGTCGAGATGGAAGCGCTGATCCGGTGGAACGATCCGGAGCGCGGTGTCGTTTCGCCCGCGGATTTTCTCACGGTGGCCGAGGATTCCCGGCTGATGCTGCCGATCGGGGAATGGGTCCTTCGATCCGCCTGCCGGCAGGCGCGCCGCTGGGTCGACGCCGGGAACCCCATGCGCGTCGCCGTGAATCTCTCCGCCCAGCAGCTCCAGGCCCAGGACCTGGAAGCCGTGGTCGGACGCGCCGTTTCGGATGGGAGGATCGAGCCCAGCCTCCTCCATCTCGAGATCGCCGAGACCGTGGCCGCCAAGGACTTCGAATTTACGCGCGACGTGCTGGGACGGCTCAAGCGTCTCGGCATCAAAGTGGCCATCGACGATTTCGGCGGTGGCACCAGCTTCTTTTCCGAGCTCCGCGAGCTCCCGATCGACCTGGTCAAGATCGATGCGCGCGGGCTCCGGCCGAAGAGTCACACGCGCGACGCGGCCATTCTCAGCTCCGTCATTTCCACGGCGCGCGCTCTCGACCTCGGAGTGATCGGCAAATCCGTCGAATCGGCGGCGCAATTCGAGTTTCTCCAGCAGAATCACTGCGATGAAATGCAGGGCTTTCTTCTCGGCGCCCCGATGCCGCCTCCGGCCTCAGCTCTTCGTCTCGATCACTGACGCAGGGTCGCCCTGCGACGATCCCTGCACTACAATGGGAGTCACCCATGCCGGGCCGTGAACGCCGAGAGTTCCAGCGTCTTCATCTGGCCGAGCCGGTTGAGGCACGGTTCGGTGAAAGGCCGGTTCGCCTTGTCGAAATCGGCATTTCAGGGGCTCGTCTCGAGCACCTCGGACGATCCACTCCAGGCTCCACCGGCAAGCTCGCCTTCGCCTGGGAATCGGAGCAAGTCGAGATCGATGTCGAAATCGTCCGGTGCGTCTCCCTCGGAACGCAGAGCGCCAACGGGGAGGGGCTCCACCACAGCGGCGTCCTTTTTCTCGGAGCCACCGAGGGAGCGGGGGACGCTCTCCGCCGGGCAATCTCCTCCGCGGTCGTCAGCCGGCTGACGGAGCAGAAGCTCCAGGGCCCCCCTCCCGACCTCTACGAATTCGATGAGACCCTCCGCCCCGGAGATGCCATGTTCCTGACCTACACGCTCGACGACGGAGTCTGGCGGAAGCGGCGGGCCTTCCTCCCTGAACAGCCGGAGGTTGGATTCACGGTTGCCCTCGATGAGGACAAGGACGAGCTGCAGCGCCTCTGCCGCGCCTACGAGCAGGCGGACAGGGAAGGACGGCGGCTGCTCCGGCTTTTTTGCGAGCTCAGTATCAGCGACGCCATGAATGTCCCGAGGCAACGTTGACCCCGGGGCCCCTTTTCGCGTAAAAATGTTGAGGAATCTGAGTTCAACGTTCCCGATCGGCATTGCCTTCGGGATTGAGCCTTCCGGGTTTTGCTGAGTATCAGACGGGCCCTCTCATTTCTGAATCCGCGGCTGAACCGCGGAAAAGGGAGTGGGGAAGGGTCGAGGTTGTCGGGCGAGGCGAGGCGGGTTCGTAGTTATTTAGTAACCGCTAGCCCCTGCAGTTGGGAAGTCAACTCGATGGGTTGAAACGACTTCCCGGTGGCAGTCCGAAAATGGTTCGGATTTTGCCGAAGCAGCGTTCCGGTGACCGATATGAGAAAGAAAAATAAGTTTGCGAACCGAGGGTGGTCGGCTCCTTCCGACTACCGGATCATCTGCGACTGTCAGAGGCATCGCGGCCGTCGTTCCCTCGCGGCATCGCTGCGCAGCCGGATGGTGCTGCTGATCGGCGGTTCCGTGCTTCTCCTGGGCGCGGGAGTTCCTCTCGACGCGTTCGAGCTGACCACGCCCGAACCCGCCGCCGGGGTGGTCCGGAGCTCGATGAGCTCGTCCGTGCCGCCGGCAATCCAGCTGGCGGACGATCTGGTCAGCCTGGGACCCGCCGAGCTTCCGAGTCCCCTGATGATCGAGACGGTGCGCGAACGGTTCTTCCGGACCGAGATCCCCTACGGCGACATCATTTACCGCGAGGCAAAACGGCAGGGCATGGAGCCCGAGCTGATCGCGGCGGTCGTCAAGACCGAGTCGGATTTCCGTCCCCGCCTCGTCTCCTCCAAGAATGCTCAGGGTCTGATGCAGCTGATCCCGGGCACTGCCGAGCTGATGGGGGTTTCTGACGTGACCAATCCGGTCGAGAACGTCCGGGGCGGAGTGCGGTATCTCAGGGAGTTGCAGTCGCAGTTCGACGATCCGCAGCTCGTTCTGGCCGCCTATAACGCTGGGCCTGGGCGAGTCCGGACCTTCGGCGGAATCCCGCCATATCGTGAGACGCGTGACTATGTCCGCAAAGTCGAAAAGTCGCGCGAGCGATATCAGAAGAAAGTGGCGGAGCGCATCGCTCTCATGACCCGCTGAGTCCGGGACGTCCATCCCTGCAGCGAAGGGGTCCCCTCCGGCGCGAGGCGTGCATCGCCGAGATCATCGCTCTGGAGGAGCCTCATCGGGATGAACCACGACCGGCGCGCATGAAGCCTCACGACGAACGGCGGAAATTTCAACGTTTGGAGCTGGCCTCGCCGCTGGCGGGCCGTTTTGACGAAATGGCCATTCGTCTCTTCGACATCAGCCTTTCGGGCGCCTTTATCGAGCACGGAGCGCCCATCGAGATGGGGGCGACCGGAATCCTCGAGTTCGAATGGAAAGGATCGGCGCTCCGGTTCGAATGCCGGGTCGTGCGCTCAGGACAGCGGACCGCCGATGGAAACGTGTCCATGCTTTTTTCAGGGCTGGACGTCACCTCGGCCCTCGGCGACTCCGACGTTCGGCTCCGGGAAATGATCGCGGAGAACATCACGCGGATCATGGCAGCCCGCGAAGCCAACGCCTACGGGCTTCGGGAAATGAATCGGCTCGATGGAGATCGGACCCTGACCGCGCTCGGGTCGGTGCGCCGGGCTCTCCAGGAGGGCTTCGTGAACTGCCGGCTGGTGGATGGAGTCTGGAAGGACTCTGTCGCTCTTCTTCCCGATCAGCCTCGCGACGGTTTCGCGGTGGCGGCATGGGAAGCGGAGGATCAGGTTGGACGCCTGAAGGAAGCGTACGAGAAGGCCGATGACGAGGGGCGGGATTTCCTTCGCATGCTGGCTGAGCTGAGCATCAGCGAAGCACGCGGGATCCCGCCCAGGCAGTCGTGACCTCTCCGGATCCCGGCGTTGGGATAGACTCCGGAGATGCTCGCGCGAAGCCTTGGAGTCTGTCTCCTCGCGCTGATGCTGGGCGCTGCCTCCTCTGCAGCCTCGGTCGGCAAGCTCGTGGTCGATCAGATGATTCTTCCGGTGACCGAGGAGATCATCGAGCACGGCATCACGGAGTCCGTGGCTGCCGGGGACATCGCTCTGCTCATTCAGCTGGCAACGCCCGGGGGTCTCGAAGCGTCCACGCGCCGTATCGTCAACCGGGTCGTCGAGTCTCCGTTGCCGGTGATCGTATGGGTCGCGCCGAGTGGGGAGCGCGCCGCTTCGGCGGGATTCATCCTGCTCATGGCCGCTGACGTCGCCGCCATGGCGCCCGGAACGAATACCGGCGCGGCGCATCCGGTGGTTCTCGGGGTCGAGGTCGACGAGGTGATGAGCGCCAAGATGACGAACGACTCGGCCGCATTCATCCGCTCGCTCGCCGCAAAGAGAGGACGCAACGTCGAAGCGGCGGAAAAGGCGGTTCGAGAGTCGATCGCATACACGGAGGAGGAAGCGCTCGAGCTCGAGCTGATCGACTTCATTGCAGCGGATGAGGCGGCGCTTCTGGCGAGGGTCGCTGGCCGTTCCATCCAGCGGTTCGACGGAACCACCGTGGTGCTGGACCCCGTCGCCGGGCCGATCCGGCCGATCGAGATCCCGCTGCGATTGCAGCTCCTCGCTTTCATCATGAATCCGAACGTGGCGTTCGTGCTCTTTTCTCTCGGGATGCTCGGGCTCTGGGCGGAGTTTCAGAATCCCGGAGGAATACTGCCGGGCGTGGTCGGCGCTCTCGCCCTCCTGCTTGCCGGCATCGCCCTCAACATGCTGCCTACCCGTTACGCCGCGCTGGCGCTCGTCCTCGCCGCGTTCGCCTTCTTCGCCCTCGAAGCGAAGTTCACCAGCCATGGCATCTTCGGAACCGCGGGTGTCCTCGCGATGTTCATCGGCGCGGTTCTTCTCGTCGACGGTCCCATTCCAGAGATGCGCGTCAGCTGGATCACGGCGCTCGCCGTATCGGTGCCTTTCGGAATCATTGCGATCTTTCTCATGACGCTGGTCATCCGCAGTCGCGGGCACCGCGTGACGACGGGGGAGGAAGGAATGGTGGGGGAAATCGGGCTGGCTCGAACCGAGCTTGCGCCGGAAGGACGGGTCTTCGTTCATGGAGAGTTGTGGAACGCAGTTTCTTCGAGCCCCGTGCCCGCCGGTCAGAAGGTGAGGGTCTTGAGGGTGCGCGAGCTGAGAGTCGAAGTCGAGCCAGTCGAACGATCCTCGGAGCAATGACGCCTGTCGTCGGATGAAAGGAGATTCATGAATCTCGCGGTCCTGGTTTTCGTCGCAATCCTGGCGTTCTATCTGATCTCGTCGGTCAAAATCCTCGCCGAATACGAGCGTGGAGTGATCTTCAGGCTCGGCAGACTCCTGCCGGAAGCGAAGGGTCCCGGCCTCATCTTCGTCTTCGCGCCGGTGGACCGGATGGTACGGATCTCTCTCCGGCAGGAGGCTTTCGAGGTCCCGCCGCAGGACGTGATCACGAGAGACAACGTCACCCTGAAGGTGAACGCGGTCATCTTTCTGCGGGTCGTCGAGCCGCAAAAGGCCGTGGTCGAGGTCTACGACTACCGCTATCAGACATCACAGTTCGCGCAGACGACGCTACGCTCCGTTCTCGGCGAAGTGGAGTTGGATGAGCTTCTGGCTGCGCGCGAGAAGCTCAATGCGAGGATCCAGGAGATCCTCGACCGCCACACCGCGCCGTGGGGCGTCAAAGTGGTGAACGTGGAGGTCAAGCAGGTCGATCTGCCGGAACAGATGACGAGGGCCATGGCCCGTCAGGCGGAAGCGGAGCGGGAGCGGAGGTCGAAGATCATCCACGCCGAGGGCGAATTCAGCGCGTCGCAGCGGCTGGCGGACGCTTCGAAAGTGCTGGCGACCGAGCCGATCGCCATTCAGTTGCGCTATCTGCAGACGCTCACGGAGATCGGCATTGAGAAGAACACGACCATCGTCTTTCCTCTCCCGGTCGATCTGCTCGCCGGATTCGTGCGGAAACCCGAGCCGTGAGGCGGGCGTGCGCTCGCGCTACTTGAAGGAAACGCGCAGCGACTCGAGATCGTCGAGTGTCTTGCGGAGGATTCTGACCACGCGGTGGACTTCCGCTCCGTAAAAACGCAGCTCCGCGTCGCACTCGCCGAGAGAGTAGATGGCCTCGTCCCGCTCCAGGCGGTCGCGCTCGAATCGAAGTCGCTCCTCGAGCTCTTCGATCTCATTGCGAAGGATGTAGTGAACATCCTTCTCGCCGAGGTATCGCTTGCACTGGGGACAGGTGATGGAGCGATCTCCGTCGATCTCGATGAGATCGAAAACGAATTGCCGCTGGCACTGTGGACATTCGAAGACTTCGGGCAGCATCGGTCACCTGATCGCGCCGATGGTAACAGGCTTTCGAAGAGTGAATTCCAATCTTGATTTCGCGAAGAATGCGACCTACATTGGATGTCCCCGATGCCCGATCATCCGCTCGCCACGGACCATGCAGCGGCGCTCGATGATCACCTCCCCCTCGACGGGGTTCTCGTCGCGGACTTCTCCCGCATTCTCGCCGGACCCCTCTGCACGATGATGCTCGGCGATGCCGGAGCTCGCGTGATCAAGGTCGAGCCGCCGGGCGGCGACGAAACGCGACGCTGGGGTCCCCCATTCGTCGCGGGCGAAAGCACCTACTTTCTCTCGGTGAATCGCAACAAGGAGTCGATCGTCCTCGATCTGAAACGCGAAGGAGGCATCGAGGCCGCGCGGAGGCTGATTCAGCGCGCCGATGTCGTCGTCGAGAATTTCAAGGATGCCGACCGTCTTCGTTTCGGATTCGAGGCCGGCGCGCTGCAGGCGTTGAGTCCGGGCGCGGTCGTGTGTTCGATTCGCGGGTTCGATCGCGACGCCGCGGACGCCGCGCTTCCCGGATACGATCTGCTGGCCCAGGCGGCGGGCGGGCTCATGGCGATCACGGGCGAGCCCGACGGGCCGCCGGTGAAGGCCGGGGTCGCCCTTTCGGACGTCTTGACGGCCCACTACGCCCACGGAGCGATTCTGGCCGCTCTCTACGCGCGGGAGAAGACCGGGCGGGGGAGCGCGATCGAAGTCTCCCTGTTCGGCGCCACGGTCGCTTCGCTGGTGAATGTCGCGCAGGCTTTTCTACTCACTGGAGAGGAGCCGCGGCGTTATGGCACGGCTCATCCCTCCATCGTTCCCTACCAGACTTTCGCTGCCGCGGACCGCTCATTCGCCCTGGCCGTCGCCAGCGACCGCCATTTCGAACGCTTCGCCCGCGACGTTCTCGAGCGCGACGATCTCGCGCGCGACCCTCGCTTCGTCACGAACGCGGGGCGGGTCACCCATCGAGGGACTCTCATCGCGGAGATCGAAGAGACGATTCGGCGGAGAACAGCCGCGGAGTGGATCGAGCGTTGCCGGCGTGCCGCGATTCCAGCTGCTCTGGTCGAGCGATTCGAGGAAATCTTCGCGAGGCCGCTCGTGCAGACGGTCGAACATCCTGCCATCGGCCCGCTTCCTCTGGTCCGGAGTCCGCTCCGCACGACGGCGGGAGCGCCAAGGCCGTTGCCCCCGCCGCGGCTCGGCGAGCATTCCAGGTCCGTGCTCCGGTTTCTCGACCTTCCGGAAACTTCGGCCGATGATGTTGCGTAGGTCGCTACGGATGCAGAGTGAAAACCGAATCGAGGCCGACCATCCGTCATGAATTCCGGTAGGAAGCCCTGGCGCGCGTGAGCCGGTAGCAGCGGAGCCGGGACTAAGGGAGGTAATCCGGCTCCGGGGCGTAATTGAAGAACTTCGTCACGTCGTTCCGGAACACCAGCTTGAAATCTCCGATCGGACCGTTGCGCTGCTTGCCGATGATGATCTCCGCGATTCCCTTGTCCTCGGTCTCCTTGTTGTAGACCTCGTCCCGGTAGATGAAGAACACCAGATCGGCGTCCTGCTCGATCGAGCCCGACTCCCGAAGATCGGAGAGCTGAGGGCGGTGATCGCCGGCGCGCTGCTCCGGGCGGCGAGAAAGCTGGGAGAGCGCGAGCAGGGGGATGTCCAGCTCCTTCGCGAGCGCCTTCAGTCCGCGGGAGACCTGGGAGATCTCCTGGTTTCTCGATTCCACCCGTCCGCGAGTCGTGATCAGCTGCAGGTAGTCGACCATGATGATGTCGAGCCCGAGCTCACGTTTGAGCCGCCGCGATTTCGCGCGCATCTCCATCAGGTCGATCGTCGCCGTGTCATCGACGTAGATTCTCGCTTTCGCCAGGCGCGAAGACGCTTCGATCAGGTCTCTCCAGTTCTTGTCGGAGAGGATTCCGGAACGGATCAGATGCGACGGCACGCCTGCCTCGGAGGAGAGAAGACGGAGGCCGATCTGCTCCTTGGACATCTCCAGAGAAAAGATCCCTACCGAATAAAGCCCTTCTTTCGTCTCGCCGCGATCGGGGACGGCCATCGCTTCCGCCAGGTTGAGCATCAGCGACGTTTTTCCCATCGATGGGCGGGCGGCGAGGATGATGAGGTCCTGGCGCTGAAACCCGGAGGTCATCTCGTCGAAGCGGTCATAGCCGCTGGGGACGCCGGTGACCAGCTTTCCGCCCCCCTGAATCTGCTCGATTGCGGTCATGTTCGCGCGAGTGATCCGATCGATCGAGAGGAATCCGGTGGAGAGGCCCTGTTCGGCGATCGAGTAAATCGCCCTTTCGGCCTCGCCCAGGACTTCTTCCGGTCCCTCGCGTCGCTCCAGCGCTGACTGTACGACGCGGTTGCCCATGAGAATGAGCTTGCGCAGGGTCGATTTCTCCCGGACGATCTCGGCGTAACGCTCCACGTTGCCGATGTCCGGGATGCCATCGACCAGGGATGAGATGTACGCAGCGCCGCCGATCTCGTCGAGCCGGCCCCGCCGCC
>DATLEY010000057.1:0-23002 GCA_035525215.1 Thermoanaerobaculia bacterium | reverse complement strand
GCAACTATCAGGCCCGCAACTTCATGAGGGCAATGAAAAAAGGAGATCGAGCTCTCTTTTACGCTTCCAACGCGGATCCCTCCGGAGCGGCGGGCGTCGCGGAAATCGTTCGCGAAGCTTTTCCGGATCCCTTTCAGTTCCAGAAAGGACACGAATACCACGATTCCAGGAGCGATCCGAGGGATCCGATGTGGAGCTCGGTAGAGATCCGCTTCGTCGAGCGATTCAGGCGGGTGGTTCCGCTCGCCGAAATGCGCTCGACGCCGGGACTCGAGGGAATGGAGATTCTGAAAAAGGGAAGCCGTCTTTCCGTCACTCCGGTGACGAAGACTGAATTCGCAATCGTGACGAAGCTCGGACGATCACCGGGGAGCTCGGAGTGATCGGTTCGGGGGAGTGAAAGGGCGGGGGTGGGGGGGAGGGGCTACTCCTCCTCGAGCACGATCAGGCCGCGGGCGGGGACTTCGAGGTTCTCGGTCGCTTCCAGGATCTGATGGCGGCGCTCCGGAACCGCCTGGCTCGTATCGAGGACCTTGACCCACTTTCCGCCCCAGTGCTCCGAGGGGAGCTGGAAGGTGATCGGTTCGTGGTGGGCGTTGAACAGAATGTAGAAGTTGTCGTCAGTGATCCGCTGTCCCCGCTCATCGGGAGTCGGAATGGCCTTGCCATTCAGAAAAACCCCGAGGCTCTTTGCATACCCATGTTGCCAGTCCCGGCTGCTCATGGGCTGACCATCTGGACGGAACCACCCGATGTCGCTCACCCCTTCGCCAAAGAGAGGGCGCCCCAGAAAGTAACGGCGGCGTCTGAAGACGGGATGACGCTGGCGGAACGCGATGAGTCGCTGAGTGAATTCGAGAAGCTCCTCATCGAGATTCTCCCAGTCGAACCAGGAGGTCTCGTTGTCCTGACAGTAGGCGTTGTTGTTCCCCTTCTGAGTCCGCCCCATCTCGTCTCCCCCCAGGATCATCGGGATCCCCTGGGAGAGAAAGAGCGTCGCCAGAAAGTTGCGGATGCGCCGGCTTCGAAGCTCTTTGATCGCGGGATCATCCGTTTCGCCCTCGGCGCCACTGTTCCATGAGCGATTGTGCGACTCGCCGTCCTGGCTGTTCTCCCCGTTGGCTTCATTGTGTTTCTCGTTGTAGGAAACGAGATCTCGCAGCGTGAATCCGTCGTGGGCGGTGATGAAGTTGATGCTTGCATAGGGACGCCGTCCATCTTCGGCGTAGAGGTCGGAGCTCCCGGTGAGACGGTTCGCGAACTCGCCCAGGCTCTGATCGGTCCCCCGCCAGTAATCGCGCACGCTGTCGCGATATTTTCCATTCCATTCCGACCACTGCGGCGGAAAGTTGCCGACCTGGTAGCCTCCCTCTCCGACGTCCCAGGGCTCGGCGATCAGCTTGACCTGACTGATGAGCGGATCCTGCTGGATGATGTCGAAGAATGCCGAGAGGCGATCGACGTCGTGCAGCTCGCGCGCGAGAGTCGCCGCGAGATCGAAGCGGAATCCGTCGATGTGCATCTCCGTGACCCAGTAGCGGAGCGAGTCCATGATGAGCTGCAGAACGTGCGGATGGCGCATGTACAGGCTGTTGCCGGTGCCCGTGTAGTCCATGTAATAGCGCGGCTTGTCCGGCATGACACGGTAGTACGCGCAATTGTCGATTCCCCTGAAGGACAGGATCGGTCCGAGGTGATTTCCTTCGGCGGTGTGGTTGTAGACGACGTCGAGAATGACCTCCATCCCCTCGTCATGGAAGCTCTTCACCATCCGCTTGAACTCCTGCACCTGTCTTCCCGGCTTCGCGGCCGCGGCGTACTCGTTGTGGGGAGCGAAATAGCCGATCGAGTTGTAGCCCCAGTAGTTCCTCAGGCCGCGCTCGAGTAGATGAGCATCGTGGACGAACTGATGAACGGGGAGCAGCTCGACGGCGGTCACTCCCAGATCTTTCAGATGTCGCAGCACGGAAGGATGGGTCAGGCCTGCGTAGGTTCCTCTCAACTCTTCCGGGACGTCGGGGTGTCTGGCGGTGAATCCCTTGGTATGGACTTCATAAATGACCGTTTCGTGCCATGGCCGGTTCAGGCGGCGATCGTTCCCCCAATCAAAGTAGGGATCGATGACCACGGCTTTCGGAACGTATGGAGCGCTGTCCTCATCGTTTTTCGAGTGATCAGGATTGGAGAAGTCGTAGGGGAAAACGGACTGATTCCATTCCACGGAGCCGCTGACGGCGCGCGCATAGGGATCGAGCAGCAGCTTGTTCGCGTTACATCGGTTGCCTCGGTCCGGCTCCCACGGTCCGTGAACTCGGAATCCGTAGCGCTGACCCGGACCGACGTCCGGAAGGTACCCGTGCCAGCAGAGAGCCGTCATCTCCGGAAGCACGACACGCGTTTCCTTTGCGTCATCGTCGAACAGGCAGAGCTCGACCTTTTCAGCGACCTCGGAAAAAAGCGAAAAATTGGTTCCGCTGCCGTCGAACGTCGCGCCAAGGGGGTAAGGTTTCCCCGGCCATACCCTGAGAGTCATCGTTTCCTCCGGAATTGAACCGCGGAGTCGTCGAGGCAACCGACATGCCAGAAGAGAGTGCTGAGTGCTGAGTGCTGAGTGCTGAGTCCGGAGTCCTGACTGACCCAAGTCGTGGGCCAGTCCAGGGCACCCGCGAGAAACACCGCTACCCCCTGGCGGCACTGACGACCCGCAGCTAGGGAGCCGGTTGTGAAGTACCACCTCGACCCAGCGGAACCAGCGATCTCTCCCGTTCGAGCAGCCTGAGCACTCAGCACTCGGCACTCAGGACTCAGCACTCTCCTACTCACCTTTGATCGCAATGACCGGGTCGAGCCGGGAAGCCAGGCGTGCAGGGTACCAGGTGGCCAGGATCGACAGGATCACCGCGACCGCGTTGACGGCCACGATTTCACTGGGCTCGATTCGGAACGGGAGGTGATGGATCGCGTAAACGCCCGCCGGCAACGGAATCAATTCGAAATGATTTGCGGCCCAGGAGACTCCGAGGCCGATGAGATTGCCGAGGGCGGTCCCGAACAGTCCGATGAAGAGGCCGACCATCAGGTAGATCTCGAGAATCGACCGCTCGGTCGAGCCCATCGTTCGCAGCACTCCGACCTGCGGTCGTTTTTCGACGATGAGCATGGCGACGGAGGAGACCAGATTGAGGGCGGCCACGAAAATGATCAGAGAGATCGTGGCGAACATGACGATCTTCTCGAGTCTCAGCGCGAGAAACAGCGGTTTGTTGAGCTCGGCCCAGTCACGAATGATGACCGGCCACTCTTCCGCGAGAAGGGCTTCCTCGATCTCCGCGGAGCGCTCGATCGGCGCGTAGATCTCGATCGCGGTCGGATAGCCGTCCGTGGCGAAGAGCCTCGACGCGTCTTCGAACTGCAGTCTCGCATCGGGGTCTTTTTCCTCCAGGGGAGACGCGAGGATGCGCGCGATGCGGAACGTCCGCACGATCGGGACCGGGCCGAAGGGGGTGAGGCGCTGCCGCGGCGCCACGATGACGACGTCGTCTCCCAGGAACAGCCCCATGGCCTGCGCGAACTCGCGAGTCACGAAGATCTCCACGCGGGCATCGTCTTCAATCGTCTTGGCTTCCCACCGCCGCCCGAAGGATCGGTCCGCCGAGGGCTCCTCGCCAGGCTGAAAGGAGCGGATCCGGATTGGACGTCCCCGATTACCGCTCTCGCTCGAAGCCCAGGCGATGCCGGCGATCACGGGCTGGACCGAGACGTCGCGGGAGGAACCGAGCGAAGCCACGATCTCGTCGCTCTGCTCGATGGAGTGGGTTCCGGAGGGCTCGATGAGAATCTGTGGCGTGGATGCAATCAGCCTTTCCTTGATCTGGCCCTGAAGTCCGGAAAGAAGCGCGAGGGAGATGATGAGGGTCGCGACTCCGACAGCAAGTCCGAGAGTGCTGATGATCGTGAGGAAGGCCGTGTGTCCACGCCGGCGCGCTGCAGTCAGATAGCGCAGGGCAACGCCGATTTCATAGCGCTTCACGAGATTTCTCCGTTGTCAGCGACGCTCCGGGCCCGGCCAGCCGGCTGGTTGCAGTTGGCGCTCTGCGGATCGTTCGTCGCGAACATCCTCAGCTCCGGGGGCGCATCAATGGGAAGAGGATCACGTCTCGAATCGAGGGCGAGCCCGTGAGCATCATGGTGAGACGATCGATCCCGATGCCTTCGCCGCCGGTTGGCGGAAGCCCGTACTCGAGGGCGCGGACGTAGTCTTCGTCCATCTGGTGAGCTTCGTCATCCCCTCTGTCGCGCTCGTCGATCTGCTGCTGGAACCTTCGCGCCTGCTCGTCCGGATCGTTCAGCTCGGAGAAAGCGTTGGCGATCTCCATCCCTCCTACATAGAGCTCGAATCGCTCGACCCATTGGGGATCGTCCCGGCGCTGCTTCGACAGCGGGGACACCTCGACCGGAAAGTCGGTGATGAAGGTGGGATGCACGAGATGTTTCTCGGAGAGAGTCTCGAAGAGCTCGGCGAGGAGCTTGCCGTAGTTCATCGACTCGAGCGGTGCGGCACCCTCGCTCGGCGGCCCCTCCGTGCCGTCGGCATGCACATGCCGGGGCTCTCCATGCTTTCTCACGAGCTCGAGGAGGGTCGGCCGCTGCTCCAGCTCCGAAGGGTCAATGGTGATTCCCGCCTTCGCGCCGAAGTGAACGATCGCTTCCTTCATGGTGAAACGGGCAAAGGGGCGGGCGAAAGAGATCTGCTGCTCGCGCCAGGTGAGCTCCGAAGTTCCCTTCACGTCGGAGACGAGGCCGCTAAGCAGCTCCTCTGTGAGGTCCATGAGATCCCGATAGTCGGCATAGGCCTGATAGAACTCCAGCATGGTGAACTCGGGATTGTGCTGCATGGAGATTCCCTCGTTCCGGAAATTGCGGTTGATCTCGTAGACGCGCTGCAGACCGCCGACGATCAGCCTTTTCAGATAGAGCTCGGGAGCGACGCGGAGAAAGAGATCGATGTCGAGGGCGTTGTGATGGGTGACGAAGGGACGCGCGGCCGCTCCGCCGGCGATCGACTGCATCATCGGCGTCTCGACCTCGATGAATCCCCGCGAATCGAACCAATTGCGAATGTAGCGCACGATCTTCGCGCGGGTCTCGAAAATCTCCTTCACTTCATCGTTGACGATGAGATCGAGGTAACGCTGGCGGTAGCGCCGTTCCACATCGGTCAGTCCGTGCCACTTCTCCGGAAGAGGGCGGAGAGCCTTGGCCAGGAACCCGAGGCGCGACGCTTTCACCGAAAGCTCGCCTTTCTTCGTCCGGAAGACCACACCGGCAACAGAGACCCAGTCCCCCACGTCGAGGTTGCGGTAGAGCTCCCATTCGTTCGGGGCGACTTCGTCGCGGCGGAGGTAAACCTGAATCCTCGCCCTTCCCTCGGCAAGGTCGAGGAAAGCGGTCTTTCCATGATCGCGGATGGTCATGATCCGGCCGGCGATCGCGACCGGGGTCGCAGCAGCCTCCAGCGCCTCGGCGGATGAGGAAGAGAACCGCTCCACGATCGCAGCGATGGTGATGCTGGAATCGGCGCGCGTCGGCCAGGCATCGAAGCCCGCTTTGACGATCTGATCGAGCTTTTCCCGTCGAACGCGGATGAGCTCCGGCTCCGAGGGCGCCGGCTCGGCTCGTTCCTGATCTTCGTGTTTCGATTCACTCATCGTTGCGATGCCCCCGTCAACCGATCCCGGCGGGATCATTCCATGGCGACCTAGAATCGACGCAAGGCCTCCGACGCTTCTTCGAGCACATCGAGCGAAGTGGAGAACGACATTCTGAGTCGTCCTTCCCCTTCCCGCCCGAAGACCGCGCCGGGCACACTGGCGATGCCGGTCGCCTCCAGAAGTGCCTTCATGGCGCCCCATGAATCGCCTCCGAGCCGCTCGGTCACGTCCGGCAGCAGATAGAACGCTCCGCGCGGCGCCTTGCACTTGAAGCCGGCGCCGTTCACGGCCTTGAGAAGGAGGTCGCGACGGAGTCGATACTCGTCGCGCATGCCATCGAGATATCCGGAGCGGTCGGAGAGAGCGGCGAGGGCCCCATACTGGGCCGGAGTGGAAACGCCGTTCGTGGAATTGAGCACGAGCTTGCGAATCACCGTCATGAACGGCTCGGGGGCGACCACGTAGCCGACGCGGACTCCGGTCAGCGAGTAGCTCTTGCTGAGAGTGAAGACAGTCAGCGTCCTCTCGCCCATCCCCGGGAGGGATGCAATGGAGACATGGGGCTCCTCATAGAGGAGATCCTCGTAGGCTTCGTCGGAAATGACGACGAGGTCTCGCTCGACCGCCAGCCGGGCGATGGCCTCGAGATCGCTCCGTCCCAGAACGTTTCCCGTGGGATTCGACGGTGAGTTCAGGTAGAGGAGGCGCGTTTTCGAGGTGATCCTTTTTTCAATCGCGGCAGCGGGACCCTCGCCCAGAGCATCGTCCCACGAAAGCAGGATCGCCTTCCCTCCGGCGAAGGCGACCAGATCGCGGATGGGAGTCCAGTAGGGGGCGAGGAAAAGCGCCTCGTCGCCCTCGTCGAGGGTCGCCTGAAACGAGCAGAAGAGGCCGTGCGCACCGCCGTTGACGACGATGATGCGCGACTCATCAGTCTGGATGGCGTTCCGCCTGGCGAGCTTCGCGACGATCGCCTCCAGCAGAGGGGCGATGCCCGACGAGGGAGCGTAGCGTGTCCTGTTCTCGTCGACGGACCGTTTGATCGCATCCTTGACGAAGTCGGGCGTCGGCGGAAACGGCTCTCCCCCCTCCAGCCGGATGATGTGCTTTCCGGCCGCGGTCATGGCCAGGACCTCGTTGCGGATCTTGACGATCTCTGAAAATCCGAGGCGTTCTCCCCGGGTGGATGGGCGGAGGGTGGTGGTTGTGTTTTCCCGGCTCAAAGCGAGCGCATTCTACCCGGATTGGGCCGGGCTCTCACGCGGCGGCTGGCGGCGAAGCTCATCGCGAAGCTCCTCGACTTCCGCCCGCAGCTCGAAGCATTCCTCCGCGGCGCCGAGGATGGCGGGGGCGTGATCGAAAAGGGCCAGCATCAGCTCGAGGGTGTAGAAGCCTGCGTCGACTTCTTCGGCGCCTCGGCGCCATCGCTGAAGATCACGAACTCGCTCGATGGTGAGGTTGGCGGTGTCGGGATGCACGAGAGGAGAGTAGCGCAAGGAGTCCAAAAGCTGTACGGATTGGGCAGTGATTCCCGCGAGGTCTCGGCATCGCCGGTCCCTATTGGCCGGGTGGCGGAGAAGGACTCTCTCCGGCGACCGGCTCGCTCGCTTCTTCCGGAGAGAGGATGTCCTCGGGCTGAACGATTTCGTAGGTTTCCGATGCGCGGTTGATGAGCTCGGGGGGAGTGGGCTGAAGCAGCAGGGAGCGCCGCCGTGACTCGTTCGGATAGAGCGAGATCAGGGCCCGCTCGATGAGACGGCTTTCGATGATCTGGGGATTGATCTTGGGTCGCAGCAGGTCGTAATTGATGCGAAAGGCGTTGGCGTAGGCCTCGATTGCCCCCGAACTGTTCCCCATCCGCTCGAGGATCAATCCCTTCTGGAAAAGCGCCGAGGCATGCCCCGGCTTCGCGTCGAGGGTCATGTCGAGCGCCTTGAGCGCCGCGGAGTTCTCGCCCCGCGAGGACCTCACCAGCGCGAGGTTGTACCAGGCTGGATAGAATCCATCGTCGATGGCCAGGGCGCGGCGGAACTCCCGCTCCGCGTCGTTCGGAAATCCTTTTTCGACGAGAAGACGCCCGAGCTCATTGTGGAATATCGGGTTTTGCGGCTCGGCCCGGAGCGCATCGAGATAAGCGCGAATACTACGATCGAGAGCCGAATCGCTGGTGGCATAGCGGGCCCAGAAGGGATCCTCTAAGTAAGGATTGTCGCCGAATCGCGCGCGATCGATGCGCTGCTGGATGCTCATGCATCCGGCGAGGGTGAGAGCGAGGAGGAGGATCAAAAGGTTCTTCATGAGTTTTTCTGCAGTGGCTTCGCTTTCAACTTCACTTTCCCTTCCACGATTTCCACGCGGAAGGCGACTTCGTCGACGGAATAGCGTGACCTCATCATCTCGGTCTGGGTCCTGACGATCTGTTCCACCTGATCGAGGGAGAGACCGCCCTTTCCGAGCTCGCTCTGCGCCGCCGTGATCTGCTCGTGCAGACGCCTTGCCGCTTCGGCGGCCGTCTGCCCGGTCACCTTTACATACGAATCACCCAGCTCGCTCGTTACGGCGGCGCGAGGGCGGTTCTCCATCTCCGGAGCGGGCATCGGCATCGACTCCCCCGCGTCGGCCAGCGCCTTGGCGCGGCGGCGGTAATCGAGCGGGCCTTCCTCGCGCTCGCGCATCTTGCGGCCCCAGAGCTCCCGAAACTGGTTGTAGCGCCCCAGAAGGGTGTTGTAGCGGAACCGGGTTGCGTTGTCTCGCATGCGCGCCTTTGCGAGCTCATGAATGAGCACGTCCAGGCGGCGTCGCTCCTCGGTCGGAGGAAGCTTACGGTTTCCCGTAAAGAAGAGGTCGTACTGGATTTTCAGCTTCCTCAGACTCTCTTCGAGCTGTGTGAGGGCTTCGTCGTTGGTCATCGGTTCCGGAACATCTACAATACACGAGATTGTCTCCAGCGCCCCGCACCGGGCCCGCCCCGGCGGGCGATTCATCATCAGCCGCCGCGGATCTGGGCAGAATCCCTTCGGTCGAACGACTGCTCAGCAGCGCGCCGTTCGAGCCGCTGATCGCACATTGGGGAAGGGATGAGGTGAAGCGTGAGCTCTCCGCGTTTCTCGGCGGCCTGCGCCGGACTCCCTCCTCGATTCCATCCAGGATGGAAGACTTCGCTTCCGGAGTGGAAGGTCGTCTCTCTCTCTCGAACGCCCCATCGCTGCGTCCGGTGATCAACGCGACGGGAGTCATCATTCATACGAATCTGGGGCGCGCACCGATCGATCCGCAGCTTCTGGCCACGACGGCCGGCGTGATCGCCGGCTACTCGAATCTCGAGCTCGATCTCGAGACTGGAAAGCGCGGGCGGAGGAACGAGCATCTCTCCGATCTCGCCGCGCGCCTTTTCGGCTGTGAGGCCGCTCTTCTGGTCAACAACAACGCGTCCGCCGTTCTGCTGCTTCTCGCGGCGCTGGGGAGGGGACGCGAGGTGATCGTCTCACGCGGCGAGCTCGTGGAGATCGGCGGCTCGTTCCGAGTCCCGGAAGTGATCGTTCAGGGAGGAGCGATCCTGCGCGAGGTGGGGACGACCAACCGGACCCGAGTTTCCGATTACTCCGAGGCGATCAGCGGCGCAACGTCCGCGATTCTGCGAGTGCATCGCTCGAATTTCGACATCGTGGGGTTCACGGAGTCTGCCTCCATCGCCGACCTGGCGCGTCTGGCGGCCGACAAGGGCGTGCCTCTTCTGTACGACGAAGGGAGCGGCCGCGTCGTCGATCTCGAAAAGTATGGCTTTTCGACCGCGCCCACTCTCGCCGAGCTCTTTCGCCTCGGAGTCACGGCGGTCAGCTGCTCGACCGACAAACTGATCGGGGCGACTCAGGGCGGGCTGATTCTGGGAACGCGCGAGATCATCGAGCAGTGCGCCAGACATCCACTGATGCGCGCTCTGCGCGTCGGCAAGGAGAGCTACGCCATCGTCGGTGAAACGCTGCGTGCATTTCTGGCAGGCCAGCACGAGGAGCGGATTCCGATTTATCGGATGCTGGCCATGCCTGAAAAGGAGCTTCGTCAGCGCGCGGAAATTCTCGCAGGCGCGGTCGGAGGAGTCGTCGTGGAGACTCGTGTGGCACTGGGGGGAGGCACGACGCCCACGCAGACCACCGCGTCCTGCGGAGTCGCTTTCGAAGGAGCAGGCGAGGCGGTCCGCGACGCTCTTCTCCGGCTGCCGCGTCCGGTGATCGTGCGCATTGATGAAGGGAAGATGATTCTCGATCTCCGCACCGTCTTCCCCGAAGACGATGCCTATGTCGAGGAATCGCTGAAACGCGTCATGGCGGATTCCTCATGATTCCTCGCGAGTTCCTCTCGCGCTCCGAGGAGGAGACCGCCGAGATCGGGCGGCGAATTGCCGCGGATCTTCCATCCGACGGGGTGGTCGAGGTTCGGGGGGATCTGGGCGCCGGGAAGACGACCTTGATCCGGGCGATCGCCTCGGAGCTGGGCGCCGACCCGCTGGAGATCGGCTCTCCCTCCTTCGCGATCGTCCACGAATATCCGCGGTTTCAGGGACCCGCGATCGTGCACGTCGACGGATACCGGCTCTCGAATCGGAAGCGGGAGTGGCTCGAGATCGGAATCGACGAGCTTCTCACTTCGCCCGGATTGAAGTTCATCGAGTGGCCGAAGCAGGAGTTCTCCGAGATCGCCGACACCTCCGCGCGCATCCGTGTCGAGGTCGATCCGGACGGTGAGGGGCGGCGCATCCACCTGGAAATCGCCGGCTGACTCGAGGATCGTGCGTTTTTCGCGGCCGCTCAGCCGCTCTCGCGGAGTCGCGCGATCGCGCGGGGGAGAGCTTCCGCCAGATCGAACGCCGCGAGGCCCGTATCCGAGGACTCCTCTTCGAGCATGTCCCCCGCCAGACCATGCAGGTAGACCCCGCCGATCGCGGCGTCGATCGCCTCGTGGCCCTGCGCGAGGAGGGAGGCGATGATCCCTCCGAGAACGTCGCCCATTCCGCCGGTGGCCATTCCGGGATTTCCCGTCGGGTTGACGAAAACCTCTCCGTCGGGCACCGCGATCAGGGTTGTATCGCCTTTCAGCACGACGACACAGCCGCTGCTCCTTGCCGCGGTCTGCGCCGACTCCAGCCGGTCATCGACGATCGCTGACGTGTCACGCCCCAGGAGGCGGGCCAGCTCTCCGGGATGAGGAGTGAGAACGCGCGGATGAGAAGAGGAGAGATCGGCAATGCGCCCCTCGAACGCGTTGAGGGCGCTCGCATCGACGACCGCCGGGATCTGGACCGCGGCCGTGAGCTCGCGCGCGAATTGCCAGGAGGAATCGTCATCGGGAAGACCCGGGCCGAGGAGCGCCGCATCGCGCCGGTTCACGACGTCCGCGACTTTTCTCGCGCCTTCGCCCGCATCGATGATCGCGGTCATCGCCTCGGGGGAGCGCGCAACGACGGCCGCCGCGGTCGAGGCGTCGCTGAGAACCGTGACCAGGCCGCAGCCGGATCGAATCGATCCGCGCGCCGCCAGCAGGGCCGCGCCGCTACGCCCGGGTGAGCCGGCGACGATGGCCACGTGGCCATACGTCCCCTTGTGAGTCTGACGCTGCCGTCGCGGAAACAGCGCGGCAGCAGCCTCGGGCGTGATCATGGAGATCGCGACGTTTTCCTGTTCCAGGGCGCTTTCGGGAATCGAGATCGCGGCCACGACTACTTCCCCGCAGTAGTCCGAAGCGGGCGAAAAAACATGAGCGATCTTCGGAGCCACGAAGGTGACGGTCAGCTCTGCCTCGATCACAGCACCAGATACGCGGTGAGTCGACGCATCCAGGCCGCTCGGGAGATCGACCGCGACGACAGGGGCGTCGACCGAGCCGAGAGCCAGGACCAGATCGGAAAAGGGAGCTTCCAGCGGACGGGAGAGACCTGTGCCGAAGAGTGCATCCACGACCAGATCGCCCGCCTCCGCCACGCGGACCGCAGATTCGATCCCCTTCTCATCGTCGAGCGTGGTGATCGAGACACCCGCCTTTTCGCAGATCTTCCGGTTCGCTTCGGCCTCGGTGGATGGCTTTCTTCCGAACCAGGCGAGGAAGACTTCCACGTCAAGCCCGCGCGCATCGAGGAGGCGCGCGAGGGCCAGTCCGTCACCGCCGTTGTTTCCAGGTCCGCAGAAGAGGGTGACACGAGCCGCTTCGGGAAAGGTCTCGAGAATCGCATCGGCCACGGCGATTGCGGCGCTTTCCATCAGCAGAAGAGATGGAATTCCGAGCTCGATCGCCCGGCGATCGACGCTCTTCATCTGCGCGGCGGTCAGGATTTTCATCATGAGCCGGGCTCATTGTGCATGGAGGCCCCATTCCCGAGCGAGCTTTCTCACGCGCCGCGCTCCACCTTCGAATCGGCGGAGGTAATCTTCCAGCCCGGCCGCGGTATCGATGTCCGCGCGCTCCGGCAAGATCGCGAGCGACGATCCGAGGGCGCGGACGCTTTCTTCAGTCTGCGCGAAAACAGTGCTTTCTCCCCAGGCAATCTTTTCGAAAACAGAGGGGTGAAAGGAGGCCGACCGGCAGCCGATCAGGTAGTAGCCGCCGTCGCTGGCAGGGCCGGCGACCCACTCGCAGGAATCGAGAAGCTGGAATGCGTTTCGGATGCAATCGCGAGTCAATGAAGGATCGTCCGCGCCTATCGCGATGATTTTTTCGCTTCGATGAAAAATGATCCGCTCGCTGAATGCGACGACCAGCCGCTCTCCGAGATCCTTTCCGGTCTGCCAGATCAGCTCACGGTCGCCGAAGGCCCGGCGGGCAGCCCGGCCATCGACGCCTCCATCGGCGGTCCAGGCGATCTCGATCGCGATCTCGGGATCGGATTCGCCGATCGACTCCAGAAGGTCCTCCAGCATGGCGGAGTAGAGAGAGAGGCATCGCTCATCGCCGATGTCCGCGGCCAGCCTTTTCTTCACGTCGCCAAGCCGCGGAAGCCGGGCGAATACGAGGAGGCGCTGCAACGAACGCGGAGCGGTGGGAAAGCTTTTCATCGATTCGAGCCGAAGTATACGATCAAGGCGTGCGACCTACCGGTCCAGCCATCGCTCACCATCGGGTCGGACGGGATGATGGAGATTTCAATCTCACGGGGAAGCGCGGCAGATTTATTGCAGTCGAGGCGGCTTGATCGCGTGAAGTTCCGGCGGTTCGATCGATCCAATGACTGAGCGCAGAACCACCCCCGCCGTTCCCCGCCGCTTCCTCACGCTCTTTCTCTTTTTGATCGCCGGATTCCTCGGACTCCTCTACTGGGTCATGGGGTTGCCTCTGCGGCAGGCGCGCGAGGATCTCCGCGCGGGGCGGCCGTCGCTGGCCGCGGACTCCCTCTCCCGCTGGTCCCGCCTCGGCATGCGGCCGCAGGATTTCGAACAGGTGCTGTCGGCCGCTTATCTGGCCGCCGGAAACGAGCGGGCGGCGGCTGTCTGGCTGGAGCGAGCGGCGCGGCGGGCGCCGGACCGCTTCCCCGCGATCTCGAAGGAAGTGGTGGGGCGGATCTTCCTGACCCGCGGCCTCTATGAGCCCTATCTCCGGTGGGACGCGGCGGTCAGAACGCCCGGAGATGGCGATCGTGCGCGGCTGTACAGGGCCGCCGCCCAGCTCGGCGCTGAGCGAGCCGAGGAGGCTTCCACGACCTTCAGCTCGATCGACCGGAAAGCGGTCGATGCGGATGCTTACACGCGTCTGGAGCGAGCCCTTGCCCGCCGCTCGGAGGGTAGTTATCCGCTCGTACTCGACCGGAACGGCGGGGTGATCGCGATCTGGCAGGTGGCGAACCGCGATCTGGTGAGCGTCAACAGCGACTTCATCAGCCTGGTCGACAAGGAGGGCGGGCCGATCACGATCGAGAGTCATCTTCAGACTCTGGGCGTGGCGAACTCGATCGAGACGACTCTCGATCCCGCAGTGCAGAAGGCGGCCATGGAGGCCTTGCGATCCTTCCGCGGTTCACTCGTGGCCATCGACACGAAAACGAATGAGATTCTCGCGGTTGCTTCGACGGCAGGGAACGCCGCGCGTCACAATCTGGCGTTCGATGCTTCATATGAGCCAGGATCGATCATGAAGGTCTTCGCCGGTCTGGCCGCGTACGATACGGGAATCGACATTCCGAAGCTGATTCCGATGGAATGCGAGGGATGGATTCCGATCGACGGCCGTCAGTTTTACGACTGGGCGCGCCACGGGGAGATCCGGAGCCTGGATGAAGCCATGGCGGTGTCCTGCAACATGGCATTCGCGCGGATCGGCCTGAAGCTGGGTCGCGAGACATTGAAGGGACTGATGAGCCGCGCTCTTTTCGATCAGAGCGTCGACCTCGATATTTTTCATGTTCCTCTCGGAAAGCATGTGGTCCCGGTCGACCACAATTTCATGCTGGCGAACTACGCAATCGGTCTGGAGGTTCAGACGGTCAACGCGCTGCACGTCGCCATGCTCGCGGCGATGCTCGCCAATGAAGGAATGATGACCGCTCCCTCCATGGTCCGAGCGCGTCGCTCCATTCTCGGAGACGAGGCCGGCTCCGCTCCCGTGAAGGTGACGTCGCGCGTGGCGGACCCCGCGGCGGTCGCGCGGATCGTCACGGCGATGACCGCGGTCGTCGAGGATCAGCGGGGAACGGGCCGCCGAGCCGCGATCGACGGAATGAGAATCGCGATGAAGACCGGAACCTCAGGCGACGCGAATGAGGGCGGGTACGACTCGGTGGTGATGGCGTTCGCGCCGGCCGACGAGCCGCGGATCGCGTTCGGGATGATCGCCGAGAACGCGGGACCGGCGGAGCTGGCAGGTGCCCGGATCGCGCGCGACTTCCTGATCGGGGCTCTCGGCGCTTCAGGTCCCTGATCCGCGCTCGGCTCCAACCTTCTATAATCGTTCGCATGTCGAGGGAACGGCGCAAAGCGCCACGCGTGGCTACTCCGTCCATCCCGGTCCAGCTGGCCGACGTCAACGGAGAGCTGATCGATCTGAGCCAGTCAGGGGCTGCAGTCGTTCATCGCTCTCCGGTCAAGGATGGCGAGGTCTGCACGTTGATCTTCCCGACCTACGGCGGCATTTACGTCCCATGCAAGGTCCTGCGGTCCATCGTCCAGGTGAGACGGGAAACGGGAGCTCCCGAGTATATTTTTCGCTCAGCGATCTCGTTCCTCCCCATGGGGCCGACCGAGGAAGGTCCGCTCCGGGAGTTTCTGGAGCTGCAGATCCAGCGTCTGCGCCAGGAGCGACTGGCCGCCGGGCTCGATCCCGATTCCATCGCGGACTGACCCGTCTCAGACGCGCAGCGCGTCCGGGAGGAGTGACTTGTTGATCGCGATGGCCGCGACGGCGCCGTCCGCGGCCGACTTGATCACGAGCTGCGAGCCGGCCACGAGGTCCCCCGCCGCATAGATTCCTTCGATCGTGGTCTTCCCATGCTCGTCGGTGCTGATCGAGATTCCTTCATCGGAGATCTCGCAGCCCGCACCTTCGGCCAGGGAGCATGTGCGCTCGACACCGAGCGTGAAGAAGATCGCCTCGCAGGGAACCGTTCTCCCGGATGTGAGACGCACCTCGCTCAGCCGGCCGTCCCTTTCGACCAGCTCGCGGATTTCTTCCCGAACCACCTCGATCCCGCGCGCTTCCAGCTTCGATCTCTGCTCGGCGTCCATTTCGGTTGCTTCGCCGTCCGTGAAAACGGCGATCCGGTCGGACCAGAGGAGAAGCTCGAGTGCGAGCCCGGCCACCTTTTTCCCGTTTCCGATGACTCCGATGCGACGGTCGCGGACTTCGTAGCCGTCGCAGTCGGGACAGTGAAAAATGCTCGTTCCGAAGAACTCTTCAAAGCGTTCCAGTTGCGGGTAGGTGTCGCGCACCCCGTATGCCAGGAGGACTCTCCGGCCCCGGGCGACCCCGCTTTCGCTCGTGACCTCGAAATAGTCGCCGCATTGTTCAACCTTCGTGGCGTGACCACGGATCAGTTCCACTCCGAACGTCACTGCTTCCTGCCGCGCCCGGGAGATCAGCTCGGCGGGGGCGATGCCGTCGTAGCCGAGAAAGCCATGGATGCCGTGCGAAGCCTTGTTCCTTCCCTGGCCGGCATCGATGAGCAGAACTCTTCGTCGGTAGCGTCCGAGGAAGATCGCAGCGGTCAGGCCTGCCGGTCCGCCGCCGACGATGATGCAGTCGTACATCGATTGAAACCGCGAGTCGTGGCGGGAGGGGTCCAATCGCTCTCCTGGATCAGCGAATTCGTGCGGGCCGCCGCATTACGGGGCTCCCCCGGCGATTGCATGGCTTCCGCCAGCGGACGGCAGGACGATCGTCGAGACATGGCTTCCTTCAACCGCGCTTTTCAGCCCCGGCCGCCGGAGCCAGACGACGAGGGTGTAGATGCCGGGCCCGTCGGAAAGTACGGTCCGCAGCGAAAAGCCTCCGTCGGCCTCGATGGAGACGTCACCGCTACCGGCTGCGCGCGCCCAGTCCGAGACCGTCGGCGGACGCTGAAAGCGCTCAGATTGACGAAAGGGAAGCAGCCGCGACGGCTCCGGCAGCGAGTAACTTTCGATCCGGTTGGCCTGATCGCGGGTCAACCCGGATAGAGCTTCGTGGTGGAGGGTAACCCTGTCGATGGTCCAGCCCGGGGCGGTCTTTCCGGAGGCTTGAACCCGCGACCCACTGGTGGCGGTGGCGGGGGGCGGGGTCGTCCAGTCGATGTGGCGACGGAGAAACACCTGAATCAGCCGAATCTCGCCGCGATGCCAGGCGGAGCCGATCGCGACGTGTGTGGCCCACGGATCGAGAATGGCGCGACGATGAGAATCCCGGGGCGGAGTCTCCGCGATCATCGCTTCGTGGGAGCGTCGCGCGACGTCGAGGATGGCCGGCTGCGTGAACACGTATGGCGCCGACCAGGCGACCGCGTTCTCGGCGACCCCTGCCGTCGCCCCTGCCTGAGAGTAGCGGGCATAGGGAGGAATGCCGTCCAGAGTGAAGTGGCCCATCGTCCCCTCGGCGATCTGCCGCTCGCAGTGGGCATCGGCAAAACGCGAGAGCGGGAGATCGAGCGCAACGGGAGGAAGCGCGAGCTGGAGACGGTCGTGATTGATCCGTTCGAGCAGATCCTGCCGGATGGCGCGGCGAAGCTGATCCCGGGTCGCCGCTTCCGCGGCAGCCGTCGCGGCGAGCAGGAGCATCAGGGGAAGAAGAAGCCGGAAGAGCGGCGTCGTCACATTGCCGCAGGAAGAGCGCACCCCGAGTCCCCTCTCCATCTTCACCCTCACCATCTTCATCCCTGAGTTGCTTCGCTTCCGGCCGGGACCGGCAGCGACACCGAGACCATCAGTCCCGGCGAAAGATTCTCCGCTCGGATCGAGCCACCGTGATCTTCGACGGATTTCCTCGCAATTGCCAGGCCCAGTCCCGTGCCGGTCGATTTGGTCGAGAAGTATGGATCGAATATTCGAGGGAGCAGATCGGAATCGATGCCCGGTCCGTCATCGATGACCGAGATGGTGACCGTCCCGTTCGAGATGGCGGACCGGATCTCGACCTTGCCGCGGGGCGCCGCCTGAATCGCGTTTTCGATCAGGTTCGTCAGGGCGCCACGAAGCAGGCGCTCGTCTCCGAGAAACCGGCGCGGCGTCTCCGGATCGATCGAAGCGTGAAACGAGATCTCGTGTTCCGTCCCATGCTGGTACGAGGAGGCGATCTCCCGGAGGAGGGCCTGAAGATCCATCGGGAGGCGCTTCGGCTGCCGGAGAGAGGCGTAATCGCTGAACTCGAGCGAAGTCTCGCGAAGTGTCTCGACCTGCCGGAGGATGTTGGCCACACCGCTCCGGATGAGGCTCGGGAGCTCCGGCGCGTTACGGTCGGCCAGAGCGCGGAGATGCTCCGCGGTGAGCTGAATCGGCGTCAGGGGATTCTTGATCTCGTGCGCGACCTGCCTCGCCATCTCGGCCCAGGCCTCCAGCCGGTTCGAGCGCAGGATCTCGGTCACATCCTCGGCGATGACCATCTCCTCCTCGCTTTCCGGAAGAGGGACGAAGGTCAGGCGATAGGTTCTGGTGACGTCGGCGGTTTCCACGGCGATCTCGGTGGTCGCGATCCGGGCTGGTTTGCTCGAGGCGAGCATCGTTTCGACCTCTTCGATTCCGGGCGCGAAGCGCTCCAGTCGCGTGAGCTCCGGAAGCTTCCAGAGGGAACGCGCCGCCCGGTTCGCCGCGACGATTCTCCGGCCGCCATCGAGCACGACGACGGCGGCCGTGATGTTCTCGAGCAAGGTCTGAAGCCGGTCCCGCTCGTGGCGAAGGTCATCCTGCTGCTGCTCGATCGAGGAGGACATGTCGCGGAAAGTGGTGACGAGGAGCCGGAGGTCGGGATCCGCCGGGAGGTTCATGGAGATGTCGAAATGGCCGCTGGCCACGCTCCTCGCGCCCCCCACCAGTTCCTGCACCGGGCGCGTCACCGTACGCGACGCGCGGTACGCGACGATGAGGGCTCCCGCCATCAGGACGATGAGGAGCAGGTAGATGGTCGTGGCGAGATCGTCGACCTGCCGTTCGATCTGGCGGGCCTGGACGATGAAGGGGAGGGCCAGAGTGTAATCGCGCGTGGTTCCCGCGAGCACGGGGCTGTAGATCTCCACGAACCGCGCGGGCGAGGCCTGATGCTCGGCAAAAACGATTTCTCGCCCTTCCAGAACCAGGTCGCGGTAGACGCTGCCTGGGAGTCTCGGGGATTCCACATGTGCCGTGAACAGGTCGCGCCGGCTCGATGCGATGACCTCGGAGTCGGCATAGAGATGAAGATCGTGGCCGATCACGCGCGCCAGCCAGGTCAGGATCGGATCGCTCAGCACCTGCTCCGGCTGGCTCTCCTCGGAAGCATCGAGATAGTCCTCGACCACGCGCTGCGCGGTGTTCAGGGCGGCTTGACCGCGCTCGAGATACTCGGTCTCCAGCCGGTCGGCGAGAACGGTCCGGACGAAAATCACGAAGAGAAGAAGTGGAATGAGAACGATTCCGGCGATCCAGAGCGAAGTCCGGGTCCGGAAGTTCACCGAGTCGGGGAACTGGTCGAGGAAGGGCCTGATCGACCGCCGGAAATATACGGCGAGAGCGAAGAGGCCGACGACCGCGGACCATACGGCGATTCCACCCGCCCTTCGAAGATGCTCACCGGGCGAGGGAAGCTCGAGCGGAAAGACGTAAAGCGCGTCGGCTGTGCGTCGAAGGTACGCCTGCCCGCCGCCGGGGAGAACGATCCACCGGCCCGCTCCCGGTTCGAGCGAGTCGAAATAACGGCTGGCGCTCTGAGGCAGACGGATCTCGCCGGAACCGAAAGAGCTTCCGTCGCGCGCGAAGACAACCGGCTCGATCGGCTGGCTCGTGGTCTGCGGAAGCGCGTCGAGTGGATCGACGAAGAAGGGCCTGTAGATGTCGGCCATGGCCGTGGCTCCAGGTTCGGCCGGATTCACCACATGGACGGTTCCTTCCGCGCGAATCCGGTCTCCTTCGCGGAGCTCGAAGACGTAATGCAGCAGCTCCCGGGTCGTTTTGCCGATCTTGAGCGTCTCGCCTTCCCCGTCCTCGGTGAATTGCGGAAGTCCGACGCCGAACCGGCTCAGCTGGTCGCCGTCGAGATCCGTCACTCGAATGACGACGGGCATGTCCCATTCGGCGAGGTTCGATCGGAGCCATAACGCGTAGGCGAGATCGCGCAAATACGTGCGGTCGAAGCTGTCGGGCAGGAGCGTGACGAGATCGATCGAGCTGAGATCTTCCTCCAGCACGCTCTGAATCATTCCCAGAGCTCCTTCCCCGACCACGAGCGGAGCGTAGGTCTGCTCGAGAAATGTCTCGGAGCGGTGGAGCTCGAAAAGAAGGATGGGAGGGTAGACCACGAGCGCGATCATCAGGACGCGTCCCAGAACCGCGGTACGCGCTTCCGCGAAAGCCGTATGAAGAAGGAGAGTCACGACCAGAGCGGCGGCGGCGAAGATGAAGGCATCCCTTCGCGTCGCGTCCTCGATGTTCGCAGCGGTCAGGGCTCCGAGGACCAGAATCATGCCGGCCGCGGGAAGAGCGGAGCGGAATCCGGATCGGTGGCGGGTGATCTGGGTCGCCGCCAATCCCAGGAAGACCACCGCGGCCAGCATGACCGCCTGCGCGGCGCTTTCGGGAAATATGTGTGAGGGGGCCGCGGTGATGCGCGAGTTCGAGACGAGGTTCTCGAGGATCCGGACCAGGCCCCAGGCCGTGCCGACCACGGCCAGGGGCTGAAGAAGTGTCGTCAGAGGACGCCATGTGGATCCCCGCCGCTCCATGATGAAGTGAGCGACGATGGCGAGCGTGAGCGCGGTGAGCAGTAGATCGAAAGGGGATCTGGTCAGTGGTCCGAGGATTCGCGAGGCGTAAATGCCGAATCCGAAGAGCGAGTAAGGATCGTCCGGCACGCGAATGCCCAGCATGAGCACGCGAGCCAGAGCGATCAGTGCGACCATTCCGGCAATCCGCGTTGCCTGACTCTGCCGCCCCGAAATGGGGAAGGGCGTGGATAGAAGGAGAAGGAGCGCAACGAACGCGCCGCCCGATGAAGTGGCCGAGGCTGCCGTGCGTCCGCGGTTTCTGATGTCGGTCGCGACCGACTCGCTCGATCGGGAAGTGAGATCCGTCTGCAGTCCGCGCACGCGATCGAGGATGAACCGCTTCGATTCCCCGCTGCCGGCCAGCGTGCCCGCATGCAGACGCGCGCTCTCGATCCAGGGTCCGGCGGCGGCCGCCAGCTCGTCCGATCCGAAGTTCTCGACTCGTTGAAAATGGTCGACGGTGAGCGCTGTCTCTCCGATCCGAATCGTGCCGCGGCGGTTCACGTAGAGACTGGTCACATCGAATCGGTAGCGGCGCCCGTCGATCCCGGGAAGATCTTCTCCCCACCAGGCGAGCAGCGAGCCGGATGGATCCATGATCCGAATGCCCTGATCCGGCCGCAGCGCCTGCCGCGAAAGAAGATCGAACATTTCGGCGCGCCTCGGGCGCTCGGTGGCGAGACCGGTCAGGACCGGCGCGAGCCCTTCCTCCAGGTCCGAGGAAATCGAATCGAGATGAAAGGCGAGGCGAGCGGCGCCCTCGTCGAGGACCGCCTCGGATCGCGTTTCCCACGCGACCACGGTTCGCCGCGCATGAATCTCGCTCGCCCCCTGGATCAACCCCGCGACGATGAGCGCCAGGGCGACGGTTCTGGAGGCAGGGCCCCGAGCGAGAACCAGCGCGACGCCTGCAGCCGCGATCGCCGCGATGAGAAGGGGAAGCGAGGTGCTCGCCTGGTGCTGCAGAAAGGCTGCTGCACCGAGAGCGAAAATGGCCATCCCGGCCCGGATCTCGACCCAACCCACCCTCATCATTCAGAGCAGAATAGCGCGCCCCTCCGGAAACGAAGAAGGCCCGCGTCCGCGGGCCTTCCAGATCGATCGATGATCGAGCTTTCTTACTTCTTGCTGACCGACTGGGCGGAGGCGAGAAACCACCGGTCGCCCTTCGATTGAAGCGTCAGGTATAGAGGAACGACTTCGCTGCGGCCGCCGCGATCGATGGTCCAGTTGGCCTCGATCCGGTACTGACCTTCCCTGCTAAACTTCCGTTCGTTCAGCCTCTCGAACCCGCCTGGCTTGGTAGCCGCGAAGAGCTTCTCGAGGAGATACGAAGCCTGGTCGCGGCCGAAGAAACCATCGGATTCTTCGATCAGTCCGGGAAACTGGAGGCGGACCTGATCCGACTCCCCGAGCCCCGCCACGATCGCACGCGATTCTCCGTTGCCGAAGCCTCGGGAGAGATTCGATATCGCGGCATCGAGCCCGTCATAACCCTGCGCCATCGCCACGAGCGGCAGCGCGGCCATCAGGACCATCATCCGGATTACTTTCTTCATCATCGTCTCCTGCATAGGGTAACCCCCGCGGGGGGGGTCGTTATTCTTCGTTGCACTGTAAAACGTTCACCGGTCGCGACTTGTTCGATCCCATGTGCCCCCGGCAGCGGACAAAGTTCGCTCCTGGGGGACAGATCGACGCCTGAAGAGCGGTTCAGAGCCGAATGAAGCAAGGATCCCGCCGTCTCACCCTTCAGCCGCCTCTTTTCTCCTTTCGGTATTCTGCCGCTGATGCTGAAGATCCTTCATGAAGATAACGATCTGATCTTCGTCGACAAGCCCCCCGGCATCGTGGTCCAGAGAGGCTACGATCCGTCGGAGCCGGTGCTGCTGGAGATCGTCTCCGAATACCTGGCAGCAAAAGGGGAGAAGGCAATCCTGATGCAGCGGCTCGACCGCGGGACCAGCGGGGTGATGTTTTTTTCAAAGAAGGATGCGATCAACGCGAACCTGACCCGGCAGTTCGAGCGGAAGGCGATCCGGAAGGAATACCTCGCCCTCGTCGAGGGAGAGCTCGCGAGCTCCCGGACCATCGATGCGCCGATTGCGCGGATCGGACCGATCTCTTTCGGCGTGAGGGAGGGGGGGAAGCGCGCGGTCACCGCGGTGGAGCCTCTCTCCTGGTCCGGAGAAGGTTCGCTGATCCGGGTAGGACTGCTGACGGGCAGAACGCATCAGATCCGGGTTCATCTGGCCGACATCGGACATCCCCTCGTCGGCGACTGGCTTTACGGGGAGCGGAATGCGGCGCGCCCGATGCTTCACGCGCGGTCGCTGACGATGCACCACCCCGCGACCAACGAGATCATCACGATCCAGTCTCCGGTGCCGGATGATTTCGCGGAGGAATGCGGGAGGAGGGGAGTGGGGAGGGTTGAATGTTGAAAGTCAAAGGATGAACGCAGAACGCAGAACGCAGAATTTAGAACGTAGAAAGAGACCGAGAGTCAAAAGCAGAAAGCAGAAAGCAGAATGCAGATTCTATGTTCTGCGTTCTGCGTTGGTTTTTGACTCTCTTTCTAAATTCATCGTTCATCGTTCTGCGTTCTGCGTTGGTTTTTGACTCTCTTTCTAAATTCATCGTTCGTCATTCTGCATTCAGCATTCAGCTTTTGACTCTCGTTCAACATTCGACATTTCCTCATTCTCCGTACAGCAAGAACTCCTTCCGCGCTTTCGCGAAATCGCGGAGAGGGCGCTCCCACTCCGCGACCCATTCATCGAGATCTCCCCCGGATTCGACGATCTTCCGGTATCGATCGCTTCCGGCGAGAAGATCGATGGCGAGCCGGTCGGCTTCGAACTCGTATGGCTCGCGGCGCCAGTCGAACTTC
>DATLEY010000056.1:0-16604 GCA_035525215.1 Thermoanaerobaculia bacterium | reverse complement strand
TTCCGCTGGACCGAGGTCTCCGGAGCCGATCACTACGTCGTCTATCTCTCGATCAATGGCGCGACGCCCACCCCGGCCGCCCAGGTTCCTGCCTCCCCCACCCCGGAGGTCGAGATCGTTCTGCCGGCCGGGGTCACGCTCGGCTGGCTGGTCGAGACGCATTTCGCGGACGCGGACTGCCTGCCGACCCGTTCGGAGCTGATCTCGTTCGAGGCGGGATGCTTCCCGCCCGAACCCTCGGTTGTCGGCGAGGTGACCTCGGGTAACCCGTACGAGGTCCGCGCGACGATCATCTCGGTCGCCTCGCAGTACGAGTTCCAGGAGTCGCTGACTCCGGACTTCTCCGAGATCCTCCAGACCGTCCGGGTGACCCCGGAGGCAGGCGCCGAGTATGTCGCGGCGATCTTCAGCCACGAGGTCTCGTTCCCGACCCGCTACCACTACCGCACGCGGATCCTCATTGAGACCAGCTGTCCGTTCTCGCCAGTCGCCTCGACGGTCATCATCCCGGTGCCCGGGCCGACCGACTCGGAGACCGACACGACCGCGCAGTTCGGCAAGGAAGAGGAGATCCGCCAGCAGCTGTTCATCCCGAACCCCGAACCCGAGTCGGGAGTGAGCTTCCTCTTCGAGGCGACGACGGATCGCGACTGGATGCGGGTCGAGCCCTCCTCGGGGACGATCGGTCCGGCGGGAGTGACCCTCACGGTCATCACCAACCCCGCGGGCCTTCCGGTCGGCACCAACGCGGGGACGGTCATGCTCGTCTTCACCCCGGAGGCGGGCAAGACCGCGCAGAGCAATCACACCAGGAACTCCTCGGTGCAGATCTCGGTGAACCTGGTGACCCCGGTCACCAACAAGGGCAAGGGGTCTCCATCGGCGAGCTCACTCATCATCCCGGCCGTGGCGCATGCGAGCGGGATCGACTCGGAGTGGCAGACGGACGTGCGCCTCATCAACCTCTCGAACGCGACGACCAAGTACACCCTGAACCTGACGACCTCGGGCCAGGACGGGACGATCTCCGGCAAGTCGGCCGAGGTCTCGCTCGCTCCGGGTCAGAACGCGGCGCTGGATGACATCGTCAAGCACTGGTACGGGCTGGGCTCGATCCCGGGCGAGAGCGCGACGGGCGTTCTGGAGATCCGGCCTCTGGGAGCTCAGGGAGCGGGCAAGACCGGGACCCAGGTCCCGGTGACCAAGAGCCTTGTTTCGATCGCCTCCTCGCGGACCTACAACCGGACGCCTGCGGGGACTCTGGGCCAGTTCATCCCGGCCATCCCCTTCTCGGCGTTCTCGTCGAGGCCGACGGATCCGGAGGCCGCGCGGAGCGTGCTCTCGATCCAGCAGCTCCAGCAGACCGAGGACTACCGGACCAACGTGGGTCTGGTGGAAGCGGCGGGCAAGCCGGTCACGGTGGCCCTGAGGTTCTTCGATGAGGCGGGCACCGAGATCCTCGCCATGCCGGTGGAGCTGAAGGCGGGCGAGCATCGCCAGCTCAACCAGGTGCTACTGGAAGAGGGGATCACGCTCCTGAGCGGGCGGGCCACGGTCGAGATCACCGCGGGAGACGGGGCGGTGTCGGCGTATGCCTCGGTGGTGGACAACGGAACCAATGACCCGCTTCTGGTCCAGGGGATCGATCTGGCGACCCTTGGAGCGAGCCGGTACGTGATCCCCGGGGTGGCGCACTTCAACACGGGTCAGAACCGGTGGCGGAGCGACGTGCAGCTGTTCAATGCCGGGACGACGAGCCAGCAGGCGACCCTGGCCTTCTTCCGTCAGGGCGAGACGAGCGCGGCCAAAACGGTCGAGATCAGCCTCGGACCCGGGACGATGCGGACGTTCGGGGACGTGTTGCCGAGCGTGTTCGGGGAGAGCAACACCGGAGGGGTGGTGCAGGTGCTGACCTCGAACAGCTCGAGCCTCGTGGTCACGGCGCGGACCTACGATCAGACCGAGGCTGGGACGCTCGGGCAGTTCATCCCGGCGGTGACCGAGGCGCAGGCGATCGGGATGGGGGACCGGGCGATGCAGGTGCTCCAGATGGAGGAGTCGGCCTCGATCCGCTCGAACCTGGGAGTGGTGGAGGTCTCGGGCAAGCCCGTGCGGATCGAGCTGACCGCGCACGCGGCCGAGTCGCGCGTGACCCCGCGGGTGGAGCTCACGCTCCAGCCCAACGAGTTCCGCCAGCTCAACCAGGTCCTGCGGGCTCTGAACATCGGGACGACCTACAACGCGAGGATCTCGCTGCGGGTGATCGGCGGAGACGGCAAGCTCGCCGCCTACGCCTCGGCCATCGACAACAAGACCCAGGACCCGACCTACATCCCGGGTCAGTAGACTCACGCGCGCATGCCGGCTCACCGCCGGCATGCGCCTTTCTTCCCCAGCCGCCGGCTCACGGCCGCCCCTGTGGCGCCGGCTTTCAGCCGACTGGCGCGCGAAGCGCGCTCAATGTACCGCCGGCCTCTGGCCGGTAAGGCGCGCGAAGCGCGCTGGCTTTTCGGTTCATCACACGAAGAACCGCGCGTGAGCCTGCGCGTGCATTCCGACCGGCCGGAGGCCGGCGGTACTCTGGATCCGGCTGTCGCTCAACTGGGAACTCGGAACGGGCAACTGGGAACGGTCATCGCGACCGGCCCGAGGCCGGCGGTACTCTGGATCCGCGTGAGCCTGCACGTGCAGGGCGACCGGCCGGAGGCCGGCGGTACTCTGGATCCGCGTGAGCCTGCGCGTGTATGGCGACCGGCCGGAGGCCGGCGGTATTCTGGATCCGCGTGAGCCTGCGCGTGCATGGCGACCGGCCGGAGGCCGGCGGTTCTCTGGATCGCGTGAGCTGCACGTGTATGGCGACCGGCCGGAGGCCGGCGGTACTCTGGATCCGCGTGAGCTGCACGTGTATGGCGACCGGCTGAAAGCCGGCGGCACAGAACCGCGGCGGGAAGCCCAGCTGTCGCACAACGGCAACAACCGTATGCTCGGAACTGGGAACTCGCAACTGGGAACCAACAACCAACAACTCACAACTCAACCATAGATCGCGCGAAGCGCGCTGCGAAGCTCGCGGTGCTGAAAGACGAACTGCTCGATGGAGGCGCGCCGCGGAATCACGCGCTGGCTGCCGAGCAGCAGCGCATCCGCCATCTCCCCGACGATCAGTCGGAGCGCGAATGAAGGCGCAGGAAAAAAGGCCGGTCTTCCCAACATCCCCGCGACCTCCCGTGTCATCTCACGGTTGGTCACCGCATTCGGCGCCGTGACATTGAACACGCCCTCCGCTTTTCCTTCGATCGCCCACCGGATGAAGCGGATCACGTCGTCGCGATGGACCCATGACATCCACTGATCTCCCGGTCCGAGCCTCCCACCGACGAACAGACGGATCGGCATTGCGAGCGGCGGAAGCGCGCCTCCATCCTTTGCCAGGACGACCCCGCACCGTGGAATCACCACTCTCGCCCCTTCAGCTTTCTGTGCCTCCATCTCCCAGTCCCTGCAGAGGCGGGCCAGGAAATCGTCGCCTGCCGGCGAGGACTCGTCGAGAATCTCGTCGCCGCGGTCTCCGTAAAATCCGATCGCCGACATGCTGACGAACGCGCGGCCGCTCCGAGGCGCCGCGCTCATCGCTCCGACCAGCGCGCGGGTCGCGTCGATCCGGCTCTCTCTCAACCGCCGCTTTTTCGAAGCCGTCCAACGCCCCTTGCCGATGTTGTCCCCGGCAAGATTCACGACGAAGTCCGCTTCCCGGACTTCCTCGGACCATGGACCTTGCGAGCGGCCGTCCCAGGCGACGCCCCGCCCGCGCCGGACTTTGGAAGGATTGCGGGAGAGCACGACGACTTCGCCCAGTCTCTGGAGCTCCACGACGAGCGGCTCACCGATGAATCCCGTTCCGCCCGCGACGACGATCTTCATGACCGACCCCTCCTCGGGGAGGAGCGATCTTAGCGCGGAAGAATCGACGGGAAAATAAAAGGGCCCCGCGACGCGCGGGGCCCGTGTAGGAGGGTGATGGGAGCGGGGTGGCTCCGTATCGCTTGCATCATCTTGGACGGGTCATCTGCCTGAAGGTTTCGCGAGCTCGGGGTGCGAAGAAACAGGAGAGAAATGGCCGCTTTACGCCAGTCCAACCGGTAACCGCGAGGCCGCTTTCAGACGACGGGGATCGGTCACCCCGGTGGCCCCTCGCAGGGTCAGTCCCGCAAAGCCGATCATTGCGGCGTTGTCGGTGCAGAACTCCCGCTCGGGCAGGCGGACGACCAGATTCCGCTCCGAGCCCCACGCGGTGATTCTCCGCCGCAGCTCCCCGTTGGCCGCGACCCCGCCGGCCAGCGCGATGTCCGACGGGCGATCCTCCCCTTGTCCCAACCCATCCCAGACGCGATCGAGACGATCGATGACCTGGTCGCAGATCGCCTTCTGAAAGGAAGCGCAGAAATCGGCGAGCTCCGGCGTCTCGTCCGCTTTCTCCTGCTCGCGCTGCAATCCGAGCTGCCGAGCCAGCCTTATCGCATTGGCCTTCAGGCCGGAGAACGAAAAATCCGGGGCCTCGTCTTTGAACTGCGGCAGCGGAAACGCGTGCGCCCCGGAGTTGCCCGACGCGCCGACGCGCTCCACGTGAGGGCCGCCGGGATACGGAAGACCGACGAATTTCGCGACCTTGTCGAACACTTCGCCTGCCGCATCGTCGCGAGTCCTGTTGACCATCCAGATGCGCGGCGGCGTTCCCCCCCGCACGTCGTAAATCGACGAATGCCCGCCCGATACGACGAGGCTGAGAAAGCGCCGCGGCAGGGGGATCGCGGCCGCCCCCTTCCTCAGATAAGGGGAGACGATGTGCCCTTCGAGGTGATTCACGGCGATGAGCGGAATTCCGAGCCCCCAGCTGAGACCCTGAGCCGCGGCCACGCCGACCAGAAGAGCGCCGATGAGGCCGGGACCGACGGTGACCGCGACGCCGGCCAGATCCTCCCGTCGGACTCCTCCCTTGTCGAGGGCCTCGCGGATCAGCGGCATCAGATGCTCGAGATGCTCACGGGACGCGATCTCGGGAACGACGCCGCCGAAAGGGCGGTGGCGCTCGATCTGTGACGCGATGAGGTTGGCGTCGACCCGGCCATCCGCCTGCAGAATCGCGACGGAAGTCTCATCACAGGAAGTTTCGATTCCGAGAATCGGCATGGTCTGTCGAGCGAACGGAAGAAGGGCCGCCCGCCCTTTATTCCGTGAGTCCTCCCCTCAATTTTCGTTTCGAATGATGCTCGTATAATGCCGCCCCAGCCGGCGGCATCGATGGAAAAGACTGAGCTCGCAACACGATTCGATCCGAAAGACTTCGAGGAGCGCCTCTACGACTCCTGGGAGAAAGCGGGGTATTTCACGCCCGAAGCGGACCGCGAGCGCCCCAGCTTTTCGATCGTCATTCCGCCGCCGAACGTGACCGGCCGCCTTCACATCGGGCACGCCCTGGTCAACACGCTCCAGGACATCCTGGTCCGCTGGAAGCGGATGAGCGGATTCAACACGCTCTGGGTTCCAGGGACCGACCACGCCGGCATCGCCACGCAGATGGTCGTCGAGCGGGACCTCGCGGCCCGCGGAATCGACCGGAGAGAACTCGGGCGCGAAGCCTTCGAGCAGGAGATCTGGAAGTGGAAGGAGGAGCACGGCGATCAGATCGTCCATCAGTTGAAAAGGCTGGGCGTTTCATGCGACTGGAGCCGCATCCGGTTCACGCTCGACGAAGGTCTCTCCCGCGCGGTACGCCGCGTCTTCGTGCAGCTCTTTCAGGATGATCTCATCTACCGCGGCCTCTCGATCGTGAACTGGTGTCCGCGATGTGAAACCGCGATCTCGGACGTGGAAGTCGAATACCGCGAGACCAACGGAGCGCTCTACCAGATCCGCTACCCGTCATCGGATGGCTCGGCGAGTCTGGTGGTGGCCACCACGCGCCCCGAGACGATGCTCGGCGATACCGCTCTCGCGGTCCATCCCGACGACGATCGTTATCGCCATCTCATCGGCAGGACTGCGCGCGTCCCGCTCGCTGGACGGGAGATCCCCATCGTCGCCGATCCGATCCTCGTGGACCGCGAGTTCGGGACCGGGGTGGTCAAGGTCACGCCCTCGCACGACAAGAACGACTACGACGCCGGGCTCCGGAACGATCTTCCCCAACTGAAAGTGATCGATGAGCGGGGCCGCATGACTGCCGCGGTTCCTGAGGCGTTCCGCGGTATGGAGCGCTTCGAGGCCAGAACGGCGGTGGTGCGGGCATTGGAAGAAGGGGGCTCTCTGGTGGAGAGCAAGCCGTATCTCCACTCGGTCGGGCATCACGAGAAATGCGACACCGTCGTCGAGCCGATGGTTTCCACACAGTGGTTCGTGCGGATCGAGCCGCTGGCCGGGCCGGCGATCGATGCGGTGCGAAAGGGCGAGATCGCTCTGATTCCGCAGAGCTGGGAAGCCACCTACTTCAATTGGATGGAGAACATTCACGACTGGTGTATCTCCCGGCAGCTCTGGTGGGGCCATCGCATCCCTGCCTGGTATTGCGACGCCTGCGGCCATCTTCACGTTGCCGAGGATGCGCCCGATGGGTGCGACAGCTGCGGCTCCGCCGAGCTCCGTCAGGAAACCGATGTTCTGGACACCTGGTTCTCTTCATCGCTCTGGCCGTTCTCGACGATGGGATGGCCGGAGAAGACTCCGGATTACGAGACCTTCTATCCGACCACCGCGCTGGTCACCGGATGGGACATCCTCTTCTTCTGGGTGGCTCGGATGATCATGATGGGGAAGCGGTTCACGGGCCAGAACCCGTTCGAGCAGGTCTTCCTTCACGGTCTGGTTCGCGACGAGAAGGGACAGAAAATGTCCAAGTCCAAGGGGAACGTGATCGATCCCCTGGAAGTGGCCGACGAGTTCGGCGCCGACGCGGTGAGGTTCACCCTCGCCATCTTCGCGGCCGGCCGCGACATTCCTCTGGCCCGCAACCGCATGCAGGGCTACTCGGCGTTCGCCACGAAGCTCTGGAATGCTTCGCGCTTCGCGATGATGCACGTGGACACCACCATCGAGGACGCCAGACCGATCGTGCGCGAGGATCTGCGCCCCGTGGAGCGGTGGATTCTCTCGAGACTGAACTCGACGACACAACAGGTCAATCGCTCGCTTTCGGCCTTTCGTTTCGACGACGCCGCGAATGCGATCTATCAGTTCTTCTGGCACGAGTTCTGTGACTGGTACATCGAGATGGCGAAGCCCGTCCTTCTGGAGCGGGCGGGGGACAAGAAGACGCTCGCCCAGGCCCGCCGGGTCCTTCTGGAGGTGCTCGATCGCTCGCTCCGCCTCCTCCATCCGTTCATGCCATTCATCACCGAGGAGATATGGTTGAAACTCGGCGGCGTGGAACCTTCGATCATGGTTGCTTCCTACCCGGTTGCCGAGGAGGTCCTGGAAGATCCGGGTGGGGAACGACTGGTGGTGATGATTCAACAGATCGTCACCGCCGTGCGAAACGTCCGTGCCGAGCGCGGTTACTCGCCGAAAGACCGATTCAAGCTTCATCTCCAGGTCCGCGATCTGCGCAACGCGCGCGGGATCAAGGGGAGCGAATACCTCCTGATCGAGCTGGCACGTCTGGACGGACTGGAGATCAACGCGGGCATCCCGGATAACGCGCATCGGGACCAGATCGGAGGGATCGAGATCGGGATCGAACTGCCGAAAAAGGAGATCTCCGCCGAGGAGTCTGCCCGCTTCCTGAAACAGATCGAGCAGGTCGAGAAGGAGATCGAGGCCACCCGCGCGCGGCTGGCCGACGAGAAGTTCGTCTCCAAAGCGCCCGCTCACATCGTCGACGGAGCGCGCGCCCGGGAGGCCGAGCTCCGTCAGAAGCTCGAGAAACTGCGGCAGAACCTGACGGCGAGTCCCGCGTGAGCATCGACGTCCCAGCTCTCGCCGCCCGGCTCCGTCACTTCGAGTCGGTCATTCTGATGACCAGCGCGAGCTCGACGAACGGGATCGGCCGTCGTGTGCTGCTCGAATGCCTGGACAACGAGCTCGCGCTGCCGCGCGCCATCATCGTGGCCCGCGAGCAGACGGCCGGACGGGGACGCGGCGCGAGAACATGGCACTCGCCGGCGGGACGAGGAATCTGGGCCACGGCGATGCTGACCCGGCCGCTGAAGGCCCTCCCTCTCTTTCCGCTCGAGGCGGCCATCGCGGTGGCGGGCTTTCTCCAGAACGAGCACGGGCTGGAAGCACGGATCAAGTGGCCGAACGACATTTACGCCGGCAGTCACAAGATCGCCGGGATCCTGACCGAGGCGCGCGGCCGGGAGGGCGAAGCGTTTCTCATCGTCGGCTTCGGAATCAACGTCCTTCCTCTGGGCGCCGACTCTCCACCGGAAGCCACGTCCATCGCCCAGCAGAGCGATCGCATTCTCGATCTCGATCAGGTCACCGAAGCCTGGATCGAGCACATCGACCGCGAGCTGTTCCGTGAGGATTCCGCCCAAGAGATCGTCGAGCGATGGCGTCAGCTCACGCTCCACCGGGAGGGCGACCACGTCCGTTTCGCCCTCGGGGATCAGCAGATCTCCGGATCCTGGCGGGGAATCGATGCCATGGGCCGCGCCCTGATCGAGACCGCGGAAGGCGTCCGCCCCTTCGCCGCGGGCGAAATGATCGCGATCGACGAGCCTTCCTCCTGAGCGAGCCCGAGACGCCTGAGTGACCCGGACGGACATTCCGCGCGCAGCGGAGCAGTACGGAAATACAATCCCCCCCATGGATTCCGATCGCCTTCTCGTTCTCGATGTGGGGAACTCGAACGTCGTCATCGGCCTCTGGGAAGGGGAAAGGCTCGTTTCCTCATGGCGCCTCTCCACGATTCGAGAGCGGAGCTCGGACGAATACGGGATCATGACGCGGCAGATGGTCGACTCCGCCGGCGGGGGAGCTCGCTCGGCGATCGTCGCATCGGTCGTGCCGCCCCTGAACGCGACCATCGGAACGATGATCGAGAGCTATTTCGGCATTCGACCTCTCTTCGTCGAGCCGGGAGTGCGGACCGGCCTCTCGATTCAGACCGAGCATCCGCTGGAAGTGGGAGCCGACCGGATCGTCAATGCCGTCGCTGCGCACCATGAATACGGAGGCCCGACCATCATCGTGGACTTCGGCACCGCGACCACCTTCGACCTGGTGACCGCGCAGGGAGAGTATCGCGGCGGAATCATCGCTCCCGGCCTGACCATCTCCTCCGAAGCGCTCTTCGCGCGTGCCGCAAGGCTTCCCCGCGTCGAGATCCGCAAGCCCGCGCAACTGATCGGCGCAAACACCGTGGCCAGCCTCCAGTCCGGCATCTACTATGGATACATCGGGCTCGTCGACGGAATCCTCGGGCGCATGAAGCGCGAGATCCCCGCTCTCCGCACGATCGTCGCGACGGGTGGCACTCCGATCCCCCTGGAAGAGAGTGAGCACATCGAGCAGTACGATCCCCATCTCACGCTCAAGGGGCTCCGCCTGGTTCACGAAAGGAACCGCGCCGGCCGGAAGACGAGCGATCGATGATCAGAGCCCTTTTCATTCTCCTGGTCGCGGCGATGCCGGCTCGAGCGGCGGAGATCGTCGTGGAGAAGGCGGGCCTGACGACCGTTTCGCCCCACGCCACCAGGGCGGGTCTCTCGGTGCTGGCCGGCGGAGGCAACGCGATCGACGCGGTCGTCGCCGTCTCGATGGCGCTCGCGGTGACTCATCCTTCCGCCGGAAACATTGGAGGCGGCGGCTTCCTCGTTTATTACGACGCGTCGGCAGACGCCGTCTGGACACTCGACTATCGCGAGATCGCGCCTGCCGCCGCTTCGCGCTCCATGTATCTCGATCCCTCGGGGGAAGCGATCCAGGGAGCCAGCACCGTCGGTCCTCTTGCGGCTGCCGTCCCCGGGACGATCGCGGGGCTGGAAGCGATGCACGAGCGCTTCGGCACGCTGCCCTGGAAGGAGCTGGTCACGCCCGCCGTCTCCCTGGCCCGCGAGGGATTCGCCTGGAGAGACGTCGATCGCGCTCATCTCGACGAAGCGCAGCAGCGCCGCCGCATCGATCGATTCCCATCGACTGCCGCGGTCTTCTTCCCCGGCGGACGACCTCTCGAGATCGGAGAAGTCCTCCGGCAGCCGAAGCTCGCAGCCACCCTGGAAAGGATCGCGTCGAACGGGCCGCGTGAGTTCTACGAAGGAGCCACGGCGGGAAGGATCATCGAAGCGATGCGCCGAGACGGAGGCGTCATCTCCGCGCGCGATCTGCGCGAGTACAGACCGGTGTGGCGCGCGCCGATCAGGATCGATTACGACGCCTACGAGATTTTCACCATGGCGCCCCCCTCCGCGGGCGGGCTTCTGCTCGGTCAGATGCTGCAGATTCTCAAGCCCTACGATCTCCGGAGTTTCGGGTGGCAGACGCCGCAATACGTTCATCTCCTCGCGGAAGTCGAGCGGCGCGCTTATCTCGATCGCAACCGCTATCTCGGCGACCCGGCATCGACGCGCATTCCGTACGCCGACCTCTTCTCCGACCAGCGCGCCGATCTCTGGCGGGCATCGATCGATCTGCACAGGGCTACGCCAACGACCGCTCTCGTCTCGGACACCTCCGAGACCGCCGCGGGGGAGACCACCCATTTCTCGATCGTCGACTCACTCGGCAACATCGCCTCCGTGACCACGACCATCAACACGTTCTTCGGATCGGGCTACGTCGTGCCCGAGGCGGGCTTCGTGCTGAACAATGAGATGGACGACTTCACCACGGCGCCCGGAAAGCCGACCGCGTACGGCCTCATGCAGGGTGAGGCGAACGCGATCCAACCCGGTCGCAAGATGGCGTCGTCGATGATGCCGACGATCGTGATGCGCGACGGCCAGCCGTTCCTGGTCCTCGGAAGCCCCGGCGGCGGGACCATCCCCACGACCGTGCTGCAGGTGTTGCTCAACGTCATCGTCTTCGGAATGCCGGCGGGTGAAGCCGTCGAAGCTCCCCGCTTTCATCATCAGGCCTGGCCGGACCGGATCGACTGGGAGCGCGGGCGGGCGGACCTGGACTTCATCGCCGCCCTCAACGCGATGGGACACGCCACCCGGGAGCAACCGCCGATTGGAGACGTTCACGCAATTCATTTTCGTGACGGTCGTATCCACCTGGTGGCCGATTCGCGCCGGGAAGGACTTGCCGGTGGCTTCTGATCCGCGAGCATTGAAGATCGAGGCCGCGCGCCTTGCCCTCGAATCAGTCGAGAACGGGATGACTCTCGGTCTGGGCACTGGAAGCACCGCCGAGGAGCTCGTTCGCCTTCTCGGCGCGAAAATCAGTTCAGGTGAGCTCACGAACATCCGGGGTGTCTGCACGTCGGCCAGAACCGAGGAACTGGCACGGTCGCTCGGCATTCCGTTGGGAAGCCTCGGTGAGCTGGCCCCTCTCGACCTCGCCATTGACGGCGCCGACGAGATCGATCCCGCGCTTCGCCTGATCAAGGGGCGCGGCGGCGCCCTTCTCCGGGAGAAGATCATCGAACAATCCTCCCGCCGCTTCATCGTCATCGCGGACGAGAGCAAGCTCGTCGAGCGACTGGGTCGAGGATCTCTTCCAGTCGAAGTCATTCCTCTCTCGCTGGAGGTGATGCGCTCCCGCTTCGAAGCGATGGGACTCGATCCCGAACTGCGAAAGAGCGGTGGCAATCCCTTCATGACCGATGAAGGAAACCGAATCCTCGATGTGATGATCCCTGCGAATCAGGACATCGCGGATGTGGTCGAGGAGATCTCCGGATTCGCGGGGGTGGTCGAAACCGGATTCTTCCCCGACGAGGCCTCGGAGGCGATCATCGCGGGCGAAGGGGGAGCGCGCAGAATGGGACGAAAGCCGCCGTCCCGCTGAAGCGCGGTTGTTTGTAGCGCCGCTTTCAGCCGGCTCGTGCGCTTCTGTGGCGCCACAGAGGGGCGCGAGAGCTCGCCGTCAACCGCGAGGTTCGACTGGCACCTTCGGCGCCAGGATCGAAAACCTCCAGGCTCCCTCGTCCCAACGCATCGATATCACGGTCGCGAACGGAACACCGAGGGGCTTGTCGATTTTCGTCTCGAACAGCTCGTAATACTGTGTCGGTTGCTCGTAGTGCCAGCGGATCTCCGCCCGACCGACCGTCGGCACCGTTGGATGGCGCACGAAATTCTCCACCCCGTCGACTTTCTTGATCGCGATCCTGGCGCGCAGCGCCTGCCCGCGCGCGCTCGGCACGATCCCCAGGATCGGAAATCCGGCGCGGGTCACCGCCGCCTCGAGCCGATAGCTTGCCGACGACGCTGTTTCCTGCAGCGTGACCAGACCAGCGCGCTCCAGGTTCCTCAGTGTCCGTATCGCCAACTCGTCGTAATCATCCTTCGGCGACTCGGCGCTCCAGGAAACCACGCGGGGGACTTCCGCATAGGCCGGCTCCACCTCGAAGGCGGAGTCCTTCAGCACGTCGGCGGCGATTTGCGCGGTCAGCTCGGGCGGCGCCTGACACCCCGCCGATGCGATCAGAACGAGAAGGCATCCGCTACTGAAGCGCGCTACGCTTCGCTGCCTGCGCATCGAAGCGCATGGTATCAGGCGCGCCGCACTCGCCCTCCCGGCGCCAATGCTACTGCCGCGGGAAACTGCGCACGATCTTCTCGGCCGCCGGCAGAAGCGCCGCCGCGGCGAGGACCTTCACGACGTCATTGACGAGAAACGGAGCTACGCCGGTGATGAAGGCGTTTTCGGCTCCGAGTCCGTAGACCGTGGCGAGCCACACCCAGCCTCCCAGGTGGATCAGCGCGAGTGCGGCAGCGAGTCCCGGAATCGCGGTGAGAGGATGACGCGTCCAGCGATTCTGGGCGATCCATCCCGCGAGAGCGGCGGCAAAAGGGAACGCGAAGAGATACCCAGCGGTCGGTCCCGCCAGAACCGCGACTCCCCCGCGTCCTCCAGCGAAGACCGGAAGTCCCGTTGCCCCCTCGACGAGGTAGAGGGCCACGGCCGCGAACGCGCGCGACGGTCCCATCGCCGCTCCGAGAAGCAGGATGGCCAGCGGCTGAAGGGTCAAAGGAACCGGGGAGAATGCGACCGGAATCGCGACCTGCGCCGAGAGAGCGAGGAGCAACGATCCCGCGACGATCAGGAGCGCGTTCCGGAGGATCGAGTCCCCGGCCACCCGGCCGGCGATCGCCTGGGGAAGAGTCATCGTCGGGGTCGTCGCATTCATCGTCATCACCATCCTACATCTCCTGGGCCACGGGGGCTTTCGTCTTCTCTTTTTCCTTCTCAGGCTCCGGAAGGGGGTGAGCCTCGCGCCCTTCGCGCTCCACCGTCTTCTCTCCGACAGCGCCGCGGTCGAGAAGCGCGATCTCGAGGACGTCCTCGATGTGGTCGACGAAGTAGAACTTCATGTCGCGCTTGATCGGCTCGGGCACTTCGACCAGATCGCGCTCGTTCAGCTTCGGCAGGATGACCGTGTTGATCTGAGCGGCGCGCGCCGCGAGCACCTTCTCCTTGACGCCGCCGATCGGCAGAACCTCGCCGCGAAGCGTCACCTCGCCGGTCATGGCGACGTTCCTCCGGATCGGACGTCCCGTGATCACCGAGATGATCGCGGCGGTGATCGTGATTCCGGCGGAGGGGCCATCCTTGGGGATGGCTCCCGCGGGCACGTGGATGTGGATGTCATGAGTCTCGAAAAAGTCCGCGGGGATGGACTGTTCGTCGGCGTGAGCGCGAGCGTAGGTGAGAGCGGCCTGCGCCGACTCCTTCATCACTTCGCCGAGCTGGCCGGTCAACTGGAGCTTTCCCTTACCGCGAACCGCGATCGCCTCGATGAAGAGGATGTCGCCGCCGACTGCGGTCCAGGCGAGGCCGGTGGCCACGCCTACCTGATCGCGCTCCAGCAGCTCCTCGGCAAAATGCTTGGCCGGCCCGAGGTATTTGTCGATGTTCGTGTCGGTGATGCGGTACGCGTCCTTCGCTTTTCCTTCCGCCACCTCGACCGCGATCTTGCGGCAGATCGTTCCGATCTCACGCTCGAGGTTCCGAAGTCCGGCTTCCTTGGTGTAGCCGGTGATGATCTTCATGATCCCGCCGTCCGTCCAGGTGACGTTCGACTCGCTGATGCCGTTCTCGTCCATCTGTTTGGGGATGAGGTGACGCTTCGAGATCACCACCTTTTCTTCGTCGGTGTAGCCGGAGAGCCGGATCACTTCCATTCGATCGAGGAAGGCGGGCTGGATGGTCTCGAGCACGTTGGCGGTGACGATGAACATCACGTTCGACAGATCGTAGGCCACGCCGAGATAGTGATCGCGGAACGAGAAGTTCTGCTCGGGGTCGAGAACCTCGAGGAGAGCCGATGATGGATCGCCCCTGTAGTCCGCGCCGATCTTGTCCACTTCGTCGAGCATGAATACCGGATTGTTCGTCTGCGCCTGATTGATGGCCTGGACGACCCGCCCCGGGAGGGCGCCGACATAGGTGCGGCGGTGCCCCCGGATCTCGGCTTCGTCGCGCACGCCACCCAGGGAGATTCGGACGAATTTCCTGTCGAGAGCCCGGGCGATCGAGCGACCCAGCGACGTCTTGCCGACGCCGGGAGGACCGACGAAACAGAGGATCGGCCCGCGCATCTTGGTTCCCTTCAGCTTCCGGACGGCGAGGTACTCGAGGATTCGCTCCTTGATCTTCTCGAGATCGTAGTGATCTTCGTCGAGAATCTGCCGGGCCCGCTCGAGATCGTGGTTGTCCTGCGACATCACGCTCCAGGGAAGGCCGGTCATCCAGTCGAGATACGTCCGGATGATCGAAGTCTCGGCCGAATCGGGGTGAGATCGCTCCAGCCTCTTGAGCTGCTTCTCGATCTCTTCCTTTGCTTCCTCGGGGATCGATTTCTCCTCTATTTTCTTCCGGTAGTTCTCGACGTCCTCGGCGACGTCCTCGCCTTCGCCGAGCTCGGACTGGATGGCCTTGAGCTGCTGGCGCAGGAAGTACTCGCGCTGGCTCTTGTTCATCTCGCCCTGCGCCGCCGTCGAGATCTCCTGCTGCATGGTCAGGAGATTGATCTCGCGGATGACCAGCTCGTTGACCTTCTTGAGCCGCTCGATCGGATCGATCGTTTCCAGAATGTTCTGGGCTTCCTCGAGCTTGAGCTCGAGATTCGAGGCTGCGAGATCGGTCAGCCGGGCGGCGTCGTCCAGATTCGCGGCGATGACCATGACCTCGGGAGAGATGTTTTTTCCGAGCTGCACGGACTTCTCGAGATTCTGCTTGACCGAGCGGATCAGGGCTTCGATCTCGAGCGGCCGTTCCTTCAGGACGGGCTCCTCGATCCGCGTGATCTTCGCCTTGAAGAAGGGAGCGGTCTGGATGAAGTAATCGACGCGCGCGCGAGAGAGCCCCTGGACCAGGATACGGATCCGCCCGTCGGGCAGCTTGAGCATCCGCATGATGATCGCGACCGTGCCGACGCGGTAGAGATCGTCCTCCCCCGGGTCCTCGTTCTGAAAGTCCTTCTGCGCGGTCAGCATGATCACGCGGTTCTCGGCGAGGGCCTGATCGACGGCGTTGATCGATTTTTCGCGGGAGACCGACAGAGGGACGATGATGAACGGAAAGATGACCAGGTCCTTCAGAGGAAGGACGGGCAGGACATCCGGAATTTTGATCGCCTCTTCTTTTGTGGCTTCGGTCGGGTCGGTCATTCAGCCCTCGTGCGGCGCTTATCCAATCACGACTGGCCCCTCGCCAACAACCGCTACCGATCAGAGAATGGAGGGAAGACCGCCAGACGGACGATCTCGTGCAATGGCTGTTCCCGCTACTTTTCTTTTTCGCGCAGTTGAGTGAGCTCCCGGACGAACTCTTCGAGATCGTCGAAACGGCGGTAAACCGAAGCGAATCGCACATAGGCGACCTGGTCGAGCTCTCGCAATCGCGCCATCACCAGATTGCCGAGATCGCCGCTGGAGATCTCCCGGTCTGCCGACTCCTGCATCGCCGCTTCGATCTCGTCCGCGAGCGACTCGAGCGTGGCGGCGGGCACCGGGCGCTTCCGGCAGGCGATCCGCAGCCCCCGCATCAGCTTCTCGCGCTCGTATGCCTCGCGCCGCTGATCCCGTTTCACGACCTGGAACGGGACCATCTCGATCTTCTCGTAGCTCGTGAACCGCCGCTCGCAGCGGATGCACTCCCGCCGGCGGCGGATCACGTCCCCCTCCCGGCTCTCCCGTGAGTCCACGACCCGATCCTCGGTGTGACCGCAGAATGGACAGCGCATCCCGCCCATGAGTGTAAGGGCGATTGAGAATCAGGGTAGAGGGAAGAGGAGCGAGGGTGGAGGGTGAGGCACGCTCGACGAAGGGTGAGCCTGGAGAAGAGAGGGCTCAGTGGGGGGACGCGATTTCAAGGATCCCCGCGCCGTTTCTAAATTCATGTTCGTTTAGGCAGCCCTCCAGTGATTACCTGCACCTCGCCTTGCCCTACTCCCTCGCTCGTCTACCCTTCACCCTGACTTTCGAGCGCCTTTCCCT
>DATLEY010000046.1:0-9808 GCA_035525215.1 Thermoanaerobaculia bacterium | reverse complement strand
CATGATGTCTCCTTTACTCCTCCCTCAGCGCCCGAACGGGCTCGACCCGGCTGGCACGCCAGGCGGGCGCCCAGGCTCCCGCGACCGCGATCAGGAGAATGATCGAGGCGGCCACCACCTGCGTCGTGATGTCCGTCGGAGAGATTCCGAAGACGAAGCGGGCCAGGAGCTGTTTCAGGGCGACGAATCCGAGAATTCCGGCTGCCAGACCCGCCACGGTGAGAGCCACGGCTTCGCGGATCACCCCGCGCATGATTCTCGCCCGTTCGGCCCCCAGCGCAATCCGGATTCCGAGCTCGCGCGTTCGCTGAGAGACGCCGTAGGAAATGACGCCGTAGATTCCGATCCCGGCGAGCAGAAGACCGGTCGCGGCGAAGAAGATGAGCATCATCATCATCGCGCGCCTCGTCGAAACCGTTTCGTCCACGGCCTGTTCCAGCGTCCTCACGTCATAGATCGGCACTTCGGGGTCGATTGCCGCCAGCGCGCCCCGGAGCCCCGGAATGATCGACTCCGGATTTCCCGCGGTGCGAACCGCCACGGTCACCGAGTCGGCCGGGAACTGACCCGCCGAAAGAAAGATCTCGGGACGCGGCGGATCGGCCAGCGAGTCGTGATGAAAGTCGCTGATCAGCCCGACGACCGTGCCGCCGGCCCGTCGATCGCCGCCGAAGCGGGTCCCGATCCGGATGGATCGCCCGATCGGGTCCGTCTCGCCGAAGACCAGCTTCGCGGCGGATTCGTTCAGGAGAATCGCATCCGGAGCTCCAGCTACGTCGCTGTCGGTGAGCCCCCGCCCTCGAAGCAGCGGGATCTTCAAGGTCTCCAGGTACCCGGGAGTGATGATGCGGACGTGGAGGGAGCGCTCATCATCCGGCAGGGTTCGTGTCTCGTCGATTTCGGAAATCGAGATCATGTAATTGAAATCGCTCATCGGAAGGCCGAACACGGTCGCGGCCCGCGTCACCGACGGAATCGACTCGATCCGCTCGATCATCCTCTGCTGGAACCCCGAGCGATCGGCGACTTCCGGATACCGAGCCTTCGGGATGTCGACATCGAAGGCGATCACACCTCGCGCATCGAATCCCGGATCGACGGCCGTCAAGGCGACGAAGCTCCGGATGAGCACCCCGGCGGCGGAGAGGAGGAGAACGGCCAGGCCGACCTCCGAGACGACGAGGATCGAGCGGAGCAGCCGCGTCTCGCGTCCTGCGCCGCTCCGGCTGGTCCCCTCGGACACTCTTTTGGAGATGGGACCGAGGAGAAAGAGCGCGGGGATGATGCCGAAGAAGAGGCCGGAGGCGGCGGACAATACCGCCGCCACGGCGAGAACCTCCCGGTTCAACGTCGCCTCGGAAAGCCGAGGAATCTGCGAGAGCTCGATCGAAGAGATTGCGCTCGTCAGCAGCGCCGCGAGAAGAACTCCGAGGATGCCGCCGGCGAGAGCAAGCATGAGGCTCTCGGTGAGAAGCTGGCGGAAAAGGCGCCAGCGGCCCGCTCCGAGCGCGGAGCGGATCGAGATTTCTCGCGCCCGTCCCAGTCCGCGGGAGATGAGGACGTTCGCGACGTTGGTGCAGGCGATGAGGAGGAGGAGAATCACCGCCCCCGAGAGCATGAGGATCTGAGGCCGGATCCGCTTCACCACGTTCTCGAGAAGCGGCCGGACGATGATATTTCCCATGTCCGCGTTGGTGTTCGGATAGTCGGCGGCCAGCCTCTCACCGATCCCTCTCATTTCCACCGCCGCCGCCGAAGGGGTGACTCCGTCGCGCAGCCGGGCCAGCACCATCAGGTAGTGCGCACCGCGCTGCGTCGCGAAGTCCTTTTCCGAAAACTGAAGCGGAATCCAGAGGTCGCTCTCGCGGGGAAACGCGAATCCTGGAGGCATGACGCCGACGATGGTGGTGGCCCGACCATTGATCCGGGCCACCTGGCCGATTGCCGCTTCGGCGCCGCCGAAGCGGCGCTGCCAGAGCGAGTGGCTGAGAACCGCAACGCGCCCGGCCCCGTCGACTTCGTCGGACGATTGAAAGCCGCGTCCCTTCTCCGGCTGCACACCGAGTACGTTGAAGAATCCTCCGTGAACGAAGCCCGCCTTCAACTGCTCGGGCTCGCCGGGAGCATTCCATGCGGCGGATCCCGGATACATCGCGGTCATCGCATCGAATGAGGTGGACTGATCGCGCCAGTCGCGATAGTCGGATGGCGAGGTGGTCGACTCCCCTCCTTCCACCGACTGTGCGAGATAGACGATGCGATCCGATTCCGGATAGGGGAGCGGACGGAGAAGGATCGCCTCGACCAGGCTGAAGACGGCGGTGCTCGCCCCGATCCCGATGGCCAGCGTCAGCAGAATGGCGAGGGTCGTCGCGGGCGACGAGCCGATCCGCCGGATCGAGTACCTGATGTCGTTCCAGATTCCGGTCATCGATTCTCCTTTAATTACTCCTGATTACTCCGACCTCAGCACACTTGCCGGCTCGACGGATCCTGCCCGACGGGCCGGTATCCAGCTGGCGAGCAGTGCGATCGTTGCCAGCGTCAATGCGACGATCGAGAAGACGCCGGCATCGCGGGCGCCCACGCCGAAGAGCAGAGACTCGAGCAGCCGCGTGACCGCCAGAGCTCCCGCTACGCCTCCCAGTACGCCGGCGGCGGCGAGCCGCGCACCGTCGCTGACGATCATCCTCACCACGTTCGTCCGGTCGGCGCCGAGCGCCATCCGGACGCCGATCTCCGTTCTTCGCTGCTCCACCTGGTAGCTGATGAGACCGAAGATTCCAATCGCGGCCAGCAGCAGCGCGGTCGCGCCAAAGAGCGTCAGGAGGACCACCTGGAACCGTTCGCCGCCGATCGCTTCACTCGCCACCTGATCGAGCGACCGGACATTTGCCGGAGCCGTCGTCGGCTCGACTCTGGCCAGCGCGGCTTTCACTGCTCCGAAATGAGCCATCGGATCGGGGCCGGCGCGGAAGACCACTGCGAACTGCGACTGCGGAACCTGCGTCAGGGGAGGATAGATCGCGGGATCGACATCTTCGCGCAGCCCCATGAACCGCACATCGCCGGCCACGCCGACGATCGTGCGCGATTTTCCCCAGAAGCTGATCGTCCTGCCGATCGGATCCTCGTTCGGGAAATAGCGATTGGCGTAGGTCTGGTTCACGAGCACCACGAAGGGGGAGTCGGAGCGATCATCCGCGTTGAGATCCCGCCCCCGCAGGACCGGCGATCGGACGGTCGCGAAATAGCCGGGCGAGACCGCGCGGATCCTCTGTTCATCCCGAGGTCCTTCCACCGGTTCTCGTCCATCAACCGTGACCGTCGAGGTCCATCCTCGGCGAAGGGGATGGTTCATGGCGATGGCGGCGGACTCGATTCCCGGCGTGGCCCGAAGCTCCTCGAGGAAGCTGTCGTAGAACCGGATCACCTCGGGCCACTCCGGGTAGACTGCCCTCGTCGGTGAGGGGTAACGGGCTTCGGGAAGAGTGACGTCGAAGGTCGCCAGTCCCTGCGGCTGGAACCCCGGGTCGACGCGAAGGATGTTCCAGAAACTCTGGATCATCAGTCCCGCCCCGGTGGTGAGAATGACGGCGAGGGCGATCTCTCCCACGACCAGCAGCTGGCGCGATTTCGCGCTCCCTCCTCCGATCGATCCTCGCGCGGAGGTGTGCATCGTGCGGGCGAGGGCCTGCCGCGAGATGCGGATGGCGGGGCCGAGTCCGAAGATCAATCCGCAGATCAGCGACGCGGCGAGCGCAAAGGTCAGGGCCGCGGAGTTCAGCGCGACATTCTCGATCCGGGGGGTCGATTCGGGGGCCAGGGCGGTCAGAAGCCGGACGCCCCAGTAGGAAATCGCCACGCCGAAGGCTCCTCCGAGGAAAGACAGCGTGATCGATTCGATGAGGAGCTGCCGGATCAACGTTCCGCGCCCCGCGCCGAGCGAGACGCGTAGCGCCATCTCGGGCGTCCGGGAGATGCCGCGAGCGATGAGCAGACCCGCGACATTCGCGCAGCCGATGAGCAGCACGAGGAGTGCCGCACCGAAGAGAATCGTGATGGGACGGCGGACATCGCCGACGATCGCTTCGTGCAGCGCCTCGACGCGCGCTCCGCGTCCCGTGTTGTCGTCAGGATGAAGGCGCTCGAGCGCGACCGAGATGCGGCTCATCTCCTCCTGCGCATCGCGCATCGAGGCGCCGTCGGCGAGACGTCCCCAGACCAGCGCGTTGTGAACGCCGCGCATTTCGGTGAACTCGCCCATCGCCGGCATCGCCGGCACCAGAACCGCGACCTCGTCCCCGAGCCACAGCGTGCGCGACGTCACACCGACGATGGTGTGCTCTCTTCCGTCGAGGTTGATCGTCTGTCCGAGCACTCCAGGGTTGCCGCCGAAGCGCTCCCTCCAGAGGCTCCAGGTGAGGATCACCGATGGAGGCGCGCCGATGCGATCTTCCTCCGCCGTGAAGGAGCGGCCGAGAAGCGGCTGGACGCCGAGGACATCGAAGAAGTCGTGCGTGATGGCGGAAGCTGCGAGCCGCTCGGGTGTTCCTCCCGCGGGGAGAAAGTTCACCTGTTTGGAAGTGTTGGCCGCCAGCGCCTCGAACTGCGTCGCCTCCCGCTTCCAGTCGAGATAGTCCGGAACGGAGGCGGCCTCGCTCCACGAATCGTTGTGAGCATCGGTCTGCCAGACGATCACCAGCCGCTCGGGCGAAGGGTAGGGAAGGGGATCGAGAAGGATCCCGTGAACCACGCTGAAGATCGACACCGTGGCGCCAACGGAGATGGCGATGGTCAGCAGCGCGACGATGGCGAACGTCGGCGTTTTGCGAAGTGTGCGGAGAGCCAGACTGACTTCACGGAAAAGGGTCGTCATCTCTTACTCCGATCTGAGTGCGGTGGCGGGATCGACGCGCATGGCGCGCCGGGCGGGAAGCCAGCTGGCCGCCATCGCCACGACGACCAGCAGGAGGATCACCAGAATGAAGGTCATGGGATCGACGGAGCTGATCCCGAAGAGCAGCGATTCCATGAGGCGCGCGATCGCCAGCGCTCCGAGAGTTCCGATGGCCACTCCGAGAAGGGTCGTGCGGAGCGACTCTCGCAGCACGGACCCGAGAAGGGTTCGCCGGTCCGCTCCGAGCGCCATCCGGACTCCGAGCTCGCGCGTGCGGTTCGCGACTCCGTGCGAGAGCACGCCATAGATGCCGCACGCCGCCAGCACCAGAGCAATGAGGGCGAAGCCCCCGAAGAGAATGGCGCGAAGCCGGTTCTCGCCGAGCGATCGCCAGACGAGAGCACTCATCGGCTCGAGCTTATTGAGCGGGATGGTCGGATCGAGCTCCCGCGTCTCGCGCCGCACGATCGGCACTGCCGCTGCGGACTGATCACCGCGGACGCGGACGATCAGCGTCATCCACCAGGTCGTCTGCTGCCTGTTGAGAATGTAGAGCTCTGGAAACGGCTCTTCCGCGAGGCCGAAATGCCGGATATCCGCCGAGATTCCGACGATCTCTCCCCACTGATCGTCAGCCATGCTCCCCGCGCGCAACCTCTTTCCGATGGGATCTCCACCGATGCGCCTGGCGAGGGACTGACTGATCACGATGGCGTGTGTCGTCTCGGGCTGGTCGGAGGGGAGAAATCCTCGCCCCCGGAGGAGCTGGATGCCCATCGTTTCGAAATAGCTCTCGGTGACCCTTCGCACCTCGGCGCAGGGACGGAGCGATCCCGCCATCTCGGGATCTCCCTCCACCTCGTAGCCGTCGCAGGAATGTCCGCCGCTGAACGGGAGAATGTTGGTGGCCGACACCGAAGCGATCTCGGGATGGCGCACCAGGCGCGCCTCGATCTCGTCCCAGAACGCGACGACCTGGGCCTCCTCAGCATAGCGCTCTCCGGAGAGCGCCACGGGAACGAACAGCAGGCGCTCGACGTCGAAGCCCGGCTCCACGGAAGAAAGCGTCCAGAGACTGCGAATGACCAGACCGGCGCTGGTGAGAAGAATGATCGAGAACGCGACTTCCGCCACGATCATCCAGCGAAGAGTCCGGCGGATGTCGCGGTTCCCCGCCATCCCGCGCGCGCTGTCGTGGAGCGCGGCCGGGCCGCGACCCCTGGCGAGATGGATCGCGGGAAGGAGGCCGAAGAGAAGCGCGCCGCAGACCGCCGCCGCGGCGGTGAACGCGAGCACGCGTCCATCCACGCCGACCGATTCGATCCGCGGAACCAGATCGCTCCCCGCCGTCGCGATGACCGACGCGAGCCACGCGCCGACCAGGACGGCAATGGCGCCGCCAGCCAGGGAGAGCACCAGCGATTCCACGAAGACCTGCCGGATCAGCTGCCAGCGCGTGGCGCCCATCGCGGCTCGAACGGAGATCTCTCGCTGCCTCGTCGCCGCCCGCGCCATGAACAGCGCGCCGACGTTCGTGCAGGCGATCAGGAGAACGAACCCCACCGCGATCATCAGGACGGTCAGGCTCTTTCGGTAGTCGCCGACGATGTTCTCGGTGAGAGAGACCACCCGGGCGCGCCGATCCGTCTTTTGATCCGGGAAGCGTTGCTCGATCGCCTCGGTCAGCGCGATCATCTCCTGCTGCGCCTGTTCGATCGTGACTCCGGAGCGAAGGCGCGCGATGACCTGCATGAAGTGGCCGCCCCGCCCGACCTGTTCGAGGTTCAGGGCCATCGGCCGGTAGATCGCAGGCTCTCCCGCATTGCCGCGCAGCGGAGTGCGGAATCCGCGCGGGAGGACGCCGATCACTTCGTAGGGCGTCTCCCCGATCTGAAACGTGCGCCCGAGGATGTCGGTGTCTCCTCCGAAATAGGCGAGCCAGAAAGCATGCGAAATGAGGGCGACCTGGTGGTTCCCGACCGTTTCTTCCTCGAGGAGGAACGTTCTGCCGAGAGGCGGCCGGATTCCGAGCATGTCGAAGAAATTCGCGGTGACCCGGGTGACGGCGGCCCGCATCGGCTCGGCGCCGATCGAAACCGTCATCTCGCTGTTGTGATGAATGCTGAGAGTCTCGAACGACCGGTTCTGCGCGCGCCAGTCGAGAGCGTCGAGTGGGTTTGCGCCGCCCCTGTCAAAGTCCGGACTCGTCGAGTAGATCCGGACCAGCTCTTCCGGCGCCGCGTACGGCAGCGGCTCGAGCAGGACGGAGTTCACGATGCTGAAGATCGCCGTGTTCGCGCCGATCCCCAGAACCAGGGTGGAGATCGCGAGAAGCGTGAACCCCGGGAAGCGGAGAAGCATGCGTACTGCGTATCGGATGTCCTGCAGGATCGAGCTCATCGAATGGCCTCACTCATGGCGCAGTATCGTCGCCGGGTCCGTGTTCATCGCACGCCGCGCCGGAATCTGTCCTGCGACGGCTCCGGCCGCGAGCAGCAGGACCGCCGCGGCGGCGAAGGTGATCGGGTCGAGAGGGGAAACGCCGAAGAGGAGTGCCGCGGCGAAGCGCGTGAGCGCCGCCGCGATCGCGATGCCGAGAACCAGGCCCGTGAGTGTGAGCGCGAGCGACTCGCGCAGGACCGACGAGAGGATCATCCTCCGCTCAGCGCCGAGCGCCATCCGGATTCCGAACTCCTTCCGTCGCAACTCGGTCCGATAGGCAATCAGCGAGTAGAGGCCCCCGGCTGCCAGAAGCAGACCGAGCAGCGCGAATGCGCCGAGCAGGCTGGTCAACAGGCGCTCCTGGGCCATCGCGAACCCGAGCTTTCTCCGAAGCGACCAGACATCGAACAGAGGAAGGTCCGGATCGATCGCGCGGACCGTCTCGGTGAGCTCCCGGGTCATGGCTCCTTCGGGGCGCGCGCTCGAGACCAGAAGCGTCATTCCGCTCATGCCGAGCTGGGAGAGTGGGCGATAGGCCATCGGCGCAGGCTCGTCACGGAGCGATCGATTGCGGACGTTCGCAACGATCCCGATCACTTCGGCTTCGAGCTCACCGATCCATTGCCCGATCGGATTGCGCCCCGGCCAGTAGCGATCAGCCATCGCGCGGTTGATCAGGACGACGGCTCTTCCATCCTCGACGTCGGTTTCCGTGAAATCGCGTCCGCTGAGGATCGGGACGCCGAGCGCCTCGAAGTAGCCCGGCGTGACGATGTTCAGATCGACGTTGGGAAAAGTGCCGGGCGGCGGCGTGTACCCTCCGATCCTGACGCTGTGTCGCATACCGCTGCTCTGAACGGGAACTGTCTTCCCGAGCGCGGCCGCGCCAGCTCCGGGCAGGCGCCGAGCCTCTTCCAGGATGCGCGCCCAGGCGGCAGGACGTTCCGTGTCGGCATAGCCGGCTCGCGCGAGATCGATTGTCGCGACCACTTTTCCGGCGGGCTCGAATCCGGGATTCACGGCGCTCACCTCGATCAGAGTCCGGACGAGAAGTCCGGCAGCGACCAGCAGCACCGCCGCGAGCGTGACCTGCAGCACGACGAAGCCCTGCGCGGAGCGGGACCGGCGCGAGCCGCGACTCGTCTCGTTACGAAGGGAGGGGAGAAGCTCGCTCCTCATTCCGCGCACCGCCGGTACCGTTCCGAAGATGACGGTCGAGACCAGGGCGATCGCGGCGGTCAACGTCAGCACCCGGAGGTCGATCACGTTGGTCGCGACCTGGAAGGGGAGGGAGAAATCGGGCGGTAGCGCCAGGAGGAAAGCCCGCACGCACCAGAGCGCCACGAAAATCGACCCCACGGATGCGACTACGGACAGTAGGAGACTCTCGACCAGGAGCTGGCGCGCGATGCGAGCTTTCCCGCTCCCCATCGCGAGTCGCAGCGCGATCTCGTGCTGTCGCCGCTCGCTCCGCACCAGCATCAGCCCCGCGACGTCCGCGCACGCGATGAGGAGTACGACCGCGACGACCGCGAGGAGGATCCACGAGATTCGCGTCATCGCGTCCGTGGCATTGCTCGTGCCGCGCGCCACCCCGTTCGCCGGCCGCAGCGTCCCGAGCGGGTCGGCCATCTGCTGGCTCGCGGATCGCCGGACTCCGATCGCCCGGATCTCCGCTTCGGCCTGCTCGATCGTCACTCCCTCGCGGAGGCGGCCCACGACGTCGAGCCACGAGAAGCGGCGGTCGCCGATCATCTCGGCCGCATACTGCGGCAGAGCCGCCGCCGTCATCGACATCGGTACCCACAGCTGCGCAGGCTCGTCGAGGTCGAGTCCCCAGAACTCCCGTGGCGCCACGCCCACGACCGTGAACGTCTCGCTGTTCAGCCGCACCGTTTTCCCGAGGATCGAGGTCTCCCTGCCGAACTTCTCCGACCAGAGCCGATCACTCAGGACCACGACGGCGCCTCCGCCGGGGACGTCGTCCAGGGGGGAGATCATCCGGCCCACGGACGCCTTCACTCCGAGCATTTCGAAGAAGTTTCCGGTGACGATCGCGCCGCTGACCCGCTCCGGAGCTCTCTCGTCGACGGTGAGGTTCATCGCGTTACCACTCGAGTACGCGGCGAGATCTTCGACGGAGCTCACCTGGTCGCGGTAGTCGAGGTAGGACGGATACGAAGAAGTTGAGAGTCCCCCCGGGTCGTTCCCCTCGGCGAAGAGCCTGACCACGTTCGCCGGCTCGTGGATGGGGAGCTCGCGGAACAGGATCACGTCGACCAGGCTGAAGATCGCCGTGTTCGCGCCGATGCCGAGAGCGAGGATGGCGATCGAGATCAGGGAGAATCCGGGACTTCTGCGGATCGCGCGCGCCGCGTGGCGAAAATCGATGAGCAATCCCTTCATGAGACACCTCGACTGCACCAGCGTTTGGGACCCCTTGCTTCGGGACGAGTACTCCGCTCA
>DATLEY010000020.1:0-3464 GCA_035525215.1 Thermoanaerobaculia bacterium | reverse complement strand
CTGTTCGGTGAACGCGAGCCATCGCCCATCCGGAGAGACCGCGAACTCCATGGCGTTCTCACTGGTGTAGTGGGTGCGCTCCTCGCTGCCGTTGAGATGGATGCTCCGGAGCTGGCGAACGCCCTCGGCGCCGAAGTGCGTATAGAAGACACGTTCGGGGTCGCGGGCGAACTGAGGCTCCACTCCATCGGCCAGGAGCCGGCGAGGCTCGCCGCCACTCACGGGCACGGTGTAGAGACCGGGATCGAAGGAGTACTCGGGTGAGGTCAGATACCCGCCGCGGATCTTCCTGTAGACCACCGCGCGGCCGTCGGGGCTGAGGGCCGGTTCGATGTAATGGCCCGGCTCACTGACGAGCACCCTTTCGTTCCGCCCGTTCGTTCCGATGAGTCGCACCTCGCCGAGCCGTGCGTCGTTCCATGTCGTGTACACGATCGATCTGCCGTCGCTCGACCAGGAGGGGTAGTACTCGAGGCGATCGGTCTGGCTCGTCAGCCGCCGCGGTGTTCCATCGGGAAGATCACGAATCCAGAGATAGCCGATCGCCTGGTAGATCACCTGGCGACCGTCGGGGGATACAGAGACCCACCGCAGCATCTTCGGCTCGAACGTCGATGGCGCTACCTCTATCGGAAATCGCACCACCTCGGTCATCGTCCGCTCGTCCTGCACATGAAACGGGATGACCGTCGCTTCGCCGGTTGCGACGTCGACTCTGTGAATCTTCCCGCCACCCCACACGATGATCGCCCGATCGTCCGGCGTCCACGCCATCGATGGATACACGCCGTGAATTGCCCACGTCTCCTGCATGTCGCGATCGAGTCCGCGGAACAGCGGCCTGATGGCGCCGCTTCGGAGGTCCATCACGTGAAGGACCGTGTCGAGCCCGACCCGGCGGATGAACGCCAGTGATCGTCCATCCCCGGAGGGAGTCGGGCGAATCGCTCCGCCGGGACCCGAGAGGATCGTGTCGGTTTCGCCCGTTTCGCGATTGAGACGCCTGATGCTGTAGATCCCCGCGTGAACGTCCTTGCTGTACTCGAACACTGCGCCCGGCGTGGTGTCCTGGCTGTAGTAGAGGTAGTTGCCGTCGGGCGAGAAGGCCGGCTCGCCGAGGTCCTTCTGATCGTTCGGCTTTTCGGTCATCTGCAGACCTTCGCCGCCACCGCTGCGGTGGTAGAGCCAGATCTCGCCTGCGCCGAGCGAGCGTCGCGAAGTAAAGTGCTTGCGCCCCGCGACGTACTGGCCATCCGGCGTCCAGACGGGGCTGTTGAGCAACCGGAACGTCTCCTTGGTCACCTGCTGAGGATCACTCCCGTCGCGTCTCATGATCCAGAGGTTGTCTCCACCCGAGCGGTCGCTCGTGAACGCGATCCACTCGCCGTCGGGACTGTAACGGGGCTGCATGTCCCACGGGATACCCGAGGTCAGATTGCGGGCCTGTCCGCCGTCGATCGGGAGGGCGTAGATGTCGCCGAGCAGATCGAAGACGATTTCTCTTCCGTCGGGGCTCACGTCGAGGCTGATCCAGGTCCCTTCGCGCGCGTCGATCGTCGCGGTGTATTTCGGTCCCGGCGGCGCGGATACGTCCCACTTCTCCTGCTCCGCCCCCTCCTTCTTCTCGGCGATCTCTTCCGGAACGGGAGCGATCTCCGACTCGTGGCCCTCCGCCGGTTCCGGCGGTTGCTGAGCGTGGAGAGCCAGGACGGCGAAGGAACACAGAATGACTGTGAGGATGAACCGGGAGCTGATTCTGGACATGGGATCTCCTTTCGCGGAGTGCATCATATCGAAGAGCCTCACGACTCCCGCAACGCGGTCGCGGTCGGCATTCGCGCGGCACGGATGGCAGGGAACAGTCCTCCGATCATGCCGATCACGACCGCGTAGAAAAGGCCCTGAATCAGAATTGCGGGCGTCACCCGGAAAGCGAAGGCGATCTGGCTGAAGCTCTGCCAGTTCATCGTCGCCGTCCGGAATCCGTCGAAGGCGAAGTACGCCACGACGGCTCCGATCGCACCTCCGACGAGAGCGAGGATCAGTGATTCCGCGAGCACCGAGATGACCACGGGAAGGCCTCTGAACCCGAGTGCCTTGAGAGTCGCGATCTCGCGCGTGCGCGCGGCGACGGCCGTGTACATCGTGTTGAGGGCTCCGAAGATCGCTCCGATCGCCATCAGACTGGAGATCAATGTTCCGAGCACGAAAATGAGGCGCGAGAGCGTCGCCGCCTGCCCCGCGTAGTAATCCGTCTCACGGACGATCTTCAGGTTCACGCGAGGATCCGCCGTCAGCGCATCCCTGAACTCCTGGAACATCCCGGCGGATGCCAGCTTCGCAATGACGATCTGGTAGGTGCTTCCGCGGCGATAGGCTGGCTGCACGACCGCCGCGTCCGCCCATATCTCCGACTCGTTGAGGCTTCCCCCCGACTCGAACACACCGACGACTTCCCATTCGTTCTGACCGAACTGCAGGCGATTGCCGATGTCGAGCCCCGCGAACTCCATCCGCGCCGCCCGTCCCACGATCACCTCGTTCCTTCCCCACTCGAACATCCGTCCCTCGGTGATCTGAAGCTCCGGCCGCACGAGAAAGGCTTCCCGCTCGACTCCGCGCATCGGAACGTTCGCATCGGTACCGGTCGACTTCTTTGGAAGATTCACGATGACGAAGAGCTCCGCCGAGGCGAGCTGGATCCCGTTCCGAACGGCGACTCCCGGTGCGTCCGCGATGATCCTGACCTCGTCACGCGACAGGCCGCTCGTGAGCTCACTGTCGGATCCCGCCCGCAGGACCACGGCGGAATCGGCCGAGCCGGCTGCCGTCATCGTTGCCTGAAATCCCGCCCCGATCGAAAGGACTCCGACGAGAACGGCGACGACGCCGGCGATTCCGACCATGGCGGCGAAGGCGCTGCCCTTTCGCTCCGGAAGCGTCTGAAGGTTGAACCGGGTGAGCGCGGCCACCTGAGAAAGCCAGTTCAGCATCATCCTCTCCTCAGCGCTTCCACTGTATTGAGCTTCATCGCCTGCAGCGCCGGAATCAGGCCGGCCAGAAGTCCGAGCCCGATCACCAGAAGGATTCCGGCGACGAGATCATCCAGCGGGAAATAGAAGACCGGGAGGCCGCCGCCCGTGGGATCTCCCTGCGCGATCAGCATCCAGCCGACCGCGAGGCCGATCGCTCCTCCGACGGCGGCGATGAGGGTCGACTCGATCAGGACGAGACCGAGAACCTGCCGGTCGGTGAAACCGATCGCCTTGAGAACACCAAGCTCCTGGGTCCGCTCCCTCACCGCCTGCGCCATCGTGTTCGCCGCGACCAGAAGGATCGTGAAGAAAACCGCGGCGAGTATGGCGACGACCATCGCACCGATGTTGCCCATCTGATCGGCGAATGCCTGTACGAACGCGCCCTCGGTTTCCGTCTTGGTCTCCGCCGGAGAGTTCGCGAACAGC
>DATLEY010000129.1:0-40364 GCA_035525215.1 Thermoanaerobaculia bacterium | reverse complement strand
GACCGCCGCGCCGCGAATTGGATCGCCGGGATTCCTGCCGCCCGTTTCGACTTCCAGCGAAAGCGTGACGAGAGTCTCGGGGATGGGGGTCTGCCCAGGCGCCCCCGGAAGAGAGCCGGGAAGAGGAATCGCGGTGGCTTCAGGTGAGAGTCGAAGGAGGAGAGCGACGAGGAGTGTGAGAGGCAGACTTCCGAGCCTCATCAGTTCTGATTCGTCCCGACGACCATTTCGAGCTGGGGGATGTAGGCGTTGACGGTGCGGAGATGCGGTGAGTCGGGGTGCGCCAGCTTGAACTTCCGGTAGGCGGCCAGCGCGGCCGGAAAATCGCGCTTTTGCATCAGGATCTCCGCCCTCAGGAGCATGGCCCGCTCCCCGAGATCTCCGGCCGGCTTTTTCTCGAGGACCTGATTGACCGTGCCGAGAGCCGCGTCCTTCCGCCCAGCCTGCGACTCGGAGTAGGCCAGAAGGTAAAGCGCCTCGTTTCGCGTCGCAGCGGGAGCCTTGGCGTCAGTGGCGAGGACGCGGAAGCGCTTCTCGGCGCCCTCCAGATCCTGCCGGGCGAGAAGCTGACTGGCGAGCTGCAGCTTCGCCGCCGCATCGAGCTTCGATTCGTTCTCGAGATTCTTCCGGAATTTGTCGTACTCGGCGAGATGGATGTTCATGTTCTTGACGAACCCATCCGCGGGAGCGAACCCTTCGAGTCTCGCGACGACCGTCATGTCGTGGTTGAGAATCAGGAATGAAGGAAGCCTCTGGATCCCGAACTGCTGCGAGAGCCGCGTCCCCTCTCCCCGATCCTCGGTGTCGACGCGCAGGAGAACCATGTTCTTCGTCGCGTTCTGAAAGACCTCCGAGGGGACGATCTCGCGGTCGAAGCGGTGGCACCAGCCGCACCAGTCGGCGAAGAGATCGACGAAGATCATCTGCTTCTTCGCGGCCGCGGCGTTCCTGGCTTCCTGGACGCTCTTGTGCCACTTTGCCGCCGCGTCGGCGCTTCCGGCGACGCAGATCAGCAGCAGAAATATGAGGCTGGTTCGCTTCAAGTTGTCCCCCGCGGCCGAAAACGACCCGGCTGGAGGCACTATTCCGCCAGCGCGCCGGGCACGAAGGATACGTTCCGGCGCGCCGCGAGGTTCCGGGCAGCGGACACGGGCGCTCGAACAGAGCCTCTCCGAACTCCAGCCAGGAGAGGTGGGGGCCCGCCCGCTTCCGACGCAAACCGGGTGATCCTCTTTTCGCGGAGGAGGCTCCGGATCGAAATGCAACCCGTTACAATCCGCCGATGCTCTCGCGCGATTTTCTCAGGGATTCCGCAGACCGCTACCGGAAGGCGCTCGACGACCGCGGCGCCGTCGTCGAGCTCGACCGCTTTCTCGATCTCGATCGGGAACGGCGGGAGACGATCCAGAAGGTGGAGACCCTGAAGAACCGGAGGAACGTCGCGTCGCAGGAGATCGCGCAGCTCAAGAAGAGCAAGCAGGATGCTTCCGAGCAGATCGCGGCCATGAAGGAGGTGGGCGATCAGATCAAAGAGCTCGACGAGCGACTCGCGGCGCTCGAGCTCGAGATGGAGGGGCTCGAGCTGGGATTTCCGAACGTTCCCGACGACAGCGTCCCGATCGGCCCCGACGAAAGCGCGAACCGGATCGAGCGCGAATGGGGAGAACGGCCGCAGCTCGATTTCAATCCGCTTCCGCACTGGGAGATCGGCGAGCGGCTCGGCATCCTCGATTTCGAGCGCGCCTCGAAAGTCTCGGGGGCTCGCTTTTCTTTTCTTTTCGGCGAAGGAGCGCGTCTCGAGCGCGCGCTGATCTCGTTCATGCTCGACCTTCACAGCCGCAGGCACGCCTACACCGAAGTCTGGCCACCGGCAATCGTGAACGGAGATTCCCTCCGCGGAACGGGTCAGCTTCCGAAGTTCGAGAGCGACCTCTTTCGGCTGGAGGGAGACCGCAATCAGTTTCTGATCCCGACCGCGGAAGTTCCGCTGACGAACCTTCATCGGGACGAGTTCCTCGCCGCGGCGATCCTTCCCCTCTCCTATTGCGCATACACACCTTGTTTTCGAAGCGAGGCGGGATCGTACGGAAAGGACACCCGGGGCCTCATCCGTCAACACCAGTTCGACAAGGTGGAGCTGGTGAAGTTCACGATGCCCGATGACTCCGAGAGCGAGCATGAGCGGCTGACGGAACATGCGCAGGCGGTGATGAAGGAGCTCGGGCTCCACCATCGCGTGGTGACCCTCTCGACCGGAGACATGGGGTTCGGCGCGGCGAAGACTTACGACCTCGAGGTCTGGCTTCCCGGCCAGAACGGCTTCCGCGAGATCTCCTCATGCACGAATTTCCGGGACTTCCAGGCGCGGCGGGCGGGCATCCGTTACCGGGATGAGAACCGGAAGAGTGGATTCGTCCACACACTCAATGGATCGGGGCTCGCCGTAGGGCGGACGCTGGTCGCCATCCTCGAGAACTACCAGCGGGGCGATGGGTCCGTGGTGATCCCCGCGCCGCTGCGCAGTTACATGGGGGGGCTGGAGGTCATCGAGCCGCGGGAGACGGCGTGACGTCAATACCGGCAAGAGACTGAAACGCCAGGATTCATCCTATTCCGCGTCAGCCCGATCCTCACCGAGTCGATCTCACAGCTGCCACCTCAGGAGTGCGGAGAGTCGCTCGCGCGCCTTTTCCTTCCAGGGTCGCCGAGACCACGATTCCCAGGTCACCTGCTTCGAGTGAGCCAGATCCCTCTCGAACTCCTGGATCCTGGCGGCCGCAAACGCCGGATCGAGAACATTGAGATTCGCCTCATCGTTGAGCTTGAATGAGCGTTCGTCGAAGTTCGTGGAGCCGACGGAGCTCCAAAGCCCATCCACGACCATCGTCTTCACGTGAAACATCGTCGGCTGATATTCGTGGATTTCGACACCGGCCCGAAGCAGCGGGCCCCAGAGCGCACGGCTGGCGCGGCGCGTCACCTCGAGATCGACATGCGGCCCCGGAACGATGATCCGTACCCGGACTCCCCGGCCTCTCGCCTCGACCAGGGACTGGATCGACGCTTCGTCCGGAATGAAGTACGCGGTCGAAAGATCGATGGTCCGACGTGCCGCGGCGATCGAAACGAGATAGAGCAGACGCGCTCTCTCGCTTCCGTCCTCAGGGGAGCTGGTCGATACCTGGGCTTGCGTCGAACCTTCCGGTTGCAGTTCTGGAAAGTAGGCATCCCCCAGCAGCAGAACTCCGCGACTGCGCTCCCAGTTGTCGAGAAACGCGGCCTGCAGTTGTGCGACGACGGGCCCCTGAATCCGAAAGTGTGTATCGCGCCATTCCTCGGGCGACCTCGCGTCTCCGAGCCAGGAATCGGCGATACCCACCCCGCCGGTGAATCCGACCCGGCCGTCGACCACCAGGATCTTCCTGTGGGTCCGGTTGTTGATCCGATCGAGCGTGTACCAACGGATCGGGCGATAGATCTGGATCTCGACGCCCGCATCGCGCATCAGATCGAGCGAAGTCTCGTCCATCTTCTGGCTTCCGTACCAATCGATGAGAACGTGGACGGCGACCCCTTCTCGCGCCTTTCGCGCCAGTTCACCGGCCAGTGTCCGCCCGATCCGCCCTTCCCAGTAAATGAACGTCTCGAAAGTGATCGACTCCTGCGCGCCGCGGATCGCTGTGAGCATCGCAGGGAAAATCTCGTCCCCATTGACGAATGCGTCCACCCCGTTGCCTCCGACCAGTGGAGGGCCGAGGATCTGTCCCATCGTCCTGGGGAACTGAGGCGATCCCGTATCGAAGGGAGGTGAGATGGTCCTCTTCACGTCATCGCCTCCGCCCGTCAGGTTCATGGCCAGAAGGACCGCGACGAGGGCGACGAGCGCACCGAGGACGAACCAGACCAAGGATCTCACTGATGGAAAGCAGTTCACAATGCTTGCCGGACTGGACAGGGCATTGGTTTTGCGTTTGCCACTTTTGTGAGCGGGGGCGCGTTCCAGACTTCAGACCGGACTGTCCTCCGGGCCACGATCTACGGCCTGGTCGTCACCGGATTTCTCCTCCTCTGGTTCGCCCGGCACCTGTTTCTCATCGCCACCCTGGGGGTCCTTTTCGGTCTGGTTCTTTCGGCGGGCGCCGACTGGCTCGAGCGGCGGAAGGTCCCGCGGCCGCTGGCGATCCTCATGCTGCTCGCCACCCTCGTCGGCTCCGTCTGGCTGCTCGGAAACTGGCTCGGACCGACCCTGAGCGAACAGCAGGAGTCGTTGCGACAGAGGGTCCCTGAAGCGCTCGAGCGGCTCGAGACGTGGATCGGGAGCTCCCTGGGAACGGATCCGAGCCCTGGCGGCGACGAGAAGGGTGATCTGGTGGACACCCTTCAGGAAAGAGCGACGAACGAATCCGGAAAAATCGCGGGTCATCTCTTTTCCATCTTCGCCACGGTGGCCGGGGCGGTCGGAGCCGTGATTCTGATTCTGGTGGTGGCCATCTATACGGCGGCCTCTCCGGACGTCTACCGACGTGGAATTCTTCAGCTCACTCCCAAGGCCGCGCGTGAGCGAATGTCGAATTTCCTGAGAGATCTCGCCCGCCTCTGGCGGCGCTGGATGGTGGCGCAGCTGATCAGCATGAGCGTGATCGGCCTCCTGACGACGGGAGTCCTTCTGCTTCTCGACGTTGAAGCGGCGGTGGCTCTCGGAGTCCTGGCCGGGCTCGCCGAGTTCATTCCGCTCTTCGGCCCTCTGCTCAGCGCGATCCCAGCCATTCTGATCGCCTTCGTCGACTCGCCCGAGAAAGCACTCTGGGTGTTGCTCGCCTATATCGTGATCCAGCAGATCGAGAGCAACGTCATCACTCCCATCGTCATGAGGGAAGGAGTCGAGCTGCCCCCCCTCGTGACAGTCATCGGCGGCGCCCTCTTCGCGTTGTTCGGCGGCTTCGCCGGACTGCTCGTGGCTGTTCCGATCCTGGCAGCGATGCTCTGCGCGATCCGCGAGTTTTTCGACCCCGACTTTTTGCGGGCCCCCGAGAAAACCAAGGCCTCCGCTCAGAAGTCATGAGAGCGGTCCAGGAAGGGCGTAGGACGCGCGTCGCGCATGACGCGCGCTCGGGGACGGTCACCTTCGCCGGACAAGTCGCCGGCGCGCCCCCTCCGGCTCGAGATCACCCGAGATCACCAGCGCGAAGGGCTGCGCCCCGGTGACGCGCTCGGCGCGGACGCGAATGGTCCAGACTCCTGCGGACAGCTCGCCCTGCTCGACTTTCTCGACGTTGTTCATCCGATCGGGCGTGCCGCCGGTGAGCGCGGCGTTGCCGACGAAGCGCTGCCCCGAGGCTCCGATCAACTCGAGATCGAGATCGTGGACGAGGGACCCGTCGGCGGATGGATAATCCGTCCAGGCGAGGGCGATGCGAATCGTTCCACCCGAGCGGATCTCGACCCTTCGCTCGAAGACGCCGCCGGGAGCCAGACCTTCGCGGTCGTCGGTGATCAGGAGCCTTGCGCTCGAAGGGGCGGTCGGGAGAACGCGCCCCAGCACCGGGAAACCAAAGCCCTGCTCTCCCGAAGGGGTCGGGGCCGATTCGATCCAGGCGGAGTTCCGCTGCACGAACGGAACCCTATGCGTCGATGCGACGAGGGTCGCCTTGACGAGCGCCGCGCTCGGCTCGAAACCGCGCGATGGGGAAGGCTCGCCGCTCTCCTGGCGTCCCTCGCGATAGAACTGGCGGATCACCGCGGCCGCGCCGGCGACCAGGGGGGCAGACCAGGAGGTTCCCGCCGAGAAGGTGCCCTCACAGTTTCCCGTCGTGACATCGCCGTCGCCCGTCGATCCATAGACATAGGAAGGAACGACGAGGTCCGGCTTGATCCGTCCACCGTCGGTCGGTCCCCGGCCGCTCCGCTCCCAGACCACCGCGTCTTCGATGTTGACGGATCGCGTGCCGCCGACCTGAATGGTGTTCTTGGCCAGGCCGGGGCTGATCACCGATCGCTCCCCTGCCTCGCCGGCGTTCCCGGAGTTGAAGACGATGACCGCCTCGGGATTCTCATGCGCGAACTCGTCGATCTGCCGCGCGAGCTCGCTGAAGCTTCCCATCCGGTCGCCCCACTGATGCGACTGGATGCGCGCGCCCTGAAGATGGGCCTGCTGGAGGATGGAACGAACGTCGCGTGGCGGGCAGCCGAGTCCGGGGATCTGGCAGGCCGATGAGGCCAGGAACCCGGCGTCCTGGATGATGAGCTGCGCGCCGGGAGCCATGCCGTCCCCCTCATCGGTCGCAGAGAACGGGGCGCGATTCCCGGCGGCGAGAGATGCCGCAATGGTCCCATGCCCGAGGTTGTCCCAGTCGCGCGGATCCCGAGGATCGTCGCAGCCGGAGACGCCTGGATACTGGTCGCAGGAAAAAAGGAAGTTGTACGCGATCACTTTGCGCCGCGAGTGGTCGACCTGGCCGGCCTCCAGTCCCCCCGTGGGAGTGCCGGTGTTCACGGGAGGAAGCGAGCCGTCCGTCTCCGCAAAGGCGCAGGAGTCGACATCGGCGCCCGTGTCGAGGACGGCAATGATTTCCCCTCGGCCGTCGACTCCGGCGAGATGGAGCGACATCGGACCGAAAGGCTCGCCGGACTGCAGCATCCGCAGCGCGGTGCTGTCGGCGGCGAGGGGAGCCGCGGCGAGGACAATCAGGCCGAATAACTTTTTCACACGCCGAGTAACGCGGGGGAGCGAAGGGGCATTTCAGGGGGGGATGGTGAATGTTGAATGTTGAAAGAGAGGGTCAAAAGACGAACGCAGAACGCAGAACGATGAATTTAGAAGAGAGTCAAAGGCTGAATGCAGAATGCAGAATGACGAATGTTGAAAGGGAACGAGAGTCAAAAGCAGGTGACATCAGCGAGCGACGTCATCCTGAGCGTTGCGATCCCTTCACAATTCATCGTTCTAAGTAGTTTTTGACTCTCTTTCTAAATTCATCGTTCTGCGTTCTGCGTTGGTTTTTGACTCTCTTCTAAATTCATCGTTCTGCGTTCTGCGTTCTGCGTTCGTTTTTGACTCTCTCTAGTGAACGAACTTTCTCCGATTCCGGATGTAATCGGCCAGGATGTACTCTCCCAGGCGATCCGTGGAGGAGTAGAAGGCGCGGCCACGGTTGATCCGTGAGAGCTGGTCGACGAAGTTCACCAGCGCCGGATCGGTCGCCAGCATGAACGTGCTGATCGGAATGCGGGCCCGCCGGCATTTCTCCGCTTCCTCCAGCGTCCGGTTCACGATCTTCATGTCGAGGCCGAACGAGTTCGTGTAGAGCTCCCCGTTTTCGTGCAGGGCGGAGGGCTTTCCGTCGGTGATCATGAAGATCTGCTTGTTCGTGTGCTTTCGCCGGCGAAGGACGTTCTGGGCCAGCTCCAGCCCCGCCTTCGTGTTGGTGTGATACGGCCCCGCGTCGATGTAGGGAATCTCCGAGATCGGCACCTCGGTGGCGTCGTCGCCGAAGAGAATGACGTCGATCGTGTCCTTCGGATACTTCGTGAGAATCAGCTCGGTCAGCGCGAGGGCGACTTTCTTGGCTGGCGTGATCCGGTCCTCGCCGTAGAGGACCATGGAGTGGGAGATGTCGATCATCACCACGGTCGCGCATCCGCTGGCGTGCTCGGTCTCGTGGACCTCGAGATCCTCCTCCGTGATCGAGATCTGACGCGTCGGATCGCCGCGCCGGCTGGCGTTCTGAATCGTCCGGATCCCGTCGATCGACATCGGGTCATCGCCGAAACGGTAGCGGCGCGTCTCGGGAAGCTGTTCGTTCCCTTCCCCCGCGCGCTCCACCGAGTGGTGCCCCGCCGCCGACTTCCGCAGTCCACCGAAGATCTCCTCCAGCGCCTCGCGACGGATATGGCGCTCCCCGGCCGGACCGAGGACGAGATTTCCTTCCCCGTCGCGTCCGAAGAGCTCTTCCTGCTGAAGCTGCGCGAAAAAGGCATCGAGATCGATGGCGGGATCGAGGTAGCCGCGTTGCTGAAGCGCGCGCATCCACCGCATCGCCTCCCGTACATCCCCGGATGCCTGGAGCAGAAGCTGGTTGAAGAGCCTCCGCAACCCGATCTCGGCCAAAAGCCGCCGGATCAGGTCGGGATCGAGGTGGGAGTAGCGATGGCGCATTGTGGAAGAGAGTCAAAAGATGAACGCAGAACGCAGAACGATGAACGATGAATTTAGAAGAGAGTCAAAAACCAACGCAGAACGCAGAACGATGAATTTAGAAAGTAAGCCAGCTCGAACCGGACAGTTGGGGACAAACAACGAAAACCTCAACGAAACCTCCACTTCATCGAAATCCGTAAGGCTTTTGTCTAAAAAAGTAATCCTCCATCTATTGTCGGTCTTTGACTCTCTTTCTAAATTCATCGTTCTGCGTTCTGCGTTCTGCGTTGGTTTCTGACTCTCTTCTAAATTCATCGTTCTGCGTTCTGCGTTCGTTTCTGACTCTCGTTCTAAGTTCTGGGTTGGTTTTTGACTCACTCAGATTTTCACTTTCTCGATCCATCGCGCGATCGCCGGGTTGTTCGGCAGTTTCTCCCGCGCTTCCTGCAGCGTTTCCATCGCCTCGGCCGCGCGGTTCATCACCAGAAGGATCTGGACCCGCAGCTCGACCAGGCTCTGATAGAGCTGCAGGTCGGGATGCTCCTGGCTGACCAGAAGCGAGAGCGCCCGGTCGGCGAATCGGAGCGCGGTCTCGGGCTTCGACTCATTCAGGGCATCCGCGGCGAATCGCTGGATCATGCGAGGGGAGTCGCCCAGGAACGACTTCGCCTCGGCGAACTGCTGGAGGGCCTCGCGGACGAGCGCCTCGCGGCTGGGAAACCAGCCGTCACGGACGATCGCATCGATGCGGCTCGAAAGGTCCTCGCCAATCTCCGCGGTCAGTTTGGGCATGTCTATTTCACCGTCCTCAACATGCTGAACTTCAAGAGCTCCGAGAATGTGATCGTGGAATCGAGATCCTCGCGCGCGAGCCGGAGAGCCTGATGAAGTCCTTCCAACGCCAGCTCCATGGCAAAGGCGCGCTCCCGCTCATGGCGTGGCTTGAAATGGCGATCCGCGAGTGCGCCGAGCTCCGGCACGCGCGAGAGCTCGCGCTGATACTCGCTGAAGGGCTGTTCGTCGGAAAGCGTGATCCGGTTTCCCTCGGCGAACCAGGCGAGGATCGGCTCCCAGGCTGAATCATCCCCCCCCGTCGCCGGTTCGGCGGACCGTTCCCGCCGGGCTCCCCGCCGTCCGGCGGCCATCGGGTCGTCATCGTCTTCGTCCAGTGCGCGCGACCGCCCCGGCCGTTCGACGGGTGGAAAGTGTTTCGCGAAGAGCCGGCCCGCCGCGGCGCCGATCAGCTTCCGGGCTACGACTTCCGCACCCTGCTGCTCGCCTTCATAGACCATCTCGACCTTGCCGGTCACCGCGGGAAGAAGCATCTGCAGGTCCGAGAGCCGGGGAAAGACAATGCGATCGCCGGTGAGTGCGGCGCGGCGCTCGAGGTTCGAGAGCAGGATCTCGATCGCCGAGATCGGCATCCTCGCCGAGACCCCGGACGACTGATCGACGAGCTCCGACTCCCGCGCCACGAATGCGATCGAATCGACGAGCTCCCGGAGGTAATCGGGGATCTCGATCTCGGCCTCGATACCGCTCCGATCCATCCACGCTTCCTGTCGCGTGATCGCCATGGCGGTCTTCACGTCGGATGGGTAGTGGGTGAGGATCTGGGAGTCGATGCGGTCCTTGAGCGGCGTGATGATGTTGCCCCGGTTCGTGTAGTCCTCGGGGTTCGCGCTGAAGACGAGCATGACGTCGAGCGGGATCCGCACCGGAAAGCCGCGGATCTGGAGGTCTCTCTCCTCGAGGATGTTGAGGAGAGAGACCTGAATGCGGGGGGCGAGATCGGGAAGCTCGTTGATCGCGAAGATGCCGCGGTTGGTCCGCGGAATGATGCCGAAGTGGATGACTTCCTCGTCCGCGTAGGTGAGCCGCTGGTTGGCGGCCTTGATCGGGTCGACGTCGCCGATCAGATCCGCGACCGTGACATCCGGGGTTGCGAGCTTCTCGCGGTAGCGATCCTCGCGTCGGAGCCAGTCGATGGGAAGCTCTCCTCCCTTTTCCCGGGCCAGGCGGCGGCACCTCTTGCAGATGGGCGCTACGGGAGAATCGTTGATCTCGCAACCCGCGATGACGGGAATCGCTTCATCGAGCAGCTGAATCAGCGAGCGGAGGAGTCGGGTCTTGGCCTGTCCGCGGAGACCCAGGAGGATGATGTCGTGACGGGCGAGGATCGCGTTGTGGAGCGCTGGAATCACCGTTCGCTCGTATCCGTGGATGCCGGAGAAGACGGGCTCGCGCGCCGCGATCTTCCGGAGCAGGTTCCGGCGCAGCTCATCCTTGATGGTCCGCTCTCGCCACCCCGAGGCTTCGAGCTCAGAGAGAGTCGCCGGCTGGGTCATTGGGTGGCTCCGGATCACGATTGAATGTGTTCATGGCGCGTCGCAGGTCTCCGCGCGCGAAAAGAAGCAGCGCATCGCAGGCCCGCTCGATCCCTTCCTCGACCGCCCGCTCTTCGCCCGGCTCGAAGTCGGAAAGAACATAATCCGCGAGATCGGTGGAATTCGAATAGCTCGATCCCCGGACTCCGAATCGTAAGCGCGGAAACTCGGTGGTTTCAAGCGAGCGTACGATCGAATCCATCCCATTGTGAGTTCCGGCGGAACCGCGCTCGCGCAGCCGCAGCTTCCCGAGCGGCAGATCGATCTCATCGTAAACCACCAGCAGATCCGCGGGACTCTCCAGATAGGCCCGGACCAGAAGAGAGACGGCTTTACCGGAAAGATTCATGTAGGTGAGCGGGCGGGCGAGCAGGAGACCCTGCCCCGCCACCCGGCCGCGCGCGGTTAGCGCGTCCTTTTCATGGGTGTCGAGACTCAATCGGTGACGCGCTGCAAATGCATCCAGGACGCGAAACCCGACGTTGTGCCGCGTCCCCGCATACTCCGCTCCCGGATTGCCGAGTCCCACCACCAGTCGCATTGTGATTTCCGAATCGGAAGTGTACAGTAACCGCCCCGGTGAGACTGGAGCGGATCAAGCCCGAACGCATCGTCATCATCGACGACAATGCGAGCGACGCCGCGATCGTCCGGCGATTGCTCGGCCGCGCCGGTTACAACGTCCACTACGCCTCTTCCGGTGCCGAAGGACTCGATCTGATCCAGGCCGAGCCTCCCGACTGCGTCCTCGTGGATTACCGCATGCCCGGCATGGACGGCTACGAGGTCACGCGCAAGATCAAGAGCGACGCCGCCACGCAGAACATCCCCGTCCTGATGCTCACCGGCGCGGATTCCGCCAGGAATCTGGTCGAGGGATTCGAGTCGGGCGCCGACGACTACGTGACCAAGGGCGTCGATTTCGAAGTGGTGCTCGCCCGGGTCCGGGCCCTGCTGCGGGTCAAGGCCTATCAGGACGAGCTGCGCCAACACTATCAGCGGCTGCGCAACGACCTGGAGTTCGCGCGCCGCGTTCAGGAGTCCCTTCTCCCCAACCGCCAGTTCCACAGCGGCCACGTCGAGATCCGCTCGGCGTACATCCCCAGCGAGACGCTCTCCGGAGACTTCTACGATTTCTTCGAATCGGACGGCACGCTCTTCCTGCTGATCGCCGACGTCTCGGGCCACGGCCTTCCCGCGGCCATCCTCGTTTCTCTGCTCAAGAGCTTCTTCCACTCCGAGGCGCCTGAGACGGGGCCGGCGGAGTTCATGAGCAGGCTGAACACCTTCCTGGCCACGGCCAGCCTTCCTTCTCAATTCGCCACCGCTCAGCTCTTCCGTCTTTCGCAGGACGGGCGGCGGATGACTTTCTCGACCGCCGCTCACCCTCCCTTTCTTCTCTACCGGCGCAGCACGGGAGAAGTCACGCAGGAGGAGATTCCCGGCCACCTTCTCGGCATTACCCCGGGGGCGGCGTTCGAGGAGCACGAGATCGGCCTGGAGGAAGGCGATCTCCTCTTCTGCTACACGGACGGGCTGACCGATCGCCGCACCGAGGCGGGTGAGTTCTACCCGATCGAACGGATCGCGGAGATCATCACTTCGAACGGAGAGCGATCCTGCCAGGATATCTACCAGGCGATCATCGACGACGTGACTGCCTTCTCACCGGTCGAGGATTTCCGCGACGACGTCGCCTTCACGGTCGCCCGGATCTCCTGAGGGCGTCCCTGCACTCAGCACTCAGCACTCTCTCACGACACCCGCCCCAGCAGCTCGACCGCTTTCGGCTTGTTCTCGTAGCGGACGGGGGAGGCGGTCACGCGCTTGAGGCACTCGCGTGCTTCGTCGATCCGGTTCTGCTTCAGCCGCGTCTTGGCCAGCCAGTACCAGGTGTCGAGCAGGACCTCGTTCTCTCCGAAGCGATGGGTCTGAATGGCGCGATCGAAGTTGCTGGCCGCGTCATCGAACCTGCCGTTGAGATAGGAGACTCGTCCGAGCTGAGCGAGCGCGTCGAAGTGATCGAACGAGCTCTCCTCCACCTCGGCGAGGACGCGCTGATAGTAGCCGACCGAACGATCCCACGCCTTGCGATCGAAGAGAATCGACCCGCAGAACAGAAGCGCGTTCCTGTAGAAGTAGGGATTGAAGAACGGCGCGTCGCGGTCGAAGAGCTCCAGGGAGCGCTCGAACAGCTCCAGAGCCTCGTCGTGCTCGCCGAGCGCATAGCTGTTGAGAGCTTTGAAGGCCAGCGCCTGCGCGGTCACATTGTCATTGCTCGAGTAACGGAGCGAGGCGTCGTGCATGTCCCTGGCGGCCGCGAAATCGCTCTCTTCGTGAGAAAGATTTCCGAGGATGACATACGACTTGTACTTGATGTCGTTGGCCTCGTCCGATTCCTCGGATTCGCAGGCCGCGAGAAATCCCTGGCGCGCGGTGGCGCGATCTCCCGCGTACAGCGCTGCGATCGCGCGGTAGTACGTCGACTCGAGCGGCGAGAGCAGCGTGCTGCCCGCGGCGGACAGATCCTCGATGAACTGGTCGACCAGCGCCGCGAGCATCCGGTTGTCGGCCGTCGTATCCACGGCGAAGTTCTGAAGATAGACCAACCGGTTCTCGAGGATGCGGATCAGCTCCAGCATCATCGTGCTGCGGTCCGCGGCGTTGGACGTTTCGCGGAACATCGTCGACAACGTTTTCTGAAGTTTCGTGTACGCGCGCTCGTAGCGCCCGATCGCCTGCTCGTTGAGCTGCCCGGGCTCCGCCTGCAGGGTCTTCTCCAGCTCCACCCGTGCCTGAACGACTTCCGCGAGTCGCGACGGCATTTCCGACCCATTACTCATAGATAACTGCCCCCCGCGGAGATTCTACATGAACTCCCCCCGCCCCAATCACCGGGTTGCCGGCCGGCGGGTTCCCCGAGTTCTCTCCTCGACCGCCGTCCCTCCGGACTCGAGCAGCCGGAAGCTGATCTGCCGCCGGTCTTCGTCGACTTCATGAATCTCGACGCGCACCGGATCGCCCAGCCGGAACTCACGCTCAGTCTGCTCGCCCCGCAGCCGGTGCTCGCGCTCGAGGAATTGCCAGAAGTCCCCGCCGATCGTCGAGATCGGCGCAAGCCCCTGCACGAAGACTTCCTCCAGCTCGATGAAGAGTCCGAAGGACGTCACGCCGGTGATCCGGCCGGAGAACTCTTCCCCGACCTTGTCCCTCATGAAGAGAACTTTCTTCCATTCGATGACTTCGCGCTCGGCGTCCTCGGCGCGCTTTTCGCGGTCGCTCGACTGTGAGGCGATCTGAGGAATCCTCGCGGTCACCGCGTCGAGCTGCTCGCCGAAGAGCGCACCTTTCTCGAGCAGCTGCCCCAGCATCCGATGGATCACCAGGTCGGGATACCGGCGGATCGGCGAGGTGAAGTGGCAATAGAACTGAAGCGCCAGCGCGAAATGGCCGAGGTTTTCCTCGGAGTAGAGAGCGCGCTTCATCGAGCGCAGAACCAGCTCCGTGAGAAAGCGCTCCTCCGGAGTTCCGGTGATGGTCGCGAGAACGCGCTGCAGCTCGCCGGGACGGAGATCGTCGGTCTGGGCGCGCAGCTTGTGGCCGAACTCCTGAAGAATTTTCTTCAGGTCCTCGATCCGCTGCGCGTCGGGAGACATGTGGATCCGGTAGATCGCGGGCTGGGCGGACAGCTGAAGGTGCTCCGCGACGACCTCGTTCGCGGCGAGCATGAACTCCTCGATGAGACGGTGAGCCACGTTCCGCGACGAGGGAAGAATGGCTTCGATCTCGCCGAGCTCCCCGAGAAGGATCTCGCTCTCCGGCAGATCGAAGTCGATGGAGCCGCGGGCGTCGCGCCTTTTCCGGAGGATCTCGTAGAGATCGTGCATCCGGCGGAAGTCCTCGATCAGAGGAGCGTAGCGCTCGGAAAGCTCCGGGGAGGGATCGGTCAGCAGGGCATGAACCTCGGTGTAGGTCATCCTCTCGGCAGTGCGGATGACCGAGCGGAAAAGCTTCCGATCGACGAACCGCCCCCGCGAATCGATCTCGATCTCGGCCGAGAACGTGAGGCGGTCGACCTGGGGATTGAGCGAGCAGATGCCGTTCGACAGCCGCTCGGGGAGCATCGGGACCGCCCGACCCGGAAAATAGACCGACGTCGCGCGCTCCAGGGCTTCGCGATCGAGAATCGATCCCTCGGTCACGTAATAGGAGACATCCGCGATGTGCACGCCCAGCCGGTAGTTCCCGTTGTCCAGCTGCGTCACCTCGACGGCGTCGTCGAAATCCTTGGCGGTCTCTCCATCGATCGTGACGATGGTCCGATCGCGCAGATCGACACGCTTCGCGATCTCGGCGGGATCGATCTCCTGAGGAATCTCCTCGGCCGCGGCGAGGACCGCGTCCGGAAACCGGTGGGCGATGTGGTACTTCCGGATCACGACCTCGATATCGACGCCCGGCTCGCCGAGCATGCCGAGGGTCTCGACGACCCGTCCCGCCGCGATGGATCCGCCGCCGGGGTATCGCTCGATCTCGACGTTGACCATCTCGAGGTCTCGCGCGCCCATGGTTCCGCGCGGGTCGATCTCCACGTCTTCGTCGAGCCGCTCGTCGAAAGGGCGGACGTAGGGGGGCTCGCCGGCGTGAAATCGGCCCACCACCGTTCGATGCTCCCGCTGCAGGACCCGCGAGACCTCGGCCTCGAAGTAGTCGCGCTTGCGAATCGTCTTGTGCCGCTGGCGGCGCGGATCGGTCCGTACCAGGACCAGATCGCCGTTCATCGCCCCCTTCAGGTTCTTCCGGTCGATGTAGAGATCCGGCTTGTCCCCTTCTCCATAGACGAACCCAACGCCGTCGGCCGAGATGCGGATCCGGCCGGCGCGGAAGGGGGTGAACTCGAGGAGGGAGTACCGTTTCCCGCGGATCGCGGCGATCTCGCCGGTTCGTTCCAGGTGCTCGACGACCCGCTCGACGTCATCGCGATCCGCGGCGCCGCCGGCGTCGTTGAGTCGGTCATGAATCTCCTTGACCGCGAGGACCCGATTCCCTTTTTGACGAAGCAGGTCCAGGATCTGGCCGGAAAGACGTGAAAATTCAATGCTCATGCGAATGAGCCCGTTGCAAAAGGCGGTGCAGATTATCGCTTGGGGGGACGTTTGCGGGCTGGCTTGGTGGCGGGGGCCGTTTTCCTGGCGCTCTTTTTCGGACGGAGGGCGGCCACGTAGCCGCTCAGGCGCGACTGGCTCCGCAATTTGTTGTGAATCGTGTTGCGATGAACTCCGAGGAGCTGCGACGCGCGGGTGACGTTTCCACGATTCTCCAGCATCGCGACGCCGATGTATTTGGCCTCGAAGGCTTCGACCGCCTGCTCTAACGTGATTCCACTGGAGATGAGCTCACGAATGATCTGCGTGAGTCGGTCGTCAATACTCGACATCGAACCTGCCTCGGGGAGATTGTCCGGGAACGCGGGGCATTCTACACGCGCGCGCTCGAAAGGATGACGACTGTTTTACTCGTCTTCTTCTTCCGATGGAAGTCTTGACTTGCAGCGATGGAAGAACTAATGACCTCCTCGCCTCTTCCTTCGGCCACATCAGAACCTCGCATCTTCGATCTTATTCTCCGACGCGCGACGATGACGATGATGCAGATCACCGTTATGGCCGAAATCGCGGATCCCGCGATCAACGTCGATGGAAGATAAGTCCACTCGACGTTTCGATCGCCGAGCTCGACCGCAACCGCAGCGAACAATCCGTTCGCGACGAGTGGTGTTCGCGCGCGACCGTCGATCTTCACTTTCCATCCACGCTCCCAACGCTGGCTCAGGACCAGGACTCCGTGACTTCCCGGTTCGAGCTGCACTTTCATCGCGCGAACGCCGAGCGACACGGACGCCGCACGTCCGGAGCTGGCGGTTTCGAAGCGATCACCGGTTCCCTCCTTCATGGCCGGCGTCAAAACCCACGACTCTCGCGGCTCATCGATCCACCGCTGCAGGGTCGATTCGTCGCGCGGCGTCGCGGATCCGGAAACAAGCCGCGCGACCGGCGCCGCCGACGGGTTTTCCCACAAACGGACGCGCCCGAGAGCGAATCCCGTCTCCCGGTAACGCACCGGCAGACTCTCGCGGGTGGTCAGAAGCCATCGCACTGAGGCGGCATCGATCAGATCCTCCCGATCCCCGCGTTGAAGACGCTCATAAAAATCGAGAGCCTGGCTGTCGATGACTGGCGCGGCGGTCCCGAGGTCGAAATCGCGTTCGTAGAGATTCAGATATCCGGCCAGCCAGGGCCGCGGCGCGATTGCGGCAACGGGCTCATCGCCGGCCGCGACGCGAGTGAACTTCCAGGGAGCCCGGATCGCGTCACCCCAGTCGGTCGCGCGCACGTGTCTCTGCGCAGGGCGCAGAAAGGGTTGAGCAGACAAGAGAAGATCTCCCGCCAGAGCGGCCAGCAGAATCGCCTGAACTGCCACGGAGCCGAGCCACCGGGGAAAGAAGACGAAAACCAATCCGAGCGTGATCGTCCATCCCAGAAAGATCCCGAGGCGAAGAACCGTGTCGGGATTCTCGGGGTTCTCGATGAAGTAAAGGCGGAGGGTTCCGAGCAGCGCCAGGGAGAACGTCAGGCCGAGCCGCCAGGGTAGCGGCTGCTGCCGCGCCCGATCGAGACCGATCGCGGCGAGAGCTCCGATGACGATCGCGCCGAGCGGGATGAACCGGGCGGGATAGCGAATGGCGTTGAACCGTACCGAGACCAGAATCTCGCGAACCGCTTCGATGCGGGGGAGCGCGGACAGAATGACGACCACTCCCAGCGCGAGGAGCAGCAGGCCCACCAGGTTTCGACGGTCCCGGTTCTCGCCGCGAGTGACGAAGAGGCCGGCGGAGAGCGCGAGGAGAACCATCGGAAACCCGAGCGAGACCGAGCCGATGAAGCTCTGGGACATCGTCAGCCGATGGAGCTGGCCGGTGACCGAGGCATTCGAAAGAGCGGCGTTGATCCAGTCCCCCGGTGCCATGGCCTGAGCGAATGCCTCATCGGCGGCGAGACCGGCGGTGCGGTCGCTGCCTTGAATCCAACCGAGGAAAGGAAAAATCTGAACGGCGGCAAGTCCGGCGGAGACCCCTGCCGCGATGAAGAGCGTCTTCCAGCGCCGCCCGGCGATCAGAATCGTCGCGGTCATGCCCGCCGCGACCGCGGCGTAGAGGGGCTCGCCGGCCAGAAAAGCCATCGCCAGGGCAATGCCCAGGAAAAGAGGCCGCTCACTTCCTTCCCGTTTCAGGCTCAGAGTGAGAACGACCGGGAGCCAGGCGAGACTGGTGAGGTTGTTGTTGACGTCCAGAAGAGAGACGGCCGGGCCGGAGAGCATGACCGCGGCGGCGGCGATCAGCGCCGGACCGGGGGCGGCCCATCGGGCGTACAGCCACCAGCAGCCCGCTCCGAGGAGCGCGAGATGGAGAACGAGGAAAAGGACATATCCCGCTTCGAACGGGAGGGCCACCATGAGCCACGCGGGGGGATAGAACACGCCCGTCTGGGGATTCGCCATCCAGGCCTCGCCCATTCCGTTCCACGGATTCCAGAGGGGAAGCTCGCCCGATCGGAGAACCGTCGCGGTGTGCCAGCGAAGCGGCGCGAAGTAGCTGAAGTGATCCCGGAAAGTCGGCATCTCGCGATGGGCGAGGATTCCGGCGAAAGGCGCGAGCGAAAGAACAACCAGGAGCAGCAGCGGGCTCGCGCGGCGGATCATGGGGCGGGCCGGGTGACGGCGCGCCTCACGATCTCACGCATGAGACCCACGCCTTCCGAGAAGAATTTCGCCTTGATCCTCTCATCGATTCCGTGTGAGCGTGGCCCGTCCATGTAATTCACCTTGAACGGTGAGAAGCCGTAGGCGGTGATTCCTTTCGATCGAAAAAAGCGGCTGTCCGACGTTCCCGCGGTGACGAACGGAGTGATCGCCGATCCCGGACTCGACTCGATGGCGGCGGCGCTGATCGTCCGGAAGAGCTCAGTATTCGTCGGAGACGGGGGCGCGGCGCGGGCCTGAAGAATGACCTCGACCTCGGCGAGCTCTCCGGCGGCCTCCCGAACCTTGTTCAGGAACTCGTCGCTGTCGCTTCCTGGAACGAGCCGGACGTCGAGCAGGGCGGTGGCCACGGTCGGGATCACATTGACCGAAGATCCGGCCTCGAGCATCGTCACCGCCACGGTGTTTCTCATCAACGCCGCGGCGCCGTCCGGAACCTCGGCCATGGACGGGGTTCCGAAGAAGCGCGAAGGATCGCGATAGATCTCCCCGCGAAGCCCGCTCCTCCTCTTGCCCACCGAGGCCATATGCGCTTTCACGCTCGGGGTGAGAGTCCACGGGGCCGCGATGTCGGAGATGGCGACGATCGCTCGGGTCAGCTTCATCGCACTTCCACCATCGATCGATGGGACGGCGCCATGCCCTCCGCGGGAGCGAGCCACCAGCCGCAGCCAGAGCGGCACTTTCTGATCGATCTCGATCCCCCATCCGACATTCCGGTCGACGATGGTCTCGTTGGCTCCCCCTTCGTTGAGGACCCAACCGACGTCGGCGAATAGCTCGGGATGGATCTCGAGAAGCCTGGCCATCCCCTTCATCCCGCCGGTCTCCTCGTCGGCGACTCCGAGGAAGATCACGTCGCGCTGGAGCGACGCTCTCTTCCGGGCCAGATCGATGAATGCCATGAAATGGGCGATCCCGAGGGATTTCGCATCGAGCGCTCCTCTCCCCCAGATGTACCCTCCGGCCTTCCGTCCCTCGAAAGGGGGGACGCTCCACTCCGCAGGATTCGCTGGAACCACATCGAGATGATGAAGAAGGAGAAGCGCCGGAGCATCGCGCCCCGATTCGAGCCGCGCATAGATCGAGAGCCGCTGAGAATCTTCCCCGAGAAGCCGGGAGGGAATCGATTCCTTCTGGAGGAGTCTCTCGAAGAAATGAGCGCCGGCGGTCTCGTTGCCCGGGGGGTTCGTCGTGTCGAGGCGGAGGTACTCGATGAAGAGGGCTTCGGCCTCGCGATCGATCGGACTCTCTTCGACGGCGGAAACGGGTCGGCAGGTCAGCCCGCCCAGGAGGAGGAGAAACAGCGACGAGGTGGTGAAGATGGAGCGAAGGCTCATCGTGGTGCCGGAGTCGAGTATAGCCAAAAAAAGAGGGCGCCCTGAGGCGCCCTCTCGGAACCCGATGCAGAGATCTCAGTTCGCTGCGCTCTGGATGCCCTCGGGGTAAACGACGAACGCGCCGTTCGAGTAGACGATGTCGCAATCGAAGTGAGTGGTTACGCCTTCGGCCGTTCCCGCCTCCGCCTCGCCATTTCGCCCGTAGGAAACGATCATGTAAGCCTGCGCCCGGTCCGCGCTGTCGTTTGAAAACGCCCAGGGAGTTCCCCAACCATCGTTGACGGGGAACGAGCGGATGTACGTCGGGCTGATTCCCCCCGCCAGTGCGGAGACGCCCACCGCGTTGCCGAGGACCGAGTAACCAGCCATCGAATAATGATTCATGTCCGTGGCGCGCGCTTCCCATGCGGTGGCGATCGAGCGGATGTCAGCCATCGTCCGCTTCTGCTTCGACCGCTGCATCGCGGTGAGCAGGTTCGGAATCGCAATGGCCGCGAGAATGCCGATAATCGCAACGACGATCAGCAGCTCAATGAGCGTGAAACCCTTCTGCTTACGAGACAAATTCATCATGTGTGCTTCCCTCCTGTTTGTCGGTGAACCCGACGAACCCTCCTAAGGCAACCGACATGCCGGAGCATCCCGAGAAACAATCCCAATAGGATCAATACTTTACGAGCGGTGGCGCGGCCGGCGCGACATCTTGTGACACCGAATCGTGACAGTATTTGTCAGCGGGCGTAAACCCAGCGCTCGGTCAGGTCGCGGACCACATTCACACCGTCGAGGTACCAGTCCAGCCGGATGCGCTCATCGGCCTTGTGGATTCCCTGGGTCTGAAAGAAGTCGACCGGATAGGGCCAGAAGCCGTACGCATCGATGCCCCGGGGGCGCAGAAAGCGGGAGTCGGTCAGGATGGTCCCCACGACCAGGGGTCCGACGCGGACGTCGCCGAAGTGCTCTCGCACCACCTCCGAAAGCTCGCGATAAAACGGGGACGATGTGGACGACAACGGCGTCGCGGGCATTCGCCTGTTGATGGCCATGCGCGCCCCTTCCGATTCGACGATTCTTCCGACCATGTCGATCACCATGCCTGGATCGCGATCCGGAAGGGTGTGAATGACGATGGGAAGGAAGAGCTCTTCCCGATCCGCGCCGATCTTTCCAGTCCAGATGACATCGAACAGAAGGCGGCGGTAGGTGGTCGGGAGACTCGAGACATCACCGTCAGCGACCAGGCGGTCGATGTTCCGCAGTTCCTCGGAATATCGGATCCGATTGTCCGCGACGCTCAGGAAATACTCTCGCACTCCTGGAAGAAGCCTCGGGCTGCTCTTCGGATCTGCCCAGGGCTCCAGCGCCACGCTGATCCGCTCCAGTGCTCCGCGGTCGGAAGAGTAGGCTCGCGCGGTGGTGAGAATCTTGGTGCCGATCTCGATTCCGACGTAATTCACCTCGCCCGCGATCGTCTCGGTGATCCCTCCCTCGTTGAGAGCGTAGCGGACCTCGTCCAGCACGTCGGGGCGATGGTCGAAAAGCCACTCCGCGCCGGCGCGGCTCCCCCGCTCTTCGTCCGGAACGGCGAGAAAGACGAGGTCGCGCTCGGGCTGGATACTCGACCGGAACACCGACAGAAAAGCCAGGAGGTGGCAGACCCCGATCGACTTCATGTCGAGAGTCCCCCGCCCCCACATCATGTTCTGCTTGATCTCCGCTTCGAAAGGGGGATAGCTCCATTCGGCCGGATCCGCCGGCATGACGTCCATGTGATGCATCAGCAGAAGCCCGTCGCCCCGTCGCTTCCCCTCGATTCGCGCGTAGAGGGCGGCCCGTCCCGGCGCGGTCTCGATGATCTCCGGCTCCACGCCGGCGGCGCGAAGGTGCCCCGCGAGGAACCGGGCGGCCGCGAGCTCGTTCCCCGGCGGGTTCGTCGTGTCGATGCGGACGTAATCGCGGAGGATCTCGATCTCCGGGGTGATGGGAGTGTTCCCCGGAATGTAGAGATCACTGTCCGAGTCCCGGGAGTTGTAAAAAGCAAGGGCGCCCATGGTGGCCACGCCAGCGACGAGAACGACGACGGCGCTCAGGTAGAATTCGCGCGAAAACCGGACGCGCCTCTTGCCCAGAATGATCTCTTCCCCTTCGGATCTGACCGTCTCGGTCGTCGTTCCGGCTTATAACGAGGAACGCCGGCTCCCTTCGAGTATACGAAAGATTCTCGACTTCATGCGAAACGACCCGCGCATCAGCGAGATCGTTCTGGTCGACGACGGGAGCCGCGACGCCACCAGGACAATCATGCTCGACGCGGCCGAGAGGAATCCCGCCGTCCGCGTCGTCTCCTACAGCGAGAACGGCGGAAAGGGATACGCCATCCGTCGAGGCGCGCTCGCCGCATCGCGGGGAATGGCCGTCCTGGTCACCGATGCGGATCTTTCCACGCCCATCGAGGATTTCAACAGGCTCGCCGACAGGTTGCAGAATCACGACATCGCGATCGGATCTCGGGCCATGGCCATGTCGGAGATCGGAATCGAGCAGGTCTGGTATCGCCGCTTCATGGGTCGAACATTCAACCGGATCATGCGGCTGATCACCGGCATCCCGTTCGATGACACCCAGTGCGGATTCAAGCTGTTCAGCGCCCGGGCGGCCGCGGAGACTTTCCCCCTAGCGGTCATCGACCGGTTCGCCTACGACGTCGAGCTGATCGTCCTCGCGAACCGGGCGGGTCTTTCGGTCGCCGAGGTTCCCGTCCACTGGGACGATTCCTCCGACTCGCGCGTCCGCATCGTCCGCGACTCCTTCCTCATGCTTCTCGACGTCATCCGGATCCGGCTTCGGCTCGGCGCCTTCCACCGGCGGCCAGTGCGGTGACGGATCGTCGATGATCACGCGGCGGCCCCGCCAGGCGGCCCCGCCGATCAGGAGAAACATCAGCACTGAGAGGCCGGTCGAGGCCCGGACGAGATCGTTGCGATAGACCATGCGGACCATGTGGCGTCCGGGAGGAACGATCACTCCCTGGAATCCGAGGTTCGTGATCTCCGCTTCGATCGGGACGCCGTCCAGGGTGACCCTCCAGTGCCGGTCCGGGGTCACGCTCATCACGAGAAATGACTTCCCTTCCGCTTCGACCTCGATCCGTGCAGTGTTCGCGGTCTCGGCCCATTCCAGAACCCGTCCGGCGGCGGGAATGAAGGGGTCGAAGTGGACGAAGGCAGCTCGGGGACTCCACTCCTTTTCGAGCAGCAGGCGGACGAAGTCATCCCCGCCATCGATCCTCTCGAGCTGGTCGGCCAGGTAGTAGCGCGGAAACTCCGGCCCCTTCACGAAATCGACGGCGCGCATGGTCCTGGTCGCCGACCCGACCCTCTTCCTCTCTTCTTCGAAGGAGCGGTATTCCGTCCGATACCACGCGTTCGACATCGCCATGAACGTCCGCTGCCAGTCAGCCTTCCCTCCGTCCCGCGTCTTCCACATCGCGTCGGTGAGATCGACGGTCGGCAGAAGCGCGGTCTTGTCGTAATCGCGCTCCAGGGCCATGGAGAATCCCCACGTGGCCGGCGTCTGCGGATAGAGTCCATTGCGGACGACCCAGTAGACCGCGTCGCCCGTGCCGAAGTACTTCTTGGCGACGTCGGTCGATCCATACCAGTCCGCCTCCGGGAAGATCCGGTACTGCTCCTTTCTCGGATCGAGCGCTCCCGCGATGGGAGGGGGAGTGAAAAAGCGGTCGCCCTTCCGCGGAACGACGTCGAATCCGATGGGAGCCAGATCGGCGATCACGAAGACGACCACCGCACCGAACCAGGCCGGCGACGGGGATCCCGCCGCCCGTCGCGCTCCCCACAGCAGAAGGACCGCAATGCCGCAGCGGCCCGTGAAGACCCACCAGTCGCGAGCGCTCATGGCGGCCATCCATGCCGCGCTGCGCGCGTTCCCGATTCCCCACAGCTCGCGGAACGTGGGGACGAAAGCGTCGGAGAGCGAGAAGAGCGCGATCGCCAGCGAGACGATCATGATCGCTCCGGTGAAACCGAGAGCCGCGTCGATGAGCCGCCGGTCGCCGCGGATCATCCGGTCGAACATGACAGCGGACCAGATCATCAGCGTGAAGAGCCCGATGAAGGCCCACTTTTCAGGGTAGCGCACCGATGTGGCCACTCCCTGGTCATACAGAAAACGGAAGAGCGGAGTGTTGCCGCCGAGCGCGAGAAGCGCGGAAAACGCACAGAGGAGAAGGACGAATCTTCCGCCACGCGGGCGGACCGCCAGGCTGCCGGCCAGCATCGCGGCAGCCAGAATCCCTCCATAGAAACTGAAGATGAACGGAGATCCCGTATTGGGATAGAGACCGGAGGCCCAGTACCAGGTCCCCTTCTCGTGAATGTGACCGAAGAGGTGAGGGACGATGAGCTCCAGCGGGCGGGCCCACGGCATGCTCCAGGCGGTGACCAGTCCGTAATCGAATGGCCGCGCGCGGGCGGACTCCGCGACGTGCGCCGCTGCCGGAAGGAGCTGCGCGGCGGCTGCAAGGCCCCCCGCGATTCCCATGGCCAGCGCCACCGCGATCGGGGCGATGACGGCGCGGCGTCCCTCCTTCCGGTCGTGCCACGCGCGATAGAACGAGTAGCTCCCGATCAGAAACCAGGTCTGCAGCAGCGAGGTCGGTTCGCCGGCGAGAGCCTGAAGGCCGAGCAGGCCCGCGGCGATCGCGGCGTCCCTCAGATTCGGCCTGAGCATGGCGCGCCGGGCGAAAAGAAAAATGAGCGGGCACCAGGCGATCACGAAAAGAATCGGGAGGAGGTTCACCATGGAGACGAGCACGCCGCCCCCTCCGAAGACCAGCCCCCCGAAGATGGCGCTTTCCCGCCTCAGCGCCATCGAGCGCAGCAGTGCATACATGCCGATCGCGGCCACGACCAGATGAAGAATGATGTGAAGCCGGAATCCGAGGTCGTAGCTGGGGAGGAGAACGAGCCATTGGGGGGGGTAGAACACCTCGTATTCGGGGTTGGCGGCCATGGGCTGCCCGGCGAGGTAGTGCCGGTTCCAGTAGGGAAACTCCCCTCCCAGGATCACTTCCCGCACGATCTTCTTGGTCGGGTAGTAATAGCGGGTGAGATCGCGGATGAAGAAGGCCTTCCCCAGGAAGAGGACGTCGGCGAAAAAGAGAACGATCGCCAGGGTGAGGAGAAGGGCGTCGCCGAGATTCCGGCGTCGGCGGGGGTGCGGATCCATCGGCGCCGCGATTGTAGATGAAGAGAGGGAGGGGAAAGGGAAGACGAGCGTTTGCAGGATCAGGGTAGAGGAGCGTGTGCAGGGATCAGGGTAGAGGAGCGAGGGTGGAGGGAAAGGCAAACAATGCCGCGGGGAGGGCGGACACCCTACTCGCCGCCGGGATCGCGATCCGAATGGAATCGCATTCGGGGAGAAGGGTCGCGGATGACGGGGCAATAGCAAGCCTTCGAGCGTCGAGAAAAGGCATGGCTCATGGGCGAGCCTTGATCTGCCGCCCGCCTTCGCGGGCTTCCGTCCCGTGAACGTGCCCGTGCCCGCGCCCGTGAACGGTCTTTGACTCACCTCGCGACTCCGCCAGGATGTCTCACTGTGAATGACCAGCAGCCCTTCCCTCTTCCCTCGCTCCTCTACCCTGATCCCTGAACCTCGCTCGTCTACCCTGATCCCTTTCTGCTATCCTCCCGCGCGCTCGCCTGCCGCGCACGCGCGCCCTTCACCGATGGCTCCCCCCCGCGACAAAAAAATCGTCGTCGTCCTTCCCGCCTACAACGCCGAGAAGACTCTCCGCGCGACCCTGGACGACATCCCGAAGGACTGGGTCGATGAGATCCTCCTCGTGGACGACCGCTCGAGCGACCGGACCGTGGAGCTGGCCCGATCGCTCGGGATTCGCGTGGTCGAACATCCGGTGAACCGGGGATACGGCGGAAATCAGAAGACCTGTTACCGCACGGCCATGGACGCGCTGCAGGGCGACATCATGGTCATGGTCCATCCCGACCATCAATACGATCCGACCATCATCCCGGAGCTGGTCAAGCCGCTTCTCTCGGAGGAGTGCGACGCGGTCTTCGGATCGAGGATGCTCGGCGGGCGTCCGCTGGAAGGAGGCATGCCGAAGTGGAAGTACTTCGCGAACCTCTTCCTGACCATGGTCGAGAATGCAACGTTCTACGTATTTCTCTCTGAGTATCACTCCGGCTTCCGCGCCTACTCCCGCCACTACCTTCAATCGGTGAATTTCGAGGCGAACTCCGACCACTTCGTCTTCGACACCGAGATCATCGCGCAGGGCGTGGCGAAGAACATGAAGATTCGCGAGGTCCCCATTCAGACGCGCTATTTCGAGGAGGCTTCGCAGATCGGGTTCTGGCGCTCGGTCCGCTACGGTCTGGAGATCCTCCGGACCATGGTGCTCTACAAGCTGCACAGGAAGGGGCTCTGGTCTCATCCCCTCTTCCGGAAGAGCCGCAGCGCCCATCCGAGCGAGTGAGCTCCGGACCCGAGCGACCTGCTACCATGCTGGCGAGCGGATGAGACGGATCGATCGGGCCGCCGCCCTCCTCGCCGGACTTCACGTGGCCGCCGGACTGCTCCTCTCTCCAGCCTGGATCCGTCCCGATTCAGTCGGCGTCTACGCCTGGCTTCGCAGCGCGCTTCTCGACGGCGACTTCCTCTTTTTCGACGAATGGGCCGGTTTCGGCCTGATCCGCGGCGGAATCACCACGTTCAAGGAGATCACCGCGACCGGCGCCCTCGGGAATCACTGGGGAATCGGGACCACCATCCTCACCTCTCCTTTCTATCTGCTCGCGCGGCCCTTCGGGTCTGCCAGCGACGGCGGCTTTTTCGGAATCCACACCGCGGTGCTCTGCTGGACCAGCGTCGTCTTCGCCGCCGCCGCCTCGCTGCTCTTCCTCCGCGTGGCGCGTGACGAGGGGTTGCGGGATCGCCCCGCCGTCCTCGCCGCGATCTTCGTCTGGCTCGGAACCCCGCTCTTCTGGTACGAGATCGTCTTCCCGCTCGGCAGCCACCTCGCCGGAACGCTCGGCGTCGCGCTGGTCGTCTGGGCGATCACGCGGCCCGCCGGAAAGCCGGAGGACGACTTCTGGATCGGCCTCGCGTTCGGCATCGCCGTGGCAGCCCGCGTGCAGCATGTCGTCCTGGCCCCGGCGCTCGCGCTCCATCTCTGGCGGACCCGTCGCCGTCCCTCCGCAGCGATGGCGGTCGGGGCGCTGATCCCGCTGGCCGTCCAGGCAGTGGCGTGGACCGCCGTGTACGGGCAGCCGTTCGGCCCTCTGATCGCCGGCTCGAGTCCACACGGGGCGACATGGACGCCCTTCGCGCGCGTCTACGTCGTCGAAGCCCTCTTCTCGAGCTATCACGGGCTCGTCTCCTGGGCGCCGGTCACCGCGCTCGCGGTCGTGGGAATGCTCGTCGAGGTGCGACGGCGGCCGCTGGCAGCGACGCTTCTCCTCGCCTTCCTGTGCGAGCTCGTGGCGAACGGGCTCTTCGACCGCTATTTCTGGGGCGGGATGTCGTTCGGCCCCCGGCGCTTCGTGGACCTCGCCGTCCCGATGATGATCGGCCTGGCTTGGTTTCTCTCGAGGACGGGAGCGGCGGGCCTGGCCGCGGCGACCCTCGCGACGGGCTGGTCGTCGCTTCTGCTCGTCGCCGCCGCTCAGGGGACGCTCGACCTCCGGAGGGACGTGACGTTCGCCGATCTTTTCCGGGCCATCGGAGCGATCGATCCCGCGCTCGCGGCCGCGCGGTTCGGGGGCATGGCGGGGCTCGGTCAGATGCCGTTCCAGATGATCGGAGGACTGGCGATCGCCGCGGCTCTCGTCGCCTCGGGGATCGCGATTCTGCGCAGCCGCCGCCGCTCGGCCGCAGCCCTGGCCCTGCTCTGCTTCGCCTGGCTCTTCGCCTCGCTCGGCGCGATCCGGACGACCCGGGCACGTGCGGCAGGCGAGGCCGCCAGACACGCGATCCGGATCGATGCCTCGCGAATCGCGGGACCGCTCCTGGACGCGCGCGGTCTGCTCGCCGACGAGGAAAGCTATCTCCGCCGCCGCGGGCGCTCTCGCGAAGCGGATGAAACGGCCGCCCTGAGGCGGGCGATCGACGAGAGGCTTCACGCGGCCGGGGTGCCGTGAGCCGGCGTCAGATCTTCGCGGGAAGCGGAACGCCGTAGGCGTGGCAGAGAGCGCGCACTGCTTCGAGGGCCGCCTCCTCCTCACCGCTCGCGAGGAGCTCGCGCGCTGGGCTGCGGAGGATCGCCGAGAAGAAATCGGCCCGACCCTCATCCGTCGGGATCGCCTCTTTCGCCGGCTCGCGCAGCGCGCCCAGCAACCCGGCCATCCTTCCGAGCTCGGGTCCGATCTCCTCTTCGAGGGCCTCGCGCAGATAACGCGAGAGGGCGGGGGACTTTCCTCCGGTGGAGAACGCCACCGTGATCGGCCCCCGCTCGAAGGTGGCAGGGACGATGAAGTCGCAGAGATCCGGTTGATCGGCGAGGTTCACCGCGATGCCGCGCGAGCGTCCCGCCGCGGCCACGGCGCGGTTGACTTCCGCGTCGGCCGTCGCGGCGAACGCCAGCGCCACGTCGGCGAGGTCCTCTTCAGCAAACCGCTTTTCGCGGAGCTCGACCTTCCCCGCGGATGCCAGGGTCCGGATCGACGCCGCGATCTCGGGCGCGACGATGATGACCCGTGCGCCCGCCGCGGCGAGCATCCGGACCTTCCTCTCGGCGACGGACCCTCCCCCGACGACGACCACGCGCCTGCCGGCGAGATCGAAGAAGAGAGGTGCCCAGGTGCGGTCCGCCATCGGGCCACTCAGTAGATGGGAAAGGTCCGGCAGAGGTCGAGGACTTCCCCCCGGACCGCGTCGATCACGCCCTCGTCGCCCTTGGCGTCGAGAACTCGAGTGATCAGTCCTCCGATCACTTTCATCTGCTCTTCCTTCATTCCGCGGGTGGTGACCGCGGGAGTTCCGATGCGAAGGCCCGAGGCGACCATCGGCTTGTTCTGGTCGAAGGGGATCGTGTTCTTGTTGACCGTGATGTTGGCCGCTTCCAGCATCTTCTCTCCCTCTTTACCGGTGATCCCCTTGGAGAAGACGTCGGTCATGAAGAGGTGATTGTCGGTTCCGCCCGAGACGATGCGGAACCCGTCCTCACGGACCGTCTCGCAGAGCGCCTTGGCGTTGGCCACGATCTGCTGCTGGTACTGCCGGAACTCCGGCCTGGCCGCCTCATTGAATGCGACGGCCTTGGCCGCGACGATGTGGACGAGGGGGCCTCCCTGCACGCCGGGGAAGACCGAGCGATCGATCTCCTTCGCGTATTTTTCGCGACAGAGAATGAGGCCGGATCGCGGCCCACGCAGCGTCTTGTGCGTCGTCGTGGTCACGAAGTCGGCATGGGGAGCGGGTGATGGATGAAGACCGGTGACCACGAGACCGGCGATGTGAGCGATGTCGGCCATCATCAGCGCGCCGACCGAATCGGCGATCTCGCGGATCCGCTTGAAGTCGATGATCCGAGAGTACGCCGAGGCTCCGCAGATGATCATGCGCGGCTTCGACTCCTCGGCGAGCTTCAGCATCGCGTCATAATCGATCCGCTCGTCCTCCTTCCGGACTCCGTAGGCGACCACCTTGAAATCCCGACCGCTGTACGAGAGCGGATGCCCGTGCGTGAGGTGTCCGCCATGGGAGAGATCCATCCCCATGATCGTGTCACCCGGCTGCAGCATGGCGAAGTAGACGCCCATGTTCGCCTGCGAGCCGGAGTGGGGCTGCACGTTCGCGTGCTCGGCGCCGAAGAGCGCTTTGGCGCGCTCGATGGCCAGCCTTTCCACGATGTCGGTCGGTCCGCATCCCCCGTAATACCGCTTCCCCGGATACCCCTCGGCGTACTTGTTCGTGAAGACTGATCCCGCCGCAGTGAGCACCGCTTCGGAAACGTGGTTCTCGGACGCGATCAGCTCCAGCGTCTCATTCTGACGCCGCGTCTCGAGAGCGATCGCCTCGGCGACTTCCGGGTCGACCTCCGCGAGAGAGCGATGCAGGAAGTCACGGCCCGCAGCCGCCCGGGTCTCAGCGCTTGTCATCGGATCTCCTCCAGAAAACCGCTGCATTCTTCCATCGACCGGAGGGACCCGCAACCACTAGTGTCCTGTAACGGAGAATTCGAAGGCGCCGTAGCGTCGACTGCGAGCGGGGAAGGGCGGGGGTCATTCAGAGGCCACACGGGAGGACGAGGTCGAGAGACGATTGGTCTCGCGGCCGAAGAATCTCAGAATGCAGAGGCCGTCATCGGGTTCTTGTGCCGGTGCAGTCGCATCGTACGAACCCGTCTGGACATGTATAAGAATCCGACAGCGATCATCGCGGCTGAGATTCTTCGGCCGCGACACCACCTCATATTCTGCGCGGCTGGCGCGTGCGGCCTCTGAATGACCACCGCGCGGTTCGCGTTTTCTTCGAGTTTCGCGCTACGAATGTGTCATCTTCGCTCCTCACTGCTCTGAGCACTCTCTTCCGGCAGGATGAGATCGGCGATCCGGAACGCTCCCCAGGCGAGCAGGGCGCCCGCGAACGAGTCGATCAGGTAATGCCACCCGGTCACGACCGATCCAACGGCGATCACGAAGACCATGAACCAGCCGAACCACCTCATGGCGGGGATGAGCCGCGCCAGCCAGAGCGCGAAGAAAACGTGAAAGGCGACGTGCATCGAAGGAAACGCCGCGATGCCCATGTTCACGTTGACCCCGACGTTGCGAGCCCCCTCGGCCATCTGAAGGACCCTCATGTGGTTTTCGAAGAGTACCCGCTGAATCATCACCGTCGTCGGGAGGCCGCCGCTCGCGGCCTCCCAAACCTGGTAGTAGGCGTAGGCGGGCCCGAGCGAGGGAACTGCATAGTAGAGCCACGCTCCGGTGAGCCAGAGGACGACGCTGCCGACCAGATAGCGGAGTCGAAGCCGGTTCGATGGCCAGGCGTAAATCAGCCAGAAGCTGAACGAAAGGGTGTAGAGGAATCCGGCGGCATAGAGGAAATCGACGATCCGGAACGCGACCCGGTTCGAGAAGAGCTCCACGAAAAAAATATTGGGTGAGATGCCGAACATCAGCAGGCGGTCGAGCTCCCAGAGCAGCTCGTCGAACCGCGTCTTCCGGAGGACGTGGACGGAGATCTTCAGGCACCCATAGAGATAGGAGAGGAACGCGGTCACCGCGACGAGGTAAAGGGTGATGGCAATCCACGCCGGATTGCGAAGGAACGCCCAGAAGGCGCTGAGATCCCGCCGGAATGCGTGATAGCCGAAACGGATCGCGATTCCGATCAGGGCGTAGAGAAAGAATCCGAGGAAGGGAGCGATTACCCGCGTGAGCGACGGCATCCCGAGGCGCGTCGCCGAGAGGAGCCAGAGATTGACGGCGTATTGGAGCGCCAGGATGACCGGGATCGCGATGATCACGGCGCGCTCTCTCCCGCTGAAGCTCATCGGGGCGATTGTGCCACGGTCCCCGGCGAGGCGTCGCTGGAAGCGCTGGCTTTCAGGCGCCTGTCGAGAGCCGCGATCGCGGCCCCGGCGAGATAGAGCGAGCCACAGACCAGGACCTCGCGCGCCTGGCGCGCCGCCGCGAATACCGCGCGGCCCGGTGCAGCGATCGCGCGGACCGGAACATCGTGACCGAGGCGGATCCGCGCCGCCAGCTCTTCCGGAGGCATGGCCCGCTCCGAATCCGGCCGGGTGGTGATCACCGAATCGAAGAGCGGAACCAGCAGGTCGATCATCTCGGTGATGTTCTTGTCCCGGAGCGCCCCGAAAACCAGGGCGCGGGGTCGCGACATCGTCGCGCCGACCTGGGGGGCGATCCGCGCGACCGCGTGCGCGTTGTGAGCGCCGTCCACGGTGACCAGCGAGCTCCCGAGGTCGAAGCGCTCCAGCCTTCCGCGCCAGCGTGTCGACGAGACTCCCGCCACGATCGACTTCCGGTCGATGGAGGGAAAGCGGGACGCCATGAGCTCCGCCGCGCGAACAGCGAGAGCGATGTTCTCGCGTTGGTGCTCGCCTCGAAGCGGCGAGTCGAGCCGGTAGCTGCCGGCAGGAGTCTTCAACGCGAAGGGGTTGCGGCCGCCCCTGCGCGGCGAGATCACGACCTCCTTCCAGAGCGTATGGAGGCGGACCCCGCGTGCTTCCGCGCGCCGCCGCAGCACGGCCAGAACGGCAGGGTCGCGGTTCGAGGTCAGCGCCGCGCCTCCCCGATGGATGATCCCCGCTTTTTCACCCGCGATCTTACGGACGGTGGAGCCGAGCCACTCCATGTGATCGAGTCCGACGGGGGTGATCACGGAGACGACGGGCTTCACGACGTTCGCGGCATCGAGCCGCCCTCCCATCCCCGTCTCCAGGACCATGACTTCGCACTTTGCGGCCTCGAAGATGAAGAATGCGAGAAGCGTCAGCGCCTCGAAGTACGTCGGCGCGAGGTCCAACCGCTCGTGGACCTTCCGGAGCCGCCGGATGGCGGCATTCAGATCCTTCCTGGCCACCGGCTCGCCGTCGATCTGCCACCGCTCGGTGATGGAGACGAGGTGCGGTGAGCTGTAGAACCCCGTTCGATAACCCGCCGCGGTGAGGATGGAGGCGAGCGTCGCCGCCGTGGATCCCTTTCCGTTGGTCCCGGCGAGCAGAACCGCGGGTGAAGCGCGATGCGGGCTGCCCTCCGCCTTCAGAAAGCGGCGCATGCGCGTGAGACCCGGGCGGATTCCGCTGGCCAGAAGAGAGTCGAGGTAGCGGATCTCGTTCAATTCGGGGAGAGCGACGTCAGCTGCGGCATAGAAGACGGAGACAGCGGGCCAGGGTCGGCTTCATCTCGCCGCGCGGTGTGATGAAGTCGATCATTCCGTGCTCGACCAGGAACTCCGACCGCTGAAATCCTTCGGGAAGCGTCTGCCGGATCGTCTGCTCGATCACGCGCGGTCCGGCGAACCCGATGAGGGCTTTCGGTTCCGCCACATTGAGATCGCCCAGCATGGCGTAGGAGGCGGTCACCCCTCCAGTAGTGGGATCCGTGAGCACTGAAATGAACGGGAGACCGGCGTCGGAGAGCTTGCGGAGAGCCGCGGAGATCTTCGCCATCTGCATCAGGGAGAGGATCCCTTCCTGCATCCGCGCGCCGCCCGAACAGGAAACCACGATCAGCGGCAGCTTGCGATCCATGCAACGTTCGATGGCCATGGTGATCTTTTCCCCCACCACGGATCCCATCGATCCCCCCATGAAGTTGTACTCCATGGCGCAGATCACCGCGCCCACCCCGTCGATCTTTCCTTCAGCGCAAAGGACCGCGTCTCCCGTTCCCACCCGCGCCTCGTAGACCTTCAACCGGTCGCGGTATCGCTTGGTGTCCCGGAAGCGGAGCGGGTCGGCCGACCGGATCTCCCCGGCGAACTGCCGGATCGTCCCATCGTCGAAGAGCATCTCGAGCCGCTCGAGCGCTGTGATCCGGAAGTGGTGTCCGCACCGGGGGCAGACCATCGAGTTCTGCTCGGCTTCCTTCCGCAGAATGATCTCGCGGCAGGACTCGCATTTGACCCACATCCCCTCGGGAATGCGGGATCGCTCCACCGGTTCCTTCGGCTTCTTTTCCTTTTTGAACCAGGCCATAGATCAGGGACCGCCAGTAGAACCCACCTGCGGCGCGGGCGTCAACGCGGGCTTCATCGATGCCGCTCTTTCATTGCGGCCGCAGCCTCACGATCCGCCTCACGGGTCCGCTCAGTCTCCCGTTTGTCATGCAGCTTCTTCCCTCGAACGACCGCGATCTCCGCCTTCGCTTTTCCGGCCTTGAAGTAGAGACGGAGAGGCACGATGGTCAGCCCCTTGTCGCGCGCCTCCGAGGCGAGCTTCGCGAGCTCGCGCCGGTGGAGCAGAAGCTTCCGGCTACGCAGCGGCTCGTGGTTCTCCCGGTTTCCGTGCGAATAAGGGGAGATATGCGCGTTGAGGAGATAAGCCTCCCCGCCATGAAACGTGACGTAGCTGTCCGAAAGGTTCGCTCGACCATCCCGGAGGGACTTCACCTCGGTCCCGGTCAGAACGAGCCCTGCCTCCACGCGGTCGAGGATGTGGTAGTCGTGGAAAGCCTTCCGATTGGTCGCAATCGGCTTGACCCCCTTTTCCTCTCCCGGCTTCGACATGGCGGGCGCATTGTCGCAGAAATGGGTTTTCGCTCATTCCGCCCACCAGGAGAGGACGAATCGCGCCGCCGGGTCGATCCCGGATCCCCGCGACCACCGCTCCCTCGCTTCGGAGCCTGTCGTCGCACTGGGACGATAGTGTGGCTTTTCGACGACACCCTCCGCCAGCACGCGTGCTCCGCCGTGAACTTAAACGCTAGACACCGCGAGGCTTACGCGGAATTCAGTCCGAAGTGAATCATGGCACCCGAATCGCTCTAGGGAAGAGCGTCCAAGCGGACCTTACTGAATGAGAATCCAACGCAAAACCCTCTCGACCGTCGTTGCCATCGAAGGAACCGGCCTCCACTCCGGCCTCTACACCAAAATCGAGCTCGAGCCGACGGCGCCCGGCGGTGGTCTCACCTTTGTCCGGACGGATCTCGGCGATCTTCGCGTCCCCGCCCTCCAGGCCTCGACAACCGCCCTCGACTACGCCACCACGGTCGGAAAGGACGACGTCTCGATCGGAACCGTCGAGCATCTTCTTTCGGCGATCCATGCGGCGGGAGTCACCGACCTCGACATCCGGATCGATGGCCCAGAAGTCCCGATCATCGACGGCAGCGCGATCCCCTTCGTCCATCTCATCGAGGCCGCGGGAGTCCGCGAGCTGGAGGGAAGCATCAAGCCGCTCCGCATCCTCGAGCCGATCGAGGTGACCGACGGCGTCAAGAAGATCCGCATCGAGCCGGCCGACTCCCTGTCGATCGACTACCGGATCGACTTCGACCATCCGATCATCGGAAGACAATCCCTCTCGATCGACTTCGATTATCAGACGTTCGTGCGGGAGATCGCTGCGGCGCGGACCTATGGGTTTCTCCGAGACGTCGAGAAACTCCGGGCCGCCGGACTGGCGCGCGGCGGATCCGTGGAAAACTGCATCGTGCTCGACGACAGAGGAATCATGAACGGACCGCTCCGTTTCGGCGACGAGTTCGTCCGCCACAAGGTTCTCGATCTGGTCGGCGACCTGGCGCTCCTCGGCAGACCTCTCCTCGGACACATCATCGCCGATCGCGCCGGCCACGCTCTCCATTCGCGACTCGTCTCGGCAATTCTCAGCCAGCACGACGTTGCGGGTCGGCCTCGATATGCCCCCGCGCGCGAGACTTCGCTGTCGTTCTGAAAACGAGGGGCGCGAATCGCCATTCAATTCTCCGAGATTTGAGGATCACCACCGTCCCACTCGCATGGGGCGCCCGTAGAGCGGCCGAAGCGCGCAGGATTCTCATTCTGAGCCTTCGACGTCTGGCTCCGCCCTGAGGAAGAAAACGACGCCAGGGACGGCGCCGGAGGCGCCGAAGAGGGTAGCCGGTGGCGACGGCCCAGGGGGCCGGAACCACCGGAACCATCGAACCCTCCCGGATTGCGCCCCGGAGGGGCGCGGCCACTCCGCCGCCCCTCCGGGGCGGTGAACGAATTGGCTCGCCGTACCGGGGGTTCGCGCTTCGCGCTCACTCCATGTTGTCTACCCTCCGTCGCGCCTCCGGCGCGTGCGCGCGACTGACAACAGTGTGGGGACGCCGGCGAAAACACTGGAAGTTTCTAGGAAGATGCAAGGGAAGCCTTTCGCCCTCCGAACTTCCTAACTGTGGTAAAACAGCCACAGATGCGCCGGCTCGCTCTCATCCTTCTCATCGCCGCTCTGACTCCCCTCGAATCGGCGGCGGCCGAGCCTCGGATTCGCGATCTGGTCGCCACCGAGGAGCACGGCTCGATCTCGGTTTCATTCCGGCTCGAGGGAGCCTTCGATGACCCGGAAATCGGGCGGGCTCTTCAGTCCGGACTGCCGACGGTCATCACATACGATCTGGTTCTGATCCGGAAACGGCCGAACTGGTTCGACGACACGATCACTTCTTCCAAGATCGAGGTCGTCGCGACCTACAACTCGCTGACGCGGGAATACCTGCTCAATTACCGGCGCGACCGGCGACTGGTGAGCTCGGGGACGTTCAGCTCGATCGATGAACTGAAGCGCGCCATGGCGAACATCCGGGAACCGGACGCCTTCGGAACGGCGGGGCGGAAGCCGTACAAGCTGCGAGTCCGTGTGCGCGCGGATCTGCTGCGGCGGTACGTCTGGTACATCATCCCCTGGGACGTCGCGACACCCTGGGAAGATACTCGGGTCAGAAGCGTCGGCAAGCCTCGATGAACGCGCGATCCATGCTTCGGCATCTGAAGGACCCGCGTCTGGTGGTGGCCCTTCCTCTGGTCCTCATCCTTTTCACGAGCTTCATTTATTACCTGATCCAGCGAGCCAACGAGCTCTCGCCCGAAGCCCTGGGCAACCGCCTCCTCCTCTTCGTTCTCTGGAACATCAATCTGATCCTTCTCCTGGGGATCCTCCTCGTTCTGCTGCGAGGGCTGATCAAAGCGATCCTCGAGCGGAAGCGCGGAATCCTCGGGTCGAGATTCCGTTCCAAGCTGATCGTCACCTACATCGCGATCACGATCCTGCCGGTAGCCCTCCTCTTCATCATCGCGACTGACTTTCTGCGCGTCTCCATCGACCGCTGGTTCAACAGCCCGGTGGAGACCATTCTCCGGAATTCGGAGGCTGTCGCCGAGGTGGCCATGGACGGAGCCATGGAGAAAGCCGAGGCGGCGGCGCGCGAGATCGCGGCCTCGGGTGAGGGCGACGTCGACGAGGTCCTCGATCACGTGCGCCGGTTTCATTCCGTGTCGCTGGTCGGCGTCTATGAGCGCGGAGCCGTCCTCAAGATCGTGGCCGACCCCCGCGCCCCCGTGCATCGCCTTGCGCAGCCGGCTCCCGGCTTCTTCGAGGAAGTCGCCAGGCGCGGTTCCTCATCGAAAATCGACAACGTCACCGATGGAAAATGGTTGCGCGCCGGCGTGAGGATGGCCGGAGGGCGAGCCGCGGTCGGTGCGGTGTTCATTCCGTCCGACACGAGCCGCATGCTCGACGAGAACGTGATCGCCTGGCACGACTACCAGGCTCTGGAGATTCAGCGCCCCGTGCTGAAAGCAGCGCAGACGTCTCTTTTTCTCACGATCACGCTGGCCATTCTCTTCTTCGCGCTTCTCGTCGCCATTTACGTTTCGCGGAGAATCACCGTTCCGATCACCGCGCTGGCCGCTGGAACGAGGACTCTCGCCGCCGGAGATTACCGTCACCGCATCGATGTGGAAGCGACCGACGAGTTCGGCGTGCTGGTCGACTCCTTCAACACGATGGCCGAGCGCCTCGAGGCGCAGCAGAGTGCGCTCAGCGCATCGAACATCGACCTTGCCGAGGAACGGGCCTTTCTGTCTACCGTTCTGGGAAGCGTTTCCGCCGGAGTCGTGGCCTTCGATGACGAGCTGCGGCTTCTCAGCATGAATCCTTCTGCCCAGAAGATCCTGGAGATCGACGATCCGCAGCCCGGCACCCCTCTCGGAGAGCTCCTGGTGGGGGAGCTGTCCGTCCTGGCCGACTCGATTCGCGAGCTGGCCGAGCGGGGCGGACGATCGCGCGAGCTGAGCCTGGTGCGCGGCGGGGAGATTCGCTATCTGGAAATCTCCGTGGCACCTCTTGAAGGGCGCGAGCGCGGCGGTCGCGTCGTGGCGATCGAGGATCTCACCCGCCTGGTGCAGGCGCAGAAGCTCGCGGCCTGGAGCGAGGCGGCGCGCCGCATCGCCCACGAGATCAAGAATCCTCTGACTCCCATCCAGCTCTCCGCCGAGCGGATCGCCAGGAAGCTCCGCCGCGGCGACCCCGATCTCGCTCAGGCTGTCGAGCAGGGCTGCCGGACGATCGTCAATGAGGTCGGACAGCTCGAACGGATGGTCGACGAGTTCTCGCGATTCGCGCGCATGCCCGCAATCCATCTGCGAGAGTCCGACATCGGTACGATTCTCGCCGATGTCGCGACCCTCTACCGCGACGTGAAACCATCGGTCACCATCGCAGTCCAGATTCCCGAGCGGATCCTCGCCGTGGTCGATCCCGAACAGATCAGGCGCGCTCTCATCAACCTGCTCGACAACGCCATCGAGGCCACGGCCGCAGGCACGATCACGCTGTCAGCCCGGCGCGAAGACCGCCGGATCGTCGTGGAGGTCGTCGATACGGGCCGCGGCGTCCCCGACGACGACAAGGAAAAGCTCTTCCTGCCGTACTTCTCCACCAAGCGGTCCGGAACGGGACTCGGCCTGGCCATCGTCCACCGCGTCGTTCACGACCACGACGGCACCATCTCCGTTCACGACCATCAGCCGCGTGGCACGCGCTTCCGGATCGAGATTCCGGCCTGACATGGCGGCGATTCTCATCATCGACGACGAGCTCTCCATTCGCGAGACCCTCCGCGACATCCTCGCGGACGAGGGGCACCGCTGCACGCTCGCGGAATCCGCCGAGCAGGGTCTGGCCATCTACGCGCGCGACGACTTCGACATCGTGCTGCTGGACGTCTGGCTGCCCGGGCTCGATGGCCTTTCGCTCCTCGAACGGATCCGCCAGGTCGGGTCCGCGCCGCCGGTCATCATGATCTCCGGCCACGGAACGATCGACACCGCCGTCCGCGCCACGCGCCTTGGAGCCTATGACTTCCTCGAAAAGCCCCTCTCGCTCGAACGCGTCCTTCTGACCATCAATCATGCCCTGGCCGACCGGACGCTCCGCCAACAGGTGCGCGATCTCCGCCGCACTCTCACCTTCGATGAGGTTCTGATCGGAGAGAGCGATGGGATCGAGAACCTTCGCCGGGAGATCCGTGGAGCGGCCCGCTCCGCGTCGCGAATTCTGATCACCGGCGAAAACGGCAGCGGCAAGGAGATCGTCGCCAGAATGCTCCACCGCGAGTCTCCCCGCTCCGACGAGGCTTTCGTCGCGGTGAACTGCGCGGCCATCCCGGATGAGCTCATCGAATCGGAGCTCTTCGGCCACAAACGCGGGGCATTCACCGGAGCCACCGAGGATCGCAAGGGAAAGTTCGAGCTCGCGGACCGGGGAGTTCTCTTCCTCGACGAGATCGCCGACATGTCGCTGCGAACCCAGGCCAAGGTCCTCCGGGCCCTTCAGGAACAGCAGTTTCAGCGCGTCGGCGGACAGCAGACCGTTCAGGTCGATGTCCGCGTGATCGCAGCATCGAACAAGAATCTCGAGAACGAGATCCGCAGCGGCGCCTTCCGCGAGGATCTCTTTTTCCGGCTCAACGTGATTCCGCTGTCGGTTCCTCCGCTTCGTGAGCGCGGCCGGGATATCGTTCTGCTCGCGGATCACTTCCTTCATCGCTTCGCGGCCGAGAGTGGACAGCGGCCGAAGCGTCTTTCCGTAGAGGCGGAGCGCCGGCTTCTCGACTACCACTGGCCGGGCAATGTCCGGGAGCTTCGCAACCTGATGGAGCGCATGACGATCCTCCACGACGAAGAAGTCGTCCGCGCCGAATCGATTCCCCTGGGGACGCGCGGTCCCGATCTCGCGGCCGGCCTGGAAGCTCTCTCCCTCCGGGAGGCGCGGGAAGAGTTCGAGCGCGACTTCATTCTGCGGAAGATTCAGCAGTTCGGCGGTAATGTGAGCCGCGCCGCCGCGGCCCTCGGAGTGGAGCGCTCGAACCTCTACCGGAAGCTTCATGCCTACGGAATCCGCGTTGAACGGAAGTGAATGGAGCGCCTCACCTGCGCCCAATTTTCGACCGCGCGAGCGGCGAGTCGGGGGAATACCTTCGAGCCTTCCGGCCGTTACTTGACACGCTTCCGGGCGATCTCCTAGATTGCCGGCTGCGCGGGAATAGCTCAGTGGTAGAGCGCAACCTTGCCAAGGTTGAAGTCGCGGGTTCGACCCCCGTTTCCCGCTCCAATCCGCATGAATCCAGGCCGGCTCTCGCCGGCCTTTTTCATCGCGTCCACCAGGGCCGTCCCGGCTCTCCTTCCAGAACGAACGCGTCGCGCAGGTGCTCGATCCGGAACCACCAGCCGGTCCAGAACACGCTCACCACATCGAAGTGAATGTGGTCCCGTGGCGAGAGCCGCATCGAGCGGAGATGGCGGTTCGCGAGGCGGCCGATCCGGACCTGCTTGCGGCGATCGACCGCATCGACCCCTCTTCCCCTCGCTTCCTGCTGCCTCGTCTTGACCTCCACGAATGCGACCCGCGATCCGCGCCGCACCACCACGTCGATCTCACCCTCGGCCGAGCGGACGTTGCGCTCGAGGATCCGGTAGCCGCGCAGCCGGAGATACCAGACCGCGCGCGCTTCTCCGATGGAGCCGAGCCTGGCGACTGGAATCGCCCGCTGAAGCCACGAGGCAATGCGCCCTCCCATTCCGAGGTGATGCGCCTGGAGGAGGAATGGAGTCAAGAAGGGGGAAGGGGGAAGAGGGGATTTTCCATCCGGCGTGGAGAGTCAGTTGTTGGTTGTTAGTTGTTGGTTGTTAGTTCCGAGTTCC
>DATLEY010000168.1:0-19978 GCA_035525215.1 Thermoanaerobaculia bacterium | reverse complement strand
AACGATGAAAGTGCTTCTCGACATCGAGATGCCGGATATCGACGATGATCGGGCGGCCGTGAGGGCAGGCGTATGGATTCGAAGAGCGAAGAAGGTCGGCGACCAGCCCCGACATCTCGTCCCCCGACAGCGGGCGGTGCACCTTGATCGCGGCCTGGCAGGCCAGTGAAGCGATGATCTTCGCCCGCACCCGCCCTGCATGGGATCCTTTTTCCTCGGCGGCGGCGTCGATGACCCTCGCGAGAAAGCGGGAGACTGACTCGCGACGCAAGAGAGTCGGCACCGCGGCGATGGCGAAGGAGTTCCCCGAGAAGCGCTCGATCTCGAAACCGAGCCCGCGCAGCTCCTCCAGATGGGAATCGAGCAGCGCAGACTCCGCGGCGCCAGTCTCATGGATGAGCGGCTCGAGAAGGCGCTGCACTTCTCCTTTCTCTCCGAGCGTGGCTTCGATCCGGTCGTAGAGGACGCGCTCATGAGCGACGTGCTGATCGACGATCCGCAGACCGTCGGGAGTATCGAGAAGGATGTAGCTGTCACGGTACTGGCCGATCACCCGACCTTCCAGCGCGCCGACCGTGGAGGGCTCGAAACGAGGAGGAGGGGGCTGGACGAGAGGGCGCTCGCGGAAGAGCGGCGTCGCTGCGATGAAATCGCCCTCGCCGCCGGGGACTCCTTCCCGGAATGAGGGAGGAGAAAGAATCGAGGTCTCTCCGGGCCGCCACGAGGGATGCCCGGGCGCAGCGGGACCGTCCGCGAGGAGCGATCCGCCCCGAGCCGGCGCGCCGAGGGCGTGCCGGATCCCCTGCTCCACCAGGACGTGAATCCGTCCCGACTCGCGGAAGCGAACCTCGGTTTTGGCCGGATGGACGTTGACGTCGACCAGATCGGGGTCGAGATCGAGGAAGACCACCAGCGCGGGATGGCGATCGTCATCGAAGGCTTCGATTGCCCGTGTGGCCGCGTGAGTGAGGACGCGGTCGCGAACCGTGCGGCCGTTCACGAAGAAGTACTGGTTGCGGCGGGAGCCGAGAGAGGCCTCGCGCGAGACGAACCCGGTGACGCCCCCCAACTCCATGGCGAGCTCGATGGGCGCGAGATCCCGGCTGGCTCGCGATCCGATGACCTGCAGGACGCGATCGCGAAGGCTCTCCACCTCCGGCAGATCGAGGACCATGCGGCCATTGTGAGAGACGGAAAATGAGCGCTGCGGCGAGGTCAGCGCGTAGGAAGAGATGATCGCGATGATGGCGCGAAACTCCGCGTCGGCGCTCTTGAGAAACTTCTGCCGCGCCGGAACGTTCTCGAAAAGATCCTCGACCCGGATCGTCGTGCCGCGGTCGCGAGCCGCGGGACGGATCTCCGGCTCCCTTCCCGAATCGACGAACACTTCCGTCGCCAGGCCATCTTCGCCCACTGAGGTCAGCAGAGTGAATCGCGAAACGCTGGCGATGGAGGGAAGCGCTTCCCCTCTGAAACCGAGCGTGCGGATCGTGGCGAGATCTTCGAAACGGGAGATCTTCGACGTGGCGTGCCGCCGGATCGCCAGAGTCGCTTCCTCCTCGCTCATGCCGCAGCCGTCGTCCGCAATCTCGATCTTCTTCTTTCCTCCGCTGACCAGATCGATGCGAAGACTCCGGGCACCCGCGTCGATGGAGTTCTCCACCAGCTCCTTGACGACGGAGGCGGGCCGCTCGACGACTTCGCCGGCGGCGATCTTGTCGATCAGGTCGGAAGCGAGAATGCGGATACGCGACTCCGCCCGCAGCGACGGAAGAGAGGACATGGGCGGATCGATTTTACCCGCAACCGGCCGCAGACGGCACTGGCGACGATCTCCTCGCGCCCGCTTCCGCGAATTGACCGGCACCGGCGCGGCATGGGGATTCACTTCACCCGCAGGACGACTTTGCCGAAAGCCTCGCGATTCTCGAGGATTTCATGACCCTTCCCCACTTCTTCGAAGGGAAGAACGCGGTCGACGACCGGACTGAGCCGTCCCGCATCGACGTGCCCGATCACCTCGTGCAGCTCCGCGAGACTCCCCATCGTGGAGCCGAGAATCGAGATGAGCTTGAAGAAGACGAGGCGGAGGTTGATCGAGACATCGGCTCCGGTCGTCGCGCCGCAGGTCACAAGACGCCCCCCTCGAGCCAGCGCGCGGATCGACTTCTCGAACGTTTCCCCTCCCACATGCTCGACGACGATGTCGACTCCGCGCCTCAGGGTGAGCCTCCGAATTTCATCGACGAAATCCGTCGCCCGGTAATTGATGATCGCATCCGGACCGAACGCGCGCGCCCGCTTCAATTTCTCGGACGATCCCACGGTCGTGTAGACCGAAGCTCCCCACAGTTTCGCGATCTGAAGGGCGGCGCTTCCGACTCCCGATCCGCCCGCCTGAACGAGGACGGTTTCTCCAGGGCGGACTCGGGCCCGCGCGACCAGCATGTGCCAGGCGGTCAGGAAATCGAGCGGAACCGCCGCCGCTTCCTCGAATGAAAGTCGCGCCGGCTTGCGGATGAGATTTCTCACCGGAACGGCGACGCGCTCGCGCGACATCCCGTCGAACGACTCTCCGTAGATTCCGAAATCGCGACAGAGGGGGTCATTGCCGCTGAGGCATGCCGCACACACCCCACAGCTGAAGGACGGAGCGACGATCACCTCGTCGCCGGGTTTCCACCCGTTCTGCTCTCCCCCTTCGAGGAGCACACCGCTCGCTTCGGAGCCCGGAATGATCGGAAGTGGAAACCGGTGCCCCGGCACGCCGCGACGAACCCAGAGATCGAGGTGGTTCAGCGCGATCGCGCGGACCTCGACCAGAGCGTGGCCGGCGTTCCGCTGCGGCTCCGGAAGATCGACCAGCTCCAGCCGGTCGACGCCTCCATGCTCACGGATCTGAATCCCCTTCATCGCCTCATTCTAGGCGCGGACGTGAGCCGAAGGGAAAAGGGGCCGAAAGCTACCATTCACCCCCCGCGCGCTGCTACCTCGCGCCCCTGGGGATGCATGCAGCGCGGGCCCGCAATGTCCCGTCGAGGTTGCCATCTCCGTGACTGTTGCAGATCTTCTCCGTGGCATATCGGTTGCTTCGATATGATTGCCCACCACGATGCTTCGACGACTGAGCGCTGTACTCGGAATTCTCCTTCTCGCCGCGATCCTCATCGCGCTCGTCGTGACGGTTCAGGAGCATCGTTCACGCTCGGCGGACCAGTTGCCGGAAGCCGAAGTTCACGCTCGGCCATCGAGCTTCGTGGTGGATCGACCGGAAGGAGAAGTCCCATGTTAGAAAACCGCATTCGAGAGCTCGCCAGCCAGCAGAGCACCGGCCCGTTCCTCAGTCTCTATCTCGATACCCAGCGTGGAGACGAGGGAGGGAAGGATCGTCTTCGCGTCTTTCTGAAAAACGAGAAGCAGCGCATACGCGAAGACCTCGAAGGCAATGGACATGACGAGGTGATCGAGAAGGGAATCCGGCAGATCGAAGCGTGGATGGAGAACGATCTGCAGCCCGAGACCCGCGGAGTCGCGATCTTTGCCTGTCCGACCGACGATGTCTTCATCCCTCTGCAACTTCCCGTGACGGTCAGGCCCGAACTGACCATCGGTTCCCGTCCGCATCTCCGCCAGCTCGCTTCGATCAAGCGCCATCACCCGCGCGTCGCGGTCGCCCTGGTCGACGCGAAATCAGCTCGTCTCTTCGATCTCGAGTTCGGCCAGGTCCTTCGCGAGGTCGATCTGATGGACGCCACGGTTCCCCGTCGACACGAGCAGGGGGGATGGTCGCAAGCGAACATGCAGCGTCACGTGCAGGATCACATCGACCGCCACCACAAGGAGGTCGCCGAGGCCCTCGGGCGGATGGTCGAAGGAGGACACTTCGAGCATGTCATCCTCTCCGGGCAGGATCGCAATCTCGCCAACTTCCGCGGCTATCTCTCCAAGCGGGTTGACGAGCGGGTCATCGGCAGCCTGCATCTCGACATCCGCAGCAGCGCCGACGAGGTCGCGAAGGCCGCCGCCGAGATCGTCGAAGTCGCTGAGAAGCAGCGGCTCACCCGGGAGCTCGAAGCGCTCGAGACCGCTGCTCGCTCTGCAGGCCGCGGAGTCCTCGGGTTTGCGGCAACGGTCGATGCAGCCAACCAGCGGCGTCTCCAGCATCTCTTCCTTTCGGAGAACGCCACCGCGCGAGGATGGAGATGCACCTCATGCGGCACCCTAGGGCAGGCGATCCCGGTCGGCTGCCCTGCCTGCGGCGAAGCGGTCGTCACGGTCGAGCTCGTCGAGGAGCTCATCTCCGCCGCTCAGCTCGAGGACGCCACGCTCGATTTCGTCGGGCTCGAAACCTCCCTCGACCAGGCGGAGGGAGTCGGCGCGATCCTTCGTTTCTGACGGCGGCGCGAAGCTTCGGGTCCGGGCCGATAACGGCGTCGTCACCATCGATGGAACCGTCGAAAACGACGCGCAGAAGAACGCCGCGGATCTGGTGCGGAACATCGAAGGCGTGCGGGAAGTCCGCGTCATCGCGAAGCGGGTGTAATCAGGGAAGAGGGTGGAGGAGCGAGGGATCAGGGAGAGGCAAGGCCGACCCTCACGATTATGCGGAGCAGCGGGGTGCGGTCATTCAGAGGCCGCACGCGATGATGAAGCAAAATCGAGGATGGTGCCGCGGCCGAAGAATCTCAGAATACGATGATCGCTGTCGGTTTCTTATGCACGTCCAGACGCGTTTACAGGATGCGACTGCACCGGCATAAGAACCCGATGACGGTCTGCGCATTCTGAGATTCTTCGGCCGCGAGACCAATCTCCCCGCGAGTCCGGTCTCCCATGCGGCCTCTGAATGACCCCCACCCGGCTCGCGATCTCGCCACGGACTCCCTCACCCGTCTACCCTCTTCCGTGGTTCTGCCTTTCCCTGTTCCCTCGCTCTTCTACCCTCTTCCTCGCCTCTGACCTTCCTCGCCTTTGAACTTCCCTCTTCCCTCGCTCCTCTACCCTCTTCCTTAGCCCTCAGCCCTGGTTCATGATTGAGCTCGCGGAGGGGTCGTGATTCGCAAGCTGTTGATCGTCGTTGCGGTACTCGTCGGAATGGGCATCGGGCTGGGCGGATTCACGTTCGGCTACGCGGGCGGCGCGTCCTACATGACGAACGACCCGGGGGCCTGCGCGAACTGCCACGTGATGCAGGAGCACTTCGACGACTGGCATCACTCGAGCCATCGTTCGGTCGCCGTGTGCAACGACTGTCACACGCCGGCCGGCTTTCTGCCGAAGTACTACGTCAAGGCGAAGAACGGCTTCTGGCATTCGTTCTACTTCACGACGGGCACCTTCCACGAGCCGATTCGCATCACCCCCGGAAACCGCAAAGTGACCGAACAGGCCTGCCGCAAGTGCCACGCCGCGATCGTCTCGGCGATCGAGACACCCGTACCAGGACATGGCGTCACGGACGAGACGTCCTGCATTCGCTGCCACTCCACCGTAGGACACATGAGGTGACCCATGGCCGATGAACCCGTCGATCTCGAACGCTCACGCCGCCGCTTCTGGCTGACGCTCATCGCCGTCGGAGTGGTGGTCGCCGTGATCACCGCGGGCGTCACCGCGCTGCTCGTCAACATCTTCGAGCACAAGCAGGATGCGCGGAACCCGTTCTACCGCGTCGTCGAGCTGACCGACGAGACCGTGGACCCCGCGATCTGGGGAAAGAACTTCCCGCTCCAGTACGACACTTACAAGCGGACGGTCGACCAGACGCGGACACGTTACGGCGGCAGTGAAGCGGTTCCCCGCACGCCGACCGAAGCCGATCCCCGTTCGATCGTCGCACAGTCGCGTCTCGAGGAGGATCCGCGTCTCAAGACGATGTGGGCCGGCTATGCGTTCTCGCACGATTTCCGCGAGGAGCGCGGACACGCCTACATGCTCGTCGACCAGGAATTCACCGAGCGGCAGCATTTCGCGAAGCAGCCCGGCGCGTGCCTTCACTGCCATGCCTCCGTCTACGTCCCCTACAAGAAGGCCGGAAACGGCGACCTCATCGCCGGCTTCGAGAAGCTCAACCAGATGCCGTACTTCGAGGCACGGAAGCACGTCGAGCATCCGGTCGCCTGCATCGATTGCCACGATCCCGAGACGATGCAGCTTCGCGTGACGCGGCCCGGATTCCTCGAGGGCATCAAGCTCGTGAAGGCCGCAGAGGGCGAACCCGACTACGAGGTCAACCGCGACGCGACGCGCCAGGAAATGCGCAGCTTCGTCTGCGGCCAGTGCCACGTCGAGTACTACTTCAAAGGGCCCGAAAAGCGGCTCACCTACCCGTGGCACAAGGGGATGAAGGCGGACGAAATCCTCGCGTATTTCGAGGAAGTCGGCTTCGCGGACTGGCAGCACGCGGAAACCGGCGCGCCCGTGCTCAAAGCGCAGCATCCCGAGTTCGAGCTGTGGAACCAGGGCATCCACGCGCGCTCGGGCGTCGCGTGCGCGGATTGCCACATGCCGTACGAGCGCACCGGGGCGATGAAGGTCAGCAACCACCACGTCCAGAGCCCGGTCCTCAACATCAACAATGCCTGCCAGACATGCCACAAGTGGCCCGAGGAAGAGCTCGAGTCGCGCATTCACACGATCCAGTCGCGCACGTACGAGATGCGCGGCATCGCGCTGGACGCACTCCTCGCGCTGATCAACGACATCAAGAAAGCGCGGGCCGGGAACGCGCCCGCGGATCGGATCGCTGCCGCGCAGGGATTCCAGCGGAAGGCGCAGTTCCTCGTCGACTTCATCGAGGCGGAAAACTCGATGGGTTTCCACGCGCCGCAGGAGGCGGCCCGCGTCCTGGTCCTCTCCCTCGACTACTCGCGCCAGGGACAGGCGGCCCTGTTCGGCGGCTCCACCACTCCCGCAGCCGCAGCCTCGCCGCCGGCACAGACCGTGACCCCGGCTCCGTCAGTTCAGCGTGAGTGACCGCTATCTCGCCGTCCTGGCCGCCACCCGGAACTCCCCACCGTCGATGGAGTCGGGCGCTACGACCGGCATCGCGTAGAGAGCGGTCAGAATGATCTCGTAATTCCGGACGCCGAAGGCGAGCTCGAATCCGAGTCCGACGTCGACGACCCAGTTCTCCGGATTGACCAGATCGCCCGTCCCGTAAGTGAGGCTTCCCACGCCCGCGTAGGCGATCCCGAACAGATCGTTGAAGCGCGCGCCGATGCGCCGGTAATCGCGATTCTGGAAGACCGGAGTCAGATACTCGCCGGTCACGTGAAACTCGTCGGTACCGCGCTCGCTGCCGTCGACGCCCTTCATGAGGTCGCGGCCGCCGAGCTTGAACAGCTCGTATCGGGGAACCGAGAACTCCTGGAAATCCGGAATCAGCGGGTCATCGGTGAAGCGCGTCTTCTGGAGCAGGCTTCCCAGGTGCGCGCGGCCGAACAGCACCGAGTTGTTGTTGAAGTCGTACCGCTTCAGGAGCTCCGACTCGAACTTGATGTAATCGAACTCGCTTCCGAAAGCGTCGAGGGATGCCGTCAGCGCGGCCGCAAGCCCCATCTGACGGGGGCCGACGTCGCGATAGGCGGTCAGGACCGGAATGATCCTCCCCCTGGTTTCGCCGACCAGGGAGTTGAGTCGCTCATCGGTCTCGGTTCCGAACTGATAGCCCAGCTTCACATAAACGTTCGTCTTGTCGTTGTCCGGGCGAGTCACGTCTCCGTAAGCCAGCGAGTCGACCTGGGTCAGCAGGGTGTATCGCTGGTCGTAGTTGTGCGGATAGCGAAAGAGGAGCAGTCCTCCCCGAGTCCGATCGAACTCCTGCGTGGAGCCGCCCAGCTGAGCGAACTCGAGCTCGTCGAAAACGCTCAGCTTGTAGCTGAAGTTCCTCGCGTAGTACTTGTACCGGAGGAACGTCGAGACGTCACCGTCCACGAAGTTGTAGTTGACCTGCCCCTCGAAGAGCGAGTTCCGGATCAGCCGCCGCACCTTGATGTCGAGCTCACCCTCGGGGAGGTAGATGTTGGCGTCCGGAAGACCATCCCGGCGTTCCGTTTCCGGAACGACGGTTACGCGTGCTGCCTCGACCGCCTCGGGTGTCGGGGGAACCCGTGAAGGATCGATGGCCCCGGTCTCGGATGTGGCCCTCTCGCGCGAAATATCTTCATCGGGCTCGGCCTCGGAATCGGGCCCGGGGACGACGATGACGACGTCCTCCTCCTCGGAGGTCGGGGGGGGGCCCGGGGGGGGTGGCGTCCGCTGAGCGGCGAGCGGAAGGGCGGCGGCGAGGAGGAGGACCAGAACGCTCAAAATAACCCGTCGGGAGCAACGCATCGCGCGGAACGTTCCGATCATGGTGATTTCCAGGGATGCCTTCATCTATAGTAAGCTTTTGACCGCTGGAATCTTAACATCGGGCGGAAGGGCGCACTCTGGCATACGTTTAGCACTCCGCGAGGAACTGTCAGCTCGCGGCGCCAGTGTGTGACCGGCGAGTGACCGTGCGATAAGGTCAGGAGGAGTGAATGTTAAGGAAACCCCGCGTCATCCCTGCGTTCCTGGTGCTGGCGCTCGCCATCGTTCCGATGGCGTCGGCCCAGGTGGTCAGCTACGAAGATCAGATTCGGCTGATCTCCCCATCGACGAGCGGTGAAATCGGGCTATTTTCGGCCCTCACTGGCGATACGCTCCGCCAGGGCGACTGGTCATTCAGCGTCTACTACAACAACTATGATTATCTCGCCGGCCCAGCCCGGGACTTCCAGATTCCGTCCCGGCGCAGCTACCGGGACATGGATCTCGAAGATTCGAGGATCTCACTCTCGGTCGGCTACGGTCTGACCGACCGTTGGGAGATCGTCGCCTCCGTCCCCTACATCATGCTCGAGAACAACGGCGGCGATCTGTCCGGTTTCGTGAACGGGTATCTCATCCAGGGACAGTTCGACGAGAGCGGTCTCGGCAAGATTCACCTCGGATCCAAGTTCCGGCTCAATCCGACGGATAGCGCCAGCCGTCTCGCTCTCTCGCTCTTCGCCGATCTCGGCGGGGATGAGGTCGTGACCAGCGAAGAGACCGACTTCGGTGTCGGACTTCACTGGACGCGCGGAATGGGGACTCTCGGCGCGACCTACAAATTCACCGGAGACCCGAGCACACCCTCCGGACTCGATCCTCGCTTCGTCGCGGACGTCTCCGACGAGTTTCGTATCGACGCGGGCCTCAACGTCCCGCTCAGCTTCTGGGAGACGACCAACTGGATCAGCGAGATCAATGCGATCTTCCACCAGGGCTCGGATCGTGACCCCGACGACATCGTTTATCTCGTGACCGGCCTTCGCCACTGGTTCGGAACCAGCGGATGGGCTCTCAACGCGGGGCTTCGGCTCAACGCGACCATGCTCGGAAGTGACAACGGCTCGTGCGCGATCGGTGGTCTTCTCGGTCTGGCCTACGCTCCGATGTACCTGACGCCGGTCGTGGCGCCTCCGCCGCCTCCGCCGCCTCCGGTGGCTCCGCCGCCGGTCGTGACCCCGCCGCCTCCGCCGGTCGTGACTCCGCCGCCGGCTCCGACGGTCCGTACCGATGAGATCCACTTCGAGGCCGGCTCGGCGCGACTCACCAACATCGCCAAGGCCATCCTCGACGACGTCGCCGTACGGATGCGGCAGGCGCCGCGATCCACCGCGGTTTCCATCGGCTACACCGACAACCGCGAGTCGACGGGACCCAATCGCGACCTCGATCGCCGCCGGGCCCAGGCAGCCAAGGATTACCTGGTCAGCCGCCACAACATCGACGCGTCGCGCATCACCGTTGAAGCGGGCGGCACGTCCAACCCGGTCGGGGACAACGCGACCGCCGAAGGACGCCTCCGCAACCGCCGCGTGGTGATCCGCCTCACGACCCCGTAACTCCGCAGCGTCGCTGCACGAAAAGCCCCCGCCTCACGGCGGGGGCTTTTTTTTGCTCGAGCGTTCCGGATGGACCGTGAGTCGGCTCGTTACCGCAGCCGTTCCCACTTCTTCGAGTCGGCGACCTTTCCGCGCGCCTCGTCAGAGGCGAAAAAACGGGCCAGTCCGCACTCTCGGCAGAGCACGATCGAAAAGCGAGCCAGCGACAACCACCTTGCGAGGCCGGGAAGATAGTTTGGCGCATATCCGCCGCCGGAACTGACTTTGACGGATCGGTACTGATCGCGGCTCCCGCAGTTCGGGCAGTCTGAGATCTTCGTCATCCGAATCGCCTCCTCGGTCGACTGATTTTTATGAGCCGAACGCTTCCTCAATTTCGGTCGAGAGCTCGATCCGCGATCGTCGTCAGGGCAACGCCAGGATGAATCGCTCCAGATCCTCGCCCAGTTTTCCCAGGGATGGCAGATGGACATACATCATGTGGCCCGCCTCGTAGTACTCCGTGGTGACCCGATCCTCGTAATCCGGCTCATATCCGAGGTGGTCGATGGTGTAATCCGTCGCAAAGTACGGGGTGGCCAGATCGTAATAACCGCTGGCGACGAAAACGCGCAGCCCGGGATTCTGGGCCATGGCCCGCCGCAGGTGCTCCGCCACATTGACGTAGCGATTCTCGAAATTGCCGTAGCTCCAGGGGCGGACGCGCCCGGTGAGAATCTCGTAGGGAAGGTCGCTTTCGAAACGGAGATCTCCCCGGACGTAATCGAGAAGTGCCCCCGTATAGGAGCCCTGGATCGCGGCGTAGCTCGGGTCGTACTCGTATCGTTCGCCGGCTGCATCGAGGTCGCGCCCGGTGAACCGGCTGTCGAGCCTTCCCGCGGTGAGGCGCCTGTCGCGCAGGAGCTCTTTCACGAAGCGGTCGATCCGGATGCGGAGATTCGATCGCTCGACATACTCGCGGGACAGCCCGGTGTACCTGGAAACCCGCTCCGCGATGCGGGCACTCTCCGCCGCGGGCAGATCGTTCCCCTTCATCAGCGCCGTGGCGTATTCGCCGAGGGCGAATTCTTCCACTTCAGCCAGCGTCTCCCGAAGCTCTCTCTGCTGCAGATCTGTTGGCAGCTTGCCGTGATAGGCCGCTGTCGCCGTATAGGTCGGAAGGAAGAGTACGTACGGCAGGTCGTTGCCCGTTTCGAATCTCGCGGTCTGGAAGTCGAGGATCGACGAGATGAGCATCACGCCATTGAGATACATCCCATGCCGTCCCTGCAGATGGTCGGAGAGCGCGGCGGCGCGCGTGGTCCCGTAACTTTCTCCGATGAGGTATTTCGGTGAGCCCCATCGCTGATTCCGCGTAACCCAGAGCCGGATGAACTCCCCGACCGCCTCGACGTCCTCCTCGAGCCCGTGAAAGCTCTTCGCCTCCTCTTCCGGGACCGCCCGGCTGTAGCCCGTGCTGACCGGATCGATGAAGACGAGGTCGCTCACATCGAGGAGCGTCTGCTCGTTGGCGCCGACCCGCCAGGGAGGGCCGGGCAATGCGCCTGCATCTCCCATGATCACGCGCCGCGGCCCGAGAACGCCGAGGTGCAGCCACACCGACGAGGAGCCAGGCCCGCCGTTGAAGGAGAAGGTGACTGGACGCGCGGTCCGGTCAGACTCACCGTCGCGGGTGTAGGCGATGTAGAAAATGCTCGCTCGGGGAGTGCCATCCTCTTTCTTCAGAAGAAGGGTTCCGGCCGTCGCTGTGTAATCGATTCGGCGGCCATCATCGGCGACCACGTGGTGGCGAGTCACCGCGGTCCGCTCTTCAGGAGCTGGCGCCGCGGGCTTCTCCCTGGCGGCAGCCGGCTTCGCAGCCGCGGGCTCCTGCGCGGAGGCCGGAACGACCGCAAGCGTCAGAATGAGGGCGATCAGAAGAGTGGATCGATTCACCATTCGTCGGATTCCTTTCACACCGGAGGCGACCCGGCAGCGGGTATCTTAGTCGCCAACGGCGTGAGCGGAACCGCGGAAGGATCCTCTGGCACCCTCCTGTGCCCGAAGGACCGCCCCCGCGGAGGCCCCCCCCGGGGAGAGCTTGCGGAGGACCCACTCCGCGGCGCCGCGGCGGAAAGCCTGCCGCCTCGGGAAGTTCGCCGAGGGTTGCGGCGTTGGCAACCCTCGAATTCGAAAGGGACCTTCATGAACGTCAGACATTTCAGAGCCTTCCTTCTCCTCTCCCTGCTGATGACCACGGTTCTCGCCGCTCAGACGCCGCCGCCTCCTCCTCTGACCCCCGTCGAGTCGAAGCAGGTCTGCATGATCAACGAGCAGTACTTCAAGAGCGATCAGATTCCCGTCGAAATCGACGGCAAGATCTATTACGGCTGCTGCGACATGTGCATGGAGCGGCTGGCCACGGACGCCGCGAGCCGTGTCGCCACGGATCCCGTCAGCGGTAAGGAAGTGGACAAGGCAAAGGCAGTCATCGGCGCGGCGGAGAATGGAAAAATCGCCTATTTCGAGAGCGAGAAAAACCTCGAGACGTACAACAAGCGCGCTGCGAAGAAACAGTAGCGCTCTCTCCTCGGCGTTCGCGCAGTGGAGACTCAGCACTCGATGAAACTCAGCGTTTCAGGAGTCGACGTTCCTCCCTTCCTCTATGGCACGGCGTGGAAGGAGGAGCGAACCGCGGCTCTGGTCGAGCAGGCCATCACGGCCGGGTTTCGCGGAATCGATACGGCAAACCAGCGCCGGCACTACGACGAAGCCGGCGCCGGGGCCGCGATCCGGACGCATTTCGAGCGCGGTACGATCACGCGCGATCAGCTTTTCATCCAGACGAAGTTCACCTATCTCGAAAGCCAGGACGCGCGCCTCCCCTACGACCCCGCGGCGGACTACCCCGATCAGGTTCGCCAGTCGTTCGCGAGCTCGCTCGAGCATTTCGGGGTCGACCGAGTCGACAGCTATCTCCTCCATGGTCCCCGCACCCGCTCCGGGCTCTCGACGATCGACCGGATGGTCTGGCGAGCGATCGAGGAGCTTCAGCGCGAAGGGGGAACGCGGCTCATCGGCGTCAGCAACGTCACCGCCGGCCAGCTCGAGATGCTGCTCGATGTCGCGGAGGTCAAACCCGCGTTCGTCCAGAACCGCTGCTTCGCCCGGCTGGGATGGGATCATGATGTCCGCGAGGTCTGCCGCAGAAACGGGGTCCTCTATCAGGGATTTTCTCTGCTGACCGCGAACATCTCCGAAATCGAGAGCCGCCCGGTTCGCCGGATCGCGGAGCATCACGGGAAAAGCGTCGCGCAGGTCGTCTTCCGATTCGCCCATCAGCTCGGAATGGTCTGCCTTATCGGGACGAGTGATCCCCGGCACATGCGCGAAGATCTCGACGCTCTCGCCTTCGAGCTCTCGGACGAGGAAGTCGCGACGATCGAGAAGATCTCGGGTTGATCCGGCGGGATGCTTCCCCCGGCGCCGGAGATTCCCGTTGTCCTCGGGAGTGCCGGCCGCCGGGCTCTTCTCACGCTGGGGGGGATGCCGCGAGCGCGTCGGTTTCCGGCCCGCCTCCAATGCGCCTTCGCCGCCAGAGATTGTCCAGGGCATAGGCGCCCGGTCCCGCTGCCGCCAGATAGAGAAAGAGCCAGCAGTAGAGAACGGCGAGCTCTCCGCCATTCGCCTTCGGCCAGAACGAGTTCAGCCCATGGCCGATGAAATAGGCGAAGGCCATGAGGCCGCTGGAGATGAAGGCGGAGATGCGCGCGAAGAGGCCGATGGCGACGAGAGTCCCTCCGACCAGCTCGATGATGCCGGCGGTCCAGGTCATCCAGTTCATCGCGCCGGGAGGAAGGCCGCCGAACGCTCCCAGCATCTTCTGTGCTCCGTGGCAGGCGAACATCACGCCCGCCAGAAAGCGCGTGAGTCCCAGAATGTAGGGAGCGGTGAGACTGAACCGGTCGGTCATCGAAAAGCTCTCTTTCATGAAAGTACTTTACCTTCGAACCGCGAGCGCGGGGCCTGAATGCCTGCCCTGTAATCCGCAGGAAGAAAGCCCCCGAAGGGGGCGCCGGACGGTAGCCGGGGGTGACCAAAGCACTCAGGATGACGGGGAGGGCGGTCATTCAGAGGCCGCACGCGCCACCCGCGCAGAATATGAGGTGGCGTCGCGGCCGAAGAATCTCAGCCGCGATGATCGCTGTCGGGTTCTCATACACGTCCAGGCGCGTTCCTAGGATGCGACTGCACCGGCACAAAACCCGATGACGGCTTTGCGCATTCTGAGATTCTTCGGCCGCGAGACCAGGCGTCTCTCAACCTCATCCTCCTGTGCGGCCTCTGAATGACACCGCGGGAAGGGCGGGCCCCCTTCTCCCCGTCCGGATCGCGATCCGAATGAAATCGCATTCGGGGAGAAGGGTCGGGGATGAGGGGCAACGATGTGCCGCCCGCCTTCGCGGGCTTTCCTTCCCGTGAACGTGAACGTGCCCGTGCCCGTGCCCGGTTTTTGACTCACCCGCTCGAGATTACCGCAGGGTCATCTCCGCATCCCGCCCCCTTCAACCGGGCCAGCAGTTCGTCGGTCGTCACGATCGTCGCGAACTCGCCGCTCAGTTCCGCCAGCCCGGTATCGTGCATCTCCTCCGCCGAGTAGTGCCGCCCCGACGGTGAGGTCATCTCGAATGTCGCCGTGGCGTCCGACACCACGAAGGTCTTGAACCCGAGATCGCCGGCCGTCCGGGCGGTCGTGGAGACGCAATGGCTGGTGATCAGTCCGACCGTCACTACCTCTTCGATTCCCAGGGCGCGCAGAAGCTTCTCCAGATCGGTTCCCATGAACGCGCTGGCGGTGCTCTTCCGGAGGAGCGGCTCCCCCTCCAGGGGACGCACTTCATCCTTGATCGCATTCCCAGGCTCGCCGGGCCGCAGCGGGGAGTCGGGCCTCTTCGACATGTGCTGGATGTGGAAGACCGGCCGGCCATCGTTTCGCCAGCCCTCCAGCAGGCGGGCGATGTTTCGTTCCGCCTCCGGATTGTTCCTCTTTCCATAGCGGGGATCGTCCAGCCCCTTCTGTACATCGATCACGACGAGGGCGGTGTTTTTCATGGATCACTCCCGATAGAGGTCAAAGTCGTCAGGTCAATTCCGGCGAACGTCGTACTCCAGAAAGAGCGTCCCGCTCTTCGGATAGATTCGATGGGCTCGCAACTGCAGGGTGATCCGCGCAGCAGGCGGCGGAAGAAGGGGAAGCCCCTCTCCGAGGAGAACGGGAATGACCGCGACATCGACTCCGTCCACGAGCCCGGCGCCTGCCAGCTCGCGGAACAGCTCGCCCCCTCCCCACAACCAAACTGGCTTGCCGTCGGAGCGTTCCTTGAGCTCGCGGACATGGGGAATTGCGTCGCGCGCGAAGTTCACGCCGTCGCGCTCCCCCTCGGGGAGTGTACGCGAGTAGACGTAGGTCGGGAGTTGCGGACCGGGCGACCCTCCAGTCTTCAGGAAGACGTCGTAGGACTTGCGACCCATGACCAGGGCGCTGAAGCCTGCGTACATTTCGGCGAAATCGATGTCGGGATCGACGACGATCCAGTCGAATTCGCCGTTCGGGCCGGCGATGAAGCCGTCCAGGCTCGCAGCAACGGAGTATCGGAGTTGACGCATGCTTCAGTATCCCACGGTGGAATGCGACATTTTAGTGGACGAGCGTTCGCCGGGCGACCGGCTCCGATCTCCGGAATCATTCCGTTCCGAAGCTCTCTGTACAATCTCCCCATGTCCCTCGGGGAAGAAGTCGCGCGGCGCTGGAAGGCGCTGAAAAAGCGCTCGCTGATCCGGTTCATCAATTTCTGGCCGCCCTACTTCGGGTCGGGGGTCCGCGTGCGGCGGATCGATCTCGCCGGCGGGATCGTCGACGTGGAGATGAAGCTCCGCTGGTGGAATCGCAACTACGTCGGGACTCACTACGGCGGATCCCTTTACTCGATGTGCGATCCCTTCTTCGTGCTCATCCTCCTGGAGCACCTCGAGAAGCGCTTCACCGTCTGGGACAAGTCCGCCTCGATCCGATTCGCACCCCCGGCCGCGGAATCGTGCGCGCCCGTTTCGAGATCACCCCGGAAGAGATCGCGGAGATCCGGGAGACCGCGATGCGTGAAGGGAAGGCCGAGCCGCGATTCGTCGTCAAGATCCTGGATCAGAACGATCAGGTCGTCGCCGAGGTGGAGAAGCTGGTCCACGTGAAGTACGGGAAGAAAGTGAAGCGGTGAGCGACCAAGGTCCTCGAGCTGAATAATCCCTTCCTCCGAGGGTTGGACGAGTCGCGACGAATCGGGGACGGCCGGCGGCGAAAGCTGATTCGAATCCTCCGAACCGTTCCTCCAACCTCACTGTGCCGGAGGAATCGAACACTCGCCAGCCGTGCACCCGGTCCGCGGCCGGCTCTTCGACTGGCTGAGGCTCGCCCCTACGGCGACCGTTTTCATTTCTAGCAGTTCGACAGGCGAAAGCCTCCTCGGATTGGAAACCAGGTGAAAAACAAAGATGTGACCCCCCAGGGTCAGGTCTTCGTTTTTCGTTTTACGCGGCGACCTGTTTCCATTTCCGAGAAGTTCGACGGGCGAGAACCTCCTCGGACTGGAACCTTGAGCGAAAAACGAAGATGTGACGCCCAGCGTGGCACCGCCGGAAGGACGTGAGCGCGGTGGTCGCGTCGGCGGCGCGCCGCATCGCCCACGAGATCAAGAACCCTCTGATCGACCGGTGATCTATTTCCGGGCTCTTCATGGAATCAGCTAGCCCACACTGGTTGGTTGTCTGGTTTACAAGCAATCCACGGTCAAACAAATCTGACAAAACCGCTGCTGCAAGTCGCACTGTTTCGCCGGCTTTCCTCAGCAGTGCAGAGGAACCTGAGTGGGTCCACGCGCGGGCGTCCGAATGGAACGTCAAGACGACAACATCATCCTCGGAGCTGATCGCCAACGCGCCCTTTGCAGGACTCCAAACCACTTCTATAGGACGTTGGGCAGTGGGGACTATTTCCATGTGAACTTCGGAGACCTCAGGATGGACAGCGAGGTTGAGCGTGAAAAGCACGGCGCTCGACTGATCCAGCAAATCCAGCTCTACTCGGTTCGATGCGATCGACCGGAACGCGTAGCTTTGGATTCCCTGTTCGCGAAGGCATTCGGGCGCGATTCGCACGTCGGCCGCGTACGTGATAGTGGCTGAGAGGATCACGCTCAACAATAGAGACATTCTTTTCATTTGCCCCTCCTCTCGCATGTAAGGATTGACTCAGCTTCCACCGAGAAAATGCATCGCCTCATTTTCGCTTCATGAGAATTCGGCCCACTACCCAGACCGTGAAGCCGAGTGCCAGAAACGCAGCAAGAACCGCGAATAGAATTACGACAAACTCTATGGACCTTAGTTGTCCCAACGTCACCCGCCTCGCTTCATGAAATAGACGTCATAGATCGGACGAGTAATTCCGCGGATCGTCGCCAGGGCGGAGAATCGTAACAGGTTGCCCCACTGATCGCGCCGCCCGATGGTTTGGTAGCTGAGGCCGATCGCTGTGACATTCACGATGTTGAGCGGAAACAGTTCTGACGGCTCGGACACGCCGTTATGGTTGTTGTCCAGCCAAAGAAGGAGTTGCCCCCACTGACGGTCTTTGGAATCTATAGAACCATCGCCATCGTGTCGAGCTCTCCAAGAGCAACAAACCCGTTCTCGGCTTTTTCACCCGAAGCTAGCAAGGTCGCTGATCCAAAAAGCTCCTGCCCGCTGTCGATAACTCCGTTCAGATTTCGATCCATCACCAGCAAACCTGTAGAACCTGTGATCCAGCTCACACGGTCGAGCGCTCCGTCACCATCAATGTCGAATGAGACACCGTCATCCAGTGATGTTAGCCGATATTGGCCCGAATGGATGTCGATGATGATGGGACTCTCAAGGCACTCTACTATCGGTGGCGGAGGATAGTCGGAGCATGCTACGCCAGTTATCGCTCCGGAACAGAAGTAATCTCCCAAGGCACAAATTGAATCGCATTCATAGAAGTGGCAGCATCCCGTGCAGTAGGAATTCCAGCACTGGAGATTGGCATCGGCCTTGGCATCCCTGCAAGCCAGGCTTTCAGATAAGTCGGTGGCGAATCCCCGGACCTCAGGGCCAAAGCAGTGGGAGGAGAGTCGTGCTTCGACCTCGCCCTCGGCAACTGGCGCCGGGGCTGAATTCCGATCCACGATTCGCTCTCGGCCATGTTCTCCGCGTCCTGCACTCAGACGCTCGGGAATTCGGCTCACTGGCTCGTCGCCCAGCACATTACGCTCGAAAAGATCCACCACAATTGCGCCGCAGATTTGGATGGCTTCGGCTGTTCGCGAGTAAAGAAGCTCGGAGCCCGACCGGGTCCAACTGAGCTTCTCCCGATCGAAACGTATCTCGAGAAGATCGTGGCCTGACTGAATGGTGAGCAATTCCTCTAGCGGGTTCCATTCGATTGCGACCACTGCTTCGCCCGGACGAACATAACGCATTTCAAGCTTAGTTCTATCTCGGTTGATGGCGACTTCGAGTGTCATGGTGGTGTGCCCGGGTTCATCGAGCACGTCCAGAACAATCTCGCTAGAACCGGCGGAATGCAGAACGTATCCCTGGACACCTTTCTCGCGAAGTGAGGCCGGCGCCACCCGAAATTCGGAAGCAGCGGCACGCTCGCCACCGATAATGAAAAGAATCACCACGGCCAGAATTTTCATCGTTTTCTCCGTATTACGGCGATCAAAAGAGAGAGGAATCCGCTCAGTTTCATGGAAGGTGTACCCGGCCGAGGATTTTCCTACCCCTACCTTCAACAATTGGTTAAACCGCCTTCTTCGCAGTGCTGCCCGTCGCAGCTTGGACAACTGCAACCCGATACATTGCGCGCGGCAATTTTATCCAGTCCCGGGAAGGAGATGAGGTACGATAGTGGTCCGCACAAAACAGGTTCAAGTCCCGCGACCATCTCTTACATCCGAACAATTCTGTCGGTCACGGACCTATCCGTGATCGCTGAATGAGGACTTGCATCCAGCCGAACTCTCCGTTCCGTGCCGGCGATGAAGCCGTCCAGGCTCGCAGCAACGGAGTATCGGAGTTGACGCATGCCTTCAGTCTCCCACCGAGGAATGCGTCATTTTAGTGGACCAACGTTTCGCCGGGCGACCGGGCCTTCCGATCTTCAGCGCGTTCCATGGGCCTCTGTACAATCTCCCCATGTCCCTCGGAGGAGAAGTCGCGCAGCGCTGGAAGGCGCTGAAAAAGCGCTCGATGATCCGGTTCATCAATTTCTGGCCGCCCTACTTCGGGTCGGGGATCCGCGTGCGGCGGATCGACCTCGCCGGCGGGATCGTCGACGTGGAGATGAAGCTCCGCTGGTGGAATCGCAACTATGTCGGGACTCACTACGGCGGATCCCTCTACTCGATGTGCGATCCCTTCTTCATGCTCATCCTCCTCGAGCACGTCGGGCCGCGCTTCACCGTCTGGGACAAGTCCGCGTCGATCCGATTCCGCACCCCCGGCCGCGGACTGGTGCGCGCCCATTTCGAGATCACCCCGGAAGAGATCGCGGAGATCCAGGAGACCGCGATGCGGGGAGGGAAGGCCGAGCCGCGTTTCGTCGTCAAGATTCTGGATCAGAACGATCAGGTCGTCGCCGAGGTGGAGAAGCTTGTCCACGTAAAGTACGGGAAGAAAGTGAAGCGCTGAGGGACGTGCGCCGGCTGGCTCGCGGTCAGGGCTCGACCCGGCGAGATGCTCGCGGGTAAACCTCCAGGGCTTGTCCTCGGCCTCCAGCGTGCCGTTCGTGACTGCGAGTCGGTGGTCCCGGCCCGTTGACAGCGCGGCGATCCGCCCGGAATACTGTCGGCTGCCGCTGGGGGTGCCCGATGCAGACTCGCGCCGGGCTGAGAGGCGACTCGCCAACTCCAACGACCTGATCCGGGTAATGCCGGCGGAGGGAAGCGGGCTCGTTCGGTCCGTCTCTCGCCGGCAAACTCGTGGAGGAGATCGATGTCCGAACC
>DATLEY010000120.1:0-4831 GCA_035525215.1 Thermoanaerobaculia bacterium | reverse complement strand
GACCCGGACCTTCACAGCGAAGGCGATGGTGCTGAAGGAGCTGATCGAGCACCACGCCGACGAGGAAGAGAAAGAGATGTTTCCGAAGGCGAAGAAGCTGATCGACAAGGAAGAGCTTCAGCGGCTCGGGGAGCGGATGGAGCAGCGAAAGAAGGAACTGCGCTCCCGGGCACGCGCCAGCTCGAAAGCAGTAAAAGCGCGAGGATCTCGAGAAGAGCAGAGAGCCTGACTCCTGAAAGGGGGTGCGGGCGGCCCGCCCGCTGGCTTCCGGGGTGCTGCCAGCCCCGAGGGCGGAGAAGGCCGGAGGGCTTGCTCGTCCTGTCCTGCTACCCCCGCAGGGCGAGCCGCCCTGCGAGCCAGCGGACGAGGCCGTCCGCACCCCTCAGTCGACCCTCGAGTTTTCGGGTTCCGCGTTACCGGACTTGCAAAGTTCGCCCGTTGAACTGTCTGCATCCCTGCCCGAAGGCGCGGCCTTCAGGCAGGGATTTTCGTCTCGCTCAACGACCTCAGCGTGAATCTCATCCGCGTGGACGCACCGCGCCCAGTCACCCGAAGTCGCGGTATCCTTCTCCGATGAGACGACGACTCGCAGTTCTGCTCGCACTCCTCGCGCCGGTGACTCTCGCCCTGGAGGTTCCGCCGCTTCTCGATCACGACGTCGTTCACGCCCTCTCACAGGAGATCTCCGGTGAGCTCGCGAAGCGGAATCTCGAGCGTCTGGTTCTGAGCCATCGCATGAGGGGTTCTGAGGGATTCGATGAGGCGACCGGACATCTCGCGGAGCAGCTTCGGATCTACGGCCTTTCCGGGATCGAGATACTCCGATTTCCCGCCGACGGCGAGATCTTCTACGGTACGCAGAAGTCGAGGCCTCCCTGGAACGCGACCTTCGCCGAACTGTGGGAAACGGTCGATGGTGAAGATCGCATCCGGATCGCGAGCTGGGACTCGATGCCGATGAGGCTGGGACAGGACAGCGAGAGCGCTTCGGTCCTCGCCCGGCTGGTGGATGTCGGATCAGGCACTTCCGCTACAGACTACGAAGGGAGGGACGTTCGCGGCAGGATCGTCCTCACTTCGTCGCAGCCGGGAGCGATTGCGGATTTCGCCGTAGGTAAATACGGCGCGGCGGGTATCCTGAGCTGGGCGCAGAATCAGCGAACGGCATGGTGGGGAGAGAACCAGGATCTCGTGCGATGGGGACATCTGGAGACATTCTCCGAGTTGCCGTCATTCGCGTTCATGCTCTCTCCGAAAGAAGCGAGGGATCTGCAGAGGCGGCTTGCGGCCGGAGAGTCGATCACCCTCCGCGCCGAAGTCCGGGCCGGAAAGACTCCCGGCGCATACGAGATTCTCACCGCGACGATTCCCGGGGAGACCGACGAGGAGATTGTCTACAGTTGCCATCTCGATCACCCGCGCCCAGGCGCGAACGACAACGCGAGCGGGTGTGTCGCGATACTCGAGACCGCCCGAAGCCTCTCGAAGCTGATCGCCGAGGGAAAACTCCCGCAGCCGCGGCGGACGATCCGTTTCGTGTGGCCACCGGAGATCGAGGGAACGATGGCGCTGCTCACGGCGCGCCGCGACATCGCAGCGAAGACTGTCGCCGCGATCCATCTCGACATGGTCGGCGGCGGACCGGAAACGAAGGCGGTCTTTCACGTGACGCGCGGTCCGGCGAGCCTTCCCTCCTTCATCTACGATGTCTCCCAGGACATCGGGCGCTGGGTCAACGCACAGACGAGCGATCTCGCGAAGACCGGCTCCTCGGAATTTCCTCTGGTCGAGAACACCGGCGGGAAGGAGCCGCTGCAGGCGGAGATGGCAGACTTCACGATCGGCAGTGATCACCAGATTTTCGCGGAGGGATCATTCCGCATCCCGGCGGTGTATCTCAACGACTGGCCGGACCGCTACATCCACACGACGTGGGACACCTCCGCCAACATCGACCCGACCAAACTGAAGCGTTCGACATTCATCGCCGCCGCGACCGGTTGGGCTCTGGCCAACATCGGTCCTGACGATCTGCCGGAGATCGTGTCGATCGTGGAGCGGGGAGCGCTTCGGCGAACCGCCGGGATGCTCGAACGCAAGGGAGATCTCGCCCCGCGTGAAGCTGCGAACCTCGTACGGTTCCACTCGTGGTACGAACGGGAACTGGCCCGTTCGATCGAACGCTTCGTTCCGCTCGGTGACGGCGAGCGAGCACGCATTGATCGGTTCCTGTCGCGGATCGAGGAAATCAGCGGTGAGACGGGCACTCGTCCGGGAGACTCGGCGGACGCCGCGGTGGTTTACCGGCGCAATCCCGCGACTGCGGGACCGACGTCCGTATTCGGCTACGACTATCTCGAAGCGCATTACGGGAGGGCCCGCACGGCCGAGCTGCAGCTCCTGAAAGTCTCCGGTGGAAGGCGCGGGTCGGGATCCGAGTACGCGTACGAAGCTCTGAACTTCGTCGACGGGAAGCGCAGCGTCGGGGAAATCCGCGACGCTCTGTCCGCGATCTACGGCCCGATCCCGATCGAGATGGTTGCCGAGTATCTGCGGGCTCTGGAATCGATCGATCTGATCGCGCGGTGATACGGCTAGAAGCGCCATCCGATGTTGAGCATGTTCATGTTGATGCCGTCGTTGTCGCTGTAGATGCGGGCGTTCGAGATGTGCTGGATCCGGTACCCGATCTCCAGTTGGCGCCAGATCACACCGATGGAGAAGTGACTGGTGAACTGAAACGGGCCGCCGAAGTCCCTGGCTCCCATGGAGCGCTCACTGATCAGCGTCGGTCGCGAACCGACCTCGATGAACCAGTGCGCGCCGGGGCGGGTGAATGACACGACGGGGCCGGCCGCGACGACGAGCATCTCCTCGCCTTCATGCATCAGGACTCCCGCGCTCATCTCGATTCCGCTCTGTGCGATCCAGTTTCGAGGGAGAGTACACCGGTACGGAAGAGGTTGCTGCGCGAATGCCTCCGACTGGGTGAATTCTCCCGATGTCGTCTTGATGTAGCCAGTTCGGGCACCCGCCTCCATCGATGGGAGCGACTGGGCGGTGAGGTGATGCGGGAAGAGTGCAACGAGCAGAAGAAGTGAGAGGGAAAAAGGAAAGCGCCGTGTCCCGAACATACGTTCCCTGTCTTTCATCGCGGAGCAGGTCGTGAAATGTGTACTGCAAAGACGAAACCGCCAGCCCGAAAATTTCCTGCCGGTGCCATCGAGCTCCTCCCAGGGGAAACTCGGAGCGCCGGCACCCTTGCCGGCGGCGGTGAGGCTGGGGAGCCTCACCGCCTTTCGGAGCGAGATGGTCCGAGTCCCACGAATGCACGCGCCAGGGAGTCTGGTTGCTCGGCGGTTTCGTTTCGGGTCGAGATCCTCCCGGCGGAGGCAAGGGTGCCTCCGCGCCGCCGGCAGGGGTGCCGGCGCTCCGGCGCGCCGGTCAGTGGAAATCGTGGCTCTCGAAGCTGGCAGAGTCGAGGACGGGCCAGAAGCGCTCGGCTTTGATCGAGCATTGAGGGCCGTCCTTCTGCAGGATCCCTTCGACGACGAGCCCCGTCGAGCCGACGATGACCGCGCGCTGCTCGCGGAACAGATCCGGCCGGACGATCGCCTGCGTCATCCCCGTCTCGTCCTCGAGGGTCAGGAAGACGAAGCCCTTTGCCGTCGCCGGCCGCTGGCGGACGATGACCGCCCCTCCCATCTTCACGCGCCTTCCGTCGGGAACCGACCTCAACTCCTCGGAGGAGAGAATGCCTTTGCTGCCGAGATCCCCTCGGAGATGCTCGAGCACGTGTGGCCCCGTCGTGAGCTGCATCGAGTGGTAGTCCGCCATGGTCTCGTCGAGCGCCGTCATCTCGGGAAGCGGGGAGGGCTCGGAGCGCCGGCTCCCCAGCCGGCGGGCGTGAGGCTCCCCAGCCTCACGCCCCCTCTCCACGGAGCGCGATGTCTGAGTCTCGGGAGTCAGTTGCCAGGGAGTCTGGTCGCTCGGCGATTCTTCCAGGAGGTGAAATCCTCCCGGCGGAGGCAAGGGTGCCTTCGCGCCGCCGGCAAGGGTGCCGGCGCTCCGTTCGAACAATGGTCCGGCGGGTTTCGCCACGCGGGCTGACTGCCAGAGTGCCGAGCGGCGCGTCAGACCGAAGGCCGCGAGGGCGCCCGCGTGCGCGAGCCTGGTGATCTGGTCCTCGCGCAAACGGCAGCGGCGCTGCAGCTCGTCGATGCTCTCGAACGGGGCGGCGGCCTGCCCGGTCTCGATTCTTCGCCCGCTCTCTTCCCGCAATCCCTTCACGTACCGCATCCCGAGCCGCACCGCACCATCCTCCCAGCGGCACATCCAGCCGGATCTCGTGACGTCGATCGGCAGGACCTCGACGCCGTGGCGCTGGGTGTCCTTGATGATCGTCGCCGGATGGTAGAAGCCCATCGGCCAGCAGTTGAGAATCGCCACACAGAACGCCGCCGGGTGATGTGCCCGCAGGTACGCGCTCGCGTACGCAATGAGCGCGAAGCTCGCCGCATGCGACTCGGGAAAGCCGTAGAGCGCGAATGAGGTGATCGAACGGACGATCTGCTCCTGCGCCTCTCCGGTGATGCCGTTGCGCGTCATCCCCCGGCGCAGCCGCGTCTCGATCTCCGCCATCCGCTCCATCGAGCGCTTGAATCCCATCGCGCGGCGGAGCTCTTCGGCTTCGCCCCCGCTGAACCCGGCTGCGACCATCGCGATCTTCAGGAGCTGCTCCTGGAAGAGAGGAACACCGAGCGTGCGCTTCAGAATCGGTTCGAGCGACGGGTGCGGATACTCCACCGGGCGCTTCCCCTGACGCCGGTCG
>DATLEY010000166.1:0-53308 GCA_035525215.1 Thermoanaerobaculia bacterium | reverse complement strand
GGCTTTCAGAGTGGCGGGCGGCGTCTCGCCGCCCAGCCCTTCAGCGCGACAGCAGCTGTGCTCAGGCTCAAGTACCGGCCGGAGGCCGGCGGTACAGAGTGGCGGGCGGCGTCTCGCCGCCCAGCCCTTCAGCGCGACAGCAGCTGTGCTCCGGCTCAATTACCGGCCGGAGGCCGGCGGTACTCTGGTGTCGCGTGAGCCTGCGCGTGCATGGCGACCGGCCGGAGGCCGGCGGTACGGTTGGCCGGAGGCCGGCGGTACAGTAGAACCAAGCCCCCGGCGGTTTCAGAATTTCTCGCCCTGAGGGCTGGGCGGCGGGACGCCGCCCGCCACGCTGCTCCCCCTATAATATTCAATGGCTCCAGAACGTTACGCCCACCCGTCCGTCAAAAGTGCGGACGTTCCCACATGCCCACTTTCCTTTTTCGAGTCGGAACTCCCGACGGACAGATCCTGGAGCGCCGGGTCGAGTCGATGACCCTCGACGCCGCCGAGGATCAGATCCGCAGACAGGGCCTCCATATTTTCTCGGCGCGCAGAACCGGCCGCACGCTCCGGGACCTTATGCCGCGCTCCGGAAGGATCATCTCGACCGAGCGCTTTCTCCTCTTCAACCAGGAGCTGGCCGCGCTGATCCGCGCGGGACTCCCGATTCTGCAATCGCTCGACCTGATGCTCGAGCGCCAGCGCGCTCCACGGTTCCGACAGGTGCTGACCGAGATCCGCGACAAGGTCCAGTCGGGGGTCGCCCTTTCCGACGCCTTCGCCGAGTACGGGTCGGCCTTTCCGGCGATCTATTCGACCTCTCTCCGGGCTGGAGAGCGCTCCGGCGACGTCGAAGGGGTGATCCGGCGCTTTCTCAAATACCAGAAGCTTCTGGTCACTCTCCGGAAGCGGGTGACGACCGCGCTGATCTATCCGACCGTCCTCATCATTCTCTCGTTCGGCATGGTGTTCGTCATGCTGACGTACGTGATCCCGAAATTCAGTGAGTTCTACGCCGGCTTCGGGGCCGAGCTCCCGTTTCTGACCCGGTTCATGATCGATCTCGCTTTCTTCATCCGCGAGAACCTCCTCTTTGCGGGCATTTCGCTCCTGGGGGTCGTGATCGCCGTCCGGAGCTGGAGCCGGACGGAGACCGGACGGCGAGTCCTGGACGGAATCAAGATCCGGATTCCCTTCGTCGGAGGAGTCCTCCACCGTTTCTCGATTCTGCAGTTCGCCCAATCGCTGAGCACGCTTCTCGACGGGGGAACACCGATGGTTCCGTCTCTCGAGATCGCCGGTCAGTCGGTGACCAACAAGATGGTCGCGTCGAGACTCGAGGGAATCGTGCAGCGCGTCCGCGAGGGAGAGCCTCTCTGGCGCTCGCTCGAGGAGACCGGCGTCATGAGCGATCTCGCCGTGGAGATGATCAAGGTCGGGGAGTCGACCGGATCCCTGGTCGAAATGCTCGGGAGCGTCAGCGAGTTCTACGACGAGGAGATCGAGGCGAGCCTCACCCGAGCGATGTCGCTGATCGAGCCCGTGATCCTGGTGGTTCTCGGCGTCGCGATCGCCGTTCTCCTCTACGCGTTTTATCTCCCGTTGTTCCAGTTGACCAACGTGGCGCAGTAAATAAGGTCGCCGAATTCATGACGGAAAACCAGAGCTTTTACAGACAGCCCGACGGGGTGAGCGAGATCGAGCGCGCCCGGCGCCTCGCCGAACAGCACGGCTTCGAGTTCGTGGAAGATCTCGACCACTTTCAGATCGAGCACGCCCTCTTCCGGGAGATCCCGCTGGAGCTGATGATCCGGTATCAGTTCCTCCCGGAGAAGAGGGAGAACGGACATCTCAGCATCATCGTCGGCGACCCCACCGACGTGGTGCGGCTGGATGAGATCGAGCTGATGCTCGGCGTCCCCGTGCGGGTCAAAGTCGCCTCCCCTCCAGCCATCCGGGAGAAGCTCCAGAAATCGGAATCGACGCAGCGCGTTCTCGACGAGGCCACCGAAGGCTTCAGGCTGCAGCTCATCGGGGAGGACGATGAGGACGACAAGGCCCTGACGATCGACACGATCACTCAGCAGGAGTCATCGCCGATCATCCGGCTGGTCGACTCGATCCTCTTCAACGCCATCCAGCGCCGCGCCTCCGACATTCACATCGAAACGCGAGACGCCGAAGTGGTCGTGAAATACCGGATCGACGGAGTGCTCTACGAGGCGCTCGATCCGATCGACAAGAAGCATCACTCCACGATCATCTCCCGCATCAAGGTCATGTCCGAGCTCGACATCACCGAGAAGCGGACTCCCCAGGATGGACGTTTCAAACTGCGCATCACGGGCCGGACCATCGATTTCCGCGTCTCCATCATGCCGACGGTTCATGGCGAGGACTCGGTCATCCGAATTCTCGACAAGGAGTCGATGAACAAGGAGTTCAAGAATCTCCGGCTCGACGTCCTCGGATTCGACGACGTGATGCTCACCACGTTCCGCAAATTCATCAAGGAGCCTTACGGCATGGTGCTGGTCACCGGTCCGACCGGCTCCGGAAAAACGACGACTCTCTACGCCGCGCTCTCGGAGATCCAGACCTCGGAAGACAAGATCATCACCATCGAGGACCCGGTCGAGTACCAGCTCAAGGGGATCACGCAGATTCCGGTCAACGAGAAGAAGGGGCTGACCTTCGCCCGCGGACTCCGCGCCATTCTTCGGCACGATCCGGACAAGATCATGGTCGGAGAGATCCGGGACGAGGAGACGGCCCAGATCGCCGTGCAGTCGGCCCTGACGGGCCATCTCGTCTTCACGACCGTCCACGCGAACAACGTCGTGGATGTCCTGGGCCGCTTCCTCAACATGAAGGTCGAGCTCTACAACTTCGTCTCCGCGCTCAACTGCGTCCTCGCCCAGCGGCTGGTCCGGAGGATCTGCGACCATTGCCGTCAGGAAGCGTCCTATCCGAAGTCGTTCCTCGAAGAGTCGGGGCTTCCCCTGGAGATGCACGACATCACCTTCTTCGAAGGAACCGGCTGCCTGGACTGCAACGGAACGGGCTATCACGGCCGGCTGGCCATCGCCGAGCTGCTCGATCTTTCGGACCAGATCCGGGGGATGATCCTCGACAAGCGCCCGGCCTCCGAGATCAAAAGGGCGGCATCAGCCGAGGGGATGATCTTCCTTCGCGAAGCAGCTTTGAAAAAGGTTCGGGAGGGACAGACCACGCTTCGTGAAATCAACAAAGTCACGTTCGTGGACTGAGAATTCGGATGGCGAGTTTTCCACAGGATGTTCTGGTCATGGACGCGGGCGGGATCCTCTCGACGCGGTTCGAGAAAAAGGGTCGCGGCAATCCCCGTCTCGTCGCTGCCAAGCGTACCCGTTTCAGCGAGGCACCTTTCGAGGATGCTCCGGTGGGCCCGGCTCTGAAAAAGCCGGCCATCCTCGCCGAGACCGTTCAGAAGATCCGCCGTGAGTACGGACGTCTCGATCGCGCGGCCCTTCTTCTCCCCGACTCCTGGTTCAGGATCAACCTGCTCGATCTTCCGCTCGCCGGCGAAAAATCCGAGCCGGTGGACCTGATCCGCTGGGCGGTCAAGAAGACGCTTCCAATCAGCCCTGAGGAGATGCGGTTCGCCTGGGTCCCTCTTCAGAAAGGTCCGCAGGGCACCGCGGTGTTGTGTACCGGAGCGGTCGAAGCGACACTCTCGGGGATCGAGAGCGCTTTCCGTGACGCCGAGGTGTCCGTGCTGATGATCGAGCCGGTCGGGATCAATATCTGGAACGCCATCGCCGCGCGGCTCACCACTCCCGCGGAACGACTGTTCTTCTATTTCTCCGATTCGGAGTTCACGACCGGGGTCTTTCGGGGCCCGAATCCCGTGTTCCTACGGTCGAGGAATCTCAGCGATGTCCGCTCATTGCGGCAGGAAGTGATGCTGTCGGCTTCGTACATGAAGAACCGCCTGGAATGGACGGCTCCGGCGGAGTCGTGGGTCTGTGGCAATTCCGTCGACGAGAGTGTCCTCGAAGCGATCCACGGTGAGTTCGGAGCTCCCATCCGGACCGTGGAGCTCGAGGAATACATGAGCGACGCCGAGACGGCTCCCCACTGGAAGTCGGAACTGACGGGCGCTTCGGGAGTTTTCACGGCGTGAGAGCGCTCCACCCGAACCTGGCAGCGCGCCCCTATCGGAACTACGGCCCGGTGTGGCTCGTGGTCGGTCTGCTCGCGCTTCTCACAGCCGCCCTCCTCGTCTACAACGCGCACACGGCGTATCGATACTTCGCCACGACCGCGGAGACCCGTGAGGAGATCACCAGGCTGGAGAACGAGATCGCCGCGGAGACCAATGCGGCGCGCCTCGCCCGGCAGCAGGCTACCCAGTTCAACCAGGCTGTCCTGACTCAGCGTTCGCGTTACGTCAACAACCAGATCGCCGAGCGCGCATTTTCATGGAGCGAGCTGCTGGATGATCTCGAGCGCGTCCTTCCGGCGGACGTCCGGCTGGCCCGGCTCTCGCCTCAGGCCACGGAACGCGGATGGTTGATCCAGCTCGACTGCCTGGCGAAAAGCGAAAAGGGGATGATCGATCTGCTCCAGAACATGCTCGGCTCGCCGAAGTTCTCGCTCCCGACACCGAGGGTGGAAGCGGTGCAGCCGGACGGCTCCCACCGGTTCACGCTCTCGGTTGGATACCGTCCGTCGCCGCGGGGGATCGTGGAATGATCTGGCGCGAGAAGCGGTGGCTCCTGGCGATCATCGGCGTTCTCCTGCTGGCGAACCTCGTTTTCTTCTTCACCTACCGGGTCCGGTTCCAGCAGCGCGTCGAATCTCTCGACTCGCGTCTCGAGCAGACGCGGGAGGAGTTGCAGACCGCGCGCGCTGATCGCGCCGCCGCGGAGCAGGAGGTCGCTACGTATCTGCAGATCGAGACCGGAATCGAGCGTGTGTACTCCGAGATCTGGGCCACTCCGGAGGAAAGACTCACCCCGCTTCTTCTCGAGATGCGGGAGCTTGCGCGCCGCAGCGAGCTCCAACCCCCGGCTGTCGTCTACAACCAGACCACATTCACTGAGCAGCAGGGGGGGACGTCATCGCTGGAGATCTCCTTCGGCGTTCGCGGGAGCTATCGGCAGATTCGCCGGCTGATCAACCTCATCGAGCTCTCCAACCAGTTCGTGATCATCGATGAGATCGGCCTGAACGGAATCACCGGCGGCGATCTGCAGCTGACCCTCAATCTGAGAACCCTCTTCCGGAACCCCACGGCGGGAGGGAGCGCTCTCTGATGGACTTCACGAACCGGAACATCTGGCTGACCGCCGGGGCTGTGGTCCTCGTTCTCTTCGCGATCTATCTCTTCGCAGGACAGGAGTCCGGGGAGCAGAGCTCAGCCGACGCGGCCGCGCAGCCGGCGAGGAACGCCGGTGCGGTCCGCGGGATCGCCGCGGCGGGTCCCCAGCCCATTCGGCTGGAATGGCTCGAGCCCCAGACGGGATCGTACGAGAGCCGGCGGAATCTCTTCGCGTATTACGAGCGCCCTGTTCCCCCTCCTCCCCCGCCGCCCAAGCCGGTGCCCCCTCCCGATCGCGACGGAGATGGCGTTCCCGATCATCTGGACAATTGTCCGGACATATTCAATCCTGATCAGACCGACCTCGATCGAAACGGAATCGGGGCCGCATGCCAGGACGGTGTGGAGATCCCTCCCCCGCCGCCACCGCCGACTCCGCCTCCTTTCCCGTACAAGTACATAGGAACCTTCGGAACGGACCGCAATCCGATCGCGGTATTCTCGCGGGAGGGGGAACTTCTCAACGTGCGTCGGGGCCAGCAGTTCGGCGGGAAGTTCGTCCTGCTGAACATCGGAATCGAATCGGCCGACATCGGATTCGTCGGCTTTCCCCCGAACGCCCGTAAACGAGTCGCGATCGGCCGCTGAGCCGTGACGTTTCAGGGCTTGCGACGTCCCAGACAACAATGGTGAAGAAAGCATCAGGAGAACGATGAAAACGATCAGGGTGATGGCCATTCTCGTGACGGCGCTCTTTCTGGCCGGATGCACCAGCTACCGTGCCTTCGAGAAAGCGCGCGAGTACGAGCTGACCGAGGAGTGGGACAAGGCAGTGGAGCAGTACTCGCGCGCTCTGGAGGTGGATCCCGGGAACAAGAAGTTCATCATTGCCCTCCAGAACGCCAAGATCGAGTCCTCCCGGGTGCATTTCGAGAAGGGGAAGGCCTACAAGATCGCAGGGCAGGTCGACCTGGCCGTCCTGGAGTTCGAGCTCGCCGCGACCCTCGATCCGAGCAATCAGTTCGCGATGGTGGAGCTGGCGAAAGCCGCTGAAGAAGCCCGGCTGCTCGCGGCAGGCCGCCATGGCCTGACGATCGCCGAGCGGAAAGAGATTGCCCGCAGGCAGGGAAAGGCGCAACCGCCCCAGCTCGATCCGACTTCGGACGAGCCGATCTCCCTGAACTTTCCCACTCCCACTCCCATCAAGGAGATCTACCGCTCCCTGGGCAACGCCTTCGGAATCAACGTGATCTTCGATCAGCAGGTCAAGGACGACCCGATCAGCATCGAGCTGCGGGACGTCATCGCGCAGGCGGCCCTGGAGCGTGTCCTTCAGGCCGGCGGGCACTTCTACAAGGTCCTCGACGAGAAGACGATCATCATCGTCCCGGACAATCAGACCGCCCGGCGCGAGTACGAGGACCTGGTCATCCAGACTTTCTACCTGTCGAACGGCAATGCGGAAATGGTCACCAACGTCGTCAGAACGATGCTGGAAGCACGAAACGTCTTCCCGCTGCCCGCTCTCAACGCGATCACCATCCGTGACACCGCCGACCGCGTCCGGATCGCCGAGCAGATCATCGCCGCGAACGACAAGGCCAAGGCCGAGGTCGTGGTCTCCGTGGAGCTTCTGCAGATCGACGTGACGAAAGCGCGCGACATCGGCGCGCGTCTCGCCGGACTCAGCGGAGCCGCCGTCGCCGTCAACGCCGCCGGCGAAGCGATCGGCGGCACCATCGACAACATCCGCAACCTGACCGGCGACAACCTCGCATTCACGATCCCCACCGTGGTCTACGGTTTCGTGAAGTCGAACACGGACGCGCAGGTTCTGGCCAAACCGCAATTGCGCATCAGCGAAGGCGAAACCGCGACCCTCCACATCGGCCGGAAGATCCCCCTGCCCGTCTCGACGTTCACCAGCGCCAATCCCACCCAGGGAGGCACTTTCGCCCCCGTCACTTCCTACACCTACCAGGACGTGGGCATCAAGATCTCCCTCGAGCCTCGAGTCCACCACAATCGCGAAGTCACTCTGAAGCTGAAAGTCGAAGTCTCGGACATCGCCGGCTTCGCGCCGGACACCGAGCCGCCTCAGCCGATCATCGGGACCCGGAACATCGAGTCGATCATCCGCCTGAAGGATGGCGAGACCAACTTCCTGGCGGGACTGATCCGAGAAGATGACGGGACCACCGTCGATGCGACTCCCTTCCTCGGGGATCTCCCGCTGATCGGGCGTCTGTTCAAGACCGAGAAAGGCAACTTCACCCGCTCCGACCTGGTCCTGACCATGACCCCTCACATCATGAGGATCGCCGACATCACGGACGAGGATCTGGCCCCGATGTGGGTCGGGACCGGCGCGAACATGACCTTCCGGGGCGTCTCTCCCCGGATCGAGTCGCAGTCGAACGGCGATCCGTTCACGGCGCCGGCCCAGTTCACGACGCCGCCTCCTCCTCCCGACGCCAACGCTCCGGGTCAGCCGATGGTCAACGTACCCACGGGAGGCGCGCCGACCGACATCTTCGCACCCCGCACTCGGCCGCAGCCGATGCCGCCCACGCAGACTCAGCCGCCACCACCGCCGCCGAATCCGAATCCCCAGGCGTTTCCGCCGGGACACGCCAAGTCCTCTCTCGATCACGGGGACAGCTCGGCCAGCGTCGTCTCCGCGTCAATGCGAGGCACCCCCCGCATCGCCCCTCAGCCCATGGGTCTGGATATCAGTCCTGGCGAAACGCGCAGGTGGACCCTGGCGGGAATGGACCTCACGGGCCTTCGCACGCCGTTCATCAGACTTCACTACAACCCGCAGTCATTTGACGTGGTCAGCGCAGTCCTCGGATCGGCGCTCCACTCCGAGACGATTCTCCCCCCCGTGATCACGCTCGATCCCGGGAACGGGACGATCACGATCCGATCGAGCGATGGAGGGCCGCTCCTCTTCACGGCGGGCGGAGACATCCTGAGTCTGGAAGTTCGGGGACTCAACCCTGGCGAGAGTTTCCTGGTTCTCGACGGTATCGATCTCCGTGATCCCGCCGGCATTCCGGTATCAGCTTCGATCCAGGGAGGAAGGATCGCCGTTCGATGAACCGATGGAGCCGAGCGGGCGGCTTCACCGTCGCTGAGCTGATCACGGTGGTAGCGATCATCGGCATCCTCGCAGCCATGGTCATCCCGGTGGCGAAGTTCGGTTATCGCCGGCAGAAGGAGATCGCCCTTCAGGAGAGATTGCGCAAGATCACGAATGCGATCGATCGCTATCACGACCTTCGCGTGCGCGGGCTGATCAAGACTCCTCCCAACATCACCCAGGGTGAGTACCCCAAGGACTTCGACGAGCTTCTCGAAGGCGTCGAGCTGATGGACGGAAAAAAAGTGAAGTTTCTGCGGGAGCGAGAGCTGGTCGATCCAATGACGGGGCGGAAGGAATGGACGACGTTCTCGAGCACGGACGACCCGGACAGCTCGTTCTCCGACAAGAACAACATTTTCGATGTCCGATCGAAGTCGACGAAGCTCGCCCTCGACGGGAAGACGAGGTACAACGAATGGTGAGTGGCAAGGCTGTTCAGGAGAGTCGCCGGATGCGACCGCGAGGCCGCTCTTCCAGCTCGGGCTTCACGCTCATCGAGCTCATCGTCGTCGTGACGATCGTCGGAATTCTGGCTGGAATCGCGCTGGTCAACGTTCGCGGCGCACAGCGCAAGGCTTCCGAGAATGTCCTGCGTGCGAATCTGACGAACATGCGGAAGGCCATCGACGACTTCTACGCGGACAAGCAGCGCTTTCCCTCCTCCCTCCAGGAAGTCGTCGATGCCAAGTACATGCGGCACATCCCGGCGGATCCCATCACGAAATCCGCCGACACCTGGGTGGAGGTGACCGAGGAGCCGGATTTCGAGCAGGGCTTCGATTCCGCGTTCTCGGACGACGGCTCACTCTCGCAACCTGGAATGGTCGACGTGAAAAGCGGGGCCGAAGGAGAGACTCTCGACGGCACCCCCTACGGTGAGCTGTGAGCTCTCTTCCCCTCACTCAGTCGCGCCGGGCGCGCTCGGCCCGGCGATTCCGTGCTGGCCAGAGCGGTTACACCCTGGTCGTCCTCATGGTCATCCTGACGATCCTCGCAGTCAGTCTGGCCTACTCAGTGACGCCTCAGTGGTCGCAGATCATGAAGCGGGAACGGGAGATCCAGACGGTCTGGGTCATGAAACAGTATGCCCGCGCCATTCAGGAGTTCCAGCGAAAGCGCGGCACCTTCCCCGTCTCGCTCGAGCAGCTCGCGGAACAGACCAATCCGCGCATCCTCCGGCAGCTCTACCCGAATCCTCTCACTGGAGAGATTGACTGGATCCTGGTGCCCGCGGGAGCGCCCACTCCCGCTCTCACAGCCGGCGGCGCGCCGCCCGGCATGGCTCCACCCCCGCAGCAGCCCACGCCCCCTCCAGCGGGCGGGATGGCAGGCCAGACCACCGGCCCCTTCATCGGTGTCCGTCTTCCCCTCAGCGGCCAGAGCTTCGTCGAGCTGGAAGGGGCCGATCAGTACGAGGAGTGGATGTACACGGTCAACGAGTTGATCCGCGATCAGGGGGGCAACCCCCAATTCCCCTCGGGCACGCCGTCGCAGAACCCTCAGGATCCCCGGCTCCGTCAGCCTCGTCCGTAAGCCGCAGGCAAACGTGTCGTCGACGAGCTCGTCTGGATTTAACCGGCGGGTGGCGGCGTTACCATCGCCGCCCATGCAGAAAGAGATCACGATCCGCCGCGAGATCCTCCCCTCAGGACTGACCGTCCTGGTCGAGTCTCTCCCTTACGTCCGCTCGGTCGCCCTCGGCTATTACCTCCGCAGCGGCTCCGCGGTCGAGTCACCAGAACACGCCGGAGCTTCCCACTTCCTCGAACATCTCGTCTTCAAGGGGACTGAGACCCGATCGACGGCGGACATCGCAGGCATCATCGACATCCTCGGGGGCGACGTCGATGCGTTCACGGGGAAGGAATACACCTCTTTCTATGCACACGTCCTCGACGAGCAGGTTGACGTCGCGCTCGATCTGCTGACCGACCTGGTCCTCCGTCCCCGGTTCAGCGCGAACGACGTCGAAATGGAGCGCAGCGTCATCCTCGAAGAGATCCGGATGGTCGAGGACACGCCGGACGATCTCGTTCACGAGATCTTCGTTGGGGCATTCTGGGGTGATCATCCCCTGGGACGCCCGATTCTCGGGACGGAGGATACAGTTCAGGCGTTGACGCGCGAGCGCATCCTCGCTCATTACTCCGAGACATTCCATCCGTCCAACGTGATCTTCTGCGCTTCCGGAAATGTCGACCCGGATTTCGTGCTCGAGTTTCTGGAGCGGGCCTTTCCACCTCAGGGAGCGGCGGCGGAGCTGCGGCAGTGGAGCGCGCCCGTCCCGCGGCAGAACATCTCTCTGAGAGAAAAAAAGGAGCTCGAGCAGGTTCACCTCTGCCTGGGCACCGAGGGATTTCCGCAGCAACGAGAGGAACGGTATGCCGCGGCGCTGTTCAACACGATTCTCGGCGGCGGAATGTCTTCACGTCTCTTCCAGCGGATCCGCGAAAAAGAAGGACTGGTTTACAACGTTCTGTCGTACCACAACGGGCATCTTCACGGCGGGTACGAGGCGGTCTATGCGGCGTGCAATCCGAAAAATCTCGATCGCGTTCTCGACCTGACGCTTGCGGAGATGCGGCGGGTCAAGCGCGAAGGCGTGACCGCCGAGGAGCTGAAGGACGCGAAGCGGCACTTGAAAGGCTCGATACTCCTCTCTCTCGAATCGACGGTCAGTCGAATGTCCGGGATCGCGCGTCAGGAATACTACTTCAAGAAGCAGTTCTCGCCCGACGAGATCATCGCGCATATCGACGCGGTCTCGCTCGATGACATTCTGTCGGTGGCGCAGAAAATCGTCGATCCCGACTCGGTCTCGCTGACGCTCCTCGGAAATCTGCGAGAGCCAGGGACGACGACCGAGGCGCTTCGTCAGTCCGTGGCTTGAGTCCGCCAGATCATCTCGCTCACCGCGCGTCGACGAAGTCGACGACCGTTCCCTGTGACGCAGCCTCGGCCAGAGGACGCGCGATCCAGTTCGCGAGCCGGATGCAGCCGTGCGATGACGCGTATCCGATCGACGACGGGTCCGAGGTGCCGTGAATGCCGAAGTTCTCCTTGCTCAGCGCCATCCATACGACGCCGACCGGAGAATTGGGGCCCGGCTGAAGCATCGCCTCGGGTTCCTCGTCGGGCACCTCGTGGAACAGCTTCGGCTGATAGTGGAACGTCGGGTCGAACGCGATCCCTACGATCTTCAATTCTTCCGATGGCGAAGGGTCGTATTCGCTTCCCACCGTCGTCGGCGCGTGAAGCACGATCCGACCCGAGGAATCGAGCGCATGGAGGTAGTTCCCTTCGACCGAGACGACGATCTTGTCGACGCTCATGGAGCGGGGGGCGACAGCGGTATTCGGAACCGTGAGCTGCGTGCCCGCGGCGATGGCCGAGAGCTCGACTCCCGGATTCATCAGCGCCAGCGTCTCCTCAGTCGTGTGGAACTTCTCGGCCAGAAGCTCGGCCGCGGATTCGTAACAAAGGCAATCCAGATCGGCCTGTTCATACACATCGTCGGGAATCGGAACAATGGGCCCTTTCACGTCCTCGGCAGTCACCGAGTAGCGCGTCACTGCCGGGGCCGACTGTGACTTCGAAGCGATCAGCCGATAGGTTTGCTGATCGATCTGTCCCGTCGGCTCCATACCCGCTTCGCTCTGAATCCAGTGAACCGCGATCTCGGTGTTCTTCCCCCACTGGCCGTCCACGACGCCAGGAGAAAATCCGGCGCGATCGAGGAGCACCTGCGCCTTGAGGACGGAAGGTCCCTCCATGTCGGTGGTCATGGGGACGGTGACCGGAAGCTGATCGACGGCGTTCCAGTTCACCCCCTGCAGGGTCTCCCTGGTCGTCGTGCCGGTCGCGAATCGAATGGGCACTTCCGGGATCTGAGCCGCGGCTGCGGCCCTTCTCCGCTGATCGGCAAACGAGGGCAATTGACGCCACCTGGCGTCGCGCCTCGCTGCCGTGATCTCCTCGGCGGTCATCCTTCCATCGGGACGCGCACCGGCCAGCCGGGCCTGCGCCCTGGCAATGGCGGATTCAGTCTTCTCCGCCGCGCTGTCGGCGACCTCGCGGGCTTCTTCCCCACGGCAAGCCAGAAGTGCAAAAGAAACGAGCAGTAGAGCCAGTATTTTTCTCATCGACAGTCAGGCATAGCAAGGAGTCTGCCGTCTCCAGAAATGGTCGAAAGCTGCCATACTTGAACGAGCGTCATGCTCACGTATCTGAAGGTGCGGAACCTCGCCATCGTCGAGGAGCTGGAGATCGAGCCCGGCCCCGGTCTCAATGTCCTGACGGGCGAAACAGGGGCCGGAAAATCGCTTCTGGTCGATTCTCTCGGCTTTCTCAGCGGCTCCCGCGCGAGCAGCGGGATGATCCGGACGGGGGAGGAGAAAATGACGGCCGAAGCAGCCTTTCACCTCCCCGCCTCGGCGGTTGCCGGCCTTCAGGCTCTCGGCATCGAGATCGAAGAGGATGGCCCCGAGGCCGAGCTGGTCATCCGTCGCGACATTTCCGAGGCCGGTCGCTCGCGTGTATCCGTCAACGGAAGCGTCGTTTCAGTCAAGGAGCTCGCCGAGGTCATGGCTCAGGCGCTCGAGATCCATGGCCAGCACGAGTCGCGTCTCAGAATTGCCGGACGGACCTTCCGCGAGCTTCTCGATGAATATGGGAATCATGGAGCCCGACTGGAACGCGTCGAAGAGCTCTACAGGCAGTGGAAGGATCTTTCTTCGCGACTGGAGGACCTGGCCGGCTCCGAACGCGATCGAGAGCTCCGCCTCGATCTGCTCGCCTATCAGATCTCCGAGATCTCGGCGGCCAATCTCGAGACGGGGGAAGAAGAATCACTTCGCGAAGAGCGGGCCGTGCTCTCCAACGCGCAGGCAACCATCGAAGCGACCTCGGCGGCATTCAGCCTGGTCTCCGAATCCGAGGACTCAGCGATCGTTCTGGTGGGTCGAGCGGAACAGGCCCTCGCGCCGCTGGCGCGATTGATCGGTGAGATTCACGAGATCCATCAGCAGCTCGAAGAGGTTCGGATCCGCCTGCAGGAGAGCGCGCGCTCTCTCGCAAGCATGGCGGAATCGGTCCGCCACGATCCCATTCGTCTCGAAGAGATCGAGTCGCGTCTCGCGCTCATCGAGCGCTTGAAAAAGAAATACGGCGCCACGATCAGCGAAGTGCTTTCTCACCTCGAAAAGACCAGAGATGAGCACGAGAAGCTGACGAACTTCGCTTCGAGCCTGCAGCGGCTCACGGCCGAGGAGGAGGCGAGTTTGAGCGCCTTTCGCGAGCACGCTCGAGAGCTTTCACGGCTTCGTCAGGAAACGGCCGGCCGCCTCCGTGCAGCCATCGAGACGGAGCTCGAGGACCTCGCCATGGAAGGAAGCCGAATCGAAGTCCGCGTCGTGGCCACTCCGGCCTCCGGGTCGAGGCTCGAGATCGACGGCGAGCGCGTCGCGTTCGGCCCGGACGGGTATGACCGCGTCGAGCTCTGGATCGCCGCGAATCCAGGGGAGGATCTGAGCTCGATCCAGAAGGTGGCTTCGGGCGGAGAGCTGTCCAGGGTGCAACTGGCGATCGGGGCGGCGCTTTTTCGGAAGTCTCAGACCGGTTCATCCGCCACGCTCGTGTTCGATGAGATCGACAGCGGGATCGGCGGGGTGGTCGCCGATGCCGTTGGAATGAAGTTGAAGGAGCTCGCTCGCACCAATCAGGTGATCTGCGTGACTCATCTTCCTCAGATTGCCAGTTTCGGCACGACTCACTTTCATGTCTGGAAGGAAGAGGTGGGAGGAAGAACCAGAGCCCGGGTTACTCGGCTCGACGAACGGGAAGCGAGGATCGACGAGCTCGCGCGGATGCTGGGTGGCTCTCACGCCATCGACTCGGCGCGGGCCCACGCGCGCGAGCTCCTGGATCGTCCCGCGGACCGTGCTCCAGCACGCGCGCGAAAGAGAAGCCCCGCCCGCGCTGTTTCATGACCTCGTCGATGCAGAACGACGAACGTCATTCCCGTCATCTCCTCTTCGCGAAGATCGGACCTGCGGGCCAGCAGGCCATCGCGAATGCCAGAATTCTGCTGGCCGGATGCGGAGCCCTCGGCAGTCGCTCGGCCGAACTGCTGGCCAGGGCCGGTGCCGGCACGGGGAAACGAGGCCTCATCCGGATCGTCGATCGGGACACGGTCGACGTGTCGAACCTGCAGCGGCAGGCCCTGTTCACGACCGCGGACGCCGACGCCGCGAGGCCTAAAGCCCGGGCCGCGGAGCTCCACCTCCAACTGATCGACCCCGGCGTCCGGCTCGAACCCCACGTTCGCGAGATCAGCCCGGACAACATTCTCGAGTTTTTCGAGGGAATCGACCTCGTCGTCGACGGCACCGATAACTTCGCGACCCGTTTTCTGCTGAATGATGCTTCGATCGCGACGAAGACGCCCTGGATTTACGGCGGAGCGATCGGCAGCCATGGCATCGTCGCTGCGTTCCAGCCGGGTCGCGGAGCCTGCTTCCGATGCCTGCTCGGATCCCTGCCGGCACTCGGCGTCAGCGAGACCTGCGATACGAGCGGCATCATCACTCCCCTTCCGGCCCTCGTCGCGTCGATTCAAACGGCGATGGCGATGCGATTTTTCACTGAAGGAGATCTTCCTCGGGGAATCATGCAGATCGATCTCTGGAGAGAACCCATTTCCTGGACCCATGGATTCGCCGAGTCCCGCCCCGACCCGGACTGCCGGAGTTGCGGAACATCGGAGCTTCCGGCGCTCAATGACACCTCGCGCGAGTTGATCACCCTCTGTGGACGAAACTCAGTCCAGATTCTCTCCTCGAATCCAGTCAGCCTGCCGGCCATCGAGAAGGCGATGCGACCCTTCGCCTCATCCGTTCACCTTCATCCGCAATCGGTGACCGCTCGGATCCCCGAGGGCGCGCTGACGGTCTTCGACGACGGAAGAATCATCGTCGAGGGGACCCTGGACCCACACCAGGCCAGCACTCTGGTTGCGCGGTACCTCGGGGGATAGCCGTGACCAGGATCGAGCGATTCGGCGAGGCGGGCCCCGACGCAGCCCAGAAAGCCATCATTGCGGAAATACTGCAATCGGGAGGTCTCGCAATCCTTCCGACCGACACGATCTATGGGATTCATTGCGTTGCGCTGGACGAGCGAGCCGTCAGCCGTCTGGTGCAGGCGAAACAAAGGCCGGTCGCGCAGCCTCTCGTCGTCCTCGCGTCGGGCGTCGACTCTCTGACGAAGCTCGGAGTCGTGCAGGCTGCACGATGGGCGGAAGCGCTCGGACAGATATGGCCCGCGCCGCTTACAGCGATTCTTCCGATCACGAATGCATTGCCTCCATCCGCTGGACGACGAACGCTCGCGATCCGAGTGCCGGATCTCGCGTGGTTGAGAGAGATCATCGCAACGAGCGGACCTCTCGCCTCGAGCAGCGTCAATCTCAGTGGGGAGCGTGCGATTTATAGCACGAAAGAAATTCCGCGGGAAGTTCTCGATTCGATCGATCTCGTTTGCGAACAGGGCGTCCTGGAGGCGCGCGCATCGACGATCGTGGACTTTACGGAGGAGAAGCCTCGAGTGGTTCGCGAGGGTGATTTTCTGTTTAGACAGAAGCTGTGGAAAATGGTGTGGAAATCGCTGTGAAAAACGGAAAACGCGGCCACAAACTGGGGAGCGGCAGCGGAATGCACAATCCGTTGGGCTCGGATATGCCCCTCCTGAGTTTGCAATCAGTTAGCTCGTTTGGCACAAGCGGACGGGTGCGCAACTGTCACGCTGGGCTCGCCGCGAAAGCCTTGGTAATCCCTCCCCTCCGAGAATTAAAAGAAGATCGAATAACAATCAACCCCAATATCGAAGCACCAGCGTGGCGAGCCCGAGGAACGTGAAGAAACCGGCCACATCGGTGAACGTCGTCACGAAGATCGGCGACGAGATGGCCGGATCGAAGCCCATCTCTTTGAGGGCGAGGGGAACCAGACCGCCGGCCACGCCTGCGATCAGCATCGTGCACGTCATCCCGGCGTAAAGAATCGCCGCAAGGTGCCACTGTCCCGTCCAGAAGCCAACGATCAGACCGGCGAGAAGGCCGAGCGTCAGCCCGTTTCCCAGGCCGACTCCCAGCTCTTTGGCGACCGGCTTCCACCGGGTCTTCCATTCGATCTCTCCGAGAGCGAGCCCGCGCACGAAAACCGTCAGCGTCTGGGTTCCGGCATTCCCCCCCATCCCCGCGACGATCGGCATGAAGGCGGCGAGTGCGGTCCATCGCCCGATCGTCCCTTCGAAGTAGCGGACGACGCCCGCGGCGGCGAATGCCGTGACGAGGTTCATGATCAGCCAGGGAATTCTGAGCCGGTAGGACGTGAGCACCGGCGCGCCGACGCGCTCGGAGATCATGACTCCACCGAGATGGAGAAGATCCTCCTCCGCTTCCTCCTGGATGACGTCGAGAACGTCATCGACCGTGACCACTCCCACCATCTGGTTCTGAGCATCGACCACAGGAATCGAGAGAAGATCGTATTTGGCGACCAGGCGCGCGACTTCCTCCTGTGAGGCATCGACCGTGGTCCGTACCACGTTCTGAACCATGATCGCGTTCAACTTCGTTTCGGGCGACGCCATGATCAGACTGCGAAGGGTGAGGACACCGACCAGATGGTGGTCCGGATCGACGGTGTAGACGTAAAAGAATGACTCTTTGCGCGGATAGCGACGGATCTCGTCGATGGCATCCGCCACGGTGAGCGATTCATCGAGCGCGAGATAATCCGTATTCATGAGGGAGCCGGCGGCGGCTTCCTCGCGCGTCATCAGAGCCTCGAGAGTGGCCTGTTTCGCCGCGCCCACGCGGGACAGCACCTCTGCGCGCCGTTCCTCGCTGAGAACGTCGAGCAGGTCGGCGGCATCATCCGGCGCCGAGGAGCTGCAGACCGCTGCCAGCGTCTCGTCGTCGATTTCCTCGAGGAACTCGGCGAGATCGGCCTCGTCGAGCTCGAGGATGACCCGGGCGGCTTTTCCCGTCTCGATGAGCAGGGATACGACCCGCCGGCGGTCGTTGACCATGAGAAGGGGGAGGACGGGGGAGATGTCCGCCGGAAGCATCTTTTCGATGATCTTACGGACCTGCGGAACGGCATCGTGCCTCAGGAGGCGGCTGAACACCTGCTGGTACGAGCGCGCCGAGGATGGCGCAAGCTGCTGAGTGGAAGTACGGTTCATCCCGGGCACAGTATGGCAAAATGAACGGGCCCGGGGCTAATGCGCGCTCAGCGCCGCCGCCCGGAGACCTTCTCCCTGGAGCCTCCTCATGACCACCACTGTGCAGCCCACCTCCGCTCCGGCACGGTCGGGCGGCGCGAGCACGGCCCGTCAGTTCGTGAACTTCGTCTTCTTTCACGTCGACCGTGAGTTCCGCGCTCAGCCCGAGACCTTTCGACGCGAAGCGAAGGAGGAGTTTGCCGCGATCGTCGATCGCTATCGCGATCGCATGATGATCCTCTCCTACACGACTCTCGGTCTCAAGGCGCGCCATGACTTCATGCTCTGGCGCATCGGCTACGATCTCGAACCTTTCCTCGGGATGACCGCCGAGCTGAACCGCTCGAAGATCGGACCCTGGCTCGAAATCCCCAGCTCTTACCTCTCAATGACCAAGCACTCCCAATACGTCGACGAGCACGTGCATGAAGGGCAGGAAGGGAGGAGGCTGAAGATCGTTCCGGGCCGGGGACGATTCATCTTCGTCTATCCCTTCGTCAAGACCCGGGACTGGTATCTCCTCCCGATGCCGGAGCGCCAGCGAATCATGAATGAGCACATCGCCATTGGCCACAAGTACCCGGGCGTGAAGATCAACACCACCTATTCATTCGGTCTCGACGACCAGGATTTCGTGGTCGCGTTCGAAGGCGACTCTCCCGCCGAGTTTCTCGACCTGGTCCAGGATCTCCGCGAGACGGAGTCGTCCAGGTACACGGTTCGCGACACGCCGATGTACACCTGCCGGCGAGGGGAGCTCGGCGAGATCCTGAACGAAGTCGGATAGGTCGCCGAATGAAAGACCGCCTGCTCTCAAAAGCCCTCGAGGCGCGTGACCGCGCAATCGCTCCTTACTCCAATTTCAAAGTCGGCTCGGCGATCCAGACCCGCGACGGCCGGATCATTCAAGGTTGCAATATCGAAAACGCGTCCTTCGGCCTGACGGTCTGCGCGGAGCGCGTCGCCCTGCTCACCGCGCTTGCCGCCGGCGAGCGTTCTTTCGAAGCCGTCGCCGTCGCCACGGGAGTCAGAGAACCGGCTACGCCTTGCGGCCCCTGCCGTCAGCTTCTATGGGAGTATTGCGGCGACATCGAGGTGATTCTCGGAAATCCTGAAGGGGTCAAGAAGACGTACCGGCTCTCGGAGCTTCTCCCCCACCCCTTCTCTCACATCCCGGAGGAATGATGCGCATCCTTCTCCTTCTCTTACTCGTCGCCGGAACCGGATGCGCGAACGGTCGAGGAGCGATCGCGGATGATCGGACTGTCGTCGATCTTCTCATCGGCGGCGGAACGGTGATCACCATGGCCGGTCCGAACATCGAGACCGGAGCAATCGCGATCTCGAACGGGGCCATCGTCGCCGTCGGGCTGGCCGCCGAGATCGAGTCGCTCTACAGGGCTGCCGACCGGATCGACAGCTCGGGCATGGCGGTCATCCCGGGGCTCGTGAACGCCCATACCCATGCGCCGATGACACTGTTCCGCGGAATCGCCGACGACCGGGCGCTGATGGACTGGCTCCAGAACTTCATTTTCCCCGCTGAGGCGAAGAACGTCGACGCGGAGTTCGTGCGATGGGGAACGAGGCTCGCTGCCGCGGAGATGATCCGGACGGGCACGACCACTTTCGCCGACATGTACTACTTCGAGGCCGACATCGCGGATGAAGTCCGCAAGATCGGCCTTCGCGCCGTGCTCGGGGAGACGATGATCGACTTCCCGGCTCCCGACAACAAGACCTGGGAGAGCGCGGTCGCCTACGTGCGAGCGTTCGTCGCAGCGTACCGTGACGATCCGTTGATCACTCCCGCTCTCGCCCCTCATGCTCCCTTCACCGTCTCCCGGGAGCACCTTCTGGAAGTCCGCCGGCTGGCCACTGAGCTGAATGCCCCCATCCTCATTCACCTTGCTGAGACCGAAGACGAAGTGCGGCAGGTCTCCGAGCGACAGGGAATGACTCCCGCGGCGTACCTCGAATCCATTGGATTTCTCGGCCCCGACGTGGTGGCCGCTCATGCGATCCATCTGACCTCGGAAGAGATCGCCACGCTGGCCGCGCGGGGAGTGGGATGCGTGCATAACCCGGAGAGCAACATGATGCTCGCTTCCGGTGTCGCCCGCGTTCCGGAGATGCGCGAGGCCGGGATCGCCGTCGGGCTCGGCACCGATGGCCCCGCTGGGTCGAACAACGATCTCGACATGATCAGCGAGATGGCGAGCGCCGCCCGACTGCAGAAGATCATCCGAGGCGACCCGCGGGCGATCTCGGCGCGAGACGTTCTGGAGATGGCCACGATCGGCGGCGCCAGGGCCCTCGGGCTCGATGACAAGATCGGCACGCTGGAGCCGGGAAAGCGAGCCGACATCGCGATCATCGATCTCAGTGAGGCTGGAACGCAGCCGGTTTACTCCGTCGAATCCGCGATCGTCTACGCCACCAGCGGTGAGCACGTCGTGACCACCATCGTCGACGGTCGTCCACTCATGCGCAACCGGATTCTCCTCACCGTCGACGCTGCCGCAGCGGTCGCAAAAGCCCGCGAGTATCGCACCAACATCCTCAGGAGTCTGGAGACCCAATGATCGGATCGCGCATTCTGGTCACGTTCCTCGCCATCGTTCTCGTCCTTGGCTGCTCACAGGCCACTCTCCCGGATCCGGAGGCTCGTCCACAGGCTGCGCCGTCTTCGTCATCGGTGGTCATGGTCTCGTTCGACGGAGTGGGATGGGAAGAGCTCGCGCGCCGCGCCCCGAGCCTGGGTGCGAATGGCTGGAATCGCATCATGACCCAGGGAACCGCAGCGCGGCTGATCCCAGTCAATCCGACGCTGACCGCCGTGACCCATGTCGCCATGGCAACGGGCCAGCCCCCTGAGGCCAGCGGCATCGTGTCGAACACGATGCATGCGCCCGGGACCCCCGTAACCCAGACGCTCAGCGGGTTTTCCGCCGAGATCGAGGTGCCGACGCTCTGGGAATCGGCTCGCCTGGCTGGAAAGCGCGTCGGAGTGCTCACCTATCCAGGCGTGGATCAGGAGACACCGCGCCGCAGCGCGGATTTCGGGCTGATCTACACGAACGAGGTCTCGCGATCGAGGATCGTCACCCTGGCTCGGGATGATTTCTCCCCTGTCGCTGATCAGCGATCGCGTGTCTCACACAGTCCCATCCTGGCGGCGACGCTGACCTGGAGCTGGAAGCACGAATCGACGACGATCGAGCGGCCGCTGGAGCTTCGGGCCATCGATACGACGGACGACTCGACGGTGAATTACGACGACTTCGAGGTCGTATTCGAGGGATCGACGATCGATCTCGGGGAGGATCGCTGGTTCCCGCTCTCGATTCCACTCGACGACGAGGGGACTCTCCGCCGCTTCGGATCGTGGTCCAAGATTCTCGAGTCCGAACCTGATCTGCAGAACGTGGAGATCTACTGGGGGTCGGTCAATCGATCGGTCGCCTATCCCGCCGAGTTTCAGGAGTTCGTCGAGCGCGAGGCCGGCTTCTGGCCGGGAGCGCCCGACGGATACAACGCTTCTGCCTGGGTTTCCAGCCGAAGAGGAATTGACCCTCTGACCTTCATCGAGCAGCTGAGGCGATTTTCGGATTTCTTCACGCGAGTGACCACGGCCACCATGGACGGGATGGAGTACGACCTGCTCCTGGCCTATCAACCCATCGTCGATGAAGCCGAGCATCAGTGGCGCCTGACCTCGGCGTCGCAGGCTCACAGCACGCCGGAGAACCGCCAGGCCGCGGAGACTGTCCGGAAAGAGGCTTACGCGACGTTTGACGCCGCCTTGAGCCGGATGATCGACAGACTCGATCCAGCCGAAACCCTTGTCGTCGTCTCCGATCACGGACTCACCGAGTTGCACACCTCGGTTCGCATTTCGGGACTGCTGGCGGACTGGGGCTATGTGAAGGTGGACGGCAATCGCGTCGCGGCCGATAGCCCGTGGGCGGCATTCTCCTCGGGGGGTGCCGTACATATTCATCGCTCGCGAGCCGACGCTCCGGGCAGCGTCGGTGACCTCATCGAGCGGCTGCGCGCGCTTCGTTCTCCAGATGGGAATCTCGTCTTCGAAAGCGTCGAGGAGAACCCGGCAGGAGCCAACCCGCGGCTGGGAGTCATTCGCGCTTATACGTTTCCCGGGTTCGCGATGACGAGCAGCCTTTCAGGCGACCGTTTTCAACCGACGACGTATTACGGGCAGCATGGTTACCTCAACCATCACGCCGAGATGCACGCGATCGTCGGCGCGATCGGACCCGGCGCCCGCCCTTCTCTTCCTTCAGCCGTATCGCAGACCGATATTGCGGGGTGGATCAACTCGATGCTGCGGATCACGCCGCGATTTCCATGACCCCGCCGGCGAGCAATCAGAACTCATCGAGGACCTGAGGAAAGCGCCACCGCGCTTCCTTCAGCTCTTCTTCGATCACATCCCTCTCCGGAGCATCGGCCAGCTGCGGCACATCCCAGTTGGCCATCCACATCGGATTCACGTACGGCAGAACGGCGATGTGCTCGAGGCGGTAAGGGAGCCCCCGAAGCTCGAATCGCTCGTTGAGGAATCGAACCACGTCGCGCGAGGTGGGGATGGGATCACTCATGACCGGCCGTTCCCCCGGGTGAAGGACGCGCCGATCCACCATGCCGGTTCAGGACGTCTCGTCATCATCGATCCCGTGATGCCGCATCTTCGATGCCAGCGTACGAGCGGTGATGCCGAGGCGCTCGGCGGCGAGCTGCCGATCACGGGTCTCGCGGAGGACCTCGCTGATCTTCTCCCTTTCCACCCGCTCGCTGGCGCGGCCTACCGCCTCACCCAGCGTTCCCGAAAGATCCAGCACCTGTCTCAGGGATCCCCCCATCGCCGTCGGAATCAGCTGCAGGTCGCGCGCTGCGATTTCCTGGCCGTCTGCCAGAATCACGGCCCTCTCGATTGCGTTCTCCAGCTCCCTGACGTTGCCGGGCCAGTCATGCTGCATGAGCACGGACCAGGCTTCCTCTCCAATCGACATCTCTCTTTTTCCAACCTCGGCGGCATACCGTGACGCGAAGAAGCGCGCCAGCGGTCTGATGTCTTCCTTCCGAGCGCGGAGAGAGGGGACCTCGACGGGAAAGACGTGAATTCTGAAAAACAGATCTTCGCGGAACTTTCCTTCCGAGATCGCGAGCGTCAGATCGCGGTTCGTCGCGCAGACCACGCGGACGTCCGCCTCGATCGAATGCTGTCCGCCGATTCTTTCGAATGAGTGCTCCTGAAGGACGCGCAGGATCTTCGACTGAACGGAGAGTGCAAGCTCGCCGATCTCGTCCAGGAACACGGTCCCTCCCGCGGCCAGCTCGAATTTGCCGAGCTGCCGGGAGGCTGCTCCCGTATACGACCCTTTCTCATGTCCGAAGAGCTCGTTCTCGATGAGCGTATCGGGGATCGCGGCACAATTGACCGCGACGAACGGCCGGTTCTTTCGCGGTGAGAGGGCGTGGATGGCTCTCGCGAACAGCTCCTTCCCCGTGCCGGACTCCCCCGTCAGAAGGACGGTCGAATCGGTCGGAGCGACACGCTGGATCTTCCGCGTCAGCTCGCGCATTGGCGCCGAGTCGCCGATGATGACCGGGAGGCCCAGCTTCTCCTGGAACTCCTGTCTCAGAAGGAGGTTCTCCGACTTGAGCGCCTGATGTTCGCGGGCGCGTCTCAGGATGAGAGCGAGGTAGTCGATATCGACCGGCTTCTGGACGAAGTCCCAGGCCCCCAGTTTCATCGCCTCGACCGCTTCCTCGATCGTTCCGTAGGCGGTCATGACGATCACTGGACAGTCCGGATTATGCTCGCGGCTGGCCCGCAGAACGCCGATGCCGTCGACGCCAGGCAATCGCAGGTCCGTGAGAACGAAGGAGAATCGGCGACCGGAAGCCAGCTTTCTCACCGCTTCCGTTCCCGTCGCGGCGATCTCCACTCGATAGCCCTCGGGCTCGAGGGCCTCGCTGATCACGCGGGCCAGCGATTCCTTGTCCTCTGCCAGAAGAAGCGTCTCCATCTCCATCCCTAACGCTGTCCGGCCGCCGCGATCTGCCGGACCACTTCCGCCACCGGCTCATCTTTCATGAAAAGGGTGATCCCTGCGATCCCTTCGATGGGGAGCCCGGTCAGCATCGAGAGATTATCGATCGAGATTCCTCCGAGGGCGTAAACCGCGATCCCCGTATTCCCGGCTTCGAGCAGATCGCTTCGCGTGATTCGGCTCTCGCCCTCCTTCGAGCGAGGCTGGAAAACCGGCCCGAGAAGAACATAGTCGCATCCTTCCTCTTTGGCTGCTCGACAGGCCGCGACCGAGTGGCAGGAGCGACCGATGACGAAGTCGGGGCTCAGCGATCGAATCCGCCCCGCCGGAATCCCATCCGCGGGAAGGTGAACACCGTCTGCCTGCGCGACCATGGCGATGTCGGCGCGGCCATGAACGAGGAACTTCGTCGGAGGCTCGACCAGCGCGCGAATGCAACTCGCGGACTCGAGACGATCGACATCGTCGCAAAGGCCATCGCGGAGAAGAACGAAGTCGACCCCGGCCGCGACCAGTTCCGCCACGCGCGCGTAGAAATGATCGTCCGGGGCTTCATCCGTCGCGGCGATGGCGAAGGATTTCATTCCGAGCCGCCGCGATTCTCGCGCCGGAAAAGCGAAACGATCTCGCGAAACCCGATCGCCAGGTGAATCAGGCCGAATCCGGAGATCAGGCCGCGGACGAAACCGTTGTCTGCGAGCGAGGCGATGAAGTCGGTCGAGTGGAGCAGGGGATTGAGCGCCCAGAACCGCGTCCATGGCACGACCACGAAGAAGATTCCCGCCTCGATGCAGTAGAGAATGAAGAGGAGCGAGGCGGCCATTGCGCCCATTCTAATGTGAACAAAGGGCCCGGACGCCTCGAGACGCCCGGGCCCGGATCCAGTGCTAGTTATCCCGCTTGATGTTCGTCGATCCCTTCGCGGCTCCGTCACTCTTGCTCTTGGACGGTGCGGACGATTTGGCCGCAGGGGCGGATCGGGTTGGCGCCGACCCGCGCGAAACCGAGGGAGTCGAGCGTGGCGCGGGAGCCGACGATCGCGGCGACGCCGACGGCGCGGAGCGCGCCGGGGCGGATGGACGGCTTACCGTAGAGTCACCGCGCGGCGTCGAGGATGCCGAGGATCGATCCGTGCGATCGGGCGAAGACTCGCGGCTCGGCACCATGCGCGCCCCACCGATCCGGTCGATGACATCGCGTGGGATCGACGAGCGATCGGGGGCCGTCCGAGTCGATCCGGTGGATGGCGTGGAGCCGCGGCGCCAGTCGCCGTCCTCGCGCTTCGGGGCTGCGGCGGCCGGTGCCGATGGTGCTGGGCTCGACGTCGCGGGGGGGGCCGCTCGGACCACGCGACCCCGCCAATCGCTTTCGGAGCTCGAGTCACGGCCCGGAGTCGCGGCGTCATCCCGCGTCCGCGGAACCGCGGGAGCAACCACCCCGCCGCTGGGACGCGGACGCGAGATCTGGGACGAGCCCTCATCCGAGCGCGCGGGCGGCGTCACGGGAGCGGCGTCGGTCCTTCCCCGCTCGATTCCGCCCCGGTTCACGGTCCCTTCGGTGCCACCCGTCCTGCCGATGACTCGGCTCGAGGGTGTCGAAGGTGTCGTGGTTCGATCGCGATCCGGCGTCGCTGCATCACGAGCCGTGCCGCCGTCGCGACGCACGATGCGGCCGCTGGTCGAGGCCGACGAGTCGGACCCGGCGAAGGGATTCGAAGGCGTCGCCACCACGGCTCGGCGGACAGTCTCGCTCATATTCGACCGATCGATCTGTCCCCTGACGTCCGACGAAAGCTCGGGATCGCGCCGGAAAAACGGCGTCAGATCCGTCAACGACCCCGAGCCTTCTTTGCCGGTACCACCTCCGACGCCGCGGCGGGCAATTCGCTCCACTGCGGTCGACGGATTGCTGAGATCATCCCTGGTGAAACGAGCGGGGTCGCTGCTGAAGACCGCACCCGATCCATCCCTGCCGAACCTCTCGCGGATCCGGTCGACGGTCAGAGCAGCCCGGTCGACGCGCGTCGAGAGGAACGTGTTCGAGTCGATGAACGTCCAGCCGGACAGGTCGACATCATGAAGGCGGACACGCCCGTAGAAGCCGATGCCGGCGGTCAATCCGACGTGAGGACGGTTGTAGTAAGAGCGGTACGCGGGGAAGCAGCCATACCAGCCGACGGGCGACCAGCCGACGTAGCTCGGACCATAGACCCAGTAGACCCAGGCCGGCGAATAGGCGCGGCCAGGCAGCCAGACCCACCCGTACGCACCGACGAATGTCCAGCTTCCGTAGTGATAAGGCACCCAACCCCAGGGCTCGTATGAAGCCCAGATCGGATTCCCGTATCGGCCGTAATGCCAGCTCCCATGGTAGTAGGGACGCCATCCGGTCGAGACATAGGGGCGCCAGACCCAACCGTAGCTGCCGACATAGACCCAGTCGCCGTGGTTATTCAGGTCGGCTTCGGCATAAGACAGTCGGGCGTCGAGATACCGACCCTTGCCTCGTGTGTAGCGACCGGCGCGCTCGAGGTACCAGCGCTCGAATCCGCTCTCGCCGGTCATGGATGCGTGAACCGCATAAAGGCCGTCGCGATCGAGCGTCGCGCTCTCGCCCGTCCGCAGCCGATGAGTCTCTCGTTCCGTCCGGACTTCCAGAGCCCCGGACAGAACGCTGACCTCATCTCTTCCTCTCGGATTGGTGCTGACGGAGTAGATGCCCTCGCTCAATCCGACGTAGGAAGCGATCCCGGTGTCGAGGCGGAGCGGCGAAGCGTTGTCGGCGATCAACTGCACGATCGCGCTTCCTTCGCGGAGCTCGGCCACGGTCTGATCATCCGAGCTTCCGTAGCTGTTCGCCAGGTGAGTGAGCCGGAGAGTCGTTCCCCGATCGATCGCGACGATGTTTCCGTCCGCGAGCCGAACCTCGGTGCGGCCCCGTCGCCCGGAGACCAGCTCGTCACCTGCGAAGAGCGGAAGATTGACCCGAGCTTCCAGATTGCGCCCGTCATATCCCTGGCGCACGGTGGTCTGTCCATCATCGAACGTGACGTAGGACTGTTCCCCCGTCTCGGCCAGCAATGGAATCGAAAGCAGAGTGGCGAGTGCTGCGATCTGGGCTCTTTTCATGACTTCTCTCCTGGGCATTCGGGCGAAGGGCAATTTCGCTGGGGCTGGCCTCTGCGGCCCGGATGCCACTGCCCTCCACAACACAACTGCTTGATAGTGCTGGTGTTACCGACTCCGACTCCAGCCGCGGCTGCCGCGATTCTCCCCTTTCGGGGACAGCGTGTCGCCTCGCACGGACGGGGCAAACAATTATCTAAATAACTGACTCGGCTCCTCGATTGTTTCCTCGCCGCCCGTTCTGTCCTTCAGGCGCACTCGACGGTACTCCACGATTTCGTCCGACCTAAAAGCCTGATCCGAGCCGATCCGCGAGAATCTGAGGGAGGTTCGCCGCGAGGATCGCTCGCTGCGCTGCGTCCACGTCGTACTCGACCCGGCGGATGCGGAAGGTCATCTTCGCAAAATCGAAGATTCCATACGCTGCAGACGGATTCCTGTCGCGAGGCTGGCCCACCGAGCCGGGATTCAGAAGATAACGGGACTCGCTCTCGAGAACGATCTTCGCGTCTCCACGGATCACGGTGGCGGAGATCGCTCCGCCCGGCTCGATCTCGAAGACGGACGGGATGTGTGTGTGGCCGAAGAGCGCGCTTCGCATCCCGATCGCTTCGAACGTCCTTCTCGCCGCATGCTCGGAGAAGAGGTACTCGTCCTCATCGAGAGCGGAGCCGTGGAAGAGCGAGATCCCTTCCTTCTCGACCGGTCCTTTCTGAAAGGAACGGAGAGCGCGGCGGCTGGAGGGCGAGAGGCGGGCACGCGTCCAGAGAACAGCCTGTCGCGCGGTCGGATTGAACTCTTCCCCCTCCCCCTCCCCGAGAGCGACTCGATCGTGATTTCCCCGAATGAAGAGCTTGGGCGCACGATGCTTCAGCAGCCGCTCGATCACCTGATTGGGTTGACCGCCGTACCCGACCACGTCTCCGAGACAGATCAGCAGATCGAGCCGCTTGCGTCTTGTCTCTCGGAACACCGCCTCGAGCGCTGGAAGATTGGAGTGGATGTCGCTGACGACGAGCGCCCTCAAGAGCTGCGGCTCCGGGAGACCTGACTCGGCAACTGCAGCATGATTCTCGAGACCACTTCCCGAGACGTCTCGTCTTCGCGCATCTCCACCGTCATGTCCGCCAGCTTGTAATAGCGCAGACGATACTGGTAGAGATCCTGCGTGGCCGATTCGTCGCGAAACATCGGTCGTTCCGCCGCTTTTTCTCCGATTCGCGTCTTGACCAGCCCGAAGGGAGCGGAGAGATGAATCGAGAACCCTTCGGTCTTGATGAACTGGATATTTTCCTCGAAGGTGAATGTTCCGCCGCCTGTGGCGATGACGCCTCGATCCATCCACTTCGTCGTCCGAAGCAGATCGCGCTCTCGTTTCCTGAAGTGCGGTTCGCCCTTCTCCGCGAAGATTTCCTTGATGGACATCGACTCCGCGGTTTCCACGAGCTCGTCGAGATCGACGAAGGGATCCCCCAGCCGGCGGGCCAGCTCTTTCCCGACCGTCGTCTTCCCCGAGCCCATGAATCCGACGAGGTAAATCTTCATCGCGAGGCTTCCCCGGCATCCATAAGCCGGCGGACGTTCTCTGAAATCCGCCCTCCCTCGTAAATTGCGGCGATCACAGCAGCGGCATCGGCGCCCCCCTGGAGGACGGCCCTGATGTTGTCCGCCGTGATCCCTCCGATCGCGACGAGGGGTTTGTCGATCTTTTCGCGGATCCTGCGAATGGCACCCACCCCCAGCGGTTCCCTGGCCATCTTCGTGGTCGACGCGAAAATCGGTCCAATCGCCACATAGTCGACGGCAGGATCGCCGCTGGCGATGATCGCTTCATCGACCCCGTGCGTGGAGACTCCGATGATCATTCGATGGCCCGTCCGATCGCAGACCGCCCGGGCGGCCGCCGCCGGGAGATCGCGGTCACCCAGATGCACCCCCTGCGCGCCCGCCACGAGCGCGAGATCGACTCGATCATTGACGAAGACTGAGACCGTCGAAGGCTTCGAAGCCAGGATCGTGGCGACCTCCCGAGCCCGTTCCGCGTCGCCTGCCTTCTTCTCTCGGATCTGAATCCAGCGCGCTCCCCCCTCGATCAGCTGCGCGGTCACCTGTGAAGTCGACTGAGAAGCGACCGGTGCCGTCAACGCATACAGCGGAGGAAGATGCTCTCTCCGGAGAGGGGACCTCGTCGAATCGGGATGTCTCGCGCGTGAGCTCACCGGGTGAAGAAATCATCCATGAAACGAGTCGAGAAGATTCCTTTTTGAAAGCCGGGGTCATCCAGAATCGAAAGGTGGAGAGGGATCGACGTCTTGACTCCTTCGACCGTGAAGAGCTCCAGCGCTCTACGCCCCCGCGCGAGAGCTTCAGCCCTGTCTTTTCCATGGACGATCAGTTTCGCCAGAAGCGAATCGTAATGCGGCGGCACGGTCCAGCCGGCATAGACCGCGGTATCGACCCTGACTCCCGGACCTCCGGGAGGATGAAAGACAGTGATCCTTCCCGGATGGGGAGCGAACGTGACCGGGTCCTCCGCGTTGATCCGGAACTCGATGGCGTGCCCCCTGAGGCGGAGGTCGCCCCGGATCGAGAGGGGCTCCCCCGAGGCGATGCGGATCTGCTCCTTCACCAGGTCGACGGACGTCACCGCTTCGGTGACCGGATGCTCCACCTGGATACGGGTATTCATCTCCATGAAATAGAACTCGTCACCTTCCACCAGAAACTCGATCGTGCCGGCATTGGTGTAGTTGACCGCGCGGCAAAGCTTCAAGGCAGCCGCCCCCATCCGTTCCCGCAGGGAATCGGTCATCGCTGGAGAGGGCGACTCCTCGATCAGCTTCTGATGGCGTCGTTGAATGGAACAGTCCCGCTCACCCAGGTGGATTACGTTGCCGAACGAGTCACCGAGGACCTGAAACTCGATGTGCCGCGGACTTTCGAGAAACTTCTCGATGTAAACGTCGGCGACGCCGAAGGCGCGCTCCGCTTCGCTTCGCGCAGTCTCATACGCCGACTGGAGCTCATCGCCGCTCCGGCAGATTCGCATCCCGCGCCCGCCTCCGCCGGCGGATGCCTTCAGGATGATGGGAAACCCGATCTGGCCGGCAGTCTGCAGCGCATCCTCGAAGGAGTCCACCGGCCCGTCACTCCCGGGCAGGATCGGAACGCCGGCTGACTCCGCGGTCGCGCGGGCCCTGGCCTTGTCGCCCATGAGACGGATCGCGGTCGGCGTGGGACCGATGAAACGAATCCCGCACTCCCCGAGAATCTCCGCGAAATTCGCGTTCTCGGCGAGAAATCCATAGCCGGGATGGATGGCGTCGGCGCCGGTGATCTCCGCGGCGGCGACGATGCTCGAGATGTTCAGATAGCTCTGACGGGATGCCGCGGGGCCGACGCAGACTTCGTCGTCAGCGTAACGGACGTGCAGAGCGTCGCGATCGATGTCGGAGTGAACTGCGACCGTACGGATTCCGAGCTCCTTGCACGCCAGAATCACGCGAAGGGCAATCTCACCTCGGTTCGCGACCAGTACTTTCGAAATCATGGGTTCAGATGAGCGCGAGCCCGCGGATTCTCCCGCGCTCTGGAACGCCCCTCACGACAGGCGCACGGCGAACAGCTTTTCTCCGTACTCGACAGGCTGCGCGTTCTGCGGAAAGACTTTGACGATCGTCCCTTCCACGTCGGACTCGATCTCGTTCATCAGTTTCATGGCTTCGACGATGCAGAGAACGCTTCCCTTGGAGATTCGCGAACCGACGCTGGCGAACGGCTCCGCTTCGGGATTCGCCGAACGGTAGAAGGTGCCGACGATCGGACAGTTGATGATGTGCAAACCTTCTTCGCTCTCGACTTCGGGCTGGGATGCGGCAGGGCCCCCGGCAGGCGCGAAAGGCTCCGCCTGAGCAACCGGTGGAGCGCTCGGACCGGGAACCGCCTGGGGAGGCGCGGAGTAGAGAACTTCGCTTCGTTTTCCCTCGACCCGCAGCCTGAGGCCGGCGGACTCGATCTCGACGGCCGAGATTCCCCTCTCGGCGACTCGGTCGATGAGTTCCAGGATCTCCTTGAAAGTCAGAAAGGCCACGTCAGCTCAACTCGTCCTGCAATTTGAATTTCGCCTTCCAGAGCTCGAAGCGCGCGCGGCCATAGTTGCCGCCGGCAGACATGATCACGAGCATATAGTAGTCACTCGTAATCGCCGACAAAAATGTAATGTAGCGGTCCGTGACCACCGAGAACTGCTGAATTTCGCCTGCATCCAGCTCCGCGTTGGCGACGCGAAGTCCTTTGAGAAAGGCGGAGAATTCAGCGTGAAAATTATCGAGCGGCACGTTCTCGGGATTCACCGAGTCGATCGCAATTCCGTCGAGGCCCATGAGACTGACCGCTTTCGCGCCATCGACGTTTTTCCGAATCTCCTCGAGAATCTCCCTGAACTTCATTGCCGATCGACCTTCCGAAGCCACTTTTCGAGCCGTTCGACTTTTGCGGCGCGAGGCCTGGCGCCGCCGGAACCGGTGACGGGAGCGCCCTCGCTTTCCATGGCATCCATCCGGGTTCGCGCCACGTCATGGGTCGGGTCGGCGCTGAGGATCTGTTCGTAGATTCCTCGCGCCGCTTCGGAATGCCCCTGCTGCTCGTAAAGCTCCGCCATCGTCACGGTCGCCGGAGGTGCCGCCGAACCCCCCTGATCGGAGGAATCCCCATCTTCATCCGTCGGCGAAGGACCCTCATCATCGACCTCTCCGAACGGCTCGTTCTCGTCCAGCGGCGGCGTGGCCGGCTCCACGATCGTTTCGGGGAGGGGGACGAACTCCGGCTCTTGTCCTGGAGCGGCCGCGAAGGGGTACTCACCCGAGGTGCCTTCTTCCCTCGAATCCGGCGGCGCAGTCTCCCCTCCGGGCCCGCTTGCTTCGTCGCGGTCCGCGACCGCTTCGTCCCGGGGCGCCGATTCTTCTTCCATCAACGGGACTTCGGCGGCTCCGGTCTCAACCTCCGCGGCGCTCTCGCTCCCGGTGGTCTCGGTGGAAGGAGCACTCTCGGCTGCGGGACCCGGTGGGGTGGCGGCGAGCGGCTCGGAAGGGGGGCTCTTCTCGCCGGCTGCGGCGGTCGGCGCGGAAGGAGCTCTCCCATCCATCTCCGCCTCGAGCGCCTCGATCTGCTCGTCGACCTCTTCGTCGGCGGGAAGGAGCGCCCGCACGAGCTTCAACTTCTTCAGAGCCTCGAGTTTCTCTCCGAGGGCGAGATAAGAGCTTGCGAGGAGCTTGGCGCAAACGACGTTCCCCGGATCGATGGCCTGCGCCTTCATCAGCGCCTCCGTGGCCTCCCGATGATTGCCTTTTTCGATGAGCACCCGTCCGAGACCCATCCATGCCGACAGGTAGGCGCTGTGATGATCCAGCCCGTCCCGGAGAACTTTCTCCGCTTCATCGAAGTTTCGGTTCTTCCGAAGCTCCTCGGCGAGGGGATAGAACAGCCGGGACTTCGGATCGAGGCGGAGTCGCGCCCGAAGATCCTCGATCTTCATGTTGGTCGGAGGAATGTCGGACATAGCGGACCGGTATTCTGGCTGGATTCAAAATCGCGCGCAAGGCGCCGGAGAAACAAAACGGCCGCCCCCTCCGCGGGGAGCGGCCGTGCGATCAAAAGTTCTGACTAGGTGCCTGAGCCCGAGACACTTACGGTCTTGTCACCGGCCGAGGTTCCGACCGTAATCGTGCCGGGGCGCGCCCCGACCGCGGACGGAGTGAACGTAACCTGGAAGGTGGCCGAGGAACCGCCGGCGATCGTCGTGCTCGTCGGGGCGGTCGTCGCATAGTCGGCATTGTTCGAAGAAATGCCGGTGATCGTCATCGGCTCCGAGCCCAGATTCGACACCGTCACGGTCTGCGGAGCGCTGCTCGTCGCGACAGCCTGGTTGCCGAATGCGAGGCTGGAGGGCGAGACCGCGGCAACCGCTGCCGCCCGGCATGATGTGTCGGTCGGGGTCACGGTCAGACCGCCTGCGAGCGTGTCCGAGCAGCCGCTCTCGACGTTCGTGTATGTGATGTCGAACGTCGTATTGATGAAGCGCTCGCCCTCTGCTCCGCTGGGCGTGACGCAATCCTCGGTGTCGAACGTGAGGTTCGAGGGAATGACGATGCTGTAGACCGCCACGCCATCCACGATCGTGACGCCCGTGGGAAGTAACGTCGCGCCGCCGATGGTGAATCGGGTTGGTCCGCCACCGGCGTTGAACACACCCACCGTGACCGAGCTTCCTGCCGTCACGGGATTCGGCGAGACACTGACGATGCTCGGCCGTGGCACCAGGAAGGTGAAGGTCTGAACCGCGGTCGCGCTGGCACCGTCTTCCTTGTTCGTGACCGTCACCGGACCCACCTGATTGCCACACGAGGTCACGATCGGAAGCCCCGTCTGGGCGACGATTCTGGTTCCACTCACGGAGATCGGCTGCGCCACCACGCCGCCAATCGTCACGACGACATCATCATCGAAGCCCCAGCCGTCGATAGTGACCCTGGTCGATTCGAAAGCTGATCCCTGCGTCGGACTGACGGCGGTGATGGTCATGGCCGGGCCGTAGCGGAACCCCAGCGGAAGGTTGAAATCGGTATTCGAGGCGCCATTGAGCACGCGGACCGTGACTTCCTGATTCGCGAACGCTGCGCCCAGCCCTGTGGCCGGCGGCGTCATGGCGATGATCTGTCCGAAGGTGACCTTGACGACCTGGGCCTCGACCTGGCTCGGGAGCGGACCGGTGGCTCCTCCGCCGAGTCCGAAGAACACCCGCACCGGCGCCTGGAAGCCTTCGCCGAAGATGACGATCTGGGTATTGCCCTCATTCGGCCCGGAGGCCGGACTGATGTGGAAGATGCGGGGGGTGAGAATTTCCAGCTCGTAACGGAACGGTCCGCCCGTGGCCCTGGCCTCCGAGGAGCTGCCAGCCTTGGTGATGACCGTGATGGTCACGTCTCGCGCCTGCTCCGCGAGACCGAGCTGGATTTCGGGCGCTCTGACCACGATCTGATTCTCATTGGCCGAAACGATGGTAGCCAGCTGATCTCCGAAGAGAACGCGAAGCGGTCCCTCGAAGTTTCGTCCCGAGATCGTGACGATCTGGCCGCCGGAAGGTGAACCGATTGAAGGACTGATCGACGTGATGGCCGGCGCCTCGTCTGGAGGTTGCGGTTCGACCGGGTCCGCGACGAAGGTCACCTGGGCGAGAGCGCTCGAGTTGGTCACGCGGACGGTCACCGACGCCGTACCGGGAGAGGGAGCGGACAGGACGACGGAAGCGACGCCATTCGTCGTGGTCCGCAGGGAGATGTTGGCCATGGTGTCCTGGAAGGTGCCGAAGGTGGTCGTGAACTCCACGGCGGTGCCGTTCGGCACGGGCTGGCCATTCTGCGTCACGGTCGCAGTGATCGTCGTGGTTGAGCCGACGAGCGGGTTCGGATTCGAGACGGAAAGAGCGATCGACGGGTTCGTCGGCGGCGTATTGCCGGTCGGCGGAGTCCCGGGAGAAGGAGGCTGAGTCGGAGACTCTCCCTTGCAACCCGCCACGGCGAGCATCAGCACGAGGAGAGCTGTTACGACTGGCTGTTGAGTCAAGCGTTTCATCCTATCCCCCTAATCCACTCGACACGGCGTTCGTGTTTCGCCGCGTCACACCCGTCAGAAATTCACGATTCACCGGCAGCCACCGCAGGCGATGCAGAAGGTGAGGCGTTGCCTCGCCCTCGCAGAGACGTCCTCGCCTGAAAGCGTTTCACCAAAAAAGTCGACTACGAGGTCCATTTCAACAGTATGTTTTCCGGTCTCCGGGTCCTTCCCCCCATTCGCCGGCAGCAACGCCACGAAGGGGGCTTGGTTGAACACACCTGGCTCGAACCCGATGAAGGTGCTCAACTCCGTCGCGGCTCCTCCCGCCGGAATCAGCAGTGACAGACTCCGAGTGAAGGGAGCCGGGACCTGCGTGCCCCCGTCAGTGCGCTCGTAACTGACCCGATAGGCGGTGAGCCGAACATCCAGAAAACGCGGATCCGTCACGATGTCGGGCCTTTTGATGAGATTCCGGAAAGTGATCACTCCGAGGGAGCCGCAGTTGGGATCTGCGAAGTCGAGCACGTGCAGAGTCTCGGAGATCGTGACCAGGAGCTCGACTGGAGAGCTCGTGTTCGCCACCTCCTGGCATGAGAGAGTCAACCCCGCCAGAAGGACGATGAGCAACCCCGTACACATCTTGATTCGAACCGTCTTCATGCCTGACTCCCTCCGCCCTTCACCGCGATGGACGTTCACGTGCTGTCGCCTCAGATGTTCCGCACGATGCGCGGCGTGATGAAGATCAGCAGCTCATCGTTTCGATTCTCAATTCGCCGGCTCTTGAACAGATTCCCGATGACCGGGATCTCGTGGATGAACGGCATGCGATTCTCCGCGTCGTTCTCAGTCGCCGTATAGATTCCGCCGATGACCGTCGTGCCGCCATCGCGGACCATGAGCCGCGTCTGTGCGCGCCTCGTGGAGAGCGGCGGATTGGTGGCTCCGGCCACGTCGAGACCCGCGATCGGCTCGACCTTCTGAAGCTCGATGTCCATGATGACGGTGTCCTCCGCGGTGATCTGCGGCGTGACCGTCAGCCTCAGCGTCGCCTGGATGAAACTGACCGTGGTCGTGAAATTGACCCGGGTCTGGAAGGGAATCTGGAGGCCGCTCTCGATCTGCGCGGGTGAGTTGTCCTGCGTGGTCACCTTCGGTGCGGAGATGATCCGCGCCAGACCTTCGTTTTCCGCCGCGGTCAGGGTGAGATCGAGATCGAACGTCCCGAGCACGCTCCCAAGACTGAGCTCCAGGACCGGGTTTCCCGCGCCGAAGTTGAACGGCCCGCCGACGAAGTCGATCCGATTCGGAAAGACGAGTCCGGTGCCGCTTCCCAGTGCAGGATCAGCCGATCCGCTGAAACCCCAGCTGATGCCGAGCTGCCTCGCGAAAGTCTTGGTGGTCTCGACGATGCGCGCTTCGATCATGACCTGAGGCGTCGGGATATCGACGTTCTCGATCAGGTTCAGCATCGTCGGGAGATATTCAGGAACGTCCGTGATGATCAGCTGGTTGGTTCGCGCGTCGACGATGATCTTGCCCCGCGGGGAGGCCAGCCCGGCCACCAGCGTCGCCACATCGTCGGACTTCGCGTACGAGAGCCGCTTAATGACGGTCGTGAGAGGCACGTTCAGTCGCGCCTCCTCTTCCAGCCGTCGATTCTGCGCCTGCTCCGCCGCCAGCCGGTCGACCGTGCCGACGCGCATGACGTTGCCGGAGATCGTGTAGGTCAGACCGTTCTGACGGAGGATCAGTTCGAGGGCCTGATCCCATGGCACCTGGTCGAAGGAGACCGTGACCTGCCCCGCCACATTGGGGTCGATCGCGATGTTCAGTCCAGTCAGCTCAGCGAACGTGCGCAGCACGTCCTTGATGTCCGCGCTGGTCAGCTCGAGGCTGATGGGATCGCCGGTGTAGGCCCGTCCTGGAGGGCTGATGGTCCGTCCCTCCCCGATGTTGCCGCCCGTCATCGTCGGCCCCTGGTCCGCGGCGAAGACGTTTTCCTGCCCCGCATCGATGATCGTCCTCGCCGGAGCAGGAGTGACGACGTTCGGAGCCTGGGTGAGGACTGGCTGAGTCCGTGCAGCGGTTTGGGGTCCGCGAATGACCGCGGTCTCACGCGCCGGCGGAATCGGAACGGCCGCGGGGATCGCGTCGATCTCCGCGATCGTGCTGGCCGGCTCGCTCGGACGCGGCTGCGGCGTGGCCACCGGCTCGTAGGAGGCAACCATCGGCGCGGAGGTCGCCGGCCCGTCGCCGAACGAGATCACGAGCCTGGACCCCTCCCGCCTCACGTGGTAGCCGACGTACTCATCGAGGTCGACCACGACACGGGTGACCGGATCGGGCGATGACTTGAACTGGGCCACGCGAACCTGGCGGACATAGGGGTCGCCGAGCTCGAGGGTCGATCCCTTCACCCGATTCGTCGTCCCCTTCAGATCGACGACGAGCCGGAGCGGGTTGGTCAGCTTGAAATCCTTGTAATCGAACTTACCGTCTCCCTCGAGCGCGATGGCGAGGGAGTCTCCCCGTCCGGTGGTCTTGATTCGGTCGAGTCGCGTCGCGGGATTCCTGGCCTCCGGCACACTCGGCCGGATCTCGGCGGGGGCGGGCGTTGGTGCCGACGTCGGGGTGATGACGTCGGCGACGGTTTCGACGGTCACGTCGTCAGCGGGCTCGAAGACCATGGCCGAGGGCTCAGGCACGGAGGCCGCGATTGAAGAAGGGACGCCCTCGAAGCCGATCACGACTCCATTGCCTTCGGCGCTCGCGAACGCGCTGACCGGTTCCCGGAATCGGACCGTGACGCGTGTGAGCGGCTTGCCGAGTTCGAGGACTTCATCGGCTGCAACGGAAGCGATGAAGGATGGGAGATTGGTGGGAAGGACGACATTCGCCTGCCGCACGGTTTTGAGCAGGTCGATGACGTAGACGTCGGGTTGCGGATGGTAGCCGGTGTAGACCGGCCGGCCGCTCGTCTCGACGATGATTCGCGGTTCCGGCGTGTTCTCGGCGCGAAGAGACAACAGCGCCATCGAGGAACCGGCGGCCGTGCCGCTCGGGGCCGGGGCTGCCGCTTCAGGCGCGCCACTTCGAGGAGCGCCCGAGGCGCAGCCGACGACGGCAAGGACCAGGATCCCCGCGGCGATCGACTGGACTCGGCTCATGCTTTTTCCGACATTCACCATCACGCAACCCTCCACACCACTGACCGGACCGGCCGGCCCTACCGACGATTTTGCCCAGTATCTCGAACCAGCTCCTTGATGACCTCTCGGAACCGTTCGATTCGCGTGGGATCATTGACTTCCTGTCTGAAGACGACCGCCGTTCGATCGATTCGTGTGACCTCGCCGTCGAAGAGCTTCTCGCCGGTTCGAATGAGATAGCCCTTGTTGTCCGGACCCTTGATCATCGCGACCATTCCCGCGCGAGTCTGCACCACGCCCTGAATGTCGAGTTCGTCGATCATGAATCCGGGCACGCCCGGCGGACGATTCCCCCGATCGAGCGTCCGCGTCGGACCGACCAGCGATCGGAACGGATCCCTCCGACCCTGCGAGTCGTACTGGTACGTGTCGTCTCCCACCGGGTCTTCGAGAATCTCCTGCAGGTTCTCCTCGATCGAGGAGGTTGCCGGCTCCGCCGCGGGCTGATCGGCGGTTTGCGCCGCGGCCGAAAAAGCGCAGAAGACGAAAACCACGCCGGCCGCGAGAAGCGTACGAGCTCGGTCCATCACTTCTTCCCTCCGCCCTTCTTTCCGCCGGGCTGACTCGCCGGTTCCGGAGCAGCCGGCTCACGGTAGACGAAGGTCTTGGCCACGAAATCGGCGCGAATCGTCCGCTCCGTCTGGATCGGGATGGACGAAATGTTGAACTGTTCGACGTTGATGATCCGCGAGAAGTTGGACAGGCGGCTGAAGAGAACCGCCAGATCGTGATAGCGACCCTGAAGAGCGACCCTGATCGGCCACTCGGCGTAAACCTCTTCCGCACCGCCTTCCGAGGTCGCCGTGGTCTCGCTCATCGCAGGGAAGACCAGTTGCTCCAGGACGAAATCGCCCTGGTCCACGAGCGATTTGAATTTCTTGATCAGCTCTTCCGTATTTCGCGATGAGGGCAGGATGCGGCGCAACTTCTCCAGCTCGAGCTCGAGGCGCCGCGCTTCCTCACGCAACTGAGGCAGCCGCTGCTCGGCCGAACGGCCGTTCTGGATGTCTCCCTGAAGCGTGTCCGCCCGCTTGTTCAGCGACGCGATCTTTTCGTTCCCGCCTCGGATCGGCATATACCAGACGGCCGCGAGCGCAAGGGCCCCGACTACGACTCCCGCGATCAGGGAGACGTACCAGGGCTTTTCTTCGAGGCCGGTTTTCAGCGCCATCCCCATCCCCTCCGCAAATCAGCTCTTTGGCTGAGCGGCAGTTCCCTCGTTCACGGGAGCTCCGGAAGCCTCTTCAGCGCCCTCAGCAGGCGCATCCTCGATCAGATATTTGAAGTTGAATCGCATATCGAAAGCGTAGACGCCCGTCCCACGCGCGTTCGGCCGCGAGGAGAGAACGTTGAACTGCGGCTCGTCGAACATCGGATCCGCCTTGATGTTCTCGACGAACGTCGCCGCGGCATTCGGGTTCAGAGTCTGTCCTGCGATCGTAATGACCTGCCCGGACAGGCTCATGCGGTCGAGCCAGACCAGGTCGGGAAGGGCGCGGCTCACGTGATCCAGCAGACGCACGGGTCCCTTCTGGTTCTGCTTGAGCTGATTGATCAGCGCGATCCGCTTCTCGAGCGAACTGCGGCGATCCTCGAACTGCTTCGCCTCGGTGATGAATCGTTTCAGCCGCGAGGCCTCCTGCTCGAGAGCGGCGACCTCCGCTTCCTTCGCTTTCACTTCGCGGCTTTTCATGAACCACCAGCCGCCTGCGAGAAGAAGACCCAGGATGATCGGAGCAAACAAAGCGATGGGACCGAGGTTGGCTGGCCCGGCCGCCGGAGCCCCGGCGGGCGTTGCGGCAGCCCGCGCGCCTCCGCGTCCTTCGCGCAGCAGGTTGATCTTGATCAAGCGTCACCCACCTTCCGGATCGCCAGACCCACGGCGACCGCCATGCTGGGCGCCACCTCCGAGATCCATTCCGGATTGAAGTCACCCTCATTGAAGGAGATGTTCTTGAAGGGATTCATGATCTCGACTTCGATCCCGAACTTATCCTTGAGAATCGTTTCCAGGTTCAGGGCGCTGGCGCCGCCCCCCGAGAGAATGATCGAGTCCACCCGGTCCGCGCCGGAGGTCGCCGTGAAGAAGTCGAGCGTCTTGCGCAGCTCGCTCGCGAAATCCTCGGAGACCGAGTTCAGGATCGGAATGACCTGCTGCAGGGTGTGGTCCCCGGCAGGCTCTCCCCTCTTCAGCCCCTCGGCCTGGGCGAAGGAGAGGTTCAGCTCGCGCTGAATCGCGTCCGTGTACTGGTTCCCTCCGAAGGTGATGTCGCGCCAGAAGAGCGAGGATCCGTCCGACAGAATGTTCACGTTGGTGACTGAGGCTCCGATATTCACCAGCGCGACCACTTTGGCGGCGTCGCCGGGATAGTTCATCTCGTAGCAGTTCTGCACGGCGAACGCGTCGACGTCGACCAGGGCCGCAGCCTTCCCGGCCTGCCCGATCACCGAAGTGTAGTCGTTGATCTTTTCCTTCTTGACCGCGACCAGAATGACCTCGATGTTCTCGCCGGCGCCCGGGGCGGTCAGCGGTACGTAGTCGAGGTTGACGTCATTGATGTCGAAGGGGATGTACTGCTCGGCTTCCCACTGGATCGACTCATCGAGCTCATCCGCGGACATGGCCGGCAGAGAGATCTTCTTGATGATGACGGAATGGCCGGAAAGGGAGGTTCCGTAATTGGAATTCTTGACTCCGAGGGTGGTGTTCAGCCGTTGAATCGTGTCGACGACCATGGAGGAGTCCATGATCGAGCCGTCGACGATCGCTTCCGGCGAAAGGGGCTCGAGACCGGCCTTGACCAGTTGAAAGGTCCCGGCTTTCTTTTCCTTCAGCTCAACGAGTTTGATCGCGGAAGAGCCGATATCAAGCCCGACGATACTTTTGCTCTTTGAGAAGAACACCGCTCACCCCATCCATCACACTGACTTCTCAGCTGATTCTTTTGTCGTGGCTCGTACGTATGACCTTTGTCTGGTGAAGTTTGGTGGGAAATTACACGGTTTTATAGGTCATGTCAACTCGACAAGACCAAGAAATCAAAAAGGATAGACGTCAGAATCTACGACAAGTGGAAATCGGACTCGGCTGGATTGCGTTCCCCAGGGTCGGACATTAGAATCGCGCCCCGCGTCGAAGGAGCTTTTGAACATGGCTAAACAGTGTGAAGTCTGCGGCAAAGCGCCGGTCTTCGGAAACAAGGTCAGTCACGCGAACAACGTGAGCAGCCGCCGCTGGCTGCCCAACCTGCAGCGCGTCCGCGTGCTCCTGGGTGGGGGGTCGCGCAGGATCAATGTCTGCACCCGATGCATCCGCTCCAACAAGATTCAGAAAGCGGTTCGCTGAGCCGACGCCAATCGACTGGAAAGCCCGCCGGGAGGCGGGTTTTTTGTTGTCCGGGCCTTTCCGCACGCCGGATTTCCCCTGAGCGGCCGGATGAGGTCAGCCCTCCTCAGGCCGTCGCCTGGCGGGCGTTGTACTTCCGGTGGACATCGATCACGCCATCGAGGCTGGAGATCCCCTTGATCACTTTTTCGAGATGGCGGAGATCCGAGATCTCGACGGTCAGGTCGATGACACCCCTGCCGCTGGCAGTCCGAGCCTCGATGTTCCGGATGTTCGTCTTCAGGCTGGCGATCTGAGAGACCACCCGGGCGAGCATTCCGGTGCGGTCCTCGATGAGAACCTCGAGATCGATCCGGAAGCTGGAAGGCTCTCGCTCCCCCCACTCCACCGCGATCTCCCGGTCGGGGTTGAACATGAGATTCCTGACGTTGGGGCAATCCACGGAATGGACGGCAACGCCCTTCCCCCGGGTCACATAGCCGATGATCTGCTCTCCGGGAACCGGCGTGCAGCACTTGGCGAGGTAGGTCATCAGGTCATCGGATCCCTTGACCTTGATCGGGGGGGTGCCCCCAAAAGGAAAGATCCGGCGGACCGCGTCCCTCAGCGGGCTCGGCGTCTCCTCGGCTCTCTTGTCGTCGTCCGGAATGAATCTTTCCACGATCACCCGCGGGGAGAGCTTGCCGTAGCCGACGTCGGCGTACATGTCCTCGATCCGGGCGTAGCCGTGATCCGACAGCACGCCGTCGAGGGCGCCCTCGGCGACCAGCTTTCGGATCGGGACCCGGAACCGCTTCGCATCCTTCTCGAGCAGTTTCTTTCCGAGCTCGACGGAACGGCTCTTCTGCTCGGTGTTGAGCCAGTGGCGGATCTTGTGGCGGGCGCGCGAGGTGACGACCATGGAAAGCCACTCCCGGTTGGGAGTCTGATTCGGGGCGCTCAGGATCTCGATGATGTCCCCGTTGCGCAGCGGCGTCTTGAGTTGAACGAGCTTTCCGTTGACACGTGCACCCACGCACCGGTTGCCGAGATCGGTGTGGATCCGGTAGGCGAAGTCGAGCGGAGTCGCTCCCCGCGGGAAGGCGTACACGTCTCCTTTGGGCGTGAAGGTATAGACCTCGTCGGGATAGAGATCCACCCGGAGCGAATTCATGAAGACCTTCGGATCCTTGATCTCGTTCTGCCACTCGACGAGCTGGCGAAGCCAGAGAAAGCTCTGATCGTCGGGTGAGGCGGCCACCCGTCCTTCCTTGTATTTCCAGTGCGCGGCAATCCCCTGTTCGGCGATCAGGTCCATCTCCCGCGTCCGGATCTGGACTTCGAACGGCTGCCCCTTTTCCGCGACGACCGTGGTGTGCAGCGACTGGTAAAAGTTCGGCTTCGGCATCGCGATGTAGTCTTTGATCCGTCCCGGAACCGGCCTCCACCCCTGATGGATGATCCCAAGGGCGGCGTAGCAATCCTTGACCGATGGCGTGATGATTCTGAATGCGAGGTAATCGTAGATCTGACCGATGTCGACACCCTGGCTGCGGAGCTTGTGCCAGATCGAGTGGAGAGATTTGACGCGCCCGCTGACGTCACCCCCGATCTCGCTCTCCAGCATTTTCTGCTGCAGCGTCGAGCGAAGCCTCTCGACCAGATCGGCCGACACGGTCATCTTCTGGCGAACCGCCTCAGTCAGATCCTCGTACTCGCGCGGCTGGAGATGCTGGAAGGCGAGATCCTCCAGCTCGGACTTGAACCTCCCCATGCCCAGACGGTTCGCGATCGGAGCGTAGATCTCGATCGTCTCCTGAGCGATCCGCCCCCGCCTCTCCTCGGGGAGATGATGGAGCGTGCGCATGTTGTGAAGCCGGTCCGCGAGCTTGACCAGGACGACTCTGAGGTCGGAGACCATGGCCAGAATCATTTTCCGGAAGGTCTCGGCCTGCTCTTCCTCGCGCGAGACATAGGCGTACCGCGAGATCTTGGTCAGCCCTTCGACGATGTCCGCCACGTCCTTGCCGAACAGCTCCTCCAATTTTTCCTTGGTGGCCAGGGTGTCCTCGATGACGTCGTGAAGAAGGCCGACGGCGATCGAGGTCTCGTCGAGTTTCATCTCCGCGAGGATGTAGGCGACGTTGAGGGGATGAACGAGGTACGGCTCGCCGGAGCGGCGTACCTGATCCTTGTGCGCCATGGCGGAAAAGATATAGGCGCGGCGAAGCAGCTCTTCGTCGAAATCGGGCTTGTATTCCTCGACTTTGTCGAGGATGTCCTCGAACCGAATCATGCGCGTCGATCTCCGCGCCCAGGCTGCCGGCGCGCCGATCATAACAAAGGGGTCGGAGGCTTTATGCGCGCCGCCTCAGTGATGAGGAAGGGTGCTGAGTGCTGAGTCCTGAGTGCTGAGTCCTCTGGGTGCTGTCAGGCCGAATCGAGTTCCTCTCGGACAGACCGGTCGTTCGCCTTCCGTGGCCCCCCTCACCACGGCGCAGTTAGGGTCGGCTACAGTCAATCAACGTTTGAACGAAGGGGATTCTCGCCTCTCCATGTGAGCGCGCTCTCACGACTACCTCCGGCCTCCGGCCGGTAAAGCCGCGAGCGTTTTACAGGCGGACCAAGTCGGACCGACTGCCCGGCAAATCACTCAGGACTCAGCACTCAGCACTCAGCACTCAGCACTCAGCACTCAGCACCCAGCACCCAGCACCCAGCACCCAGCACCCAGCACCCAGCACTCAGCACTCAGCACTCAGCACTCTTTTTACCGCGGCAGGACCCAGCGGCGGCCGTTCCGTTCGATCACGTCCGCTTCGAGCCCGAAGTTCGCATGGATCAGCTCGGGAGTGAGGATGGCCGACGGCGAGCCGTCGGCGGTTAGCCTCGCCTCCCTCAAGACCAGCATCCGATCCGCAATGGCCGCGCTCCAGTTCAGATCATGCGAGATGAGGATCACGGTTCGCTTTTCTTCCTCGACCAGCACCCTCAGCAGTCTTGCGAGCTGCTGCGCATGAGCGAGATCCAGCGCGGCGAGGGGCTCGTCGAGAAGGATGGCTTGCGGCTGTCCCGCGAGCACGCGAGCGAGATGAACCCTTTTGCGCTCCCCGCCGCTCATCTCGTCGAGATGGCGGTCGGCCAGGCCCGACGCGTCACATCGCGCCAGAGCCAGCCGAGCCAACTCGATGTCCTGAGGCGACTCCCACGAGAAGCGCCCCAGGTAAGGCGCTCTCCCCGTGATCACGGCATCGATTGCACGCATCGGGACCAGCGGATCCGTCTCCTGGGGGAGATATCCGACTTTCCGCGCGTAGTCGCGCGGATCCCAGGCGCCGATCTCGCGCCCCTCCATCACGATCGTTCCGTCGGAAGGCTCGAGGACGCGTGAAAGAAGCTTCATCAACGTCGACTTGCCCGACCCATTCGCGCCGCAGATCGCAATGAGCTCCGGCTTCGCGATCCTGAACGAAACTCCATCGACGGCGACGGAAGGAGCGCCAGGATACCGGTACGTGACGCTGTGAAGCTCGATGCTCACCTGGTGGCCCGCCGGAGAAGAACGAGAAAGAACGGCACACCGAGCATCGCAGTCAGAGCCCCGAGAGGAAGCTCCGACGGTGGGATGAGAGCCCGTGCCGCGAGATCGGCCAGGACGACCAGGGCCGCTCCGCCGATCGCCGAAAGGGGAAGAAGCAGGCGGTAGTCGCGTTTCCAGATCATCCGCACGGCGTGAGGGACGATCAGGCCGACGAACCCGATGATTCCGCTGGTCGCCACCGCGGCCCCCGTCGCCAGCGAGGCGACGAGAAAAGCAATCACCCTGACCTTCTCCGTGGAAACCCCGCGTGACTTCGCATCCTCTTCGCCGAAAACCAGAAGGCGGATGTCGCCGGCCATCGACGCGCAGATTGCCAGAGAAATGACCGCCGCCAGGCCGACCAGCAGGACGTCGGCCCATGTCGGATTCGCCAGGCTTCCCATCATCCAGTGCAGGGCGACCGTGAGATCGCTTCCCCTCACCATGGAAAGGGCGAGAAGAATCAGGGCGGAAAAGAACGCGTTGAGAACGAGCCCCGCGAGAATCAGCCTCGTCGGATCCACGCTGGCGTGGCGCCTGGCGATCGCCAGAACGAGTAGAGTCGCTCCGAGGGCTCCCGAGAATGCCGCGATCGGAACTCCACCCGGCAGGCGGCCCGCGCCGATGACGGTCGCGATCGCCGCTCCACATGCAGCCCCGCCTGATACACCCAGGATGAATGGATCCGCCAGAGGATTCCGCAGCAGGGTCTGAAACGTCGCCCCCGCCGAGGCCAGCACCGCTCCGACCGCCGCCGCGAGAAGAACGCGCGGAAGACGAAGATCGAACAGGATCATCCGCGCGCGCTGGTCTCCGCGAAGGGCTTCGATGAACGAGACCCCGACCGCCCCCTCACTCACGGCGAAGAGAATCGACAGGACCAGGATGAGCGAGAGAACCGCGATCCCCCGGACCAGGTCGCGGCGGGCGCTCATCGGCTCTCCCACGCATCGAGGATGCGGTTCAGCTCTTCCAGTCCTCGGACCAGGCGCGGGCCGGGACGAAGAAACTCATCATCCGGCATTGGGTAGATGCCGCCATTTCGGATCGCTTCGAGATCGCGCCACGCGACAGTGGACTTCAGCTTCTCGATCTCCGAGGCGGGGATCGCTCTTCCTGGAAAGAGGATGAGATCCGGAGGACTGGCCGCCAGCGCTTCGAGCGAGTAAGCCGGCCACCCCTCCGCCTTCACCGCGTTGCCGGCTCCGGCGAGGCGCAGCAGGTCGTCAATGTAGGTCTTCTCCCCCGCCACGTAGAGCGGCTGCGGCCAGAGCATGACCAGAACCTTCGGATTGGTGCTTCGCCGGCGACTTCCACGCTGCATGCCGCGCTCGAATTCGCGCGCCGAGGCTTCCGCAACTTCGCCGGTCCCGAGGATCGCTCCCAGCGAACGAAGAGCCTGGGGAATCGCATCGAGACGGTCACTTCGAAGGACGTACAACGGAATCCTGGCTCCGGCGAGGGCCCGCGCGAGCGAGGGAGGATTGCCGTTGTTCGACGCGATCACCAGATCGGGCGCGAGCGCGGCAATCGCCTCCACGCTCGGCTGGAGGTCTCCGACTTTCGGCAGGGCCTTGACTCGCGGAGGCATGTCTGAAAACGAGTCGGTCCCCACGATTCGTTCTCCGCCGCCCGCGGCGTCGACCATCTCCGTGACATCCGGGGCGAGCGTGACGATCCGCTCGATCTTCGCGGGCAGCTGAACGGTGCGGCCGACTCCGTCGGTCACCTCGCGTGAGGAGGAAGGAGATCCGCAGGCCAGGATCAGTAGGGCCGCCAGGCAGGCGGCGCGGGAAAAAACCCTGTGGCGTTTTCCGCCGATCTCAGGCTCCCTCGCCCTCGTCTCCCTCATCGAGATCGTTCGGGACACCGAGCCGGGCGCAGGCCCCCTCATACATCTGTTTCGCGGCATTCAGTGCATCCTGGAGCTCCCCGATCCTCTCCTTCACTTTCGCAAGCTCGTCGTCGATCTGATTCTTCAGATCCTCGATCTCCTGACGCGTGACTCGGAGAGTGTTCTCGTAGAACTCCTTCTGTTGAGGGGTCAGAGCGGTCATCTTGAAATGAATCTCCGGAGCCGAGAATGCCGCGCGGTTCGCAGCAGCGAAACGGAGCGGGATTATAGCTCGCCAGCGCGGGCGCTCATTCCGCGATTGCGGCGGCGTGGTCCGGCGGGTTGGCCAGCATCGCCGCGATCCATCCTGCGAGCTCTTCCGGGCTGCGATTGAGATCGTTCTCGTCCGCCATCCGCCCCAGCGCTTCCTCGAGCTCCCCGGCGCTGGCACAACGGTCATCCGGCCGTGCGGCCAGAGCCGCCCCCACGATCGCGTCGACGGAAGGAGCCAGCGCCGCATTGACGCTCGAAGGAAGGTCCACCCGACCTGACCTGACGACGTCGATCAGCAACTCCTCCCCTCTTTCGTAGGGCTTTCGCCCGGTCACCATCTCGAAGAAAACGGCGCCGAGGGAAAAGACGTCCGATCGCGCGTCGACCGCGCCACCGCTCGCCTGCTCCGGCGACATGTAGTGGAGCTTGCCTCGCAGCTCTCCTCCAAGTTCCTGGGACGCGACACCGGCTGCCCTTGCGATGCCGAAATCGCATAGTTTGATCTCCCCCTTGCGGGAGATCAGGATGTTTCCGGGGGAAACGTCGCGGTGAACGAAGCCCGGTAGAGAGCGCTGCGCGTAGTGCAGCGCCGCGGCAATCCTGCGGGCGATCAGAATCGCGATCCCGAGGGAAAGGGTGGTCCCGGCACGCCGGACACTCGTCAAAATCGTTCCGAGATCCGGGCCGTCGACGAGATCCATGACCATGAAGACCGAGCCGCCTGCCTCCCCGAATTCAACGACTTCAACGATGTTCGGGTGATGAAGCTGCGAGGCGATCTCCGCTTCACCGGCGAACATCGACACGATGTCGGGGTCGCTCGCCAGGTGCGGCCGAATCCGCTTGATCGCCACGAGCTTTCCGCTGCTCTGAGCCACGGCGGTCCAGACTTCGGCCATGGCCCCATGAGCGAGCCGGGCCTTCAGGGTGTAGCCGGGAAAAGATTCACTCACTCCGGGAGCCTGTTCCGGCGGAAGGTTGGAGGAGGCCGACATGAGGAAAGTGGACGGCAGGATTGTTACACCGCTTCCGGAGACGGTCAAAGACGAGGATGAGATTCCGCTTGATTTTTCGGGGCGAGGTTCCGATACTAGCGCAGCACCTCGAGCGACGATTTCCATAGGGCCTTCCCGCCGGGCGTCGAGAAGCAAGGTTCTCCGCCTCGAATCGTCAAGATCTCCGGTCATCGAGCGTGTTTTTTTTGTGACGTTCGGATCCGCATGACACCAGAAGAGCGCACACCGCGTAAAAGGCGGCGCAGAAGACGCCGTCCACCGACTCAGGGGCCCAATGGCGCCGCTCAGCCCAATGCCGCGCCGGGCTCAGGTGAGCCGCGCGAAGGACAGCATCCTGCCGGCCAGAAACCGGGACGCTCCCGCCGCCGCCGCTCCCGCAACCGCGGCCGCCGTCCTGACGGTCAGGGTCCCGATTCTCAGGAGATTTCCGAGCCAGGCCCGGGATCAGGCGAGCCGATTCCTGTCACCGGCGTCCTCTACCTCAAGCCGAACGGCGCGGGAATCCTGGTCAATCCTTCGAACAATTACGTCCCTCAGTACGGTGATCCAACCGTTTCCCGCTCGATCATCGACCGGAATCACCTCCAGGCGGGGATCCAGCTCGGCGGCCAGGGGCGGAAGACGGGCAACGGAGCCGAGATGACTTCCCTCGAGATCGTCGAGGGGCTTCCGCTGGCCGAGTTTCAGGAATCGAGACGTCCCTTCTCGGAGCTGATCTCGATCGATCCTCTCGAGCAGTTCAAGCTGGAAAGCGAGCCGAACCGGCTGACCACGCGTGTTCTCGACCTTCTCGCTCCCCTCGGCAAAGGACAGCGCTGCCTGATCGTCGCTCCCCCGAAGGCCGGCAAGACCACGCTCCTCAAGGACATCGCGTTCGGAATCGAGATGAATCACCCCGAGGTGATCCTCATGGTGCTGCTCGTGGACGAGCGGCCGGAGGAAGTCACGGACATCCGGCGCTCCGTCAAGGGGGAGGTCATCGCCTCGAGCTCGGACGAGACGGCGGAGAACCACATCACGATCGCCGAGGTCGTTCTGGAACGGGCCAGGAGACTGGTCGAGCTCAAGCACGACGTGGTCATTCTTTGTGACTCGATTACGAGGATGTCTAGGGCTTACAATAATGAGCAAAAGTCGAGCGGGCGGATCCTCTCCGGCGGAATCGACGCCAGGACGATGGAGAAGCCCCGGCGGTTTTTCGGGTCCGCGAGAAATGCCGAGGACTGGGGGTCGCTGACGATCATCGCCACGGCGCTGGTCGACACCGGCTCGAGAATGGACGAGGTAATATTTCAGGAGTTCAAGGGAACGGGAAACACGGAGATCGTTCTGGACCGCGGGCTCTTCGAGCGGCGGATTTTTCCGGCGATCAACATTGCTCAGACCGGGACGCGAAAAGAAGAGAAGCTGCTTCCCCCGGAGATTCTGCCGAAGGTGCAGACGCTCCGGCGCGCACTGGCGGGGACGGATCCGACGAATGCAATGAGAATGCTCCTCGAGAGATTGCAGAAGTTTCCGACGAATGAGGCATTTCTGAAGAGCTTTTGATTCCGAAGAACAGGGTCCGCCGCAATGGTCAGCGGTGGAGCCTGGTGCGCGGCGCGGCGGGTTTTCTCCCTGAAATTCACGTGATCTTTTCGCGGAGTTCATTCTCTGCATCAGGAGGTCTTACAAACTTGCGTCGCAGACAATCGTTTACCATGCCGCACCATCAGCCGGAGCCCGATCAGGCACGGTCCAATCAGATAGGAGGGTTTATGTCCCGCAACATTTTTCAGGCGATCCTGTGCCTGATTCTCGCCACCGGAATGGCGTTCGCTCAGACGACGTCCACCTCGGGTGAGATCAACGGTACAGTCGCCGACAACACCGGAGCGGTGTTGCCCGGAGTCACGGTCACAGCCACGAACACCCAGACCGGGCTCGTGCGGACGACGGTTACCAGTGGAGACGGCTTCTACACGATCGCCCTGCTCCCGCCGGGGATCTACAACGTTCGGGCGGAGCTGGCCGGCCTCGGTCAAACCCGGCGTGAGAACGTCCGCGTGTTTCTCGGCCAGGCGGCGAACGTTCGTTTCAATCTCAGCCCTCAGATCGCCGAAGAGATCACGGTCACCGCGGAAGCGCCCCTGATCGACACGACGCAGTCGGGCTCGACCACGGCGGTCACCGAGGACGAGATCTCCAATCTCCCGATCCTGGGTCGCGATTTCAAGGACCTGGTCCTGCTGACCCCGGGAGTATCGACCGCATTCGGAGGTCGTGTTTCCCTGAACGGCGCGCGCGGCATGTCCACCGATTACAACATCGACGGTGCCAACGCGAACTCCGACTTCTTCGGTGAGGAGCGGGGCGGAACCGAAGCTCCTTACGTTTTTTCTCAGGCGGCCATCAAGGAGTTCCAGGTCATTCGTTCCTCCTACAGCGTGGAGTATTCGCGCGGCGGCGGCGGGACGATGAACGCCATCACCAAGAGCGGCACCAACGACATCAGCGGCGAGCTGTTCTACTACCACCGCGATGAAGACTGGGCCGATGAACGGGATCTTCCTGAAGGCGCCAGCGAGTTCTTCAACGCGCGCAATGCGGATCAGTACGGATTCGCCGCCGGCGGGCCCTTCGTCCGCGATCGCCTCTTCTACTTCGTGAACGGCGACTTCCAGAAGATCGAAGAGCCGTTCACCGGGACCGATTTCCGCACCAGCTCCCAGTTCAATGCTCTCCCGGCCGCAACGCGGGATGCGGTCATCGCCCGGCTGGAGTCGCTCACCGGCGGTCCTCTCGACCGCCAGTTCTCCTACGAAACCCGCGAGAACCAGGAGACCTGGCTGGCCAAGGTCGACTGGAACCTGGCCAGCAACAATCACCTCAACCTGCGCTGGAACTATTCCGACTTCAACAACTTTCCCTCGGAAAGCTCCGGAACTCTCTCGAACCAGGGCGACGAGTACAACACGGTAAACAGCTACGTCGGCCAGCTCGATTCGATCTTCTCTCCTTCCCTCTACAACTTCATGCTCCTGCAGTACTCCCTGGAAGAGCGGCCCATCAACCCGCTGACCACCAGCTTCCCGCAGATCTCCATCGGCGGTCTCCAGAGCGGCAACGTCTTCTTCGGCCAGAGGGACTTCCTTCCCAACGGAACCGATGAGGAGAAATGGGAGATCAAGAACACCCTTTCCTGGATCACCGGGAATCACCTGGTCAAAGCCGGGTTCAACTACATGACCGTGGACATAAATAACCTCTTCGTTCGCGACCTGAATGGCGACTTCGGGTTCTCGAACCCCGGGCTCTTCCTGGCCGGGACTCCCTCCACCTTCGAGCAGGGATTCGGCCTCAGCGCCGTCACCGCGTTCGATTTCGATCAGTACGGCCTTTTCGTCATGGACAGCTGGCGCCCGACTTCGAAGCTGACGGTCGATTACGGCGTGCGCTGGGATGGACAGTCGACGCCGAAGCCGATCCGCAACATCTACGAGGCCACCAACCCGGAGTTCGATGACAATTTCCAGTCGGACAACGACAACTTCGCTCCTCGCGCCGGATTCGCCTACGACCTCCGTGGCGACGGCCGCTCCGTAGTTCGCGGTGGCGTGGGCCAGTACTACAACTTCATCCCGGCGATTCTTTACGCCCAGCCGGTGCAGCAGATCGGCGGCCTGTTCAGCAACTGGTCGTTCAACTGCGCGCAGGTGAGCTGTCCGACGTTCCCGAATCTCTTCACACCGGCGCAGCTCGCCAACTTCAACCCGGCCGCCACGCTCGACATCGCCATCGTCGATCCCGACCTCGAGGCTCAGGAGTCGATCCGCGGCAGCCTCGGGTACGAGCAGCAGATCGGCGCCGGCTACAGCGTCGAGATCGAAGGGGTCTTCGCCGACCATTCCAAGCAGCAGCGCTTCGTCAATGTGAACGCCATCCCCACCGGCCGCGTCTACGGCGGTCTGCGCGAATACACCACCTCGGGCCCCGGGCGCCCTTATCCGAACTTTTCGAACGTGAGGAAGCACGTCACCGACGCCGAGGGGTCGTACAAATCCGCCACCCTCGGCCTGCGCAAAATCGCGCTCGGCGGGAGCAACCTCACCTGGCTGGCACACTACACCTGGTCGGAAGCCATCGATCAGGACTCCAACTCCCGCTCGACCTCCACTTCTTTCTCCTACGATCCGTACGACTCATCGATCAGCGAAGGCCCGGCGGATTACGACACCACCCACAAGGTCGTCGCCAGCGCCACCTATGAGCTGCCATACGGCTTCTTCGTTTCCGGAATCTTCAACTGGAGAACCGGCCAGCCCTACACCCACAACATCTTCTTCAGCGGATTCCCCAACCACCTCAACGGCATTCCCCGTACGTCCAGTGTCGTCAACGCGCCCGTGTTCGTCGACAACCAAGGGAACGTCATTGACATCACTCAGGCCAACGGGTTCACTCCCGACCAGTTCGAGGCGTTCCTCAATGAGCGGGGCGCGCGAATCAAGGGACGCAACACAGAGAATCAGCCGGACTTCATGAACCTGGACATGCGGATCGCCAAGCGCTTCGGCATGCCCTATGGAATCGAGCTCGAGCTCATCGGCGAGATTTTCAACGTTCTCAATGAAGCGAACGAGTTCATTCTCAACATCGATCAGAACGAGTTCACGATGCGGATGTCGGGTGGTCGCTTCCAGATCACCCGGAACAACAACTTCGGCCGCACGCGGGGCCTGGACTTCAACTCCCCGCCGCGTCAGTACCAGGCGGCGGTCAAGCTTCGCTTCTGATCAATCCGTAATCCGTTTCATCGAGGCCGCTCCTTCGGGAGCGGCCTTTTTCTTTTCTGGCGAATCCCGCGCGCGATAGACTCGGGGCATGCGCCGCTTTCTGATCGCCCTCCTTCTCCTTGCCGCGCCCCTCTCTGCCGCCCCGCCGGATCTGATCGTGGTCCTGGTGATCGACCAGTTTCCTCAGGAGTACATCGAGCGGTTCAGCCCTCATTTCGTTCCGGGAGGTTTCAGGCAGCTGATGACCGAAGGCGCCTACTACCCGCAGGCCTGGTATCCCTTCGCGACGACTTACACCTGTCCCGGTCACGCAACGATCGGGACGGGACGCCTTCCCTCCGAGCACGGAATCATCGCCAACGAATGGTTCGACGCCGAGAACGATCGCACCGTCTACTGCGTCGATGATGCGCGGGTCCGGGGAACTGCGCGAAATGCCGGCGCTTATTCACCCGTCCTGCTCGGAACCGACTCCCTTGGTGACCGCCTCCAGGAGAGAACTCCCGCCTCGAAGGTCATCGGAATCGGACTGAAGGATCGCTCGGGCATCCTGATGGCCGGTCGAAAAGGGGATGCTGCGTACTGGTTCGATGATGACCTTCCCGCGTTCGTGTCTTCGAGCTATTACCAGTTCAATCCCAGAGTTCTCGATTTCAACGAGCGTCTCGAGTCATTCATCGCAGCGAATCCCCGATGGGAGCCGCTGCAGGATGTTGCAGGCGGAGCGGTCCGGACGGACGACCCTCCGGAGCTTCGG
>DATLEY010000158.1:0-69404 GCA_035525215.1 Thermoanaerobaculia bacterium | reverse complement strand
GGTTCGTACTGGAGGATTCGATGGCTGTTTGTGAAGTCTGCGGCAACGACTACGACAAATCGTTCGAGGTCATTGCGCGCGGATCGAAGCACGTGTTCGACAGTCTCGAGTGCGCGGCACACAAGCTGGCGCCTACCTGCGACCAATGTGGCTGCCGGATCCTGGGGCATGGCATCGAAGCGGAAGGACGGTTTTACTGCTGCGCCAACTGCGCGCGGATCAGCGGACATCCGGAGGCTCAGGACCGCATTCGATCCCATTCGTGATCGGGAGAAAAATCGCGATGGCGACTCGGATCGCCTCCGACCATCAGAAAGCGCACGGCGAGCTTCAAACCATTGCCACCGCGAAATTCGCGAGCACATGCAGGGCGTAGAGGCTCTCCTCACCGCAACGAGGTAAAGCGCCTCAGGCGAGATTCCGTCAGGGCCGGATGGATCAGGCGTCGAAGGGGGAGACCCGATCGGTTATGATCGAGAAATCCAAAGTCCTCGTTGCGGCCTTCCGCAGCCCTGATTCCGTGGCTCGCTCCGTGGTCGGAGACCTCATCCATGTCCCGTCCCACCCTGCCCATTCTTTTCTTCCTTGTGACGGCTTTCGCGGCTTCGCTCTCGGCGGGAATCAATCTGCAGCTCTCCGAGCCGGTTCCTCACGGATGTCTCGGTGTCGTCATCACTGGCTCGGCGACCACCGACGGCGCGAGCGGAACGGTGGCGAGGATCGACTGGGAATGGGGTGACGGGACGGCGAGCCAGAGCTCGTTTCCGGCGTCGCACGACTACGCGTCGGCCGGCTCCTATCTCGTGAAGGCTACCGCCGTGACCACGACCGGAGAAGAGAAAAGCATTCAGATCTGGGCCCATGTGGGGCCGCCGGTGATCACGCGGACCCCGCCGGCCTACGACGTGGCCCCTGGAGGTCAGGTCACCCTCGGTGTCACGGTGACCGGCACGAAGCCGATGATGTTTCAATGGCTGCAGAACGGTCATCCGGTGGGGACGAGCTCTCCTTCGCTGACCACCGGCCCGCTCTTTCAAACGGCGACCTTCCACGTACACATCACGAGTTACTGTGGATCGACCGTCGGCGGCCCTTTCACGGTGACGGTCCGTTCGGTTCCCGCTCCGCGATTCGAAAAGCTCGGCGCAATCCCGCAACGCATTCGCCCTGGTCAGCCGGCGCGACTTTTCTGGTCCGCCGAGTTCGCGAGCTCGGTCACGATCTCCGGAGGTGAGGTCCGTCTGCCGAAGGGAACGGTGGAAGTGCGGCCGGAACAGACCACCACGTACACGCTCACCGCGAACGGTCCGGGCGGCGCGACTTCCGCGGACGTCACGGTGGAGGTGCTCACCGAGCCCCTGGTGACACTCGCGTCGATCCCCAATCCGATCGTGCAGGGAACCGGGGCGGGCGGATCGACCAGCAGCTACGTGCTGACGAACGAAGGGGGTTCCTCCACCGAGATCACTCTTTCGCAGGAAGGTGCATTTTTCACTCAGGAACCCGAGGCATTCACGCTGGCTCCGGGACAGAGCCAGACGGTGACGCTCACCGGTCTTCGCGTTCCGCAGGGGGGATATCGCGGGGCCTCCATGCCGGTGGGCAATGGGGTCCGCGAAGGCGTCGCGATTCCGGTCCTCCTTCTCTCCTGGCCGTCTCCATCGGGACCGACGGCGGCGGAGCCGGTGGGATCGAGAATCGACGTTGGCGGCCCCGAAGGAAGCGTGGTCGGCGGCGTCGCGCGTTTCAGGAACACCGGTCAGGCGCCGATTGCTGCCATCATTACTTCGGACGTCGACTGGATCGTTCCGCAGGCGGGTCCGGTCGAGGTCAGCGTGGGGGAAGTCAGGGAAGTGTCGTTCACGATCGACCGCTCGAAGAGGCCGGAAGAAGCGCGGACCGGCTCGGCGCGCGGCCGTCTGCGGTTTACCTTCAGGCAGGCGGCCAACTCCTCGGGCAAGAGAGCCTTGAATGGGAGCGTCCCCGTCACCACCTCCTTCGTCACGGTCGTCGACACGACCAAGCCCGTGGTTGTCCCGGGAACGATGACTCCGCTCGGCGTCGGCGAACTGGCCTTCTTTCTCTCGGGCATGGGACACATTCAGGGGAGCGTGGGACTTTATCTGTCGGATCTGAACCTCGCGACGCGCAGCGGAACGGAGGCATTCTCGAATCTCGATCTCTTTTTCACGCCGCTCGGACTCGGCACTTCCACCCTGGTTACCAGCGTCCCTCTGATCCAGCCCACTTCACCCGTGTCGTACGCGGACGTGGTCTTCAGCGTGTTCGGATCGAGCACGCAACTCGGATCGATGCAGTTCCGGGGAGCAAAGCTCTCCGATCTCATCGCGACTGGCACGGTCTTCAATGTGAGCAATCCGACCGGGACGTTCGGAACGACGATCCCGCTACTGCGCTCGGATCGGAGCGCTGGCGTCGATGAGACGATCCATCTGACCGGGCTCCGGAAGAACGCCACGAGCCACACGAATCTCTACCTCCAGGAAACGACAGGCTTACCGGTTACCGTCGATGCGACTTTCTACGATGCATCCGGCAACGTCATCGGGGTGCGAGAGTATCCAGTCGGAGCATTCGGCCTGCAGCAGATTCAGGATCCGCTCGAAGCGAACACCGTATCGATGCTGCTGAAAACGCGCGAGGGCTCGACGGGACGCGTGGCTGCCTACGCCACCCCTGTCGATCGGGCCAGCGGAGACACCTGGGCGGTGGCTGACTGGAAGATGCAGCTGGGATACGAAGGAGACGCGGAAGTGATCGTCCCGGTGGCCGGCTCGGCTCCGGGCGCGAATGGGACTTACTTCAGAACCGACCTCGCGCTGATGAATCACGGTGACGAGACCGCGGTCGGGACTCTGACGTTCTTCCCGCGAGGCGGCGGGGCGGCGGTGACGCGAGAGCTCACGCTCGTGCCGAAACAGACCCGGACGCTCGACGACGTGACCGCAGGTTTCTTCGAGATCGCGACGCCGACGGTCGGATTCATCAAGTGGACTCCAGCGGCAGGGAGGGTCACCGTGACCAGCCGCACGTTCACGACTGCCCTCGACGGGGTCGCGACGTACGGGAGCAGCGTGGCCACCGTTCCGCGGAGCGACGCTCTGCAGGTGGGGGACGTACTGCGCATCGGCGGGCTCGAGGATTCTTCGCTCGCCTCGGTTCTCGCGGCGTCACCCGGAACGTTCAGGACGAACATCGGACTCGCGGAAGTCGGAGGTGCGAGCCTCACTGTCCGCGCCGCCCTTCACTTCTCGTATCCGGCAGGGACGAGGCTGGTGATCCGGGGAACGGCGACGCGTGATTACACGCTGGCGCCGAACGAGTTTCTGATGATCGACAGAATCTCCCGGCAGCTCATGGGCGAAATCCGTGATGAGGAGTACGGAGACATGACGAACATGCAGCTCGAGCTCGCCGTGATCGATGGAGAGGGAAGTCTGGTGGCGTTCAGCTCATCCACGGACAATGGAACGGGCGACGCGATCATCCGGGTCGATTGACCGGCGCGCATTGACGTCAGCGCTCCTCGAGGGATCGCACCTCGGCGTTGGTCCGCCGCAGCCGGTGGGCGAGAATGAGAGCGAGATGCTCGAAGAGCGCGGCCTGAACGGCGCGGCTCTTCGCTCCGAGCGAATCGAACGCATCACGGGAGATCACGAAAAGGTCCGTCGGCATCACCGCTTCCGCGTCCGCGGAGCGAGCACCCCGATCGAGGAACGCCATCTCACCGAAGAACTCCCCACGGCCCAGCATGGCGACCTGGTGGCGCTTCCCCCCCTCCAGCGGAATCAGGATGTGAACTCTCCCCCGGCGCACGAAAAAGAGCTCCAGTGCACGGTCCCCGGCGCTGAAGATCCGCGTACCCTTCTGCACCGTCGCAGACCTGGTGATCGCCGCGAGCGCTTCGAGCAGATCGGAATCGAAATCGCTGAAGAACTCGATGTCCGCGAGCTCCAGAGGAGGGTCGTCGTCGCGGTGCAGCCACCCCGCGCTTTCGAGAATCCGTTCCTCCATCCAGGCGATCGCTCCGTCGCGGGTCTCGAAAATCCGCGCTCTCCCGCTTCCGGTCAGTCCGAGCTGGTCCATGTAGCGCACCATGTCCGGACGACGGGCGAGTGTCGAGGGCATGCCGCTGAAGAGCATCTCGCCTCCTCGCTCGCGTATGCGCTCCTGCATCTGCAGGAAGAGATGGACCGCGGTGAAATCCATGGAGTGGACGCGCCGGAAATCGAAGAGGATGTAGCGCCGCAGGGCCAGGTCGGGCTCCAGCTCGGAGAAAAGCTGATCCGTGGTCCCGAAGAAGAGATCGTCCTCGAGCTGAACGAGCAGAGCGTCGAAGCCGCGCCCCGCCAGGATCTCTTCCTCCCCCGCCGAGCGCCGGCGGCTCGACCTCACCGTCCGCAGATCCGCTCTCTGACGGATCACCGAGGCGCGGATCTGATTCCGCATGAAGAGAAGGATGGCGAGGCAGACGCCGACGATCGCCGCCTGGATCAGACCGAGGGTCTGAGCGACGACGATCACGGTCGCGATGATCAGGAAATCGAGGCGCGTCGATGGGAGAAGTAGCAGGCGGAACATGTTGAAGTCGAACATCCGCCATGCGATGGCCAGAAGAATTCCGGCAAGGGCGGGGAGCGGAACCCAGGACATGAGGCCGCCCACGGTGAGGAATCCGACCAGGACCAGAAATCCTTCGATCACTCCGCTCCAGCGGGTCCGTCCGCCGCTGGTCACGTTGACCAGAGTCGGTCCGAGCGTTCCCGCTCCCGGCACTCCGCCTGCGATGAAGGACGCGGCATTGGCCAGCCCCTGTCCGACCAGCTCACGGTTCGAGTCGTGGCGGGAGCGGGTCATCGCGTCGAGAACGACTCCGGTCTTGAGCGTATCGATCGACAGCAGAACCGAAAGAGTGAGGGCGGTTCCGATGATCAGCGAGACGTCTCCCGCTCCGATGCTGAAGAGGGGAGTCACTCTCGCAGGAATGGCCTGGAGAAAGCTCCCGGCCGTTGCGATCGGACCGATCACCAGAGGGTTGTCCTGCAGAGAGCGCAGCTCCGGCCTCGCCAGCGCGAGCGCGGCATAGGCGGCGATTCCTCCCGACAGTCCAACGATCGCCGCGGGAACTTTCCGGGAGAACTTCCAGGCCAGCACGATGAATCCGATCGTGACCACGCCGATGACGATGGCTCTCCAGTCCCACGCCCGGGTGCTCGCGAATGCATCGCTCAAACCGGTGCCCGCCGGCAGACCGAGGAGATTGGGGATCTGGGTTGCGGCGATGATCACGGCGACGCCGGATAGATAGCCGCTCACGACCTGATGCGGGAGGTACTTGATGAATCGTCCCGCGCGGAGTACGCCGTAGAGGATCTGAAGAAGTGCGCTGATCAGGGCGGTGACGCCGAGGAGAGTGACCAGGCGGCTCACGCTCAGCGTGCTGGTGGCGGCGAGATGAGCCGCGAAGCCGCTCATGACCGCCGCGGCCGGGGCGCATGGAGCCGTGATGAATCCTCCGTTGCGACTCACCAGCGGCGCGACGATCCCGAGGATGGCCGCGCCGATCAGGCCGGAGAGGGCGCCCTGGTTCGCCAGCGCCGGCGAGACGGCCGTGAAGATCGCGACGCCGAAGGCAATCGATGACGGAAACGCCACGAGCATCGCCGCGAGTCCGCCCCAGAAATCTCCCGATCCCGCGCGCTCCCCCGCTTTTGCGAGGAGCAGGGGACTTTCGGGTTCATCGGGGCTCTCCACCCTCGCCATGATCCGCAGAGGATAGCGGAGAATCCCCGCGCTTCGCCCGCCAGCCGGCCAGAGTGGCGGGCGGCGTCTCGCCGCCCAGCCCTTCATGACGACATACGAACTCACGCCCGTCAGCCGGCCAGAGTGGCGGGCGGCGTCTCGCCGCCCAGCCCTTCATGACGGCATACAGAGTACCGCCGGCGTCCCGCCGGTCGCCATGCGCGTGCGGGCTCACGCGCGGTCTTGTTTGGAACGGAACCCGCGCGCTTCACGCGCCACAAAAATTCCGACGAAAGTTGTGACGTCCGTCACCAAAACGCCAAAACCGTGATTCAAGTCACTTAGCCGCGGCATACGGGGTGCACGATTAGGTGTCGCCATGAGCGACATTGCGAGTATGCCGAACCAACGTGACTCAGTCGACGTCCTGATTGTCGAGGACAGCGAGTCGGATGCGAAGCTGCTTCGGACGCATCTCGAACGGTCTGCCCCTCCGACATTCCGGGTCAGCCAGGCATGGACCAGCGCGGAAGCGGTCGATGCTGCGCGGGAGCGCGCGTTCGATGTGGCGCTCGTCGACCTCGGGCTTCCCGACGCCCGCGATCTCGAGGCGGTCGATGCAATCCGCTCCGCCGACCCCTCGCTTCCTCTGATCGTCGTCAGTGGCCGCGATGACGAGGAGCTTGCCGCGGACGCGCTCTACCGCGGCGCGGAAGACTACCTGCTGAAAGGTGCATTCGACCGCCGCCTTCTGCTCCGCGCGATCCGCTATGCGATGGAACGGCATCGCGGACGCGTCAATCTCGAGATGGTCACGAGGGAGCTTCGGGAAGTGAACGGCCGGCTGGAGTCTCTTCTGGTGGTCGATCCCCTGACGGAGCTGCTCAACCGCCGGGGAGTCGAACGGGCGCTGGATCTCGCGCTGGAGAGAATCGCGCGCGAGCAGACGCCTCACCTCGCGCTTTTCGTCGATCTCGATCAGTTCAAGAGCATCAACGACCGATGGGGTCACGCGGTGGGCGATGTGGTGCTCACCGAGGTGGCTTCCAAGATTCGCGAAACCGCGCGGACCGGCGACGCCACGGGTCGGGTGGGAGGCGACGAGTTCGTCATTCTCATGCCGGGAGCGCGGGTGAGCGAGATGGGCTCCGTATGCGAGCGACTTCGCCTGGCCATTGCTTCGGCGTTCGTGGGCGCCGGCTCGACCACCATTCACGTCACGGCCTGCGTCGCGGCCATCGAGCTGACCGACGAGATTCGCTCTCTCGACCTTCTCCTGGGGCGGATGCACGCCCTGCTCAGGCAGGCCAAGACGTCCGGACGCAACTGCGTGATGCTGGAGGGAGGAGCACAGGTCCCGCCGGCCACTTACCTCGACTCTCTGTGCGACGATCTGAAGCACGGACGCGGCGTCTATGCCGTGGTCCAGCCGATCTTCCGGCTTTCGGACATCAGCGTCTGTGGATTCGAGCTTCTCAGCCGCTTCAGGGGAGCGCCGACTCAGGGACCCGATGCCGTTTTCCGCGTCTGCGCCGAACGAAACATGCTGGCCGTGGCCGACCATCAATGTCTGCTCACCTGCGTGGAAATGTCGGAAGGGCTGCCGCTGCATCTCGTTCGCCACGTGAACATCTTCCCGTCGACGCTGATGGGTCTTCCGCTCTCGCGCCTCATCGATCTCTTTCCCGAGGAGCGGAGGGATCTGTTCTGCCTCGAGCTGAGCGAGCAGCAGATGCTCGGTGAAACGCGGAGGCTTCAGGAACGCGTCGATGAGCTTCGTCACGCCGGGCTGCGGATCGCCTGCGATGACGTCGGCTTCGGACGGAGCCAGCTCGAGAGTCTGGTGCTTCTCGAGCCCGACGTGGTGAAGCTCGACAAGCGCTGCATCCGCGGCATTGCCACGGAGGAGCGAGCCCGCCGGCAGCTCGAGCGGTTCATCGACGTCGGGCACAAGCTCGGCGCCGAGGTCGTGGCCGAGGGAATCGAGACGGAAGAGGATCTGGAGGTCCTGCGCGATCTGGGCGTCGATCAGGGACAGGGATTCCTCTGGGGAGTTCCGGGTCTCGAGCTGCCGGCCGCGATGTAGATCTCCCGGCGCGGAAATGTTGTTCTCTCCCGGGGCGTTCGGGCAGCCGTGCAGAAACCGGCTTCCGAGATGCCCAAGTGCCCGACCTGCGGACGCAGAAAAACCGTTCGTCGCATGGAAGACGGGCTCTATTTCTGCGATCACTGCCGCGCGATGTTCAGAGGCTGAATGGAAGGCGCAACGGCGGCAGACCTCGCGACCCTCGCTCGCGAGGTGGAGAGACGGCGGACTTTTGCGATCATCTCGCACCCTGACGCGGGGAAGACCACGCTCACCGAGAAGCTCCTTCTCTACGGCGGCGCCATCGAGACCGCGGGAGCGGTGCGGAGCCGCAAGACTCAGCGTCATGCCACGTCCGACTGGATGGCCATGGAGCAGGCGCGCGGCATCTCGGTGACTTCCACCGCGCTGCAGTTCGAGTACGAGGGCTACTGTCTCAATCTCCTCGATACCCCAGGTCACCAGGACTTCAGCGAAGACACCTACAGGACCCTTCACGCTACGGACAGCGCGGTCATGGTTCTGGATGCGGCGAAGGGAATCGAGCCGCAGACGCGAAAGCTGTTTCAGGTCTGCCGGAAGCGGCGCATCCCCATCCTCGGGTTCATCAACAAGCTGGATCATCCCGGGAAAGATCCGTTCGAGCTGCTCGAGGAGATCGAAAAGGAGCTCGGCGTCGCGGCGGTCGCCATGAACTGGCCGATCGGCAGCGGGCCCGACTTCCAGGGAGTGTTCGACCTCGTGGAGCGGCGGGTGTTCCGATTCGAGCGCACCGCCCATGGCGGATCGCGAGCACCGGTGACGGTCGCCGGAATCGACGACCCCGCACTGGAAGCGCTGATCGGAGGAGGCGCCCGCGACGAGCTTCGTGAGGCCGCCGAGCTGCTGGATGGAGCGGGGGCTTCCTTCGATCAGGATCGATTTCTGGCGGGCGACCTGATTCCCGTCTACTTCGGGAGCGCCATCAACAACTTTGGAGTCGGTCCGTTCCTTCAGGCGCTGCTCGACCTCGCTCCGCCCCCTTCTCCGCGCGACAGCTCGGCGGGGCTCATCCGGCCCCAACAGCCGGAGTTCTCGGGATTCGTGTTCAAGATCCAGGCGAACATGGACCGCCGCCACCGCGATCGCCTGGCGTTCCTCCGCGTCTGCTCCGGAACGTTCGAGAAGGACATGGAGGTCCATCACGCGCGGCTCGGCAGGACGATCCGGATGACCCGCCCTCACCGTCTTTTCGCGCGCGAGCGCGAGACCGTCGAGTCGGCCTTTCCGGGGGACGTGATCGGCTTCGTCAATCCGGGTCTCTTTCAGATCGGCGACACGGTGTCGCAGCTGGGTCCGACCGAGTTCGAGCCCATCCCGAGCTTTGCGCCCGAGCATTTCGGCGTGCTGCGCGCGCGGGAGACCTCCCGACAGAAGCAGTTTCAGAAAGGGATCGAGCAGCTCGAAGAGGAGGGCGTGATCCAGCTCTTTTACCCCGAGGAGGGGCGCCGGAGCGAGCCGGTCATCGGCGTGGTCGGCGAGCTGCAGTTCGATCTCCTCCGTTCCCGCCTGGCGAGCGAGTACGGCACCGAGACGACGCTCCAGCGCCTTCCGTTCCGGCTGGCTCGCTGGCTTCGGGGCCGGCCCGAGGACGTCGCTGCCGTGCGAGCTCCCGGCGCCAGCCGGAAGGTCCTCGATGTCGAATCGAGACCGGTGCTGCTGTTCACCACCGAATGGGAGCTCGAGATCTGCATCAAGGAATCGTCCGGCGTCGGATTCTCCGAGAGCAGCTCGGACTGAGTTCGGCGAGGGGTCTCAACCGGGAGATTCGCCGATGTCCTCGTTCCAGATTTCGGGATGCTCACGGATGAAGCCCTCCAGCATCTCGATGCACTCACCGTTCGCGAGATCGACCACCTCGATTCCCGCCTCGCGCAGCCAGCTCATTCCTCCGGCGAAGTTGACCGACTCGCCGACCACCACGCGGCCGATCCGGAACTGACGCACCAGACCGCTGCAGTACCAGCAGGGGGCGAGAGTCGTCACCATGACCGTGTCGCGGTAGTCGGTCTGGCGCCCCGCATCGCGGAACGCATCCGTCTCGCCATGGACGGAGGGATCCCCCTCCTGAACGCGCCGGTTATGCCCGCGTCCCAGGACCCGCCCATCGCGGTGAAAGAGGGCGGCGCCGATCGGAATCCCTCCTTCCGCGAGCCCCGCGCGAGCTTCCTCGATCGCGATTCGCAGCATCTCTTCATCGTTCATCACCGGAGCATACAGGACCTCGAGCACGCGGGACATGCGTGCCGGCCGTAATTGCTGGACGAATGGGGGGTGGAGGCATAATGGACTCATGCTCGACCCTCGGTTCGGCTGGCTGATGCTCGCGGCGCTCTGCTTCCTTCCAGCATGCCGCGGTGGCGAAACGGGTTCGGAGTCCACCACGGAGATGGCGGTCTCCGCCGAAGAGACGGAAACCACCGGCGGAAATTACGGCGACAAGCTCGTGGGGGCCAGGAAGAAGGCAGCCGATCTCGCCGCCGAGGAAAGCAAGCGCGCGAAAGAGGTCGACGAAGCGGTCGAGCAGCAATGAGCCAGGGAGCGGTACGCTTGGGCCCGGAGCGCTCGAGATCCAGTGCCGCCACTGCGCGAAGCGCACACTCTGGATTGAACCTTGCTTCGTGAGCGAGCGTGAAGATCGGATATCACGCCTCACACGAACAGTTCACTCCGCGAGATCTCCTCGAGTACGTCCGCTCCGCTGAACGAGCAGGTTTCGAGCTGGCCATGTGCTCGGATCATCTTTTCCCATGGAGCGAGAGCCAGGGAGAGAGCGGGTTTGCGTGGTCCTGGCTCGGCGCCGCGCTCGAAGCGACCTCTCTTCCCTTTGGCGTCGTGAACGCCCCAGGGTACCGATATCACCCCGCGATCATCGCGCAGGCGGCCGCGACGCTCGCGCAGATGTATCCAGAGCGATTCTGGATCGCGATCGGAAGCGGCGAAGCGCGATTCAGGAAAGGCGCAATGGCAGCTGCGAAGGAGGAGCGATGAGCGAGGGAATCGGAAAACGCCGATGGGCAATCGCGGAGGGTTACATCCCGACGTGGAGCCGCGGGCCGGAGCCGGAGATGCTCAGCCACGAGACGGTCTGCATTCTCAATGCGTCGGACCGGCCCGCGAGCGTGACGATCACGATCTTCTTTTCCGACAGGGATCCCGCGGGTCCTTACCGGCTTCGGGTCGAGCCGCTTCGTACCAGTCATGTCCGGTTCAACGAGCTGAAGGATCCGGAGCCCGTCCCGACCGGAGTCGACTTCGCGAGTGTGATCGAGAGCGATGTTCCGATCGTCGTTCAGCACACCCGGCTCGACAGCCGGCAGGCCGAGAACGCTCTGATGACCACGATGGCCTTTCCCTCGGACTGAATGAGTCAAAAGCGAACACAGAACGCAGAACGCAGAACGATGAACGATGAATTTGGATTGAGACTCGAACGAGCAGCACGCTGACGAGCACGGAAGGATGAAATGGGGCCAACGTCGATTCTCGGCTCGGCGAGCCGTTCGCCGATCATAGGGTTTTTGACCGTTTTCTAAATTCTGAATTCATCGTTCTGCGTTCTGCGTTCGTTTTTTGACTCTCTTCTCAGCCGATCCGGATCACGACGCCTTCGTCGGGGCGGAGCCGGAGCCGGCCGGCGACCGGTTCTGCCTCGCGATCCAGGTGAGTCGAGAGCTCGATCCTTCCTCGAAACTCGGGCGAAGGCATCGGATAAGTCGCGGCAGAGCTCCCGAGATTGAGGACGATCACGAAGAGGCTTCCGTCCGACTTCCGGGCGAACGCGATGAGGTCACCCGCAGCCTCGAGCGCGGAGTAGGTTCCGGCGTGCAGCGCTTCCTCGGCGCGTCGGAGCTCGATGAGCCGGCGGTGAAGAGCCAGCATCGAACGCGGATCTTCGGCCTGACTGGCGACGTTGACCGTTCCGTGAGCCGCAGGAGCGATCGGGAGCCACGGACTGACCTCGGAAAATCCTGCATGGCGCGTGGCGTCCCATTGCATCGGCGTCCGCTCGGGGTCTCTGCCGAGCCCGCGCCCGGGGACGTTCTTCTCGAAGGGGTCCTGAACGCGGTCTGGCGGGATCGGCACATCGGTCATTCCGATCTCATCACCGTAGTAAATCGTCGCCGTTCCCCGGAGGGTGAGCAGCATCATGGCCGCGACGCGCGCCTGCGCTTCACCGACGCGCGTCGCAATTCGCGACTTGTCGTGATTCCCGAGCACCCAGTTCGGCCAGGCGTATTCCGGAAGCAGAGCTTCGTACGCGTCGATGGCCGCGGCGATCTCGCGGGCCGACCAGGGGAGCGTCAGGAGCTGAAAATTGTAGGGAAAGTGAACTCCCCCGCCATTCTCGCCGTAGTAGGAAATGAGGCGCCCGACCGGAAGATAAATCTCGCCGATCAGAACTCGTTCTCCGTCGTACGCATCAAAGAGCTCGCGAATGGTCCGGATGATGCCGTGAACCTCGGGCTGGTCGACCGTGTAGACGGGAAGCAGCTCGTCGTACGGAGATTGGTGCGGTTCGTAATCAGGATTTGGAGGATTGTCGAGCATCTGCTCGGACTTGATCAGGTGCCAGATCACGTCGACCCGGAATCCATCGACTCCTCGGTCCAGCCAGAATCGCAGCACCTCGAGCATGGCGCGCTCTACCTCCGGATTCCGCCAGTTGAGATCTGGTTGTTCCGGAAGAAACGCGTGGTAGTAGTACTGCCCGGTGGCCGGGTCGAAGGTCCAGGCGGAGCCTCCGAAGACGCTGCGCCAGTTGGTCGGAGGACCCCCGCCGGGCGCCGGGTCGCGCCAGATGTACCACTCCCGACGGTCGCTCGAACGATCCGAGCGGGAGTCGATGAACCAGGGATGCTGATTCGAGGAGTGATTTGGAACGAAATCGAGGATGACCCGCATCCCGCGTTCGTGAGCATCCTTCAGCAGCGCATCGAAGTCGCCGAGAGAACCGAAGAGGGGATGGATCTCCGTGTAGTCGGAGATGTCATAGCCGAAGTCCGCCATGGGCGATGGATAGATGGGAGAGATCCAGATCGCGTCGATGCGGAGCGATTCGAGGTAGGGGAGCCTTTCGCGGATTCCGGCGAGGTCGCCGACCCCGTCACGGTTGGTATCGGCGAAGGAGCGAGGGTAGATCTGGTAAATGATCCCGGTCTGCCACCAACGGTGGATGACTGCGGGCGGTGTCATTAGAAAATGATCAGCGGCGTACGCCGCGCTTGCGGCCGCTCGGGAATGGGTCCGTGACGATCGCCCCTCTTCCTCCGGTCACGGCGCGAAAATGCTCCACGAAGGCATCGCGATACCGCTCCCTGAAGTCGGCGAGAACCTCATCAGTGAGCGTCTCTCCTGGTCGCGTGACGATGACGTAGACATTGACGAATTTCTTCGGGCTGGTGATCACCGAGGGAACGCGGGGACCCATCGCGTCGAGGATCTGGTTGAAGGAAACATCCGTCCGCGACGTCGTGGTGAACGTCGTCTTGACGGGCGGGTCGTAGGAAGTTTCGAGCCCTTCACCATTCAGGTAGTACCACGGCTCGCTCACTTCCTCGGGAGCGGCCAGGCCCATCAGATACAGCTCGTGCCACGTGAAGGCGTAGGCCCCCGCATCATCCGGAGTCCGGTACTCATTCGCGCCGATCTGTGAGAAGGTGCTTCCTCCCATCGTCGAATGGTCGGTCATCGTCACGGTCGGAAAGGCGGCCGGAAGATGAACCCCTTTTTTCGGATGCCCTCCGTCGGGATTGAGATGATTGGTCGATTCTCCCGCCTCACGGATCGAGAAAAAATAGAGCCATCGGTGGCCGACCTCGTGCGCCTGAAGCCGGAGGATTCCCAGGTCCTTGGAGTTCCATCCATTCCCGAGCGTGTCGAGGTGAAGGAGCGCGGGCACCTTCGGCCGATTGAGTGAGATGAAGTCGTCGATTCCGTCGGCCGCCGCGTTGCCGACCGTGGAGTAGCCGCCCGCATAGAGATTCAGGTCGGTGCTGAATGTCTGATAGATCGACATCATGTCGATGTAGCTCTCATTCAGGTCGATCTCGGCGTCGATGGCCGCCCAGACCGCCGAGGCATTGAGAATCGGCACCGTGAAGGCTTCGAACAGCGGACCGTTGGAGACGCCTCCGCCAGCGGCGCTGAGATCGGCTTCGAGAGTGCGGGTGCCGCCTCCGAGGCCTTCGAGAATCGTCTGCAGCGAATCGGATCCGATTCCCCTGCCGTCGCGGACGAAGATCGCCGAGGCATTGACTTCGGTGGCGGGGCCCGCAAGATCGAGAATCGACTCCGAAATCCGGACCACCAGTTCATTCCCTTCGACACGCGCCAGCGGCCCCTCGCCCGCATACCACTGCGGAAGCCAGGCGAGGATTCCCCGCTCCGGAAAACGATAGAGCCGAATCCAGTTCGCTCCCCGCTCGGCCGAGGTGTTTCCGAGCTGAATCTGCCAGTAGATCCAGTCCGATTCCTCCAGCGTGCCCTCGAGTGGTGAGCCGGCGAGCCGGAGACGGAACTCGAGCAGGTCGGTCGCGCCAAGCCGGTCGACTTCCAGAGATATGATTTCCGTATGGGGACGGAACGCGACCGGGACGCCCTCGCCCACGTCGGTGGAGCTGTCGGTCCCGCGCGCGAGCGCGGCGCGCTCGGGTTCCCACAGGCCGGACCCGCTTCCGGAGACGAAGGCCGCTCCGGCGCGAGGAACGGGAATCGCTCCATAGCGCATGGTGATGCGTCCATTCGACTCGAGCACCATCTGGATGTCGACTTCCTTCTTAATGTCGACTTCCTCGTCGCTCTTCGGATTGCGCCAGGTGAGAACGAGCGATTCGGTGCTCTCGGCGACGAACAGCTCCAGGGCGGGGGAGCGCCGGTTCAGGAACGCGGCAACGACCGGCACCGGCAGCGAGGCGAGGTCTGCAGCGCCCCACTGGCGCGCCTTCGTCATCGGAATCGGCGCTCCCAGTCCGACGGCGAAAGGATGAATGTGCAGCTTGTCGTGCTCCGTGCCGAAAAACGGAAAGCGAAATGTATCGAGCTCCAGAAGATGACTGGCATCCGCGTTGGCGAGAGTCGCGATTTTCTGGCCGGCGCTCCGAGCGGGACGAATCTCCGTTCTGGCCGCCTCGAATCCTCCGGACACGGGCGTCAACTCGAGAATCGAGCCGATCAGATCGAGCGGGTGATCGTGAGGCGCGATGATCGAATCGGCCTCGACCAGAACGACTCCGTCGCTGAATCGCGCCTGGCTCACGGTTGCCGCGGTGGAACGTCGGGCCGCGCGGATCTGCCGGCGCGCCTCAGCGTCGTTTCGTTCGGCTCGCGCTCGCTCGTGTATCGCGGGCGTCGTCGCGCACCAGTGATCCTGAGCAGGGGGCATCGCGACGTCCAGCGCCACCGTTCGCGCCTCGGCGATCGCTGCGTGCATCTCATCGGAAGCGGCGAAACCGGGGACGGCGAGCAGAAACAGAACGAGCAGGCGTAGCAGAGCGGTGCGATTCATGGGAGCCTCCGGGATTCCTTAGATGATGCCTCGATCGGGTGGATCAGAGAAGCCTTGCGAGTCAACGAGATGTTGCGGCCTTGGCGTCCTCATCCATTCATGAAGGCCGCTGCGGCCTGAATCGCCTCCTCGACATTCTGATCCTCCGTGCGACCACTCCGTACGCGTGGCTTGAGCGAATGGTCCCCATCGCCGATCCATCGGATCGTAATGTTTTTCGAAAGCTCCAGGGACGAGACCTCGGGCTGCGACCCGAGGGCGTCCCGGGTTCCCTGAATGATGAGGAGCGGGGTCTGGAGCGATTGCAGGTGGCGGATGCGGAGCGTTTCGGGACGACCGGGTGGGTGGAAGGGATAACCGAAGCAGACCACACCGTCCACGCCGGTCTCGTCGGCGACCATCGTAGCGATCCTCCCTCCCATCGACTTTCCGCCGATGAAGACTTTCCGGCCGTCGCGGTGCTGATCGATGAGCTTCGCCCACGTGAAGCGGAGAATCGGTTCGCGGTCCGGGGGACGGCGGGCTCCTTCCCGGCGCGCGGCCATGTAGGGGAACTCGAATCGGACCACCTGGATTCCGTGAGCGGCGATCCCTCCGGCGACCCGGGTCATGAAAGGAGAATCCATCGGCGCGCCGGCGCCATGTGCGAAGAGGAAAACGGCGGAATCCGAGGAACCGTCGGTCAGCTTCGGGATCATGGCGACACGATATCGTTAAGCCCCCCTTCGGCGGGACAGGCGTACAATCGCGCGGATGTACGGAGGCTCCTCATGACCAGAATCGCTGCAGTCGTCCTCACCCTGCTCTGCCTCGCGGCGAGCGCATTCGCGGGCACGCTACCCGCGGCGGGAAGCGCCGCTCCCGACTTCACCCTCGAGGCCGGCTCGGGGGATGAAGCTTCGCTGAAGGATTACCGCGGCAAGTGGGTGGTCCTCTACTTCTACCCGAAGGACTTCACCGGCGGCTGCACTCTGCAGGCGCAGAACTTTCAGCGCGACCTGGCGAAGTACAGCGAGCGCAACGCCGTCATCCTCGGAGTCAGCGTCGATTCAGTCGAATCGCACAAGAGCTTCTGCGACAAGGAAGGCTTGACATTCACTCTTCTTTCCGACTCGGAAGCGGCGGTCTCCGAGGTTTATGGGTCGGTCATGGAGTACAACGGCGCGAAGCTCTCGGCACGCAACACCTTCCTGATCGATCCGGACGGAACGATCGTTCGCGTATTCGAGAAGGTGAAGCCGGCGGGACACAGCGCGGAAGTGCTCGAAGCGATCGACGCGCTGAAGTAAGACCCCGGCCGAATCGAACGCTCAGATTTTTCCGGCGTTGTTGTCCGTGGGGCTGATGATCTTGGCGCGACCGGACTCATGGGGTTGAGAACGGTGCTTCAGAGTCCGCGACTCGCCCACCAGACCAGAATTCTGAGGACGCTCGGGGCTGGCTCCCCCCTGGAGAGCCGGATCAATCTCCCCACCTGCTCCGCGATCAGGCCGAGATTGACGACCAGAGCCGCCCAGCGTCCCGGGCCGAAGTCAGGGTCGCCGATCGATGAAAGCTGGGTGATGACAGCGAGACCGATGAGGGCGAGGAGGATCCACGCGGTTCGACGTCCCCAGGCGACGTAGTCGAAATGGTAGACGCGGTGGAGACGCTTCTGCTCCTCGACTTCGAGAAACGCAAGGAGAGGGGCGAACATCTCGATCTTGTCGCGCCTGTTCTGATGAGGGTCGTCGACCGCGGCCAAAGCGAGCTTCGGAGCCTTCTTCTGCTGGCGGTAAATGAGCGCGGCGGCGATCGCGCCGATCAACGATCCAATCGGTTTGCCCGTGGAGAGCACATAGGCGAATCGGAGGGCGGTTTCGAGAAAGAGAAAGATCCCGACGAACATCAGCCAGTCCGGGAAAGACGTTTTTGCCGCGCCGAGGAACGTCGGGATGAAGATGATGAGCGAGATGAGTCCGAGGGCGGCCACCGGAACGAGAGAGATGAGGGTGGGGAGGGCGGGCGGTGTTCCGTACTCCAGGTGCATCCGTTCCTGAACGGATGCGGGCATGTGGCCGGTGAAGAGGGAGAACCCCGTCCAGAGGCGTCGCGTCCGTTCGCGGTTCCGATGCTGCAGCCGTCCTTTGGCGCGGAGATCCTCGCTGGAAGCGTTGTAGTCGTCGCGGACCCGGATGACCTGTGAATCGTCCCACCGCTCGAGGCGATAACGGACGCCGACCGGCTGGAGGGGCTCGACCGAGACGACCTCCCACAGCTCTTCGTCCCATTCGATCGCCGTTCCGGGATGTGCGCGATTTCCGCGGCTCGCCATGACCCGCCCCTGCCATCCCTTCGTGTGTCGTGAGTCGAGAACGATCCCTTCGCCCGGATCGTGTTGAACCCGGTCGGATCCGTAGGCGCGCGGGGTCCGGAGATCCCGTCGTTCGATCGTCATGGCGATGATGGGTGGCGGGGGACGGGCCGCCGGTGGCAAGTATGGTCTCACCTCCCCGCCCGGGGCCAGTATCAACGGTTATATCTCCTGCCGAGGCAGCCCCCTCCCGAATCTCCACTGAATTCGGAATCGAAAACGAAAAACGAAGATGTGACCCCACGGGTCAGGCGTGGACGCCGGGGGCTTCGCGGCCGGTCCGCTCGACGTACTCGATATAGGAGCCGCCGAAAGCGAGGGGCGCCTCATGATCCTCGCCGGCGATCTCGAGGACTCGATTGGCCAGACCGCGCAGGAAGGTACGGTCGTGGGAGACGAAGAGCATGGTCCCCTCGTAATCGGAGAGGGCATGGACGAGCATTTCCTTGGTCGCCAGGTCGAGGTGGTTGGTCGGCTCGTCGAGCACGAGAAAGTTCGGCGGATCGAGGAGCATCCGCGCGAGGAGGAGACGTGATTTCTCTCCCCCGGAGAGCGATCGGACCCGCTTGTCCACGTCGTCTCCCGAGAACTGGAAGGCGCCGAGAAGGTTGCGGAGGACGCCAGCGCCCTCGAGGGGAAAGTCCTTCTCCATCTGCTCGATGACCGTGAGCTCCGGATCGATGAGTTCGAACGACTGCTGGGCGAAATATCCGAGCTTGAGTGACGCGCCGAGCCGCACACTTCCTGAATCGGGCGGCAGGGCGCCCGCGACCATCTTGAGGAGAGTCGATTTTCCCGCGCCGTTTTTCCCCATGACGCACCACCGCTCGCGGCGCCTCACCTTGAAATCGAAATCGCGATAGATCGTCTTGCGCCCGAACGACTTCGAGACGCCCTCGATATTCACGACGTCCTCGCCCGATCGCGGCGGAGTCCTGAAGTCGAACCGCACCACCTTGCGCCTTCGCGGCGGCTCGACCTTCTGGATCTTTTCCAGCGCCTTGACCCGGCTCTGAACCTGTGCCGCCTTTGCCGCATGCGCGGCGAACCGGTCGATGAACCGCTGCTCCTTCGCGAACATGGCCTGCTGCCTGGCGAAGGCGGCCTCCTGGTTCGCTTCCCGCGTCGCGCGCTCCCGTTCGTAGAAGTCGTAATCGCCGGAGTAGGTGAAGATCTCGCCACCGTCGATCTCGATGATCTTGGTCACGATCCGGTTCATGAAATCGCGATCGTGCGAGGTCATGAGGAGTGTCGACCTGGTGCTCTTGAGGAACTGTTCGAGCCAGAGAATCGACTCGATATCGAGGTGGTTGGTCGGCTCGTCGAGGAGAAGGACATCGAAATTTCCGAGGAGGACGCGGGCCATGGCCACGCGCATTTTCCAGCCGCCTGAGAGCGCGGCGGCGTCGCCGTCGATCTGCTCATCGTCGAATCCGAGACCGTGAAGGACTTCCCGCGCTTTCGCCTCGAGCTCGTAGCCGCCCAGATGCTGATACTCCTCCTGGACGTGACCGAAACTTTCGAGGAAGGTCTCCATCTCGTCCACGCGTGACGGATCGCTCATCGCAGCTTCGAGCTCCGCGAGCTCGTGATGGAGCGAGCCCAGCCGTCCGGACCCCGCGATCGCTTCATCCAGCACCGGCCGCCCCCCCATGGTCTCCACATCCTGGCTGAACCAGCCGATGGTCATCTTCCTCGGGACGGAGACGGTGCCGTCATCGGCATCCTCATCTCCGAGAATCATCCGGAAAAGCGTCGACTTGCCGGCCCCGTTCGGTCCGACCAGCCCGACTTTCTCTCCGGGGTTCAACTGGAACGACGATTCGATGAACAGGATCTGCTTGCCGTACTGTTTGCTGACATTCGTGAACGAGATCATGCGGGCGCGGCAACAAGGTGTAACGGCAACCTCTTCCATTCGGGCGTCAGTGAGTGGCCCCGGAGAGGAGGGTCGACGTCGGCGGGATTCCCATCGAAGAAGCGGGTCACCGAGCCCTGCAGGAGTGAAGGAATCGAGAGAAGAATGACAGCGAGAGTGGCGCGGGTCATGAGGTCGATTCTATCGTCGAAAATCGCGGGGCTGGCGCGATGATTGCCCTCTCGGATCATGCAGGAGGAACGCATGATTCGATCTCTCCCTCCGCTGATTCTTTTGCTCACCCTCGCGCCGCTCGCGTGCATTTCACGGCCCCCGGCCAACCTCAAACCGCTGCCCGATCCGGAGACGACCCAGCTCTCAGGCGAGTATGTGTTCGATAGCGTCGACGCCTGTGTGCGAGGGCATCTGATGGACCTCGACGAGATGACCTTCCTGCCGGTCGACGAGATCAAGCCAGGTTCGACCGTTTCCGTCGATCAGGAGCCTGGCGTTCTGAGGATCCGCTACGTGAATCACGAGGGAAAGAGCGAGGAAGCTCTCCTTTCCCTGGAGGACGCGCAATGGCGGAAGGGCCGGCTGATGATTCCGATCGACGCGGGCGTCCGGATTTATCCGGGCCTGACCGGGGAGCGGCGCTCCTGCGCCGCCTACCGCAGCGAGGATGGAAGCCTGGTCCTCGTGAATGGGGCGTCGGAGACGGGGCTGGCGATGTTCATGATTCCCTTCCACGAGCGGCGGGAAGTCGTGCTGCGTCTGAGGCCCGCGGAATCGGAACCATGACGCTCAGCCGCTGAGGGCAGCGGGATCACCGACGCGAATCTCGCCCCCTTCCAGCACAGCCCCGTAGGCTCCGCCGCGCCACGCGGGACGCAGCGCGCTCCGCAGGCCGTCCTTCATCTCGTCCATGAGCTCGCAGGGTCGTGTCTCGCCGAGAAGCCTGATTGTGCATCCGCCGAGTCGAAGGGTCTTCTCCTGACTCTGCTCGAGGTCGAGACCCCGGACGAGGACGTTGGCCCGCCGGGCCGATGGATCGACCGTGGCGCCGAGATCCGCGAGGGTATCCTTCCATGCTTCCTCGCTGATCACGGTCACCTGCCGCCGTCCCCCCTGGTTGGCGTTTCCGGCAATGCCGTGGCCGGCGATCAGCTCGGCCGATTCGACGTTGTCCATCGGACCGCCATGCGAGCGCTTGATCCAGATCGAAAGGATCGTTCCGTTCATGCCGTCAGGATACGTTGGCGGGGAATCAGCGGTCCAGCCGGTCGATCAGCGAGTCGATCTCGGAACGGAGATCCTCGAGGCGGCCGCGTTCGTCCTGAAGGCGCATCTCCATCTGCTGGGAACGGACGGCCTCGCGGTCGCGATGCTGCTTCATCATTTCGAAGCGCTGCCGCATCATACTCATCTCGGCTTCCAGGTCGCGCCGCCGCTGTGGATCGGTCTCCGCGAGGAGACGTTCCTCCATCCGCTGAGTCATCCGCTCCGGCGGCTCCTCCATGGTCATGTCGCCCATCATGTTGCGGCGTTGGTCGACCTCTCGAGTGAGCTCGTCGACGATGCGCTGCTGTCGATCTTCGCGCTGGAGGAGAAGCCTGGCCCGGAGCTCGATGGCGGACTGCTCGGTCAGGGCCTGACGGATGGCGCGCAGCTCGACGAGCAGCGCCTGCATCAGCGCCTCGCCGGTGGGCGGCTGCGTCGTCTGTGCGCTGGCCTGCGTGGCCAGAAGAGTGAACAGAAGTAAAAGTGAAAAGCGTCGCCCCATCAGGACTTCCTCCATCGTTCTGACGGAACGCCGCCACTCGCCGTTCCATTCACCTTCCACATCGGATTTACAACTTCGTCAGGGAGCGAGGCGATCGATGCGCCATGCTCGATCGACCCGCGTGTAGCGGAATCGGTCGTGAAGCCGGTCGTCGCGGTTCTGCCAGAACTCGATCGAGCGGGCGTTCAGGCGATATCCCCCCCAATGGGGAGGGCGGGGAATCGGGGCATCGGCCCACCGGCCGATCAGCTCGACCATCGTTTCCTCCAGCACCTGCCGCCCCGGGATCACCTCACTCTGGGGCGAGGCCCACGCTCCCAGCTGACTGCCGCGGGGGCGGGTGGCAAAGTAGGCCTCGGACTCGCCGCTGCTGAGCCGCAGCACGTCTCCTTCGATCCGCACCTGCCGCTGCAGGACCGGCCACCAGAAGCATAGAGCCGCCCTCGGGTTTTCGGCGAGCTCGCGCGACTTCCTGCTCTCGTAATTGGTGAAGAAGAGGAAGCCGTCGTCATCGAATCCCTTGAGGAGAACCACGCGCGCCGAGGGTCTTCCATCGGAATCCGCTGTCGCCAGCGTCATTGCTTCCGCCAGGGGGATCTCCGCTTCGATCGCTTCGCGGAACCAGCCGGCGAACTGGAGAAAGGGATCGGGATCGAGATTGGTCTCTGCGAGCGGCGGCATCAGGCGGATGGTAGCGGAAATCGAACCATGAATCGCGGCTGCCGGCATCCACGCGAAACGCATATTTTCGTGTATGATTATCGTCGTACTAAATCAGAAGGGGCGGGAGAACGAATGGCGGTTCGCTGGCGCTGTCCGGAGTGCGGGTCGGAGTCGGTGGAGAACGATCCGTTCGGGCTGGACACCGTTCGATGCGAAGGTTGTCAATGCGAAGTTCAGCGCCCCGCTGCCCTCTGCTTCGTCTGCGACGCCCCCGGCGGCCTGCGTGCACGCGACTCGGTCCACGTGCAGTGCCGGATCTGCGGCGACATGCAGATGATTTTTGCGGTCGTCAGCGGATAGTTGTAGGTGTTCGTCAGTTCCGAGTTCGCAGTTCCCAGTTCCCAGTTCCCAGTTCCCAGTTCCCAGTTCCCAGTTCGCAGTTTGCAGCTTCCAGTTTCAGTTCCCAGGGCCGTTCCCGTTGATCATTTCCAGTTGGGGGAACTGACGCTTCCGACTACAACGGGCAACAGGGAACCTGGCAACTCGGAACTCGGAACTCGGAACTGGGAACTGGGAACCGACTAACAACCAACAACCAACAACTAACAACTAACATATGACGAAATCCGATCCGTTTCTCCTTGGGGGGAAAGAGTTCACCTCGCGCCTGATCGTGGGAACGGGCAAGTACGCTTCAATGGAGCAGATGGCGGAAGCCATCGATGCGTCCGGAGCGGAGATCGTGACGGTGGCGGTCCGGCGGACCTCGGTCGCGGATCCGAAGCAGCCGCGCCTCTTCGACTACCTCGATCGCACCAGATTCCTGATCCTCCCGAATACTGCCGGCTGCTACAGCGCCGACGAGGCCGTGCGCTACGCGCGCCTCGGTCGCGAGGTGGGGCTGTCCGACTGGGTCAAGCTGGAAGTGATCGGCGATCAGCGAACACTCTTTCCGGATACCACCGAGACCCTTCGCGCCGCGGAAATTCTCCTCGCGGAAGGATTCATCGTCCTCCCCTACATCGGGGATGATCCCGTGGCCTGCCGGAAGCTCGAAGAGATGGGATGCGCTGCCGTGATGCCCCTGGCCGCACCGATAGGCTCCGGCCTGGGAATCCGCAATCCCGCCAATCTGCAGATCATCCGGGAGTTCACGCGGGTGCCGGTGATCGTCGACGCGGGCGTCGGAACCGCATCGGATGCGGCGGTGGCCATGGAGCTCGGTGCCGACGCGGTCCTCATGAATACCGGCATCGCGGGAGCCCGCGAGCCCGTCTCCATGGCCCTGGCCATGAACTACGCGGTGAAGGCGGGACGCCTGGCCTACCGCTCCGGCCGCATCGAGAAGAAGCTCTACGCGACGGCCTCGAGCCCGATGACCGGAATGATCGAATAGGCGAAGCCGATCGGTTCGCCTACTCCGTGTGCATGTCGATGACTCGCTGGATCGCGCGGTCGCAGACACGGCAGAAGCCGACCCGGTCGCGCGTGAACATGATGCAATCGACCTGCGGGCGATAGAGCCCTGTCACCTCGTAGCTCGCTCCTTCGAACGCTCCGACTTTTCCCGCGTACTTCTCGGCGGCGAGGAACTTCTCCTCCCATGCCTGCTGCTCCCGGAAGAGAGCCTCGAGAGTTTCCTCCGAGGCTCCCTTGGCCCGAAGCTCCGCGCGGCGCGCCTGGATCGCCCGGCTGTGCTTCTCGAACTCTTCCTTCCGCCACGGCGTCGGGAGGGGAGTCCCGGGCTCGACCAGATCCTTCCACTTGAGGTCCTCGGGATCATGGAGCGCGGTGATGTTCGGCTCCCACGGCTCCGGATGGAAGGACGCGCCGGTCTCGTACGAAACCGGAGACGTGTAGTACTCATCCCCGAGCGCCGCGAAGTGATGTCCGAATTCATGGATGACGAGGTAATCGGCGAACTCGCTTCCGGCAGCCGCCGTCGAGTGGAGGCCGTAGATTCCACCTCCGCCGTACTGCCTCTCATTGACGAGAATCTCCACGAATTCATAGGGCGCCGCCGAGGCGACGTCGCGAAGCCTGCGGTTGTCGAGCGTCAGGATGTACCTCTCCGAGTCGAAGATGTTGTACTCGACCGACATCGGGCTGCGACGATTCTGGTCAGCCCTGACGCGGTGGACGCCGCTCCGGGCAGACGGAGGAGCGATGGCCCGTACATTGAAGTCGGATCGCCTGCTCTTGAACGGTTCGACGGCAAATAGAGCCTCGGTGAGCCGGCGGGCATCCTCGACGAATTTTCCGGTCTCCTTCGCCGTGTAGCCCTCTCCGAGGAAGAGGAGGTCGACTTTCGCGGAAGCCGGCCCGCTCTCGAAGATCGTATGGACTTCGGCGACCGGTTCCAGGGGGGCGCGGTTGACCGCGCGGGAGGACGGATCGACCACCGTCTGCCAGATCGGCATGAAGGAATTGCGGGCGCTCCGTTTCTCGATGATCACTTCCACCGGGCTTTTCGGCCATGGAAACCGTAGAGACTCATGAAACGTCTGGTGCCGCTCCCGGGCGTCCGGTGTCGTCTCCCATTCGCCGTAAATCGACGAGAAGCCCCGGCTGTACAGCTCCCGATGAGTGGCGAGATCGCGGACCACGAAACGGTACTTGCCGAGGTCCAGCGTGTCGATCAGCTTCGATCGGGGCCCCGCCCAGGGACCGTCGTCCACGACGCGATCGAGGCTGATGATCTCCTGACCCACTCTTCCGGTGTGGAAGTAATCCACCCGCATCGTTCGCACGGTGAAGAATCGGTCGAACGACTTTTCTTCATGCGCCAGGAGAGTAAGCGGGGAAAGGAGGAGCGAGAGGAAAGCGATCATTCTCATGGGAGGATGATAGCGGAGAGGAGGGTGAAGGTTCCTCGCTCAGTTGTCCGAGGCGCGGTACTCGTCCTCCCACGTCTCACGCGCGAGGACCTCCACTTCCTGATTCCGCCCGATGATGCGGATCTCGACCTGGTGAATGCCGCGGGGAAGATCCGGGGGCCGCTTGACCACGATCTCGTATCGCGCAGAGAGCGTCCTCTCCAGCCTGGTCATCGCGAACTTCGGAAAATTGTGCGTCTTGGCGTAGAACCCGCCGGTGTCCTTCGAGGCCTGCTTGAGGCCCACTTCCAGCGAATGATAATCGGCTCGGCTGACATCGAGCGAGAAGACCGAAGTCCTCGACTTTTCGAGAGCGCGCCGGGCGATCAGGTAGTCGCTGGTCATGCGGACACCGCTCGATCCGAATCGCCCCAGACCGTAACCGAAGAGGATGAGGCTTTTCGGACCGGGCACCGGGATCAGAGCGTTGCCGAGAAGGAAGAGCCCCTTTTCCGCGCTCGCCGCCTTCTTCATCTCATCGGGATCGAGGCGAGTCATGAGAGCAGGAGAGGGAACCTTCTCGGGCCGTGGCGGCTCTTCCATTCTCAGCGTCGAACGGATCGCCGTCTCGATCCTTTCGCGGTCCGTCGTGAAGTCCTGCCGCACCTTGAGATGCGAGTCGAACTGAACGACGGCCACCCGGTCCTCCGGCTGGAGAGTCTTCAGAAACTCGACCGCCTCGTGAATCATCGCCATGTGACCGGGCACGCGACTGGAGTGTCGCTGGATGTCGGTCTGAAAAAAATAAACGAGAAGCCTTCCGCGGACAGTGGCCAGCTCACTCTCGGGATGGACGAGCTCCTCGTCGATCTCACGCGGTCTCGTCATGTCGATGAACTCGACCGTCTCGACCTCGGCGCGCGCGCCATCGATGGTGACGACGAAATTCGAGGGGCGGAGATCATCGAGCGGCTCGCCGGTCGTGTCGGTCACATAGGCGTCGAGGAGAATCCGCTCGACGAGGATCTCGAAGACCGGCCTCTCCTGGGCGAGAAGGGGAGAGGCGAGGCAGGAAAGGATGCAGACCAGGGAGAAATGAGAGGGAGCTCGCATCCCGGCGATTGTACTGATGTTCCAGCGCCGGGGTGTGTCAGGCCCGCAACGGCTGGGCCATGGTGGGGCGGGTCATCGTCACGATGGCGCGGATGACCAGATAGATGGCGAGGAGAATCAGCGCGGCCGATGCGAGCGCATTGATCAGGGCCACATCGAGCCCCTGGCTCGCCACGGCGTTGGCGATGGTCAGCTCGGTCAACGCCCAGAGCGTGATCACCAGAACGAAGAGCATCGGGACCAGCGTGAACCCGATCCGCTGCCTGGCCCGCCGGAGCCAGACGGTGATCGCCAGGAGTGTCAGCGCCGCGAGCAGCTGGTTCGACGCTCCGAAAAGAGTCCAGAACTTCACCCAGCTTCCCTCCGGCGCGAAGCTGACGAAGTAGATTGGAACGGCCAGGGTCAGCAGCGTGGCGCCGATCGCACCTCTGGCGCTTCTCCATCCGAGAACCTCCTGAAGAATGTAGCGACCCAGACGGGCCGAAACGTCGAGAGTGTCGAACACGAAGGTTGAGAAGGCCATCGCGCCGAATGTGATCGCGAAATTCAAGTGCTCTTCCCCGACGAGCAGCGTCATGAAGCGTCCGATGCCGTTGCCGTAGATCGTCCCCGGCTTCAGGCCGGCCAACCCCTCGTCGGCCACGATCATCACCGTGACCATGGCGATCAGTGCGACGAAACCCTCGGCCAGCATCCCGCCGTATCCGATCGGGCGGATGTCGGGTTCCCTGTCGATCTGCTTCGACGTGGTTCCGGAGCACACCAGACCGTGAAACCCCGAGCAGGCACCGCAGGCGATCGTGACGAACAGAAACGGGAAGAGCGATCCCGTCATGCCGCCCGTATCCCACGAGCGGAACGACGGCTGTTCGATCGTGTAGCCGCCGAAAAAGATCCCGATCACACCGAGGGCCAGTGCGAAGAACAGGATGAACCCTCCGAGGTAGCCTCGGGGCTGCAGTAGAGCCCAGACGGGGACGAGAGAGGCGAGTGCGCAGTAAGCCAGGATCAGCAGTCCCCACATCTTCGCGTCCATGACCAGAAGCGTGGAGAACTTGGTACCGATCCACACGAGAACGAATGTCAGCGGCACGAAGATGATGGTGAGAAGCCAGAGCGGTGGGTTGAGGAAGCGCTGTACGAAGCCCATGACGATTGCGAGCAGGAGATAGAGGATGCTCGCGGCGGCGACGGCGCCTCCGGGGTTGAACTCGACCATGGCGCCCTCGAGCTCTTCGGTGATCCCGGCGAAGCTCCCGGCCGTGATGTCGGCGAAGGCGACGATCACGTAGATGAGCGCGATCCAGATGAAGGCCATCATGGCGATGCCGGCGCGGGGGCCGAGATGCTCGCGGACGATCTCGGCGACGGATTGAGCGCGGTGACGCACGGAGGCGGCGAGCGCCGCGAAGTCGTGGACAGCCCCGATCAGGACCACGCCGAGGGAGATCCAGAGGATGGAAGGGAGCCAGCCGAAGGCCTGACACGCGATGATCGGACCCGCGATCGGACCCGCTGCGGCGATCGCGGAAAAGTGCTGACCGAAGAGATAAAGGCGGCCGGTTGGAACGAAGTCGACTCCGTCGCTTTGCGTATGAGCGGGAGTGCTCCGGGAATCGTCGAGCCCGAATTCGCGCGCGAGCCAGCCTCCGTAGAGCCGGTATCCGATGGAGAGAAAGGCGATGAATCCGACTGCGATGAGGATCAGTTCCAACGGCCGGCCTCGATGGTGGTGATTTTCGGGACAACGAAAAAGGCGCGCTTGACGCGCGCCTTGGAAATTTCGGTGCAGGAAGGCTGGAGGTCGCCAGTAGACACCACCGGGAGTTTAAAGCGCGACCCCCAGCGGCGGTTCCGAAACGCGCCACATTACTTCTTCTTAGCCGCTGACTTCTTGGACGACTTCTTAGACGACTTTTTTGCTTTCTTTTTCGTAGCCATTTGCGTCCTCCTCTCTTCGGATCAGCCTCGCAAAATCCGCTCGGCCATCCTCGACTCACTCTCCCCAAAACAGGGACGCTACTTGCGCTTCGGACCACCTTCGATCTTTCGAAACGTTCGAACGATCGACTTCCATGTCGATGAGTGTAAGACATTCGTTGACATCTTTCTACATGTTGTGGAGAAAAAATTGAGAGCGGGCCTCGATGACGCGAATCGCTCGCGCATCATCCGCGCGTCGCTGCGCGCGATTTTCGAGCGCGCTCGAGCGATCATTTGTCGCCGCGAATGATCTCAGCGAACTTCGCGAGATCGATGTTGCCGCCGGAAACGATCGCCACGATCGGGCCGTCATCGCGAGACATCCGAAGCGCTGCGGCCGGTCCGAGAGCACCTGCGCCTTCGGCGATGACGCGGCTTTTGTCGGCGATCAGGCGCATCGCGTTCCTGACCTCGTCGAGCGTGACGACGATCGATCCATCGACCGTCTCTTTGAACCGTTCCCACATCCGAGGGAAGATGCTTTTTCCGCCCGCACCGTCGACGAACGAAGCACTCCATCCTTCGAACACGCGCGGGGCTCGAGCTTCGAACGAGAGCGCTCCGGGCGCGGCGGTCTCCGGCTCGGCTCCCAGAACCTTCGTCTGCGGGCGGAGGGCGCGGAACGCCGCTCCCACCCCGGCGATCAAGCCTCCGCCGCCGATGGCCGCGATCACCGTGCGGGTCGTCGGAAGATCCTCGAGGATCTCCAGCCCGACCGTGGCGTTTCCCGCGATGAAGGAATGGTCGTCGAAAGGATGAACGAAGGTTCCATCCACTCCGGGATAGGCGCGCTCCTCCATGGCTTTCCAGCAGACCTCGAACGGAGCCTTGACGATGTTCGCTCCGAGGGCGCGCATCCGCTCGACCTTGGTCCCGGCAGCGCTTTCGATCGCAACCACGGTGCAGGGAATGCCGGCAGCTCGCGCGGCGAAGGCCACTCCCTGACCCGCGTTTCCTGCGCTGATGGTCCAGACTCCCCGCCGCTTCTCCTCATCGTCCAGAAGAGCGACGGCATTGGCAGCGCCCCGGATCTTGAAGGCGTTGATGGGCTGGAGATTTTCCAGCTTCAGCCAGATCTCGGGAAAGTCGGGACCGACGTTCCATCGCACCAGAGGTGTGCGGATGGCGATTCCCCGGATTCGGTCGCGCGCGCTCACGATCTCCGCGAGGGTGGGAGGGCGGACTTCTGTGCTCATGCGTGGTTTCCTTTACCAGGTCGCTCGAAATCGTACCGGCGCACAGGGTGCGCCGTTTCTTATTCGTCCTCTTTTTCTACCGCGGCACCGGCCAGTCTCTCCGGTCCATCATGTCGCGTAGCGGAACCTGCCACACCTCCACCTGGTGCTCGCCGACGATGGCTTTCTCGTCCAGCCGCTTTCGCTCCCCGCCGGCGGGAGCCGGCACGCGGATCGCGATGCTCTTCGGGTCCAGAATCTCGATCCGGTCGGGATGAACCTGGATCGCGGGGATCAGCACGTCGGCACTCGGGGGAATTCCGCTCATTCGGAGCTGCACGAGGGAGATGCCGGGCGCCTGAAAATTCAAAACGACATCGCCGGGGGGCGAATCGAGCACCACGAAGGAGCCGTTGTCCGAGACACCGCCCGAGGCGTAGACCACGCCTTCAATGCTCAGATTCGTCTCCTGGAAAAGCTGCGACTGGTAGGGAGAGATTTTCAGATCCGTGCTGGTGACCGCGAAGACGTCGCCGGGGGGAGGGGCCCCCGTATCGATTCCGGCGATCCAGCCGCGGATGCTGATGGGATTCTTCTTCATGCTTCCGCGATCGGACCTCTCGAGCGTCGACCCCTCGCATCCAGGAAGGAGGATCAGAAGGAGAAATGGAATGGTTCGTTTCATGCCGCCATCTTATTCTTCTCCGCGGCCACCGTTCTCGCCCGCGCGGAAGGGGGAGCGGACCCGGCCGCTGGAGAATCGGGGCCGATTTCGCTCTGCTCCCCCTTCCAGTCATAATTGCTCCCGGGCTCATGAGATCGAAATCCAGCGGGTGGGTGGGGCGATGAAGCGAACCGGATCAATCCTTCTGATGATCGCGCTTGCGGTCGTGTCGGTCGTTCGAGCGCAGACGAGCTCCGCCCGTCTGCGCACCTCGACCGGCGAAGTTCCCATCACGGTGGTCGAGCAGATCGGCCAGCTTTTCGTTCCTGCCGACGCCATGTCCGAGGCGTTGGGAGGAAGTCTGACCGGCGACCCCCAGGGGTACCGCGTCGCGCTGGGAGCCAGGACCGCCGGGTTCACCTCGGGGAGCCGGTTCGGCGCGGTGGGGGATGAGCTCATCGAGATGCCGACCGCCCCGATCTTCATCGATGCCCGTCCCTTTTTGCCGTGGGAGTTCTTTCGGGAGCTGATTTTCCATGCAACCCCGGAGCTCGAGCTGCGGTGGGATCCCGCGGCACGCCTGTTCGTCCTCGCACCGCGCCGGCTCGACGCCATTCCCGCGAGCATCAGCGTCGTCGCCCTCGACGGGATGACCAAGATCGTGATCGAGCTTTCCCGCGAGATTCCGTATACCCTTCGGCGCGACCCCGCGGCCTACGTGATTCAGTTCCGGAATCCCCTGACGGGCACGGCCGATCGGGGCTACGAGGAACCATTTCTCGATCGCGTCTCCGTTCAGGAACGCCAGGTGATCATCGCTCTGGAGTCGAGAGATGTCGCCGGCGATTCCTACACGCTCCAGAATCCTTTTCGGGTCGTCATCGATCTTCAGAAGGGGGAGCGTGTTCCCGACGGCCAGCTTCCCCTGCCGGGTTCCCTTCGGGAGCCCGCCTCCGCCGGAATCCGGACGATCGTTCTCGATCCGGGACATGGCGGCAAGGAAGTCGGAGCGGTCGGTCCCGGAGGGCTGGTCGAGAAAGGCGCCACTCTGGCCATCTGTCGCCGGCTCCAGTCGATCCTCGGATCGACGCTGGGGGTTCGCGTTCTCCTGACGCGGGAGGACGACAGCGTTGTCCCGCTCGATGAGCGGACCGCGCTGGCCAATCAATACAGTGCTGACCTTTTCCTCTCGGTTCATCTGAACGCTTCGCGCACTCCACAGGCTCACGGAGCGGAAACCTACTACCTCTCCCTCGATGCGTCGGACGAGCTGGCGCGCGCAACCGCCGAGCGGGAGAACGCCATGGACTCGAGCGCGGGAGGCGCGGCTTCACGATCCGATCTCAATCTGATCCTCTGGGACCTCGCGCAGCAGAAATATCTGAAGGAGTCCAGCCGCCTCGCCGAGCTGGTGCAGGAAGAGATGAACAGCGCCAGCGGCGTCGAGAACCGCGGCGTGAAGCAGGCGCCTTTCAAGGTCCTCATCGGAGCGACGATGCCGGCGGCCCTCGTGGAGGTCGGGTTCATCTCGAATCCCGAAGAAGAATCGAAGCTCGCCTCCGCCGAATATCAGGATGTGATCGCCCGGGCTCTGGCTCGGGCCATCACCAAGTTCAAAGCCGAGCATGAAGCGCATCTCGGCCTCCCCGCCGAACGATCGACCGCGGCGGGGACTCCGGCAGCCGCTCCGGCGAGCGGCGCGCAATGAAGCTCCGCTGCACGATCTTCGTCGCGGCTGTTTTTTTTGCGACCGGATGCTCGCGCGAAGACCCGGCCCACATCCCTCCCTCCGCGGCGCAGCAGGATCCGATGGAGTCGCGTCGGGTGGTCTGTTTCTATGAGGGCGGCGACGGCGTCCTGGTTCCGGTTCCTCGCGACTTGCCGATGCCCGAAAGCGAAGCCGCCGCGGTGCGTACCATCGCCACCGCGCTCATTGAAGGGCCGGCGCCTGGCGGATTCCCGCGCCCCTTTCCCGATGACGCCGTCGTGCGCGGAGCGTTCCTTCTTCCGGGGGGGACAGCCGTGATCGATCTCGGCGGCGAGACGCTGCAAAGCGGCTGGAACGCCGGAAGCCATGCCGAGCTTACCGCCGCGTATGCAGTCGTGCAGAGTCTCACCGCCAATCTCTCTTCCGTCCGTCGCGTGCAACTGCTGGTCGGGGGAGAGGTCGTCCCCACACTCGCCGGTCACCTCGATCTCACCTACCCCCTCACGCCTCGGGGGGCCCAACGCCTTTCTCCCCGACCCGCCAGCCCACCGGCGGCGGCGGCGGCGGCGGTACCCTCCCCATCTGACTGAAACGGCTGAGCTTGGGGACGGCGGTCACAAAGAAGTCACGATGGTGAAAGTTTTCACAAAGTCCCTTTAAACCGGTTATACTTTCGCTGTCGAACCAAAGTAGTCCTGGATGGGAGGCGGAAATCGCTCCAGTCATCTTTCTTCCGACAAAACCTTCTTCAAAGATGAGCCTCCAGAGATCTCACCGATAACAGCCCGCCAGATCGCATTTCCAACATCCATCCAGAACGAATCAAGAGCCCCGGCCCGAAAGGGTCGGGGCCTTTTTGTTTTGGGCGGATTGGAGCGGAACTTTGATCTGATGGAGTGGAGTGCACCGCCGAATCGCGAGTGGGTGAGTCAAAAACCGTTCACGGGCACGGGCACGGGCACGTTCACGGGAACCTCCACTCAGGACTCAGCACTCAGGACTCAGCACTCAGGACTCCCGTCATCCCCTCCCACCCGCCAGCGCGCAGAGCGCCTGCTCGAGCAGCAGCCGCCCATCGGCGTTCACCGTGAGTCGCTGGGCGTTCCGAAGGCTCGTGTGGGCGGCGCGCAGAAGGGTCTCGATCGGAATCGAATCGCGGACGGTCGCGGCGGCGCCCGGGTCGAGCATCGCTTCCGGCTCGCGCGAAGCGAGGTCGCGAAGGACGGTGGCGAGAAGGGGAAGTGCGGCCCGAGGCTCGGTCTCGGAGGAGAGCTCGCTGGCGATCCCCAGAAGCGCGCCGGTGTCGCGCGAGCCCGCCCACTGACTCAGCCGCGCGAGGATCGAGCGCGTCAGGCGGGAGGCATCCTCCTCACTGAGTCCGGGAAGCGAGAGCAGCTCGTCACGGAGGCGGCGGAGAGCGTCGCTCGCTCTCTCGTCGGAATCGATGACCGGCGGGGCAATCGCGATCGACTGCGCGCGAGAGCGGATGGTGGGGAGAAGGAGATCCGGGGCGCGAGTGAGCAGTAGAAAGACCGTATCGCGTCCCGGCTCTTCCAGCGTCTTGAGCATGGCGTTCGCCCCCGCGGTGCTGATCGCCTCGGCTGCCGCGACGATGAAGACCTTCGTCCGTCCTTCATAGGGACGGTGCGCCGCGCCGCCGATCATTTCCCGGATCTGTTCCACCGCGATCAGCTTCCGGTTCTCGTCGACTCCGACCATGTGCACGTCGGGATGCGTTCCCTTTTCGATCTTGCGACAGGCCAGGCAATCGTCGCCGGTGGTCCGCTCGATACAGTTCAGCGCGCGGGCGATGCGGAGCGCGAGCGTCGAAAGGGTGGGCGCGGAAGGACCGTGGAGAATCACGGCATGATGAAGCTCGCCACGCCGGGCCGTGTCCAGAAGCAGGTCGTCGACCCGGGTCATGAAACAGCGGTCGCCATCAGCCGCGGAACCCGGGACTCCAGGGTTTGAACGAGTCGATCGAAAACCTCGTCCGCGCTCCCGCTCGCGTCGACGACCGCGTAGCGATCCGGCTGCGCTTCGGCCAGAGTCAGATATCCCTCTCGCACTCGACGATGGAAACGGAGATCCTCTCCCTCGAGGCGGCTCTCCCGCTGAAGGTCCTCCGCCGCGTTCCGTTCCTTGGCTCGATCCAGTCCCACGGATTCGGGCAGATCGAGGATCAGGGTGAGCGTCGGGCGGATTCCGTCGGTGGCCCAGTCGTTGATCTGACGAAGACGATCGAGATCGAGAAGCCTTCCAAAGCCCTGATAGGCGAGTGTCGCGTCGGTGAACCTGTCGCAGAGCACGACCGCTCCCCGCTCCAGAGCGGGACGGATCAGCTCCACCACGTGCTGGCGCCGCGATGCCGCGTAGAGAAAGAGCTCGGTGAGAGGATCCATCCCCTCTTCCTGGGGATCGAGGAGAATGGAGCGAATCCGGTTTCCCGTCGCCGTTCCCCCCGGCTCCTTGGTCACGATGACGTTGCCGCCGCCCGAGCGGATCCGCTGCTCGAGCCGTGCGACCTGCGTCGTCTTGCCGGATCCTTCGATCCCTTCAACCGCGAGAAAAAAGCCGTCCAGAGCCATGTGGGCGACATTCTAGCCGATGAAAAAGATCAGGCACGGCCGGCAGGCGGCAGATCCTCAAAGTCCTTCTAATGACACCCCCCCCGGCTGCGAGCGGGGGAGGGTGGGTCATTCAGAGGCCGCACGAGAAGACGAGGTTGAGAGACGATTGGTCTCGCGGCCGAAGAATCTCAGAATGCGCAGGCCGTCATCGGATTCTCGTGCCCGGGCAGTTGCATCGAACGAACGCGTCTGGACGTGTATAAGAACCCGACAGCGATCATCGCGGCTGAGATTCTTCGGCCGCGACTCCAGCTCATATTCTGCGCGGCTGGCGCGTGCGGCCTTCTAATGACACCGCTTCACCCCGTGGCCAATGTCGAGCGAATCAACGCTCTCGTGCCCTACCCCAGCTCCGCGTTTCTCCCGTCCCAATCCCCCAGATCCTTCGCTCACGCTCAGGATGACGACGCACCCCCGTCGACCCGTGAACGTGAACGTGCCCGTGCCCGGTTTTTGACTCACCTCGCGATTCAAGGGAGTCATTTGCGCTTCACCGGCGCTCGCGACGGTCCTCATGCCGGTTTCTGTTTCCTCAGCCCTTCCTGCAGCCCTCGGAGGTAATGCTGCCGCATCAGCCTTTCGAAGACGTCATTCCGGGCCAGGGGCCTGAATCGCTCACCCAGGCGGGCGAAGAGAGTCAGCCGCCTGATCTCGGCCTCGCTGGCCAGGCCCCGCTCGCCGAGCTCATGGACGCCCAGGAAGTGGCCGAGCTCGGGATGCTTCTCGAAAAAAATCGCTCCCGATCTTCCGACCGTGAACTGGCGCCTCGCGAAACTGTCGACGGTCATCTGGTGGTAGTGCCGGGTCACGGCGCGCGCGCTGTAACGGATCTTCAGACCCTCCCGCTCCAGCCGGTAGGCGAGCTCGATGTCTTCCCAGGCGGCCGCGGGAAAGGTCGTGTCGAACGGCGAAGCGCCCAGAACGCTCCGGGAGATGGAGATGTTCGAGGTGTAGAAGAAATTGAAAGGGACGATCGCTCCGTGCTCGATCAGCCGGTAGCCGAACTGGAGGCCGAAGTCGTTGATGTAATCCATGAAGGCCGTGACCGGCTCGCCATCGGGCCATCCGGTGTACCCGAGGCACGCGAGGAGGGGATCGTGGTCGCTCTCGGAATGGACGCGCGCATGCTCGGCGAGAAATCGCGGCTCCGGGACAGTGTCGTCGCCGATATAAAGAACATAACGACCTGCGGCGATTCCGGTACCTCGGTTTCTCGCCTGGCCCGGCCCCGCATTGCTCTGGGTCTCGAAGTGAATCGGATAGTTGAATCGCCCTTCGGCGATGGCGCGGGGAACGATCGAGCCGGTCTCGTCGCTCGATCCGTCATTGATGAGGACGACCTCGAAGGACGGCGCCTCTTCCTGCGAGCCGAGCGCTCCGAGCACGCGCATGAGCGTGTCGACACGGTTGTAGGTCGGGATGACGAGGGAGAAATCGACCATGAACGATCAACGGCAGATCGGAAGCGGAGCGATCCGGTTGGCTACTCCTCGTACCTTTCCTTGAGAGACTGCACCACGGCCGGATCCGCCAGCGTGGTCACGTCTCCCAGGGCGCGCCCCTCCGCAATGTCGCGCAACAGGCGCCTCATGATCTTCCCCGAGCGGGTCTTGGGAAGCTCCGCCGTGAAGATGATGGTCTCCGGCCGGGCGATCGCTCCGATCTTCCGGACCACGTGCTCGCGCAGCTCCTTCTGGAGCGCGCCTGGCTCGTCTTCATTCTTGTGCGATTCCTTGATGATCACGAAGGCCGCGATGCCGGTTCCCTTGATCTCGTGCGGAATTCCGACCACGGCTGCTTCGGCGACCGCATGATGATCGACCAGAGCGGACTCCACTTCCATGGTGCCGATTCGATGTCCGGAGACGTTGATCACGTCGTCGACGCGGCCGAGAAGCCAGTAGTAGCCGTCGCTGTCGCGCTTCGCGCCGTCGCCCGTGAAGTAGATTCCCTTCCACTTGGACCAGTACTGCTGCTCGAAACGCTGGGGGTCTCTCCAGATGCCGCGCAGCATGGAGGGCCAGGGGCGCGTGATCGCGAGATAACCGCCGCCGACTTCGATCGACTCGCCGTCATCCCTGAGAATCTTCGCGTCGATGCCGGGAAACTGATGGGTCGCCGAGCCGGGCTTGGTCGCGACGAGCCCTGGCAGCGGCGTGATCATGATCGCGCCTGTCTCGGTCTGCCACCAGGTATCGACGATCGGACATCGCTCGCGGCCGATGTTCTTGTGGTACCACATCCACGCCTCGGGGTTGATCGGCTCGCCCACCGATCCGAGGAGGCGGAGCGTGGAGAGATTGTGCGATTCGGGATGCTGGTGCCCCCACTTCATGAAGGCGCGGATCGCGGTCGGAGCGGTATAAAAAATCGTGACGCCGTACTTGTCGACGAGCTCCCAGAGACGGTCGCGACTCGGCCAGTCGGGAGCTCCCTCATAGAGGAAAATGGTCGCGCCATTCGCGAGCGGACCGTAAACGACGTAGGAGTGACCGGTCACCCATCCCACATCGGCCGTGCACCAGAAGACGTCCTCTTCCTTGAGATCGAACACCCACTTGGTCGTCGCATAGACACCGGTGAGGTATCCGCCGGTGGTGTGGACGATGCCTTTCGGCTTGCCCGTCGTTCCGGACGTGTAGAGCGTATAGAGAATGTCCTCGGAGTCGACCCATTCCGGATCGCACTGGTCGGCGTTGGTGCGTACCAGTTCGTGGTACCAGACATCGCGTTCCGGGTGCATGTTGATCGTCTCATCCGCCTCCTGCGCGGCGGTTCGCCGCATCACCACGACACAGTGCTCGATCGAAGAAGCGTCCGAGATCGCTTCGTCCGCCATTTTCTTCAGCGGAACGATCGAGCCTCGCCGATACCCCGCCGTGGCGGTGATGAGCACCTTGGCTTCCGCGTCGAGAATGCGGTCACGCAGCGCTTCAGACGAGAATCCTGCGAACACCACGGAATGGATGGCGCCGATGCGGGCGCAGGCCAGCATGGCCACGACCGCCTCGGGGATCAGGGGGAGGTAGATCGCGACTCGATCGCCCTTCTTCACGTTCAGGCCGCGCAACGCATTGGCGAAGCGTGAAACCTCCGCGTGAAGCTCGCGGTAGGTGTACCTTCTGGAGTCGCCCGGCTCCCCTTCCCAGATGATCGCGTTCTTGTCCCCACGGCTGTCGAGATGACGGTCGAGACAGTTCACCGACGCGTTCAGTGTTCCGCCGACGAACCACTTGGCGTAGGGAGCCTTCCATTCGAGGGTCTTCTGCCAGGGGGTCTGCCACTCCAGCTCGCGGGCCCACCCTTCCCAGAACGCCTCAGGGTCGGCGGCGGCCTTCTCCCAGATTCCGGGATCGTTCACGTTTGCTTTTTCCCGGAAGCTCGGAGAGGGAGGAAAGGTCCGCTGCTCGTCGAGAAGCGCGTCGAGGGTCGGCTCTTTCGTGTCGTCCATGGGGTCCTCCGGGGCGTGAGTCTATGGGAGGCAGTTGTTAGTTGCTAGTTGTTAGTTGTGAGTTCCGAGTTCCCAGTTGTTCGTGTAGTTGGCAGCTGCCGGTCCTACTGTACCGGCCGGCCTCCGGCCGGGCGGCATGCACGCGCGGGCTCACGCGTGGCTTGGCCAACGCTTCAGGCCGCCACGTTACGGACACGCTTCGACTGGGAACTGGGAACTCGGAACTGGGAACTCGGAACAACCAACAACTAACAACATCACAACTAACAACTAACGAGCGGTCGCGAAGGAGCTCACCAGACTCCGGAAGATTTTCAGGCCATCGACGCCGCCCACGACCGACTCGCATACGCGCTCGGGATGGGGCATGAGCCCGAGAATGTTCCGCTCGCGATTCACGATGCCTGCAATGTTGCGGCTGGAGCCGTTCGGATTGGCCGCCGCGGTGATGCGTCCCTCGGCATCGGCATACCGGTAGACGATCTGATCGTTGCGCTCCAGCTCGTCGAGCGTCGCCTCGTCGGCGTGGAAGTTTCCCTCTCCGTGAGCGACGGGGGCGGTCAACAGCTCGCCCTTCTCGAACAATGCGGTGAACGGAGTGGCGATCGTCTCGACGCGGAGATGCACATCACGGCAGACGAATCGGAGACGCTCGTTTCTCATCAGTGCTCCGGGCAGCAGCCCCGCCTCGGTCAGTACCTGAAATCCGTTGCAGATCCCGATGACCAGGCCGCCGTGCGCGGCGTGACCGCGGACCGCCTCCATGACCGGGGCGAATTTGGCGATCGCGCCGGCACGGAGATAGTCACCGTAGGAAAAGCCGCCGGGGATGATGACGCAGTCGGCGCCCTTGAGATCGGTATCCTTGTGCCAGACGCTGACGCACTCGTTTCCGAGGATGTTCGAGATGACGTGAATGGCGTCATCATCGCAGTTCGAGCCAGGCAGGATGACCACGGCGAATCTCATCTCAGACCTCGATGATCCAGTGTGGAGTCAGGGCGTTTTCGCGGCGCCGGGAGCTCGGTACACGGTGATGGTCTCTTCGCCGTCGCTGGCCACCAGATGTCCGCTGGACACATCATAAGCGATGGCCCAGGCGTCGATGCCATAGAGCGATTCGGTGGAGACCTGACGTGGCGTGGCGACCGTGCTCCCCGAGGTCGAGCAGCGCCGCTCGGCGAACCAGACGACGTTGCTCGCGGCTCCTGGAATCGCGACCTGCGGCCCGCGCTCGGTTGGAAGGCAGATCTGTTCGGTGCTGATCAGGTCCGCGGCGCTGATCTTCACCCGCCTGGCGCCTTCGCTGCCGCTCATCACCTGCGGGGCGAGCGGCGCGAGGGATTTCTCGGCCACCCAGTCGTCGGCGAAGACGACCAGCGCGCGATCGTTCGCGGCGAAAAGCGCCGAAGCGATGGTCCGCTCCGTCTGCAGAGGCTCGCGCCGCGACTCCTCCAGCTTCGATGTATCGATCAGGGAAAACACGGTAGCCTTGCCGTTCGAGAACTTCTCCGAGCCGATGATGGCGAGCCATCGCCCGTCCGCGCTGGCCGCGATCGCCATCGGGTCGATCGCGGTGAAGTTGCGAAGCTCGCGATCACCCTTCGAATCCCAGACGTGGACGGAGCGACCGAGAATGTAGAGGTAACGCCCCTTCGGATCGAGGATCGCGTCGCGGATCACTTCACCCTCGAGACCGATTTCCCGCTCGATGGCCAGAGAGGGGAGCGAGAGAATCGTCACGCTCTCATCGGTTCCCTGAGCGATGACAAGCCGCGTGCCCGTGGCATCGATGCGGAGAGTCTCGAAGTCCTTGGTCGCGGCGATCTCTTCGTTGTCGAGGATGACCTCGCGCAGGATGGTTCCTTTTTTCCAGTCGATCGCAACGACGGACTGGGGATTCCGCAGGCCGGCGTAGAGTGTGCCGTCTTTCGTAACGGCGATGGCGCGGGGCTCGCCGGAAAGAAGGAAGCGGGCGACGACGCGCTTGTCCCGGCTCGCCTGCCGAACGAGCTCTGCCGCGGCCAGAGGCGTGGCCAGAGCGAGCAGAATCATGAGGGGGAAAAGGGAGCGGAACTCAGTCGTCGAACCTGAACGAATAGTTCTCCACCACCGGATTGGCGAGGAGCTTCTCGCACATCTGGCGGATCTCCCGCTCGGCCTCTTCTTTGGGAAGCTGGTCATTCAGTGCAATGCGAAACACTTTCCCTGCGCGAACGTCTTCCACGCCGGAAAATCCGAGCGCGCCGAGCGAATGCTGGATCGCTTTTCCCTGAGGATCGAGGACTCCGGGCTTCAGTTCCACGGTCACGGTTGCCTTCACTGGTGATCTCCCGGCGCGGAGTCTATCGAATGAGTGCACCAGGTGGCCATTCCCTCTGGCTCCCCAGGGGAGGCGCTAGAACAGGGCCATCTGGCGCGGAGGGGAGTTGACCGGCAGCATGACCCGGCGGGAAACCTGGATCGGGTCGGCCGCCAGACGCTGAGCCGCAATGCTCAGCTCGATCCTGGCGCCGAGAGAATCGAGGATGCTCTGCGCCATTCCCTGGACGATCGAGGGGTGGTTGTTCTTTTCCGACAGATGAATGAGACAGAGAGATCGAGTCCGCGGCCCGAGCATGCGGCGCACTGCGACCATCGCGTCGTCGTTGGAGAGATGGCCGTGGTTCGAGAGGATGCGGCGCTTGAGGCTCCAGGGATACGTGCCGGACCGCAGCATATCGACGTCGTGATTGGACTCGAACAGCAGAACGTCGCAGTCGGAAAGGTGAGAGACGACGGGAGGATCCGCGAACCCGAGGTCACTGGCGATTCCCGCCCGCGACCCGTCGCGCCCCTCGAGAACGAAGCAGGCGGGATCCGCCGCGTCGTGAATGGTACGGCGCGCGCTCACCGAGATCTCGCCGATCCGGAACTCGCTGTTGTTCTGGAAGAGCCTGACGGGAGCCTCGTTCGGGTCGATCCGGCTCGCCTCCAGGGTTCCGGCGGTCATCCAGATCGGGATCCCGAACTTCCTCGAGATTTTCTCCGCGCCGTGGATATGGTCGGAATGCTCGTGCGTGATGACGATGGCGTTGATTCGCTCGATGGACTCGCCGATGGCCGCGAGCCGTCTGGCGGTCTCGCGGGGGCCGAACCCTGCGTCGACGAGGACGCGGGTGCCGTCGCTCTCGAAAAAATAGCAGTTGCCGCCGCTTCCTGAGCCGAGAGGGACGACGATCATGTTTCCGCGCGATGGGGCTCAGAGCGCAGCCGCATCGTATCCCTCCTCGATGATCTGTTCGATGAGTCGCGCGGCATCGACCTCCGCTGGTTCGTATTCGACGACGGCCTTGCCGCTGCGCGCCGAGACTTCCGCGCTCCGCACGCCGCGAAGCGATCCGAGCGAGTCGGAGAGGGCGCGGGCGCAACGGTCACAGCGCATGCCGTCGATACGGAGAGTCGCGCGCGTCACCACTTCACGATAACCGACCGGCGGCGATCCGGCCAGCGGAAAGGGATGGTTGCGGCGGATCTTCAGTCGATCACGACCCATGTCGCGGTTCGGAAACAGCAGCGGGGCGCTTCCCGGGGGGAGAACCGGCGAGGACAGGCAGGCGATTTCTGAAACAGAACACTAGCACCATCCGCGGGATCGTGATATCTCGGAGATCTTCCCGGCGCGCGCGCAAAATGCGCGGCAAATCATGCTCCGGCAGTAGTTTCGAGGTCATCCATGGAACGGTTCATCGTCGAAGGGGGTCACCGGCTCGAAGGAACCATTCGCCCGGGCGGGAACAAGAATGCGGCACTCCCGATGCTCGCTGCCTGTCTTCTGACCGATGAGCCTGTCACTCTGCGGAACCTGCCGGCGATCCGGGACGTGGAGAACATGCTCAAGATCATCGAGAAGCTCGGCGCATCGGTCGAGCGTCTCGAGCGCAATGTCGTGCGGATCCACGCGAAGGAGGAGTGCGATACGGTTCCCGATCGCGAGCTCTCGCGTCACATCCGCGCCTCGCTTCTGTTCGCGGGACCGCTGCTGGCGCGCAGCGGGGCGGTCTCCATCACCCGGCCGGGCGGCGATGCCATCGGCCGGCGGAGGATCGACACGCACCTGATGGGCCTCGAGGCTCTCGGAGCGCAGATCGAAGTCTCCGCGCAGGAATACCGGATGAGCGCGAAGCAGCTCGTGGGGAAACGGATGTTTCTCGACGAGGCGTCGGTGACGGCCACCGAGAACGTCGTCATGGCGGCGGTCATGGCCACGGGGACGACGACCATCTACAACGCCGCCGCCGAGCCGCACGTTCAGGATCTCTGCAAGATGCTCAACGCGATGGGGGCGCAGATCCAGGGGATCTCGACGAACCAGCTCGTGATCCAGGGCGTCGACGAGCTTCACGGGATCGATTACACGATTCCGAGCGATCACATCGAGGTCGGCTCGTACATCGGTCTGGCCGCGATCACGCGCGGAGAGGTGCTGATCGAGGAAGCCGTGCCGGAGCACATGTACATGGCCGGTCTGATGTTCCAGAAACTTGGCGTGGAGATGGTCATCGAGGGGCGGAACATCCGGGTCCCCGACAATCAGGAGCTGAGAGTCCGGTACGAGGTCGGGGGGGCGGTGCCGAAGATCGACGATGGTCCCTGGCCCCTTTTCCCGGCGGATCTTCTCTCGATCATGATCGTGGTGGCGACGCAGTCCGAAGGGACCTCCATGATCTTCGAGAAGATGTTCGAGTCCCGCCTCTTTTTCACGGACAAGCTGATCAGTATGGGAGCGCGGATCATTCTCTGCGATCCTCATCGCGCCATCATCGTGGGAGGGCACCGGCTCGCCGGGAACGACATCACCAGTCCCGATATCCGGGCCGGCATGGCGCTTCTGCTGGCGGCGCTCTGCGCCAAGGGCACCAGCGTGATTCATCAGATTCATCAGATCGACCGCGGATACGAGCGCATCGAGGACCGCCTCGGCGCTCTGGGGGCGCGGATCACCCGCGAAGAGGATCGTTGAGAGCGTGAGCCTGCCAATCGAAGCCGCAGCGCGGACGGCGCGAGATTCCGGCCTGGAGCCGGGAGCGACGAATCGTACCCGCCGCGTGCCTCGGGTGATGGGGATCGTGAACGTGACCCCCGACTCGTTCTCCGACGGCGGAGTTCATTTCGATTCCGGGTACGCGGTCGAAGCGGCCCTCCGCATGGAGGCGGAAGGAGCGGCGTTCATCGACGTGGGTGGCGAATCGACCCGCCCCGGCTCGGAGACCGTCCCGGCTGGCGAGGAGCTGCGGCGCGTGATCCCCGTGATTCGCGAGATTCGCCGGCAAAGCCGGATTCTCATCTCCGTGGACACTCGGAAATCGGAGGTCGCGGAAGCCGCACTGGAAGCGGGCGCGTCGATGGTGAATGATGTCACTGCGCTGGCCGGCGATTCGCGGATGGCGGCGATCGTCAGGGACGCCGCGGCCAGCGTGATTCTGATGCACATGCGCGGTGAGCCGAAGACCATGCAGGAGGAAATCCATTTCGATGACCTGATCGGCGAGTTGAGTGCGGAGCTGCGTGAGCGGAGGGATGCAGCGATCGCTGCCGGCATCTCCCCGGAGCGGATCCTGGTCGATCCCGGCATCGGTTTCGGGAAGACGTTCGATCACAATCTCGAGATCCTGGCCAGGCTGCATGAGCTCGTGCCGATCGCGCCCCTGGTCGTCGGCGCTTCGCGCAAGGCGTTCATCGGCCATCTCACCGGCAAAGCCTCCGGCCCCGATCGCATGGCGGGCTCGCTCGCCACGGTGGCCGCCGCCGCGTCGGCGGGCGCCGCCATCGTGCGGGTCCACGATGTCGCCGAGACTTCGGATTTTCTCCGGGTCCTCGGCGCCGTGGAGGAGCGGCGGAGATGACGCGCTTCCTCGAATCGATGGCCCGGCTGGATTTCGGCTGGCGAGACTTCCTCGACATTTTCCTCGTGGCGATCGTGATCTACGGGGTGATCCGCCTCATTCAGGGAACGCGGGCCATGCAGATGTCGATCGGCCTCGTCATTCTCGGGGCGACGTATCTCATGGCGCGGACGTTCAGGCTGGTCACCCTCGAGATGATCACCGGACAGGTTCTCTTCTACATCCCGTTCGCGATCATCGTCCTGTTTCAGCACGAGCTGCGCCGCGCGCTCGCCTCGATGGGTCGTGGATGGATGGACATGATCCGCAATCGCGGCGAAGAGCCCCAGTTCGACGCCGTGGTGGCGGCGTCCAAGGAGCTGGCGCGCCGGCGTGTCGGAGCACTCATCGCCATCGAGCGGAGTCAGAGCCTTCGCGTCTACGCCGAGACCGGAAAGCCGCTCGACGCTCTCATTTCGGCGGAGCTCTTACAGAACATCTTCACGCCTAGCGCCCCTTTGCATGACGGCGCGGTCATCGTGCAAGGATCGAGAATCGCCGCGGCGGGAACCTTTCTGCCGCTCAGCTCGAGCCTCGCGCTCCCCGAGCACTTCGGGACCCGCCACCGCGCCGCGCTGGGGCTGAGCGAGGAGTCGGATGCCTTCATCATCGTGGTCTCCGAGGAGAACGGGGTCATCAGCGCCGCCCTCGACGGACGGATCCATGAAAACCTCAAGCCGGCGGAACTGGCCCATCTGTTGCGGGCGAATCTCAAATCGAGCGGGGGCGAGCGCCTGAAGCTCTCTGCATGATGCGAAACGTCGGACCAAAGCTTCTCGCCCTTCTCCTCGCCGGAGTGATCTGGGTCTTCGCCTCGAATGAGAGACGGGAGGAGATCCTGGAGCGCAATTTCACCATCCCCGTCGCGCTCGTGGGTGTTCCGGCCAACATGGTGATCTCGAGCGACGTCGAGGACACCATCGCCGTTCGCCTCAGAGGACCCGCCTCGCAGGTCCGTGAGCTTCGCGGCGAGAACATGGAGGTGACCGTCGATCTCAAGGATTCCCGAAGCGGGACGGTCAATATCCCCATCGCCCCGTCCTCGATCGACATTCCACGCAACGTGGAAGTCGTCTCCCTGCAGCCGGCCCGGATCAGCCTGCAGCTCGAACAGCGCAAACAGGACGTGGTCAGCATCCGGCCGTACCTGGTCGGATCGCCCACGACCGGTTTCGTGATCGAGAACATCGAGGTCCGTCCGGCCCGTGCTCTGATCATCGGACCAACTTCACTGGTGGAGGAAGTCACCGAGATTCCCACCGAACGGATCATTCTCACCGGGCGGAACATGAGCTTCCGCGAAACCGTGTCGGTCATCTCGGACTATCCGCTCGTGCGCGTCGTCGAGCCGGCCTCGGTGGATGTCCTGGTCACGATCGGCGCTCAGAATCCTCCCGTCCCCCAGCCCGTCGATGATGACGAAGACTCTCGATGAGAAAGCTCTTCGGGACCGACGGCATTCGCGGAAGGGCCGACGCCTTTCCCCTCGACGATGCGACGATGATCGCCCTCGGGGAGGTTCTGGCGCGTCGTCTGCGGTCCACTCGCGAGCCCAGGCCCCGGATTCTGATGGGGATGGATACGCGCGAGTCCGGGATGCGGATCGCGCGCGCTCTCGGCAGCGGCATCGAAAAGGGAGGAGGCGTCGCCACACTCGTCGGCGTCATTCCGACTCCGGCAGTCGCGTATCTCTCCCGAATCACCGAGACCGTCGCTGGAATCTCGATCTCCGCCTCGCACAATCCGTGGGAGGACAACGGCGTCAAGGTCTTCGGAGACGACGGAATGAAGCTGGCCGACGAGCTCGAGCTGGAGATCGAGCGGGAGATGGAGGAGGCGCGTACCGAGGGGGCGAGCGGGGAGGGCGTCTCGCTGAAGGAGGAGGGCGGGCTGATCGAGCGCTACGAGAGCTTCCTTCTCGAAGGGAGCGGAAAGGTCGATCTGTCGCGCCTGAAGATCGTTCTCGATACCGGACATGGAGCGGCGTACCGGATCGCTCCCGAAGTCTTCCGGAGGGCGGGCGCCGCGGTGATCGTGATTCACGACGCCCCCGACGGTCGCAACATCAATGAGGATTCCGGGGCGCTGCACCCTGGGAAGATGGCCGCCGCCGTCGTCGAGCATGGAGCCGACATGGGCGTGGCTTTCGACGGCGATGCGGACCGCGCGATTTTCGCGGACGAGAGCGGCGTCATCCGCGACGGAGACGAGATCATCTATCTCTGGGGAAAAGCGCTCCGCCGCGAAGGCGCGCTCACCGGCGACACCATCGTCACCACCGTCATGTCGAACTTCGGATTCGAGAGGAAGCTCGAGGAGGAAGGCGTGCGGCTGGTCCGCGCCAACGTGGGCGACAAATACGTTCTGGAGGCGATGCTGCGGGAAGGGGCGATTCTCGGCGGCGAGCAGTCCGGTCACATCATCGATCTTCGGGTTCACACCACCGGAGACGGAATTCATACCGCCCTGGAGTGCGCGAAGCTGCTCGCGCATCATCCCCGCCGTTTCTCCGAGCTGCGGACCTTCGAGAGAATGCCTCAGATCCTCCTCAACGAGAAAGTCGCCGCGAAGCCTCCGCTCGAGACCCTCGCGGGCTATCAGAAAGCGTCTGCTGAAGCGGAGCGCAATCTCGAGGGGAAGGGTCGCATTCTCGTCCGGTACTCGGGCACCGAGAATCTGGTCAGGGTCATGGTCGAGGGCGAGGACGAGGGGAAGATTCGAGAGATCGCCGGCCGCCTGGCCGCGGTGCTGCGCGACGAGATCCGCGCCTGATTCCACGCCGAAATCGCTGGCTTTCCCTGGGGTGCATTGGTATATTGCGCACCTCGTTTCAAACCCCAGGTCTCGGTTATTTTGATGATCGCCCGCCTCGGATTCTCCGGGCGTCTTCAGAATCGAATGAGGCGGAAGAACGGAGTGCCTATGCCGGCGGTGAAGGGGAAGAAAGCAGGTCGTGGAGTGGCGGCCTCTTCCAGGAAAAAACCGGCGAGGAGTCAGGCAGCGGCCCGATCATCCAAGCCCTCAGCGAAGGGCAAAAAAAAGGCCGCGAAGGCATCTCGCTCGAGCGTAAAAGCTTCAAAGAAAACAACTTCGAAAAAAGCGGCTGCGAGAACCGTCTCGCGCAAGCCTCAGGCTCCAGTCCGCAAGAAGGTCTCCGGAAAAGCGGGCCGGCAGCCTGCGAAAAAAGGGAAGGTTGCCAAAGCGGCCTCGCGGGCGAAGTCCGCGAAGACAGCCCGGTCGAAGGCCTCAAAGCCAGCGAAAGCTTCGAAGCCATCGAAAACCCCGAAACCCGCCAAGGCCGCGAAGCCTTCCGGAAAAGCGGCCGCCTCCGCGAAAAAAGGTGTCGAGCCCGCGGGGAAGAAAGTCAGCCCGGCCCCCATCGCGCCGCCGCCGGGCAAAGCGCCGGCAGGGGCGAAGGCCGCTCGCGCGAGTGTTCCGGCAGCGGCAAAGCCGAAGGCCGCTCCGCGCGCAACGGCGCGAAGAAGCCGTCCCCGGCTCGAGAGCAACGAGCCGATCGTCGCAGCCTGGTTTCCCGTCGAGGGATCGCGGAAGCTCTCCTCGTTCATCCCGGCTCCGCACCGAGCCGCCGGACCATCGAACGTCGCCGCTCCTCCCGCCATGGCCGACCGGATCGTGAATCCCTCCGAACTGACCGGCGTCGGCGTGACGTTTCGCAATCACCCTGTCCGGGTCGAGATCGAGTATTCAGCGGGCCGGATGCTGGTGCTTCCGAGTCCCGACGAGCTGACCATCAAGGATGGCGAAGGGATCGAGTGGGATTTCCGCTACCTGGGCGGAGCCGATGTGATGGTCGACGAGATCGTGGTCGAGTTCAGCAAGCCGGCCCCCTTCGCGAAGGCGTCGATGCGGATGAAGAAGCCGGGCTTCGGACGTCCGCACCGGATTCTCTCGGGCCCCGCGTCGGTGGGAGGAAAGACCACGCGGCTGTCGTACACGATCCGCTGCTACAACTCGTTCAAGACCGAAGTCGCGATGGGAAAGCCGCGGCTCGTCATCGAGTAGTCACTTTTTTCCGTGATGTTCCTGAAGGGTCGACACCGTCGTGGCGCCGGACTGGAGCGCGCGGATGCCCTCGACCGATGCGGCCGCGGCGGAGAGGGTGGTGATGCAGGGGATTCCTCGCTGCAGCGCGTTCTTCCGGATGTAGGTGTCGTCGTAGAAGGCGCTCCGGCCGAATGGAGTGTTGATGATCAGCGCGATCTCGTCGTTGATCATCTTGTCGACGATGTTGGGTCGTCCCTCGTGGACCTTCAGAACGAGCTCGGACGAAACGCCGTGAGTCGCCAGGAAGTCGCGCGTCCCGCGCGATGCGATGAGCGCGAACCCCAGCTCTCCCAGCTCCCGGGCCAATTGCGCGATCAGCGGCTTCTTGTCGTTCTCGTTCACCGAGAGAAATGCCGTTCCTCCCATCGGGAGTCGCACCCCGGCCCCTAGAAACGCCTTGGCGTACGCCTCGCCGAAATGATGCGAGCTCCCCATCACCTCGCCGGTCGACTTCATCTCCGGGCCGAGAACCGTGTCTTCCTTCGGAAAACGATTGAAGGCGAAGACGGGAGCCTTGACGTAGTAGCGGCCAATACGCGGCTCGGAAGTCAGCCCGAGCTCTTCCAGTGACTTTCCGCTCATGACTTGCGCGGCGAGCCAGGCGAATCGGATCCCCGCCGCTTTCGAGACGTACGGGATGGTTCGCGATGCGCGGGGGTTCACCTCGAGGACGTAGAGCTCATCGCCGGCGATGGCGAACTGAATGTTCATGAGTCCGACGACGTCGAGGAGCCTGGCCAGCTGCACGGTGCGCCGCCGGATCCGGTCCTGGTCGCGCTGCGAGATCATGTACGGCGGGATGACGGTCGTGGAGTCCCCCGAGTGGATCCCCGCTTCCTCGATGTGCTGCATCACCCCCGCGATCACCACGCGCTTTCCGTCGGAGATCGCGTCCACGTCGACCTCGAATGCGTTCTCGAGAAAACGGTCGATCAGCACGGGTCGCTCCGGAGCCACGTCCACCGCGCTCCGCACGTAGCGGCGCAATGTCGGCTCGTCCCAGACGATGGCCATGGCCCGCCCACCGAGGACGTACGAGGGGCGCACCACGACCGGATATCCGATGCGCTCCCCACAGGCGGCCGCCTCGTCTTCCGTGCTCGCGACTCCATGTGGAGGAACCGGGATCCCCGCTTCATTCAGGAGCTTGCCGAAACGGTCGCGGTCTTCCGCGAGATCGATCGAGTTCGTGGAGGTTCCCCAGAGCGGGGCCCCTGCCGCTGCCAGGTCGTTTGCGAGCTTGAGAGGGGTCTGGCCGCCGAATTGGACGATCACACCTTCCGGCTTCTCGAGGTCGATGATCTCGAGGACGTCCTCCAGGGTCAGCGGCTCGAAATAGAGGCGATCCGACGTGTCGTAATCCGTGGAGACCGTCTCGGGATTGCAGTTGATCATGATCGTCTCGAAACCGATCTCCTGCAGCCCGAAGGAGGCATGCACGCAGCAGGCGTCGAACTCGATCCCCTGGCCGATGCGGTTGGGGCCGGAGCCGAGAATGATCACCTTCCGCCGGTCGGTCGGCTCGGCCTCGTTCTCCCGCTCGTAGGTCGAATAGAGATACGGCGTCGAGGCCATGAACTCGGCGGCGCAGGTATCGACGCGCTTGTACACCGGCCGGATGCCGATCTTCTGGCGGAACGCACGCACGTGCGCTTCCGTGGTCGACGTCAGGAGCGAGATCTGCCGGTCGCTGAACCCTTCCCGCTTCCAATGGAAGAGCATCGGTCCGAGGGCGCCGTCTCCGGCCGCGACTCGGGCGGCATGTTCGCGGATCTCCGATTCCATGCTGACGATCGATTGCAGATGGACCAGGAACCAGGGATCGATCGCGGAAGCCGCGTAGATCTCGTCGATGGAGATTCCGGCGCGGATGGCGTCGCCGACCGCGAGGAGACGGTTCGGCGTCGGCGTCCGCAGTGAGTCGAGAATCTGCTGCGGGGTCCCCCCGCCCGCCTGAGGCTCCAGCCCCGAGAGCCCGGTCTCGAGCGAGCGGAGACCTTTCTGCAGCGCTTCGTTGAAGGAGCGGCCGATCGCCATGACCTCGCCGACCGATTGCATCGAGAGCCCGAGGAGCGGCGTCGTGTTCGGAAACTTCTCGAACGCGAAGCGGGGAATCTTCACGACGACGTAATCGATCGCGGGCTCGAACGAGGCCGGCGTCTTCCTGGTGATGTCATTGGGAATCTCGTCGAGCGTGTATCCGGCCGCGAGCTTCGCCGCGAACTTGGCGATCGGAAACCCCGTGGCCTTGGACGCCAGCGCCGAGGAGCGCGAAACCCGGGGATTCATCTCGATCGCGACGCGACGCCCCGAGGCCGGGTCGACGGCGAACTGGATGTTCGACCCTCCCGTCTCGACGCCGATCGCGCGGATGATCTTCTTCGCGTCATCGCGCATGGCCTGATATTCGACGTTCGAGAGCGTCTGCTGCGGCGCCACGGTGATCGAGTCTCCGGTATGCACGCCCATGGGATCGAGATTCTCGATCGAGCAGACGATGATCACGTTGTCCGCTTTGTCGCGCATCACCTCGAGCTCGAATTCCTTCCAGCCGATGAGCGACTCCTCGATGAGGACCTTGTGAACCGGGGAGAGCGCCAGTCCCCTGGTCACGATCTCCTTCAGCTCATCCACGTTGTAGGCGATGCCCCCTCCGCTTCCTCCCAGCGTGAAGGAAGGACGGACGACCACCGGATAGCTGGAGTCGCCGACGAAGGCCAGCGCTCCTTCGAACGTCTCGACGTGAGCCGACTTCGGCACGTCGACGCCGATCTCGATCATCTTGTCCTTGAACAGCTGACGATCCTCGGCCAGGTTGATCGCTTCGTAGCTCGCGCCGATCAGCTCGACGCCGTACTTTTCGAGAATTCCCTCCTCCATCAGAGCCTTGGCCAGATTGATCGCCGTCTGCCCTCCCACCGTCGGCAGGATCGCGTCGGGGCGCTCGCGCTCGATGATCTTCTCGAGGGTCTCCACGGTGAGAGGCTCGACGTAGGTGCGGTCGGCCAGTTCCGGGTCCGTCATGATCGTCGCGGGATTGGAGTTCACCAGGACGATCTGGTACCCCTCGTCCCGCAGAGCCTTGCAGGCCTGCGTTCCCGAATAGTCGAATTCGCACGCCTGACCGATGACGATGGGACCGGATCCGATGACGAGAATCTTGGAGAGGTCGGTCCGCCGGGGCATTGCGGCCGGAATCATAACGGATTGATTGACCGGAGCCGGCGATGAATCGGGCTCGTCCGAGTCGTGCGACCGGGCGCTCGGAGACGATAGAATCCGCCGATGGATCGTCTTCTCTCCTGGGATCGCCTCGAGCTCCGCATGCGAGGCGAGAAGCTGGCCCTGCTCGCACGGCGCATGCTCGCCGCGAAACGAGTACCGGTCTCCCTCGACAGGCTCGAGTTCCGTGAGGGGATGGCGATCGCGGAGGGTACGCTCCGCAAGGGGCTGCCGATCCCGTTCCGATTCACGCTGCGCCGCGTCCGTCTGGAGGGCAGGATCGCGAGGATCCCGATCGAGGATCTCTCGGTGCTCGGATTCCTTCCCGTCCCCTCGCTCCTCTTTCGAGTCGCCGAGGGATTCGCGGCGGTAGACGGAGTTACGGTCGACCCCAAGGAGCGGGGAGTGATCATCGCGCTGGATCGCTTCTTGCCTGATTTCGTCGAAGTGGAGATCGAAGCAATCCGTTTCGTCGCCGGCGGCGTCGCCGTGACGATGGGGCCCGGCGGCGCGGATCTGCCGGAACCGTCTGGAGGATTTCAATGAACGAACAGGAGAAACGTGGAGAAGGATCGGACGCCCGCGAAGCGGAGGTGTTGCTCGCCGAGACGCTGCGGGAAGCAGGAGAGGAGCCGCCGGTTTCGGAGGCGAAGGCGAGCCGGTTCTACGATCGGCTGAGAGAGGCCGTCCGGGGGTATCTCGCCAAGGGAGGGAAGGCGGGCTCCAAGGCCAATGAGTTTCTCTTTTTTGCGCCGGATGTGTTCATTCTGCTCTGGCGGCTCACGCAGGACGACCGGGTCAGCGGGAAGAACAAGGTCCTTCTCGGAACGGCCATCGCGTATTTCATCTTTCCTCTCGACATCATGCCCGAGGCCATCTTCGGGCCGATCGGCTACATCGACGACCTGATATTCGGCGTCTACGTTCTGAACCGGATGCTCATCGACACCGACGAGGAGATTCTGCGGGAGCACTGGAGCGGAAGCGGCGACTTGCTGGAGATGATCCGCAACGTGCTGAAGTCCGCCGATGGCATGGTCGCGAGCGACGTCATCAAGGCGATCAAGAAGATGATGAAGTAGTTGTTGGTTGTTAGTTGTGATGTGTTAGTTGTTAGTTCCGAGTTCCGAGTTCCCAGTTGAGGACGGCCAGAGAGTACCGCCGGCCTCCGGCCGGTCGCCATGCATGCGCAGGCTCACGCGAAGCCAAAGTACCGCTGGCCTCCGGCCGGTCGCCATGCACGTGCAGGCTCACGCGAAGCCAAAGTACCGCCGGCCTCCGGCCGGTCGCCATGCATGCGCAGGCTCACGGGTTCTACCCGTGAGCGTGAACGCGCCCGTGCCCGTGAACGGTTTTTGACTTTGGTTCGTCGCAGGATGGGCTCAACAGCCGTCAACGGCAACGGCAACGGCAACGGTCTATCTCCGGGCGCCGACCTTAAGAACGGGTTCTGATCCAGCTCCGCGAATCCGGCTGGGCGGCGGGACGCCGCCCGCCACTCTGCCGGCCGTGCCTCAGCCCCGGCCTCTGTGGCGCCGGCTTTCAGCCGGCTGCGCGCGCGAAGCGCTCGGGGTTAATTCAGCTCCGCGAATTCGGCTGGGCGGCGAGACGCCGCCCGCCACTATGCCGGCCGTGAACGTGAACGCGCCCGTGCCCGTGCCCGGTTTTTGACTTTGGTTCCCGCACGAGGAGCGCTCAACGGACGGGACTTTTCCTCCCACCCCACTTCCGCCCCATTCGCGCCTCGCCGTCTTCGTTTGGTGGAATTATGTGGACACTAGTGGAGTGAAGTGGTACGTTTTCTCGAAATTAACCCATGACGCCCGTGGAAGTCAGCGCCCTGATGGGGCACGCCCCTGCGAAGGTCGACGAGAAGGGACGGATCAAGGTTCCCAACGCCTTCCGAACGATCCTCGAGGAGAGGTTCGGCGCGGACTGCTACATCACGTCGATGGATGGGGAGAGCGGCATCATCTATCCGCTGCCGGTATGGCAGGACTTTCAGGGACGGCTGGCCAAAATGCCGTCGACCTCCCCCGCGCGGAGGAAGCTCGCCGAGCGGCTGGCTTACTTCGGCCAGCTCGCGAGCATGGACGCTCAGGGGCGGCTTCTCGTTCCTGCCGTGCTCCGCACGGTTGCCGGAATCGTCGACGACGTCGTGGTCCTGGGAAACAACGATCACCTGGTGGTCTGGAACGAATCGAAGGTCGCGAAGCGCCTGACGGACAACCCGATCACGGCGGAGGACTGGAAGGAGCTGGAGTTGCACGGGATCTAGCGCGAGATCCGGGAACAGCGCCTTCCGGGCGCCGTTCCGAGACCTCGGGCGGAGTGATCCTGCGGATGGTCGAAGAGGTCGATGGTCGTCGTCACGACCCTGTTCTTTTGAGGGAGGTGGTCGAGCTCGCGATTCCGGCGAGGCCCCATGGGGTCCTCGTCGATGCGACGGTCGGCCTGGGAGGGCACAGCGCGGCGCTGTTGGAGCGCTGGCCCGATGCGCGGCTCATCGCGATTGATCGCGACCCGCGAGCCCTGCCGATTGCGCGCGAGCGGCTCGCGCCGTTCGGAAACCGTGTCCGTCTCGTGGAAGGACGGCACGAAGCGCTCATTGACATTCTGAAAGGAGAGGCGGTCGAAACGATCGACCTCCTTCTCGCGGATCTCGGCGTTTCGTCGATGCAGCTCGACGACGGGGAGCGGGGCTTTTCGTTCCGCTTCGACGCGCCCCTCGACATGAGGATGGGAAGCGAGGGACCGACGGCGGCGGATCTGGTGAACCATCTCGACGAGCGCGAGCTCGCGAGAATCTTCCGGCGGTGGGGAGAAGAGCCCTTCGCGGGGCCGATCGCGCGGGCCATCGTCAGGGCGCGGGAGGAAACGCCGCTCCTCACGACGGGGCGCCTCGCCGAGGTGATCCGCTCGGTGAAGCACGCGCGCGGAAGCCGGATCGATCCGGCCACGCTCACGTTTCAGGCCCTCCGCATCGCCACGAACGAGGAGCTGGTCGGCCTCGATGCATTTGTCGAAGCGGGCGTCGGGGCGCTGGTCATGCGAGGACGGATCGCCGTCATCTCCTTTCATTCTCTCGAGGACCGGATCGTCAAGCGGGCGTTCCGGCGGCTCGAGGGAGAGTGCACCTGCCCGCCGGACATGCCGGTGTGCGGCTGCGGCGCGCGGCAGACGCTGCGTTCCGTGACACGGCGGCCGGTGGAGGCGGGAGAGGAAGAGTCGAAGAACAACCCGAGGTCTCGAAGCGCGAAGCTGAGGGTTGGTGAAAAGGTGTGAGGAGTGGTGCCGGCGAAGAGCCGGACTTGCTCGGCGCGGAAGCAAAGAGCAAGGGTGAAGGTCGGGGAAGGGCGGGAGCGTGTGGGGGCCCGAGTCGACACGGGAGGGGTGGCGCGTGAGGGGTGGGTGCGTGGGTAAGTCGTCTCGAGCTCTGCCGGCAGGCAGATCTTCACCCTTGTTTTTTGGTTCGGCAAGGGCGCGATGTATACACAGAAGAAACCAATCGAGAATACCCACATTGTGCGGGAGCGCGATCGGGAGCGATTCCGTGAACTGCTCGCGGTGCTTCTCCTCGCCGTCCCCGTGGGACTCTTTCTGCTCCTGTTCACCTGGCAGAACCTCCAGGTCATCCGTCTAGCGCGCCAGGCCACGGAACTCCAGGAGATCCGCGAAACCACCAAACAGCGGAATCGCTCCCTGCGCATCGAGCTCCAGCGCCTGACGTCTCTCGGCGCGGTCGAGCGTGAAGCCCTCGCTCTCGGTCTCGAAGCGACAGACGCCTCGCGGATCGTCACGGTCCGGCATCGTCTGGAGCGGGCGCGATGAAACGGCGGGTCGCGCTGCTGGTCGTAATCCTCTCGCTGTGGGGGGGAGTCGTGGTTGCGCGGCTGGTCCAGATCCAGATCGTGCGTCACGACGAGTTCGTGAAGCGCGCGGCGAGCCAGCAGGAGAGAACCGTCGAGCTGAATGCCGTGCGCGGCTCGATTCTCGACCGTCAGGGAAGGATTCTCGCTGAAAGCGTGGCCGGAATTTCCGTTTACGCGGATCCGCAGGCCATCGAGGATCCGAAGCTCGCCGCGAAAAAGCTCGCGGCAATCCCCGGAATCGGCGCAGCCGGGGAACTGGAGAAGCGCCTCGGCAGGCGGGGGGCCTTCGCCTGGGTGGCGCGCCAGCTTGCGCCGGAGACCGCCGAGCTGGTACGGGCTCTGGAGATTCCGGGGATCTACTTTCTCGACGAGCATCGCCGGTCCTATCCGAAGGGGACGCTCGCCTCGAACCTGCTGGGCTTCGTTTCGATCGACGGCGGGGGACTCGCCGGCATCGAGCACTCCTTCGATCGCCACGCGCGCGGCCGTTCGGGGAAAGCCACGATCCTCCGTGACGCGCGCCGCGGGATGTATCTGGTCGGCGGCGACGGTGTCAACTCGAGCGTCGATGGCAACGACGTCGTCCTGACCATCGACGAGGTGATTCAATTCATCGCCGAGCGCGCCCTCCGGCGCGCGGTCGAGGAGTGGAGAGCCCCGGCCGGAAGCGTCGTGGTCATGGATCCGCGCGACGGATCGATCCTCGCCCTCGCCTCCTGGCCGACGTTCGATCCGAACGACTTCCGCCACACCAGCGCGAGCTCCTGGCGCAATCGGCCGGTCCAGGATCTGTACGAGCCGGGCTCGACGTTCAAGATCGTGGCAGCCGCGGCGGCGATCGAGGAGGGAATCGTCACCCCCTCCCAGATCGTCGATTGCGGCGACGGAAGCATTCAGATCGCCGACGTCCGCATTCGCGAGCACGATGGTCTGAAGTTCGGCATGATCCCTTTCGAAACGGTCATGGCGAAATCCTCGAACGTGGGGACGATCAAGGTCGCCACCAGCCTCGGTCCTCGACGCTTCTACTCCTGGGTCCGGAAATTCGGCTTCGGTTCGCGCACCGGGGTCAGCCTGCCTGGTGAAGCGGATGGAATCCTTCGTCCGCCGGAGCGATGGTCGCTCCTCTCGAACGCGGTCATCTCGATCGGCCAGGAGATCGCGGTGACTCCGCTGCAACTGGCGGCCGCCACGGCCGCCGTCGCCAACGGCGGCATTCTCCATGAGCCTCGAATCGTTGAGCGGGTCGTCGATCCGAAAGACAACGTCGTGTGGCAGCCGGCGGCTCCCTCGGGGCAGCGCATCATGACCGAGCGGACCAGCGCGATCCTGAACGAGATTCTGAAGAGCGTGGTCAGCAATGGAACGGGACGATCCGCCGCTCCTTCCGAGCACGTCGCCGCGGGAAAAACGGGAACTGCCCAGAAGCCGGTGCGCGGGGGATATCACCCGTCGAAAACGATTGCCTCGTTCACGGGCTACGCGCCTGCCGACCGGCCTCGACTGGTGATCCTCGTGGTGATCGACGAGCCTCACGGGGGAGCGAACGGCGGGGTGGCAGCGACGCCGGTCTTCCGGGAGATCGCGGACGCGGCACTCCGTTATCTCGAAGTGGAGCCGAGCATTCCGCGCCGCGAGCTGCGGATCGATCCGTCGTTTCGATTGGCCGCGTTTTCGCAGCGGGGGGGGCAGCCGGCCGCGCGTCCCGAAAGGGGCGGACCGGAATCCCGGGACACCGTTCCAGATCTGCGAGGGTTGGATGCGAGGCGGGCGGTCGCCGCTGCGACGCAGGCGGGATTCGAAGTCCGGACGCGCGGTCACGGAGTCGTCTCCAGCCAGTCCCCGGCGCCCGGCTCTCCGGGCAGCGGGAAGCGGCCGGTGATCGAACTGTCGTTTTCGCCCTGGAGGTCCATTCCTTGAAGCTCGGAGATCTGCTGCGCGACGTTCCGGTCGTCTCGGTTCGAGCCGACCGCGACGCCAACGTCCACTCGGTGACTGCGGATTCCCGCCAGGTCACGACGGGGTCGGTATTCGTCGCCGTGCAGGGATTCGTGGTCGACGGAGCGAGATTCGTCGACCAGGCCTTCGAGCAGGGTGCGGCGTGCGTCGTTTCCGAAAAGCCGCGCCAGCGGGATGGGGGAGGGTGGATCGAAGTGCAGGACGCGCGAGTTGCGCTCGCACTGCTGGCCGCCAATCTTCACGGCAGGCCCGCCGAGTCGCTGGCCCTCATCGGCGTGACCGGGACGTCCGGAAAGACGACGACCACCAAGATGGTGGAGTCGATCCTCGACGCCACGGGAGAGCCGGTCGGTCTCATCGGCACGATCGAGTACCGGGCCGGCGAGTCGCGCGAGATCGCGGACCGCACCACGCCCGATCCCGTCGTTCTGCAGAGCTGGTTCGCGCGCATGGTTGGAGCCGGCGTGAAACGGGCGGTCATGGAGGTCTCCTCGCACGCCCTCGCTCTCCGCAGAACCCACGGCGTCCCGTTCGCGGCCGCCGTCTTCACGAATCTCTCCCGCGACCACTTCGACTTTCATCGTGATTTCGACGACTACTTCGCGGCGAAGAAGATGCTGTTCGATCAGATCGACCGGAGCCGCCGCACCGCCGTGGTCAACGTGGACGATCCCTACGGGCGGACGCTGGCTGCCGAGCTGGGAAGCGCCGCCATGACCTTCGGCCGCGCTGGCGACGCCGACATCCGTCCGGCCGCCAACTTCGAGGTCTCGATCCGCGGACTGCGCGGAAAGATGATCACGCCGGCGGGAGAGATCGAGATCGACTCTCCTCTTCTCGGGTGGCCGAATCTCTCGAACTGGATGGGAGCGATCGGAGCGGCCATCGTCACCGGGGTGGACACGGAGAGTATTCAGAAGGGGATCCGCAATCTCCAGAGCGTGAGAGGGCGGTTCGAGCGCGTCGAGGTTGCTGACGGAGGCACCGTCGTCGTCGACTACGCGCACAAGCCGGATGCGCTCGAGAAACTGCTTCGCGCGGTGCGCGATCTCGCGCCGGAGCGAAAAATCGTCGTCCTGTTCGGCTGTGGCGGCGACCGCGACGCGGGCAAGCGCCCGCTGATGGGAGAGATCGCCGCGAAGCTGGCCGACACCACCATCATCACCTCGGACAACCCGCGCGGCGAAGACGCGCTGGTGATCATCCGACAGATCGAAGATGGATACCGCAGCACCGGCCGGCAGGATTGTCTGATCGTTCCCGATCGCCGGCAGGCCATCGAGCGCGCCGTGGAAATGGTCTCGCGGGATTGTGTCGTCGTCGTCGCGGGCAAGGGTCACGAGACCTACCAGGTGGTGGGCGACCAGATCATCCATTTCGACGACCGCGAAGAAGTCGAGCTGGCGGGGAAAAAAGCAGTACAGAAATAGAGTTTGATAATAAAAAGTAAATTTTGTATGGATTCCACAACAAGAATGCATTACTCTATCAATAGATCGAATCGGTGGGCTTTTCCGGCTCCGTCGGCGTTTGGACGGGCGCGTGGATGGACGGTGATCGCCAGGCAGTTGATGGGGGAAGGGGCGATCGGCCGTGACGTCCGGCGGAGTCGGAAGAGCACACCGCTCCCGGTCGGGGAAAGGGGAGCCGGATGCCTTCGCTGACCTTTTCCCGCCTCGCTTCCATGATCGAGGGGCGGCTCATCCAGGGAGGCGAGCGCTCCTTCGACCGTGTCGTGATCGACAGCCGTGAGGTCGACGACCGTTCGGTTTTCTTCGCGATCATCGGAGAGCGGCTCGACGGGCACTCCTTTCTCGATCAGGTGTTTCCGGTGGTCCCTGGCGTGGTCGTCTCGCAGTTGCCGCAGCTTCTGCCGCCGGACCGCGGGATCGTGCAGGTCGAGGACACGACCGTCGCTCTCCAGACGCTGGCGCGCGCGATCCGCATCGAGTTTCCCTTCCTCCTCATCGGCGTCACCGGGTCCGCGGGCAAGACCACGACGAAGGAAATGATCCACACCCTGATCGCCACGGAGCGTCGCGCGTTCAAGTCATGGGGAAACTTCAACAATCAGATCGGATTCCCCCTTTGCCTCGGCAACACGCCGGACGAGGCCGAAGTCGTGGTCTCGGAGATGGGGATGAATCACGCCGGCGAGATCGCTCAGATGGCCTCCTATGGAAGGCCCGACATCGGGGTCTACACGACGATCCAGCCGGTGCACCTCGAGTTTTTCGGCACGATCGAGAAGATCGCGGCGGCCAAGCGCGAGCTTCTCGAGAATCTGGCGCCGGGCGGACGGGTGGTTCTCAACGCCGACGATCCGCACGTGATGCGGATCGCCGCCGATTTCCGGGGGGAGAGGATCACCTACGGATTCTCCGACGGCGCGGACATCCGCGCCACCGATGTCGAAGAGCATGGGCTGCGGGGATCGACCTTCCGTCTCGTTTCCGCAGACGGAGAGCGGTGGATCCGTCTTCCACTGCCGGGGCGGCACAATCTCGAGAACTTCCTGGCGGCGGCCGCGACGGCGCGGCTGGCCGGCGTGAGCTGGGATGGGATCGAGGAGGGGGCGGCGGCGATCGAGCCGGCTTATCATCGAGGCGTGCTGGTCGACTGGAACGGCGCAAGCCTCTATGACGACACGTACAACTCGAATCCATTCGCGCTCGGCAGAGCAATGGAACTGCTGGAGAAAGCGGAAGCGGAGGGACGGCGCATCGCGGTGGTCGGCGACATGCTCGAGCTGGGAAGTGACGAACTGGAGTTTCACCGCGAGGCCGGACGCTCGATTCCCCGCTCCATCGATCTGCTCGTCGCGGTCGGCAAGCGATCGAAGACTCTCCTCGAAGGCGCCGTCGACGGCGGCTTCGATCCGGCGGCCACTCATCATTTCGACGACGCGGGGACCGCGGAGACATTTCTCCGGAACGAGATCCGGCCGGGCGACCTGGTGCTCCTGAAGGCATCGCGAGGCATCGGCCTCGACAGGATCGTGACCGGGCTCGCCGGAGCGGCTGAAAGGAAGCGCTGAGTGCTCTACTACCTCCTCTTTCCGCTGCGGGACGTGTTCTCCGCCTTCAACGTGTTCCGGTACATCACCTTCCGGACCGCATACGCCGCGCTCACCGCTCTGCTCATCTCATTCATCCTCGGACCCTGGCTGATCCGTCGCATGACCCATATCAAGCTCGGTCAGTACATCCGTGAGGAAGGTCCGCAGTCCCATCACATGAAGGCGGGCACGCCGACCATGGGGGGGATCCTCATCATCATGGCGATCCTCATCCCCACGGTGCTCTGGGCGGACATCCTCAACCCGTACATCTGGATTATTCTCTTCGTGACGTTCGCCTACGCGGCGATCGGATTCATCGACGACTTCCAGAAGCTGGTCAAGAAGCAGAACCTCGGACTGACCGCGAAACAGAAGTTCTCGCTGCAGACCTTCGTCGCGGCGATCGCGGGCGTGGCCATCGCCTATCTCCCGCAGATCCACAACCAATACTCCACCACGCTGACCTTTCCCTTCATCAAGGAGCTGGTCCTCGATCTCGGCTTCCTCTACATCCCGTTCATCATGATCGTGATCGTCGGGGCCTCGAACGCGGTCAACGTGACGGACGGGCTGGACGGGCTGGCCATCGGCGCGACGACCATCGCCGCGGTGACCTACACCATCCTCACCTACGCGGCCGGCAACGCGCGCGTGGCCGATTATCTGAACATCGCGTGGATGCCGGGGACGGGCGAACTGGCCGTCTTCTGCGGAGCGATGGTGGGAGCCTCGCTCGGCTTTCTCTGGTTCAACGCGCATCCGGCGGAGATTTTCATGGGAGACGTCGGCTCACTCGCTCTGGGCGGAGCCATCGGCTGCCTCGCCGTGATGATCAAGCAGGAGATTCTCCTCGTGCTCGTCGGCGGCCTGTTCGTCGTCGAGATGTTGTCGGTGATGATTCAGGTGGCCTCGTTCAAGCTGACCGGCCGCCGTGTTTTCAAGATGTCGCCGCTCCACCACCATTTCGAGCTTTCGGGGTGGAAGGAAACCAAGGTCGTCGTCCGATTCTGGATCGTGGCGATCATGTTCGCGCTGATCGCGCTGTCGACGCTGAAGCTCAGATAAATCGTTGAAGGACGCGTCGCGACGAATGTCGCGGCGCGGAATCGGGAGGGCGGGTCAACACTTCATCATGAAAAGGGTCGCGGTATTCGGGGGGGCGAAATCGGGCGTGGCCGCGGCGAATTTTCTCGCGGCCCGGGGCGAGAGCGTCGTCCTCACCGATTCGAGACCGGCGAGCGAGCTCGCTCTGGAAGGCAGGCTCGATCCCCGCGTGCAGACCCACCTTGGCGGACACCCCGGCTCTCTCCTCGAGGATGCTTCGATGATCATCCTCAGCCCCGGCATCCCGTCGTCCATTCCGATCCTGAAGGAAGCGGCGGAACGGGGAATCCCGATCCTCTCGGAGATCGAGCTCGCCTTCCGTCATCTGGAAGGACCGGTCATCGCGATCACCGGATCGAATGGAAAGTCGACCACCACCGCCCTCATCGGTGCCATTCTGCAGCAGGCCGGCAGGGAGCCGATCGTCGCCGGAAACATCGGCGAGCCCTTGATCGCCAGCGTGGCTCCCGGCCCGCGCGTCTACGTCGTCGAGCTCTCCTCCTTTCAGCTCGAGACGATCGATTCGTTCCGTCCCGATGTGGCGCTCCTTCTGAACATCACCCCGGACCATCTCGACCGCTATGACTCGATCGACGAGTACGCCGCGGCCAAGCAGCGGATCTTCCGCAACCAGACGCCGGCCGATCTTGCGATTCTCAATGCCGACGACGCGCGCGTCTCCGCCTCGGTGACCGACGCGCGCGTCCTCCGTTTCTCCTCGACGCGGCGGTTGGAAGAAGGAGCTTTTATCGAGAAGTCGAACCTGGTCCTCCGGGAGGGCGGCGTCGAGCGAACGATCCCGCGCGCGAATCTCCGGCTCGCCGGGATGGCGAATGTCGAGAACGCGCTGGCTGCATGGCTGGCGACACATGCGCTCGGCGTCGGCATCGACCACGTCTCCGCCGCTTTCGAGAGCTTCGCCGGCCTTCCTCACCGAATGGTTCTGGTCCTCGAGCGGAACGGCGTCAGCTGGATCAACGATTCGAAGGGGACCAACGTCGACGCGTCCCTCAAGTCGCTCGAGGGAATGAGTGACGGCTCGACGATTCTGATTGTGGGCGGGAAGGACAAGAAAGGGGAGTTCGAGAAGCTTCGCGATCTCGTCTCCCGCAAGGCGCGAGCGGTTCTGACCATCGGCTCGTCCGCCGAGCGGATCGCCGGCGCTCTTTCCGGCGTGCCTGCCGAGATCATCGACGCCGGAACCATGGAAAAGGCGGTGCAGTGGGCGCGGCGGAACGCCCGTCCCGGCGACACGGTCCTCCTCTCACCGGCGTGCGCGAGCTTCGACCAGTACGACAACTTCGAGCACCGGGGACGCCACTTCGAAGAGCTGGTTCGCGGATCCGAGGAGGTGGCATGAGCCGGAGGATGAGCTACGACAAGACGCTGTTCGGTTCCGCGATCCTCATCGTCGTGGTCGGACTGGTGATGATCTACAGCGCCTCGGCGATCATCGCCACGCAGAAAAGCGGAACGGACAATCCTTACTACTTCATCGCGCGTCAGGGGATCTTCCTCATCGCCGGCGCCGCGCTGATGTTCGGCGCGATGCACGTGCGGGTCGACCTGTTGAAGGACTGGAGAGTGGCCTACGGCCTGCTGATCCTCCTTTCCGCGGGCCTGATTCTCGTGTTGTTCCAGTCTCCGATCAATGGAACGCATCGCTGGTTCACTCTCGGAACCATCCATCTGCAGCCCTCGGAGTTCGCCAAACCGATGCTGGTCATCTTCCTCGCCTCCTACCTCGCGGCGAAGGAGGAACGGATCAATGATCTGACCGCGGGACTCCTCCCGCTCCTCGGAATTCTGACCATGGTGGCGGGTCTGATCCTCCTTCAGCCCGACTTCGGAACGGCCGCGATCATCCTGGCTGTCGCGGGGGCGATGATCTTCGTGGCCGGGCTCTCCTGGCAGCGGATCTTCGTCACCGCCGCGGTCGTGCTTCCGGTGATCACCGTGGTGATGGTCTCGGCCGATTACCGCCGCGAGCGGCTGCTGACGTTTCTCAATCCGGAAGCGGACCCGCTGGGGAAGGGCTTTCAGGCGATGCAGTCATTGATCGCCATCGGAACCGGAGGCGTCGGCGGGCTCGGCGTGGGAAACGGCAGACAGAAGCTTTTCTTTCTCCCGGAACCGCACACCGACTTCATCTTCTCGATCATCGGAGAGGAGCTCGGATTTCTCGGCGCCGTCGCGATTCTGAGTCTGTTTGCGCTGCTGGTCTGGCGGGGGCTGCGGATCGCCTGGCGTGCCGAGGATCGTTTCGTTTTCTACGCGGCCCTCGGGCTGGCTCTACTTTTCGCCTTTCAGGTTCTGGTCAACGTGAGCGTCACGGTCTCGCTTCTTCCGACCAAGGGGCTTCCCCTGCCGCTCATCAGCTATGGAGGCTCGTCCCTGCTGGCGAGCCTGCTGGCCGTAGGTCTTCTTCTCAATCTCTCGCAACGGTCCGACTAATGGAGAACCGGGTGATCCTCACGAATCGAATCGGGAATCGAAGAGCGGCGTCAGCGCGATGCAGGCGAGGCGCGCGTGTCTGAACTGCTCATGATCGCGGGCGGCGGAACCGGGGGACACATCTATCCCGCGATCGCGGTCGCTCAGGAATGGCTGGAGCGGAATCCGCGCCGCCAGGTGCTCTTCGTCGGCACCGAGTACGGTCTGGAGAAGAAGCTCGTGCCGGCCGCCGGGTTCCCTCTGGAGTTCGTTCGCGTCGGTGGGCTCAAGGGAAAGTCGCTCGGACAGACGCTGAAGAACGTCCTGCGCCTTCCTCTCGGAATCGCCGACGCCTGGAGACTTCTCTCCCTTCACCACCCGGCTGCTGTTCTCGGCGTGGGTGGATACGCCTCGGGTCCCGTTCTTCTCGTCGCCGCGTTGCGCGGCATTCCGACCGCGATCCATGAGGCGAACGCGTTCCCCGGCCTGACCAATCGCATCCTCGGAAGGTTCGTGTGGACGATCGCCGTCGGATTTCCCAAAGCGCTCGAGCAGTTCGGCGCGAAGGGAGTCGTGACCGGGAATCCCGTGCGACGGGACTTCTTCGAAGCGGCAGAGCAACCTCGGATGGCGTCAACGCGGGTCCGGCTCCTTCTCTTCGGGGGGAGCCAGGGATCGAAGATCCTGAACGACACGATGACGGGCGCGTTGCTCTTCCTCTCGCGGCTGAAAGGGACCCTCGAGATCACACATCAGACCGGCGCGGCGATGCTCGACTCGGTGCGCGCGGCGTATCGGACTTCACCCTTCCCGGAGGCTCGGGTGTTTGCGTATCTCGATTCGATGGCCACCGAGATGGCGTCGGCGGATCTGATCGTCAGCCGGGCGGGCGCGATGACCGTCGGAGAGCTGGCCGCGGTGGGGAGGGGAGCCATCCTGGTGCCGTTCGCGGCGGCGACGAACAACCATCAGGAGTTCAACGCGCGCGCCCTGGAGTCGGCGGGAGGCGCGGTGGTGATCACCGAAGCGCAACTCACTGCCGAGAAGCTTGCCGCCGAGATCTCCGCGCTCGCGGGAGATCCTTCGCGGGTCGAAGCGATGGGACGCGCGTCGCGGACCGCGGCGCTTCCGGATGCCACTTCAAGAATCGTCGAATTACTTGAAGAAATTAAGAGAAATTAATTGCCTATGGTCGCCAGCACTTTTACAATGAATAAATCGACAATTCCATAAGGATCATGAATTTCGGCCATATTAAGAACATCCATTTCGTCGGGATCGGAGGGATCGGCATGAGCGGTATCGCCGAGATCCTGACGAACTACGATCTGACGATCTCCGGATGCGACGCGGCTCGCTCCGCGACGACCGAGCGCCTCGGCCGCGGCGGGATCGAGGTCGTCATCGGCCATGATCCGTCTCACGCGGATCGCGCCGATCTTCTGGTCATCTCCTCTGCCATCCGGCGCGATAACCCCGAGGTCGAGCGGGCCCGAGCCGTTCGCGTTCCCGTGATCCGGCGCGCGGAGATGCTCGGCGAGCTGACACGTCTCAAGCGCGGCATCGCCGTGGCCGGCACCCATGGGAAGACCACGACCTCGGCGATGATCGCCATGATCCTGGCGGAAGCGGGCCTCGATCCGACGCTGATCGTGGGTGGAGTCCTCCGGAACCTCGAGAAGAGCGCCCGTCTCGGGAGCGGTGAGTATCTGGTGGTCGAAGCCGACGAGTACGACCGCTCCTTCCTCACTCTGTACCCGCATCTGGCCGTGGTCACGAACATCGAGGCCGACCATCTCGACATCTACCGGGATCTCGACGACATCCGGGCCACCTTCGCGGAGTTCGTCCGCCGGGTCCCCTTTTACGGCGCGGTCATCGCCTGCTCCGACGACTCGAACGTGATCGACCTGCTCAGTCACGTCGAGAAACGGGAGATCCGCTACGGCCTGTCGCCCGAAGCGAACCTGCGGGCCGTCGATCTCCGGTTCGACGGGCGCGGAGCCAGGTACAGGCTCGAGCGTGACGGCGAGTCTGTCGGAGAGGTCCGGCTGCGCGTACCGGGCGAGCACAACGTCCGGAACTCGCTGGCCGCGATCGCCGTCGCTCTGGAACTGGACGTGCCGTTCGACACGGCGGCAGCCGCCCTTCAGAAGTTCGACGGAGTGGAGCGGCGGTTTCAGATTCTGGGCGCATGTCACGGCGCCACCGTGGTCGACGATTACGCTCATCATCCGACCGAAGTGCGGGCCACGCTCGAAGCGGCGCGGCATGGGTATCCGGGCCGGAGGATCGTCGCGCTCTTCCAGCCGCATCTCTATTCGCGGACGCGCGATTTCGCCTCCGATTTCGCCGAGGCTCTCTCCGTCGCCGACCTCGCCTGGGTGGCGCCGATCTATCCCGCTCGCGAAGAGCCGATCGAAGGGGTCACTTCGGCGTTGATCACCGGTTCCGCCTCCACGCGTGGAATGAAGCAGGTTCACGCGATCGAGGGAGACCTCGAGGCCATCGCGAACAGCATCGAGAAAGAGCTGAGCAACAACGACATCTTCATCACGCTCGGCGCCGGCGATGTCTACAAGGTGGGCCACATGCTCACGGGAGGGGCCGCATGAGCGTCGGCCACGACTCCTCCTCCGAGCGGTTCTTCCGCCCCATCGAGCTTGGGTCCCCCCGAAATTACCGCAAGCTCCAGACCCGGCGCCTTCTGATCGGCGCGGCGAACGCCCTTCTGGTCGCCGCGCTGATGCTCGGCGCGTTCTGGATGTGGCGGAGCACGCTCGAGAATGCACGATTCGCAATTCGCGGGATCGAGGTCTCCGGCCTCGTGCACGCCCCGCGAGGGGATGTCGAGAGGATCGTCGAGACCTACCGAGGGCGGAATCTCTTCCGCCTCGACCTCGAGTCGGTCCGGGCGGCGGTTCGCGCCCTTCCCTGGGTGGAGAGTGTTGCCGTCGAAAAGCGGCTGCCGGGAACGCTCACGATTCAGATCACCGAGAGAACGCCCGCGGCGCTGGTCGTGTCCGAGGAAGGCCTCCGCTACGTCGACCGGCATGGCGTGGTGTTCGCGCCGCTTTCCCCCCAGGTGGGGAATCCGGATCTGCCGCTGATCAGCGACACGGATCCGGCTCACATCGCCGAGACGACGAAGTTTCTGCTGCGGATGCAGACGGAGCATCCCGAGCTCTACTCGCGGATTGCGCAGGTCAGCGCGCGGCCGCCGGGCGGCTACTCGGTGTGGGACAGAGAGTTGGGAACGGTGATTCGAGTGGGAGACGAGCCTGCGGAGTCGTGGGCGGCGCTCTACGAGATCGCCAGGGCGGAAGGGATCGGACGCGGCGGGTTGGAGTACGCGGATCTCAGATTCCGCGAGCGTGTCGTTCTGCGGAGACATCAATCGAATGAAGACGCGGCGCGCAGCAGCGTGCTGCAGTGAGGGAGGGCCGATGGCCAGGACAGATAAATACACGGTAGCGCTCGACATCGGGACATCGAAGGTCTGCGTGCTGGTCGGAGAGGTCAACGACCGGGGGCAGCTGGAGATCACGGGGAAGGGAACCGCCCCGATGCGAGGGACCCGCCGCGGCAACATCATCAATCTGGACCAGGCGATCGACGCGGTGAAAAAGGCCGTGGACGAAGCCGAGGTGATGGCAGGGGTCCAGATCGAGTCGGCCTGCGTCGGCGCTGCCGGCGATCAGATCCGTTCGGCCAACTCGCGCGGCGTCATCTCGGTCACCGGCAAGAACAAGGAAATCACGCGGGAGGACATCGACCGTGTCCTCGAGAAGTCGCGCTCGATTCCGATTCCCGGCGAGCTGGAAGTGCTCCACGTGATCCCGCGCGAGTTCGTGGTCGACGCTCAGGACGGCATTCATGATCCGCTCGGAATGACCGGATCCCGTCTCGAGGCCCAGGTCCACATCGTGACCGGCTCACGGACGCACGATCAGAACATCCTCACCTGCGTGAACAAGGCGGGCATCGCCGTCAGCGAGCTGGTGGCCGAGCCCCTCGCGGCCGCCGAGGCCGTCCTGACGTCCGACGAGAAAGAGATGGGGGTGCTGCTCATCGATCTCGGAGCAGGGACGACCGACTACGCCGCTTTTCTCGAAGGCACTGTCGTTCACAGCAACGTCCTCCCGGTCGGCGCGGGACATTTCACCTCGGACATCTCGGTCGTGCTGCGGACGCCGATGGACGATGCGGAGCGGATCAAGCGGCGGCACGGTTGCGCGCTCTCCTCTCTGGTCGTCGACGATCAGCCGATCGAAGTGCCGACGGTGGGAGGTCGCGCTCCGAAGATCGTCTCGCGCCACGAGCTGACCAACATCCTCGAGCCGCGCGCGGCGGAGATCGCGAAGCTGGTCTGGCGGGATCTCGAGAAAGTCGGCCTGGAAAAGGAGATCCGCTCCGGCATCGTCCTCATCGGAGGGGGAGCGGAGATGGACGGGATGCTCGAGATGTGCGAGCAGATCTTCGATTGCCAGGCTCGGAAGGGGACGCCGAAAGGGCTGGGGGGACTCGCGGACACGGTCAACGGCCCTGAATGGGCCACGGCCGCGGGACTGCTGCTCTGGAGCTTCCGCAACAGGGATCGGATGAAGAAACCGAAGCGCGCCGGATTCTCGCGCGTCGCCGACTCGGTGCGGCAGTGGTTCGCCGCATCGTGAAGAAGAAAGCGTCCGGAGGACGGCAGATGATCACATTCGAGGAATCGATGGAACAGAAGAGGTTGATCTCGATCGATGAGGAGCTTCCCGCCAAGATCAAGGTGATCGGGGTGGGAGGGGGTGGCGGCAACGCCGTGAACCGGATGATCCAGGCCGGGATTCAGGGGGTCGAGTTCCTCGTCGCGAACACCGACGTGCAGGCGATGAAGGCCTCCCTGGCGCCGACGCGCATCCAGCTCGGCTCGAAGTTGACCAAGGGACTCGGAGCCGGAGCGAACCCCGAGGTGGGGCGCGCTTCCGCGCTGGAGGACACCGACCGCATTCTCGAGATCCTGAGCGGATCGGACATGATCTTCATCGCCACGGGGATGGGTGGAGGTACGGGCACCGGCGCCACGCCGATCATCGCATCGCTCGCCGCGGAGATCGGAGCGCTGACCGTCGCGGTCGTGACCAAGCCCTTCAACTTCGAGGGGAAGAAGCGCCGGGTGCAGGCCGAGCAGGGGATCCGGGCGCTCCGCGACACCGTCGACACCCTGATCACGATCCCGAATGAGCGGTTGCTCAACTTCGTCGAGCGCGCCACCTCGCTCAACGAGGCGTTCAAGATCGCGGACGACATCCTTCGCCAGGCGGTCCAGGGAATCTCCGATCTGATCACCACGCCCGGCGAGATCAATCTCGATTTCGCGGACGTCAGAACGATCATGCACGGGATGGGAATGGCGCTCATGGGCACGGGCGTCAGCTCGGGCGAGCATCGGGCGGTCGAGGCGGCGCAGCGCGCCATCTCTTCGCCACTCCTGGAGGAGGCGTCGATCGAAGGAGCCAAGGGCGTCCTGATCAACGTCACCGGCGGCCCCGACATGACCCTGTTCGAGGTCAACGAGGCCGCCTCGATCATTCAGGAGGCCGCGGACGACGAGGCGAACATCATCTTCGGCACGGTCATCGATCCTTCCATGAAGGACGAAATCAAGGTCACGGTGATCGCGACCGGATTCGACACCGCGACGCGTGGGCTGCTCAACACCCGGGGAGAGTCGCTGCAGTCGATGCGGCAGCGGGAGGGCGCGACGGGAGGATCGGCGCCGCCGGCAGGGGAGCGGACTCCCATTCACCTCTCATCGGGGGGCGGAGCAACTCCCGAAGGAGAACGCTCGAGTGCGGGGCAGCAGGTCGGCGCGGAGGACGATATTTACGATCCCCCTTTCTTTCGCAAGCCATCCGTGCGGCCCGACGGAAGCTCCGGCTATGGACCGATGGCGACGAACGATTTCGGCGGTGATCTCGACATTCCGACGGTGATTCGCAATTTGAGCGATTAGCGGTTGAAACGGCACGCCAGGAAATCTGGTGGGTTCCAAGGAATCCGGAAGTCATCTCACGGGCTTCCGGTGGGCGCGACCCTGAATCGCGCTCGGGCGGGATGGGGTCAGGGACCCATCCTACTGCTCCCCCGGGGGCGGCGTTTGCGAAACGCCGCCCCCGTGTTTTTC
>DATLEY010000082.1:0-7576 GCA_035525215.1 Thermoanaerobaculia bacterium | reverse complement strand
GGGACTCCCGCTGCGCGACTGGTACATGATCCTGATCGTCGCGATCGGCTTCATTGCCACACGGATGCTGTACGGGAAGTCGGCGAAGGTCGAAGGATTCTGACGGTTTCACGGCGGCCCGCCGATGCTCCGGAATGCCGGGGTGTCGGCGAGGCCGCCCGCTGTTTGCAGCGCGCCCGACCTCAGGTCACCCAGGCCCGCGGAACGAACACCCTCTCGAATAGAGTGATCGCGTAGCGGTCGGTCATTCCCGCGATGAAGTCGAGCGTCAGACGGTCCACCGGCTCGTTCGATGGAAGATCGAGATACTCGGCGGGATGCGCCGAGACGTGCTCGAAGAGGGCTGTCAGCATGGCCTGGGCTTTTTCGAACTCGCGACGGATCTTCGGGATCAGATAGAGATTTCCGAACATGAAAGCACGGAGCTCCTCGAGAGCTTCGTAGACTTCCGGGCTCATCGAGATCATCTCGTAGTCGGTCGCCAGCGTGGCCTCGATGACGTCGCGGACCATGGTGTCGATTCTGGCATTGGCGTTTGTGCCGAGGACCGTGCGGACGTTGCTCGGGATGTCCTTCTCGCGGAGGAGTCCCGCCCGGATTCCGTCGTCGATGTCGTGATTGACGTAGGCGATGATGTCGGAGATCCGTACGATGTCGCCTTCCAGGGTCAGCGCGCGGGACTTCGGCCGCTTCCGCAGCAACTCCCCCTTCTCTCCCTTGGAATGCTTGAGAATCCCGTCGCGAACTTCGACGGTGAGGTTCAGCCCCTTGCCGCCATTCTCGAGGACTTCGACCACCCTGACCGATTGCCGGTAGTGATTGAACCCGCCATGAACGAGCTTGTTGAGAGCCGCTTCTCCCGCATGACCGAAAGGGCTGTGCCCCAGATCGTGCCCCAGCCCGATCGCCTCGGCCAGCACTTCGTTGAGACGGAGCGATTTCGCGATCGTCCGGGCGATCTGAGTCACTTCGAGCACATGCGTCAGGCGGGTGCGGTAGTGGTCCCCCTCAGGAGCGAGAAACACCTGAGTCTTGTGCTTCAGCCGCCTGAAGGCCTTGGAGTGGATGATCCGGTCCCGGTCCCGCTGGTAGGAAGGGCGGATATCGTCGTCCTTTTCCTTCCGGTCCCGCCCCCGCGTCTCGGAGCTGCGCGCGGCCGCGGGAGCCATCGTCTCCAGCTCGATCCGTTCGAGCATTTCCCTGATTTTCATGCGCGCCATTCTAGTTACAATGCCCTCGATGTCGCTCAAGAAACCCGCCCTCGACCGCGAAGTCCTCCGCTTTCAGAAATATCTCCAGCAGCAGCACCTGAAGCTGACCGGCGAGCGTGAAGCGGTGGTCCGCGAGATTTTCGCGACCCATTACCACTTCGACGCTGACGAGCTCCTCTTCAAGCTGAAGGAAAAGAGCGCCAAGATCTCGCGCGCCACGATCTACCGGACGCTCGAGCTACTTGTGAAATCGGGAATGGTGCGGCGCGTCCACCTCGGGGAAGATCATTACCACTACGAGCGGGTCACCAAGGATGACGTCCACCACGACCATCTGATCTGCACGACGTGCGGCACCGTGATCGAGTTCCACGACGAATCTCTCGAGGCGCGCCAGGTGGAGATCTGCGAAAGGCATCGGTTCATATCGACGTTCCACAACCTTCAGATTCTCGGAATCTGCGCGAGCTGCCACCGGCGCGGCGAAGAGCCCGACTCTCCCGATCGGGTGAAAATGATTCAGGCCGGTCTGGCCATGAGGAAATGATCGTCCCGACCTATGAGCCCGGAAGACGACGCTCGAGCGATTGTCTTCGCTCCGCCTTCATGACCTCTTCGTAGAACGCGATGTACTTCGGAACGATGCGGTCGACGTGAAAGCGCTCCGTGGCGGCGGCCCGGCCGGCCACACCGAACCGACGGCGTTTTTCGTCGTCGCTCAGAAGCTCGAGAGCCCGCTCCGCCATCTCGTCCACGGCCCCCACCGGCGTCAGGTACCCGTTCACCCCATGATCGACGACCTCGGGGAGCCCGCCCGCGCGACTGGCGATCACGGGTACTTCCGACGCGAGCGCCTCCAGCGCAGCCATCCCGAACGACTCGGTCTCGGAGGGAAGCAGGAAGAGATCGAACGATCCGACCACCTCCTCGAGTTCGGGAACATTGCCGAGAAAAAGGACCCGCTCGGCAATGCGCTGATCGCGGCAGAAGGCTTCGGCCCTGGACCGCTCCGGTCCGTCGCCGACCATGACCAGCCGCGCCGGCGTCTTCCGGTTGACCCGGAGAAAGACCTCGAGAACGTCGATGACGCGCTTGACCGGCCGGAAATTCGAAACGTGACCAAGGAGCCTCTCGCCCGGCTTGATGAAGCCGCGGCAGACGAAGGAGTCGCTACGGCGAAATCTGGCCGGATCGACGAAGTTGTGGATCACCTCGATCGGCGCATCGACCGAAAGCGAGGCGATCGTCTCCTGCCGGAGTGATTCCGAAACCGCCGTCACTCCGTCGGAGCTCTCGATGCCGAACTTCGTGATCGGCAGATATCCGGGGTCCCGTCCCACCAGCGTGATGTCGGTGCCGTGAAGCGTGGTGACGACGCGGAGCGGATGATCGGCAATCATCTGCTTTGCGAGGTAAGCGCTGATCGCGTGCGGAATCGCATAGTGAACATGGAGGATGTCCAGCTCCTCGTATGCCGCGACCTCGGCCATCTTCGTCGCCAGCGCCAGCGTGTAAGGAGGAAACGCGTCGAAGAGCGGGTAGTTCATCATGCTCACTTCGTGGAACCGGATCCGCTCGTGCAGAAGGCTGAGCCGGGACGGCAGCGCGTAGCTGATGAAGTGGACGTCGATTCCGCGATGGGCCAGCGCGATCCCGAGCTCCGTGGCTACGACGCCCGAGCCGCCGAAGGTCGGATAACACGTGATCCCGACTCTCATTTCACTTCTCTCTCCCTATACGCCGCCACCAGGTCATCGACTCTCGGAGGCTGTTTCGTCACGAACGCTTCGCCGTGATCGGCGCCGATCAACGCGCCGAAGTGGCGGGAACGGGCTTCGATCATTGGAAGGAACCGCTCGCTCGCGATGAACGTCTTCGGCTCTTTCGATGACGGATCATGAAACTGAGACTTGTAGCTCCGGATCGCCTTCATCTTGCGCGCATGCGACCGCGTCACATCGACGACGAAGCTCGGAGCAACCTGATAGTTCTGAAGGTAATAGGCGACGATGTCGGGGCGATGAGCTCTCTCGCCGGTCTCGACCCTGACCAGTCCAGCGTAAAACCAGGCGTCCGTGACCAGACTCCCCGTCCGGGTATGGTCGGGATGGCGGTCGTCGGGCCAGGGCGCCAGGAGGATCGAAGGACGCCATTTCCGGATGAGGCCAATCAGCTCGAGCTCCTGCTCGCGACCCGTGGCGAGATTTCCATCGCCGAAATCCAGCGTCTCCCGGAACGTGACTCCGAGGACTTTCGCGGACTGGAGAGCTTCCTTCCGCCGTCCTTCCACGGTTCCACGGGTCCCCATCTCCCCCCGCGTCAGATCGACGATCCCGGCGCGCTGCCCGCGCCGCACCGCTTCTGCCAGCGTCCCGCCGCAGCTGAGCTCCACATCGTCCGGATGCGCGCCGAACGCGATGATGTCGACGCGCTCGCTCCTCGCTCCGGATCTCGATCCCGCGTTCGCCATTTCCCCCTCGCCTCTCCTCAGCTGACTCCGGCCACTCTCACGATCGGAGAGTCCGGCTCCGCTTCCTCGATCATGCGCGAAACGAGCCGGGTTCCCCAGCAGCTCCACCAGCCGATCCAACCCGCCACTCTGTCCTGCGGTCTGTTTTCCGGATAGAGGATCTGCTGAAGCCGCGTCACCGCGGCCCACCGTTCGGCGTCGCGCCGCGCCACCGCCCGCTCCCCCCGCCCCCGCATCACTCCGAGGTGGTAGGCGATTTTCCGGCGGGAGCGGCGCATGGCGCGCTCCAGGCCGGGATCGCCCTGCAGGGCAAGATCCGCGATCGCGGAGCTGGCTCCCTCCAGCGAGCGCTCGGCGTTCTCCATGATCTCCTCGAGGCCCGCGCTCGCCTCCGGCTCGAACTCCAGCATCCTCTGCTCGAGAGGTCCAAAGAGCGCCGTGACGTCGAGTCCGTGCCGATCGAGAGCGCGAAGGCGCTTCGCCGGCGCGACGAGCACATGCCCGCGGAGCGCCACTGATGGCGGAGCCACGCGGAATCGCGAGTGAAGAGGTAGAAGCTGCGCGTAATACGCAACCTCGGCGGGACCTCCAACGAACACGGACGGCTCCAGCGCCCAGTCCTGCAGCAGCGGGCGCGCGAGCACTCCGGTCGAGATTCGCTCGGGCGACGACCGAATCCACTCGATCACGTCGTCATGGCTCCGCCGCTTCTCCGCGAGCGTGAAGGCCTCCTCGCGAGGAAGGATCGGAACGCGCTCTCCTTTGTCGTCGATCGCGTAGAGCAGCGAGTAGTGTCCTTCGCGTCCTTTCGTCACCTGCGGCTCGAACCGGCCGGCGCGAAGCTCCGCGCTTCGCTGATCGAGATCCTGCTCCACATCTCCGAGAACGGCGGCGAGCGAGACCATGAGATCCCGGCCGCTCCGGCGAAGTTCCGGGAGAAGCGAGTCGATCAGGACGATCTCGCCCTCGCCGACGGCCTCGACGACCAGGCGGGCGAACGACTCTCCGTAGCTGATGCCGGGACGAAGCCACGCGGCATCGCCAGCCAGCTCGGCGAGGCTCGCTCGAACTTCCTCTGGAATGGAAAGAGGGCCGACTGGACACCGGCGCGGCTGGTCGGAAGTGGGGGCGATCCATCGATGCTCGCCGTCCTTCTGGACCAGCACCCGCGACACCTCGGCCACGTCGTGATCCTCGGTCGCGAGCCAGAAGAAAGGAGTGGCGGCGATACCCCGTTGCGCCAGCCGCCTCCGGATGGCGATGAGTGACGCGATCTTGGCGAGCGTGTAGAGCGGACCTCCTCCCACGCCGACCTGCTGACCCGCAACGATCGCCACGGCTTCGCCGCGCATCCATGGACGGACCAGGGCGCTGACATCCTGACCGTACTCCCGATTCGCCGACTCGAGCGCCGCGGCGAGTGCCTCGCGATCACGGGAGGGACGCGACGGCGCAATCGAAGTCCAGTCGGGGCGGCGCACGAAGCGGGCCGCCTGCTTCCCTCCTTCCACCAGGTCGAGAGCAAACCGGCCGATGGAGGGGTAGTCAGCGAGAGGAAACTCCGCCGTGACGCGGCTCTCTTCGATCGTCGTCATCATCGTCGGGATCCCAGCAGGATCAGGCGCGGACTGGCCCGGTCGAATGGAGCGCCCTGAAAATCGCCGGCGGCTTCACGGATGGACATTCCACTCGAGGCGAAGATCGCGCTGATCTCGTCGAGATCATAACCCTTCACCCTCTCCAGAAATCGCTTCTCGCCGATCGCAATCCGTTTGTTGAAGGTCCGTGACGACTCCTCGAACCACCGCTCCACGACGACGGGCACTCCTCCCATCTCGCTCTCCTCGCGCGGCACCAGCCGCTCGAGCTCGCGATGGACATTCAGATAGTCGAACAGAAACGGGGCTCCCTTCGAAAGTACGCGCGCCATCTCCCTGACGGTCTTGAGATTCTCGTCCTCCTCTTCGAAATAGCCGAAACTCGTGAAGAAACTCACCAGCCCCTCGAAGACGCCGTCGCAGAAGGGAAGCTTGCGCATGTCCGCGCGGACCAGGGGCATCGGACCGAGCGTGTCCAGGGCGTGATGAAGGAGCGTCCAGGAGAGATCGCATCCCACGACGCGATACCCCGAGCTTCGGAGCTCGCGAAGATGACGCCCGTTGCCACAGGCCAGATCGAGAATCTCACCGTCGATCCGCCCGAACCGCTGGTTGAAAAAGGCCACCTGCTGACGCGCTTCCGCGTCATCGCGATGCGCGTAGAGATCGAGATACTCCTCGCCGAACCACTCGCGATACCAGGTCAAACGATGCCGCCTCGCTTTCGGAATGAAGGCAACGCCGGGCTCAGCGCCGGCCGAAGTGCTCGCTCAGCTTCCGCTCGTGCTCCCGGGCGGCTTCGAGGGCCACTTCCAGAGAGCGGACGACTTCACGCGCGCGCTCGAGCAGCGGCTCTCCGCCGTCGGCGGATCCCAGCGGCTCGTCTCCGAAAGGAGCATTTAACGGCTCGGCGGCCTTCGCCGGCGCCGGGGCGGGCGCTGCCACCGGCGGGGGCTCTGCGGCGGCAAAAGGAGCATCCAGCGGATCTGATGCGGGTGCGGGTGGCGGGGCGGGAGACGGCGCCGGGGCCGGAGCTGGCTCCGCCGCGGCTTCCGCGACCACTTCCTCCTCCTTCAGACTCACATCGACGTTGTTCCGAAGGTTCTGCAGGATCAGAGAGATCGCCTTCTGCAGAGTCTCGCGAACTCCTTTGCCCTGAATCGCGGCAGCCTCGATGACCGGTGCCTTCCCCGGACTGAGATAGCCGGACATGGTTTCCACCGAGTCGACGTCCGGAAGGTCGCGCTTGTTGTACTGGAACACCAGAGGAACCTTCTCGGGATCGAGACGATTGATCCTGAGGTTCTCGCGGAGATTGGCCAGGCTCTCGGTGTTGGTCGAGCGCATCGTCGGCTGCGAGTCCGCGACGAAGACGACGCCGTCCGCCCCGCGCAGCACGAGCTTGCGCGTCGCGTTGTAGAAGACCTGTCCAGGAACGGTGTAGAGCTGGACGCGGACTTTCTGCCCACCCACCGTGCCGAGCTCCAGGGGCATGAAATCGAAGAAGAGGGTCCGGTCGGTCTCGGTCGACATCGACAGCAGCTTCCCCTTGTTCTGGAGCTTTCCGTCGGCGTGAATCTTTTCCAGGTTCGTGGTTTTTCCGCAGAGCCCGGGCCCGTAATAGACCAGCTTGATTGTGATCTCGTTGATCGCTTTGTTGAGGAGCGCCACTGTTCCACCTTTCTCCGGTTTCGTAGCTTAGCACCGGAGGGTGGCGACCGAGATGCCCCGGAGGGCAACCTCTTTGCGGCGCACACGTGCGCCGTCACTGCTGTGGGCGGGGCGGGGTCATTCAGAGGCCGCATGGGAGGACGAGGTTGAGAGACGATTGGTCTCGCGGCCGAAGAATCTCAGAATGCGCAAGCCGTCATCGGATTCTTATGCCGTTGCAGTCGCATCCTAAAACGAGCTTGAACGTGCATAAGAACCCGACAGCGATCATCGCGGCTGAGATTCTTCGGCCGCGACGCCACCTCATATTCTGCGCGGCTGGCGCGGCGGCCTTCTAATGACGCCGCGGGGAGGGCGGGCCCCCTTCTCCCCGTCCGGATCGCGCGATCCGTGAAATCGCATTCGGGGAGAAGGGTCGGGGATGAGGGGCAATGGCAAGCCTTCGAGCGTCGAGCAAAGACCCTGCTCAGACGCGAGCCTTGATCTGCCGCCCGCCTTCGCGGGCTCTGGCTTCCGCACGGCCCCTCGGACTGGGGGCTTACGCCCCCAGCTGTCGTATCTGCCGCCCGCCTTCGCGGGCTTCCTTCCCGTGAACGTGAACGTGCCCGTGCCCGTGAACGGTTTTT
>DATLEY010000068.1:0-2932 GCA_035525215.1 Thermoanaerobaculia bacterium | reverse complement strand
GCTGCGGCGCGACGATGCCGATGATATTGAGGATCGGAATCTGCTTTGGCGGATCGTAGGGCTCGAGCCGGGCTTCGACCCGCCACTCCGGATTCGTGGGAAAGTACTCGAGGCCTTCGAATGTGGTTCGCGCCGGATGCTGGCGGTCGCGAACCCGCACGCCGAGCTTTCCTCCCCGCTCGATCGTGTAGAACTGAACGGAGCCGATCTCGGCGATCGTCGGCTCTCCGCTGACGTCGGGTTTCATGACGACGTTCCTGACCGGCTCTCCGTTCACGGTGACGCCCGCCTCGGGCGCAGCACGAAGCGTCATCGAATCCCCGTCCAACAGGATCGTGCCGACGGATGCAGCCGTGCTTGCCGGCAGGGGAATGTCGCTTCCCTCGGCGGAGCCGATGGTGTTCTGGCCCGGCTGGAGCCAGGAGAGTCCGGTCAGGGTCAGCCAGCCGGTCTCGCTGGTCAGGCTTCGGGTCCGGCGCGCCTGCCACTCTTCGATTTCCTGTCGATGTGCTGGATCCACGGCGATCACCCGCTCCGCCGGGCCGACGCCCGGCTCGTACTGACAGGCGGCAAGAGTAATCGCAAAAAGAGCGGGAGTGAGCAGCCAGCTTCTCATATTGGTGATGATCTTATAGGAGATTCTTCATCCGCTCTTCTTCCCACCTCGAAATTGCTGATCCTGAAGACCAGGACGCGGGGATCCCCCGGCGCATCGATCGGGCGGGCGCTCGAACGGAACTTCACGCGGTGGGACCCGGGTGGCACGGTGATCGTCCGTTCGACTTCGGTCGGTTCTGCGCCGAGAGAGAGAGTCTCGTTCCAGAACGCGCTCGCGATCTCGAAAGTCGACGGATCGTCGCGGCCGGTCTCGACGAAGAACCGGATCGAGCTCTGACTCGGAGCGGACCCGAGGTTGTGGATCATCAGCTCGCCGCGGCGCGACCCCCAGCGCCACTCCCCGCTCGTATCATTCTCCAGTCCCGAAAAGCCGGAGCGCCACGAGGCCAGAATTCTTCCGGAGGCAGCGGCGGAGGCGGCGTCCCATTCGGCGCGGCTCATCTGCCGGGAAAGGCGATAGCGCGCGAGCTGAAGTGGAAGGAACGCATAGTCGCCATCCGGGCTCTGGAAGGGAATCGCTCCTGTGAATCTGGAGAGCTCTTCTTCCAGAGCCGCGGCGCGATCGGAATAGCCGCGGCGGTCGATCCAGATGCCCTCGAACCCTGCCAGCACCAGCTCCCGGACCATCGCTTCCGCCGGCAATGACGCGATCTCCTTCTGCCACAGATCACCGACGCTGCCGCGCACCGCGCCATAGCTCCACGCGACGTCGCTGCTGTGAAGGTAAGGACGAAAGTGTTCGTAATCTCCGATTCCGCCGACCCAGCCATTCTCGGGAAAGGGGAAATAGGGAAGCTGGAAGATCTCGGATCCGGGAGGAAGCGACGCGTCGATCTTCCGTACGTAGTCGCGGAAAGCGTAGAAGGAGCCGGGCTCGCCGTGAAATCGCCTCGCCACGGAGGTGGTCTGATCGAGCGCGCCGGCGATCGTCAGGAGAGCCGCGGCGGCCGGAGCGACCCACCGCGCCCGCCCTCTGGTGAGCCGGTCGAAGATGAGTCCCGCGGCCAGCATCGAAAGGAAGGCGATGAAGACACTGATGCGGTTCACGCTGCGGATCTGCGGCGAGATCCAGAGGGCGAAAATCGATGCGAATCCGCCGATCGTGCCGTAGAGCACTCCTCCGGCGTTCAGCACGCTGAGATCGGTCAGTGTGCGGTTCGCGTCGTTGAATCCCGCCGCCTCCCTATTTCCCCAAAGCAGCCACCCGAGGAGGAAAAGGAAGCCTGCCGTTGCAAAAAGACCGAGCGTCGACATGTCGTTCTCGGTGACCAGAGAGGCGGCGTTGTATCTCCTCTTCGCGTCCGCCCAATCGCGGATGCGGTGGTCGCTCGCCGGGAGAATCAGCTGCGCGACTTTGAGGCCGTAGATCTCGGCCTCCGCCGGCACCCTCTTCGCCACTTCGAGGCTCCCCTCCCGGCGCTCCTTGAGAATCGAAGGGAGGTGGTTGAGGACGAGGGAGACCAGAACGATTCCCACCACGGTCGCCGCGGTGCGGAGAGGAGCGATGTTTTTCCGGGCGAGCGAGCCGGAGATCCCGGCGAGGAGGATGAAGATGGAGGCGAAGAAGGGGTAGTAGACGCCGCTGCTTCCGAGGATGAGACAGAAGAGGACCGCAAGAAAGGTGGTCCTCCGGCCATCTCTGGAGAACAGACGCTCTCCAGCGGCGATTTTCAGCGCCACGAGGATCGCGAAAGGAACGATGGCGTAGGCCGAGAGGAAGAGGTGACCGATGGCGCGGCCGAAATGATAGGGAAGCAGGGCGTAGAGGATCGCGATCAGATAGGAGGCTGGCCGGGAGAGGCCCACCCTGCGCGAGACGGCGAAGGCCGCCGCGCCGATCAGAGGAAACGTCAGCAGAAAGAAGACGTTGATGAGGACCGCGAAGTCCGGGATGAAAAATCCGAGAAGGCGAATGAGAAGAAGATTGAAGTTGTCGACGGCGGGGAAATCGCGGAAATCGAGGATGCCCGGCTCGCCGGCGCGATCGACGGTGACGGGCCACCCCTCTTCGAGCGCCGCCCGAACCATCACGCTGTGAAGAAGTCCGTCTCCATGGCGCTCCAGCGGAACGCGAAGATCGGCGCGCCAGAGCTCCATCGCCGCCGCGCCGAGCACCAGGGCGAGGAGGGCCGCGATGAGGGTGTGGGCGATTTCCCACCTCGTACTCTTGTCGATCAATCAGCTCCTCGACGGGTCAGCCGTCGTCGCGCTGGAACGTCGGTCGACTCGATTCTCCAGATCGACCCGTTATGGTTGGCCACGTAAAGCTCTCCCTGCTCGTCCTCGCCGAATGCGCTGATGTTGAGCGTGGTAT
>DATLEY010000047.1:0-2180 GCA_035525215.1 Thermoanaerobaculia bacterium | reverse complement strand
TCCAGCCCCAGCGGCGCCGCCTCTCCTCCGTCGACCGGAACCCGCCACAGCTCGCTCTCTCCCGATCCGTTCGGCTTCCGGGCGAAGAGAAGGTGTCTTCCGTCCCGCGAGAACACCACCGCTCCGCGAGATAACGGATACGCCTTCTCCGTGCCGAGGGGATCGCGCGAATCGCCGCCGGGAGTCGTGGGAATGATCCGGATCGCGTTGAACCTCTCGCCCGTCACCCACCAGACCCGCGTTGCGAGGAAAGCCCCGTCGGGTGAAATCGCCAGCGTCAAGCCGAGCCCTCCCTGGTCCTCGGGGCGGTGGAGGATCGTCTCCTCTCCCGTTTCGAGGTCCCGCCGGACGAGCGCAAAACCTTCTTCCCCGCCGAGCTGACGCCCGAAGTACAGCGTGCTTCCGTCCGGCGAGAGCACGTGTCCATTGATCCACGAGCTCCACTCGACCAGGAGAGGCCGCACCTCTCCGGAAGCGACATCGATCGAGTACACACCGTTGTTTCCCTGTCCGGAGCGCGGCCGGCCGATCACCAGGATCCTCTTCCCGTCGGGAGTCCAGAGCGGCCCGTGAAACCTGCTCAACGCATTCGGTTCGATCTCGCGCTCTTCGCCGTCGAGGCCGCGAATCACCAGCACGTTCGCCTGGTTCGCATCCCCACCGATCGTCAATCCGCGCCGGGACACATAGCAGAACGAAGAGCCGTCCGGCGACCACGCCGGATTCGAGTTCGATCCCGCATACCTGCTGGTGACCAGACGTGGCTTTCCCGACATCTTTCCTGTCTCGGGATCCAGCGTCGCTTCGTAAATGTCATTCGATCCCACTTCCAGCGTGTAGAACAGAGTCCCCTCGCGAGTGATCCCGCTGGGATAGATTCGCCCCATGTCGGACTTGATCAGTCGCGGCTCGCCCGCCGGCTTTCCTTCCGCGACCGCGATGGCCCACAGCGCAGGCACACCTCCGCGATCGGTGACGAACAGCACGTGTTGCCCGTCCGGGCTCCATAGCGGAAACGAGTGGTTAGCCGGATTCTCGACGAGCGGGTGCTCCTCATCGCTGGCGAGCGAGCGGACGAAGATGTCTCGCCGCAGGCTGCTCTCCCTTCCGAGGTCGTAGACCAGAAAACGGCCGTCGGGAGAAAAGCTCATGCGTGTGGGCACTCCACGCATTCCACTCGCGAAGGTCTCGAGCTTTCGAGGTGGGCCGCCCGAGGCGCTGAACAGGACGGCGCCGACGCTTCCCTCCTCATTCCAGACGAGCGTGAGAATAGCTTTGCCGTCGGGAGTCCAGCTCATCGGCTGAAGAAAATGGGCGCTGGTGAGAACGCGCGTCGCCAAGCCATCGGCTCGCGTCACTCGAAGGTCGTAGCGGGAATATCCCCATGCGTACGCCACCAGAGTCCCATCCGGCGAAGGGACCGAATACATTGCGAACTCTCGCGAGTCCCAGCCGGACTTGCCGCTGAGCGAGCGGACTCGACCGCTGACGAGATCACGGATGATGACATTGCCCGTGTTCCAGTCGGTGGCGGTGATGAATCGCCCGTCCTTCGTCGGGGCACCGAGAGAGTTGACCTCGGCTCCCTGCCAGATGCGCCGGGTGGCGAGAGTGGCCGGTTCACCCGCCGCGGGCTGCTGCAACGACGCGAGTCGCTCGCGCGCCTCGCTCACCTGCAGCGCCTGATCCGAGTAATCGCGCACGACCCTCTCGTACGCCTTGCGAGCCTCGTCCTTCCCCAGCTTCTCGTAGCAGCGGCCCATCTGCACGAGCGCCTTCGCAGCTACGGAACGATTGTCTGCATGGTCCTCGGCGATCTCACGATAGAGACGGATCGCCTCCTCGAGGTCTCCGTCGACCATCTGTTTGTGCATGGCCCGCTGAAGGAGAACCTCGGCAGGTATCTCCGCGCCTGATGCGGCGAGCGCGATTGTGAGGATCGTTGTCGAAATCAGAGCGGAAAGCCGATGTGCCATGGAACTCTCCTTCAAGGCTTCGAATGGGCCATCTTCTCACTCGACTCGCCGCCAAAAATGTTTTCGACGACCCAAATTTCTTCCGAGCTCTGGCCCGCGGTGAAGAGAAACCGCCGGCCGTCGGGGCTGATCGCGAAGTGGCGGAGATGCGGCATCTTCAGTCCGATCCGAACCGGCTCTCCCCCCTCCAGGGGCATCCGCCAC
>DATLEY010000044.1:0-6988 GCA_035525215.1 Thermoanaerobaculia bacterium | reverse complement strand
ACGACCAGCGCGGCCGCCGCACCCTGGAGCGTTCGGAAGATGATCAGCCAGAGCGGCCCCGGCGCGAGACCGCACGCGAGTGAGGTCGCAGCGAAGGCGATCACGCCCCACGTGAAGACTCGCTTTCTTCCGATGTTGTCGGCGAGCCGGCCGACCGGGAGGATGAGAGCGCCGAGCGTGAGGAGGTAGCCGTCGAGGATCCATTGCAGCTCGGAGAAGCTCGCGCCCAGCTGTTCGGCGATCGCGGGGAGCGCGACGTTGACGGCGGTGGAGTCGAGAAACGCCATCCCCGAGGCGAGGATCGTGGCGGAGATCGTGAGGAGACCCTGCCGGGAGCGGAGCTCGAGCTTCATGCGGGACGCATTGTAGAGAAAGTACCCCGGGCGGGGATTGAGTGGGCCGAGGCATCACGAGCCCGGCCGATCGTCTCGGGAGCGTGCCGCAATGTCCCGACGATCTGACCAGGGGGACACAACACTTGTCCGCTTTGCCCGTTTCCGTTAGGTCCACTAATATAGAGTTATGCGCTCGCCGCGCGTATTGGAACACCAACGAACGATGAGACCGAAACGCAAGCGCAGCACCATTGCTCGGGTGAACGAAACTATGGCCATCGGGGTAGTGCTGTGGGTCAGCACGCTAGCGCTCGGATGTTCAGGCAGCACGGTAGCTTCCCATTCGCCGGTGACTACCACGACGTCTGAAGCGCCATCAAGCGAGATCGAGGCCCGTGCGATCGCGATAGCCGCGTTCAAAAAGAACATGTCGAGCGATATCCTCGACTATTCGATCAAACTGGTAGACGCGAGCGAGAAGGCTTGGACATTCTTCATCGAAGGCAAGGGCGAATATGCGAGGCCCGGTTTTCACTGGCTCGTGAGCGTCTCTCGAAACGATGGTTCCACGAAGGTAGTGGCCGGCGAATAGACCATACGAACCGACACCAGCGGTCGACCACGCGAAGAGGTATCGCTCTGAGTCCAGCGCAATGTGATCATGGATCGCGGCGAGCTGTTGCTTCGCGTGATCCGTCGAGTGGACCCTCACTCCGGGAGTCCGTAGCTGTCTCGGATCTCCTCGACTGAGGTCGTTCGGCCGGCCTCGCTGTCTGCGATCCCGGCCTCGATCGATTGGCGAATCCAGATCTGTTCCATCAGTTCGTCCCAGCTCGCGGAGTCAGGAAGCTGGTCGATCAGCCGGTGCGCTTCGTCCTTGATGCTCTCAGCCATGTCCCAATTTTACCTCGGCTGGGGGGCGCGCGCTAACCAACCGGGGCTTAGAGGGTCAGACCTTCGTCATTCGGTTCAGCCGCGCGAATCACTGACCGGAGTAGAATGCTTTTGAGCCCGAGAATGCGCGAGGAACCGAATAACGAAGGTCTGACCCCCATTTTCCTGCGTCTCTATGATGGCCGATCATGATCGGATCGACGGTTTCGCACTATCGAATCCTCGCTCCACTCGGTGAGGGTGGGATGGGCGTGGTTTACGAGGCGGAGGACACGCGGCTGCGCCGGCGTGTGGCGCTGAAGTTTCTTCCGAGTGGAACCGCCGCCAGCACCGAGGCCGTTCTGCGCCTTAAGCGCGAGGCGGAAGCGACGTCCGCACTGAATCATCCGAACATCTGCACGATCTTCGACATCGGGGAACACGCCGGTGCTCCCTTCATCGTGATGGAGAAGTTGACCGGGTCGACGCTCAAGCAGCACATCGGAGGCAGGGCTCTCCCCCTGGAGCGCCTCCTCACCCTGGGGGCCGAGATCGCCGACGCGCTGGACGCGGCGCATGGCGCGGGAATCATCCATCGGGACATCAAGCCCCAGAACATATTCGTCACCAGCCGCGGCATAGCGAAGCTGCTGGATTTCGGTCTGGCGAGACTGGATGAGACGACGGAAGCAGCGAGAGCGGCTCCTGTGGATATCGAGGCGCCGACTCTTGCCGTGCCCGGCCAGCTCACGGCGTTGGGCGCCACGGTGGGCACCCTCGCCTACATGTCTCCGGAGCAGGCGCGTGGTGAACCGGTCGACGCGCGTTCGGACCTCTTTTCGTTTGGCGCAGTGCTGTACGAGATGGCGACCGGCCGCCCACCTTTCGGCGGCCAGAGCTCGGCTGTCATTCTCGACTCCGTTCTCAACCGGGAACCGCCTTCTCCATCGCAGATCAATCCAGCCCTGCCGCCGGAGCTCGGTACCCTGATCGTGGGCGCTCTGCAGAAAGATCGAGACGTGCGCGTGCAGAGTGCAGCAGAGATTCGCGCGCAACTCACGCGCCTCCGGCGGCAGGACGGGACCGGTCAGAGCCGCCCCGCCGCCCCTCCGCGTCTGCTCTCCAGCCGCAAGAAGGCGCTCGCGGCATTGGTAGTTCTCGCCGTCCTGATCGCCGCAGCGGCCTCAGTCCTGCTCGTAAGACGCAGCCATACGGCGAATGACGCCGGACCGATTACCTCGGTTGCCGTACTCCCGTTCATCAGCGCAACGGGGAGCGAGGAAAGCGAGTACGTGAGCGAGGGACTCGCGGAAACGCTGATGAATCACCTGTCGAGAAATCCGCGGCTCAGGGTGATTCCGCGGAACACGGTATTCCGATACAGGTCCGATCAGATCTCTCCGAAGCGGATTGCGGAGGAGCTCGGCGTCCGCGTAGTCGTGGCGGGCCGTGTCGTTCAGCGTGGGGACCGATTGACCGTACACGTGGAGCTGATCGATCCGAGAGCGGATGCTCAATTGTGGGGCGCCCGATACGAACGGAGTCGGACGGAGCTCCTCACATTGCAGCGCGAAATGTCGGAAGAGCTTGCGGGCGCACTGCGGACGCGCGGCGCTCCGATCGAGGAGATGTCGCCGCGGCACATGACCTCCGATGAAGAGGCGTTCCAGCTCTACCTGAAAGGCCGTTACGAGTGGAACAAGAGAACGGGACCGGCGCTGCGAAGTGCGTTGTCGTCCTTCGAGGCTGCCATCGCGCGTGATCCGGACTTCGCGCTCCCTTACCTCGGGCTCGCCGACACATACGCAGTCATGGAGCAGTACACCGATGAGCCAGCCGCGGTTCTGCTGCCGAAGGCGAGAGAGGCGGCAGTGCGAGCCCTGGAGGCCGATCCCTCGCTCGCCGAAGCCCATGCCACGCTCGGCATGATTTATCAGCAGATGTGGCGATGGGAGGAAGCCGAAGCCGAGTTCCGGAAAGCCATTGCCCTGAAGCCGAATTACGCGACGGCGCGCCACTGGTACAGCATTCATCTGCGCTCCGTCGGCCGACCGGACGAAGCCCTCGAGCAGATCCGCATCGCCCAACGGCTCGATCCTCTGTCAATGGTCATCGGCACTGCCGCGGCGTCAACACTCGCGGAGTCCGGGCGTCATGAGGAAGCGATCAGAGGATACCTGGAGCTCGATCCTCACTTCTACATCGTCCACTCGCGTCTCAGCCGGTCATACTCGGAAGTCGGAAGGCATGACGACGCCGTTCGCTCGGCCCGCTATGCCGTGCAGCATTCGGGCGGAGCTTGTGAACAGCTGGCGGATCTCGGGAGGGCGTGCGCAATGGCCGGCGATACGAGCTGCGCGACGGCAGCCTTGCAGGATCTCCGGAGCGGTTCCGACGGAGCGGCTTGTGATCCGCTCTGGTCTGCGTACGTCCATGCCGGACTCGGCCAGGCTGATGCAGCCTTCTCCGCTCTGGAGAACGCATACGATCAGAGAAGCGCGCGGCTTTCGTTCATCGAGGCCGACCGGATCATGATGGGTCCTCTGCACGCCGACCCCCGCTACGCCGACTTGCTCCGAAAAATGGGAATTCGATGATCGCTTCGATCGCCTCCCACTGCCCCTCGCGAAATGTGCCGCCCGGCTGATCGAGCCACTTCCGGAGATAGCCGGGAGCAGTGGCTCTGACTTCACCGTTTCTCTGCTTCGTCCTTACAGCGAAACCGACTGCCACCCCATGAACTGCGGATGTCCGATCATCATCCCGTCGGGCATCCTGGCCGACGCATGCGCCTTTCGAAACGCTTCGCTCCTTGTCCAGTCGGCGAACTGCTGTTCGGTTTCCCACATCACGTGACTGGCGTAGCGATGGGAGCCGTCGTCGTGATCGGCGCCGCGTACGAGATGGAACTGCATGAAGCCGGGAACGTCGTCGAGGTGCGTCGTCCGCTCCCGCCATCGTCCTTCGAACTCTTCACCGCGCCCCGCGGCGATCCGGAAATGATTCATAGCGATGTACATGACGAGAGTTGTAACACACCATTCGGAAAGGACCGGGGCAGGGGTGCAGGAGCGAGCGCGCGGCCGATCTTCGGACTGACACAATCCGGGCGAGAGACCGCACCGATTTTAGATTGCAGTCCGCACCCTCATACGCCATCATTCCACAATCAACCCATGACACTGCCAAACGGAAGCAACCTCGGGCCGTACCAGATCGTTTCGCGGCTGGGTGCCGGTGGCATGGGAGAAGTCTACAGGGCACTCGACACGCGGCTCGACCGCAGCGTCGCCATCAAGGTACTTTCTTCTGATACTTCGGGAGACGAGAAAGCCAACGCGCGGTTTCAGCGTGAGGCGAAGCTCATCTCGCAGCTCAGCCATCCGAACATCTGCGCTCTCTACGACATCGGCAGCTCCAACGGAACGACCTACATCGTCATGGAGCTGATCGATGGAGAGACTCTCGGCTCGCGCCTTCAACGAGGTCCTCTCCCTCTGCGCGAGATGTTCCCCTGCGCGATTCAGATCGCGGATGCTCTCGACCGCGCGCACCGCGCAGGAGTGATCCACCGCGACCTCAAGCCGGGCAACGTCATGCTGACCAGGGGTGGTGCGAAACTCCTCGATTTCGGTCTGGCGCGTGCGATCAACCCGGTGGCCGCAGAGGATGATCCCACCGAGGCCAAACCTCTGACTTCCGCTGGATTGGTCGTCGGAACACTGCCGTACATGCCTCCCGAGCAATTAAACGGTCGCGAGACCGACGAACGTACGGATATTTTCGCGTTTGGCGCTTTGCTCTACGAGATGATCACCGGCAGGCGGGCCTTCGACGCCAGCAGCTCCGCGAGCCTGGTTGCGCAGATCCTCGAGCACGAGCCGCCCGCTCCCTCCTCGCTTCAGCGCGTCACCCCCGCTGCACTGGAACGAGTGGTCATGACCTGCCTCGAAAAAGATCCCGAGCGGCGATTCCAGTGCGCTGGCGATCTCGCAAGAGAACTGCGGAGGATCGAAACAGGGACTGCCATCGAGCTGGAAACAGCGACTGCGACCGCACCACTTCAGTCGCGGAACATGCTCTACGGTCTGCTGGCAGCCGGCGTCGTCGTGACCATCGCCGCGGCGGTTGCGGGTTTTCTCGCCGGCCGCCAGGGAACCGATCCGGCACCTGCAGCCACGTTCACTCAGCTGACGTTCGACCGCGGCGAAGAGCTTCATCCGACGATCTCACCTGACGGGAGAATGTTTGCTTACGTCAAGCGGACCAATGGTCAGCGGGACATCTTCCTGCAACGGACGGGAGGATCGAGCGCCATAAACCTCACCGCGGGAAGCGATCTCGACGATGACGAGCCGGCATTCTCACCCGACGGCAATCTGATCGCCTTCCGGTCGGACAGGGACGGCGGCGGCATCTTCGTCATGGGGGCGACGGGCGAGTCGGTGCGTCGTCTGACGGAGAATGGATTCAACCCCGCTTGGTCGCCGGATGGATCGAAACTCGTCTACTCCACGGAAGAAAACTTGACTCCGCGCACCGTCTACAGCGGTGGCGAGCTGTGGACCGTGGAGCTCTCGACCGGAGCGTCGAAACTGCTTTTCGGAGGTCCCGCTCTGCAGCCGGCATGGTCACCCGATGGACGGCGCATCGCCTTCTGGGCATCCCGCAGTGGCGGCCACCGCGACATCTTCGTGATTGACGCAACGGGAAAACCGGAGAGCCTGGTCAACGTGACCGCGGACGCTCATCTCGACTGGAATCCCGTCTGGGCGCCCGACGGAAACGCTCTGTACTTCTCGAGTGAGCGCAACGGCACGATGAATCTCTGGCGCGTCGCCATCGATCAGACCTCGGGGAAGCCGGCCGGCGCGGTCGAACCGCTCAACGCCGCCTCCCCGGACGCATCGTCCATCTCCATTTCAGGAGACGGCACGCGCATCCTGTATCGGTCCACCTCTCACTACGGAAGTCTCGAGCGGATCCGTTTCGACTCCACGACGGAAACCGTGGAAGCGGACGGGGTCGTGTTCGACGGCTCGCTTCCAATTCGCAACGCAGCCGCATCTCCCGATGATTCGATGATCGCATTTTCGACCTCCGGCATTCAGGAGGACGTGTATGTAATGGCGGCCGACGGTACCGACGTTCGGCAGCTGACCAGTGACGCCTCGCGGGATCGTGGCATCAGCTGGTGGCCCGACGGCTCGCGCATCGTCTTCTACTCCAATCGTACCGGCACCTGGCAGGGGTGGATGATTCGTCCAGACGGAAGCGGCCTCGAGCAGCTTACGGAGATGGACGCGGTCTGGCCGCGGATCTCGCGCGACGGGACGCGCGTGACGTTCGTGGGCGAGAATGAAGGCATCGTCGCGGAGATTGCTACCCTGCCGGTAAGTGAGGGGAGGCCGCTTCCCCGAGTCGAGGGCAGGTCCTTCGAGCCAACGACCTGGTCGCCCGACGGAACGAAAGTTGCGGGAGCACCGTGGGGCAGTGTAGGTACCTACATCTACTCTTTCGCCGACGACCGGCCCCGCCTGGTCTCCGCGACGGCGAGGATCAGCGCTTTCATCGACGACCGGCGCCTGCTGTTGATCGAGCGCGACGGGCGGATTCGGGTCGCGGATGTGGCAACACTGGAAGCGCGAGACGTCGGGCACATCCCTACGTCGGACGACACGGACGCGCTCGACTCCATCTCGATCTCGACCGACGCCGACACCATTCTCCTGGTCCGCACCCGCGCCGACAGCGACATCTGGCAGATGACCATCCCCTCC
>DATLEY010000038.1:0-7004 GCA_035525215.1 Thermoanaerobaculia bacterium | reverse complement strand
CGCGGGCTCGTGCCTCTTGCCGGCTCGAGCCGACCGCGGTGAGATGTCCCATCTTCCGTCCCGGCCGCGGCTCCTTTTTTCCGTAAAGATGGAGCGTTACGCCCGGTATGGTGAGAGCGCGGTCCCAGGCCGGTTCGCCGTTCTCCCAGACATCTCCCAGCAGATTGGCCATGGCCGCTGGGTGGAGCAGCTCTGTGGATCCGAGGGATAGGCCGCAGACCGCCCGCGCCTGCTGTTCGAACTGGCTGGTGACCGAAGCCTCGATCGTGAGATGTCCGGAGTTGTGAGGACGAGGCGCCAGCTCGTTGATGAGAATCTCGCCCCGCGGAGTCACGAACATCTCGACGCAGAGGACTCCGATGACGTCGAGCTTCTCGAGAACGGCACGGGCGAGCTCGATGGCTTTCGCTGCGACGCGGTCATCGACTTCAGCGGGGGAAGTCGAGATATCGAGGATGTGATTGACGTGGTCGTTCTCGATGACTCCCCAGTGCGCGAACGATCCGTCGATTCCTCGCGCCGCCACGACCGACACCTCGCGCTCGAAATCGACGAACTGCTCGAGGATGGCTTCCTTTCCCGCCAGCCTCTCCCACGCGGCGGGCAGCTGATCTGCCCGATCGATTCTGGCCTGGCCTTTCCCGTCGTACCCGAGCGAGGCCGTCTTCAGGATGGCCGGGCCGCTGATCGTTTCCGCGGCTTTCGGGAGATCTTCATTCGCGCGCACCGCTGTGAACGGCGCGGTCGGCAGTCCGGCATCACGCAAAAAGGTCTTCTCGCGGATCCTGTTCTGCGAAATCCGGATGATGCTGGCGCCAGGGCGAACCGCGACGAATCGCGCCGCGGCTTCGATCGTCTCGTAGGAAACGTTCTCGAACTCGAGCGTAATGACGTCGACTCCGCGCGCGAACGCGGTCACTGCGTCGAGGTCTTCATACGCGGACTGCGTCTCACGGTCGGCAACCTGCCCGGCGGGGGAGTCTCGGTCCGGCGAGAAAACGTGGATTCGATAACCCATCCTGCGTGCGGCGAGCGCCAGCATCCGGCCGAGCTGGCCGCTGCCAAGCACGCCGATGGTTGAGCCGGGGAGGATGGGAGGGGGGGCGGTCATTGTAAATGCTGAACAATGAACGCAGAACGCAGAACGCAGAACGATGAATTTAGAAACGAGTCAAAAGCTGAATGTAGATCGTGCATTGTTCTGCATTCAATTTCAGCTTTTGACTTTCGGTTCTCTTTCAACGTTCTGCGTTCTGCGTTCTGCGTTCGGGTTTGACACTCTTCCGATTACAGTTGCGATCCCAGAACCTCGTCCGTCTGCGCCTTCCGGAACTGGCGAAGCTTTTCACGCAGCTCGGGACGCGAATTTCCGAGGATGGCGGCGGCGAGAAGGGCGGCGTTGCGCGCCCCCGCTTTTCCGATGGCCAGCGTACCGACCGGCACTCCTCCGGGCATCTGCACGATGGAGAGCAGCGAGTCGATCCCTCGCAGCGGATTGCTCTCCACCGGAACACCGAGGACGGGAACGATCGTGTGAGAGGCGGTCATGCCTGGGAGATGAGCGGCGCCACCGGCTCCCGCGATGATCACTTCGAGTCCACGCGACTCGGCCTGCCGGGCGTAGTCCGCCATCAGGTCGGGAGTCCGGTGAGCGGAGATGACACGCGTCTCGTGCGGAATGCCGAGTTGAGTGAGGAGCTCAGCGGCATGGCGCATCGTCTCCCAGTCGGAAGTCGAGCCCATGATCACGCCGACGAGCGGCTTCGGATCGGCCGCCATCATTCACCCTGGCCGCCGGAGAAGCCCGGCTCGCCGTCGAAGCTGCAGAGATTCTCGATCTTGATGAAGTCGAAGCCCGCCTTGTCGATTCGTCCAAGCAGCGAGACGATCTCCCGGTGCTTCACCGGCGTCTTCTCGGCGCGATCACTGATGAAGCGCACCCGCCAGTGATCGGATGCGAATGTCTCCGGGAACCCGCCGGGCCAGACCTTGACGCCCCGGTTCGTGATCATGGTCAGCTTCATTCCGTCGCCTTCCATCTTCTTCATCGCGGCGCCCAGATCGTCGGGCGATCCGGCAGTCCAGTCGAGGAAGACATCGACGCCCAGAGTCTCCTTCTTCTCGGCCCTGGCCACCGCCGCCTTCATCCCCTTCGGCTGTTTCGGAGCAGCGGCGTAGGAGACTGCAGGAAGGGTGAACGGCTTCTGGCCGAGGCGTTCAGCCACGGCGCGCGCGAACTCTTTCGTGCCGACCTTCTGCGAGCTCTTTCCCTCGACGAAGATGTCGTAGGTATGGATTCCTTCCTCGATCGTTTTGAGCCAGGCGTTGTGAACGCGCGCCGCCACGTCGGGCTGATCGATGTGCACGAGCATCATCACCGCGCCGAGGAGGAGGCCGGACGGATTGGCCAGATTCTGGTTCGCCCGGCGTGGCGCCGAACCGTGGATCGCCTCGAACATCGCCGCGGTCTCGCCGATGTTCGCCGAGCCGGCGAGGCCCACCGATCCCGCGATCTGGGCCGCGACGTCGGAAAGGATGTCGCCATAGAGGTTCGGCATGACGATGACGTCGAATGCTTCCGGAGTATCGGCGAGTTTCGCCGCGCCGATGTCGACGATCCAGTGCTCTTTCTCGATCTCGGGATATTCGGATCCGATCTCGTCGAAGACCTTGTGGAAAAGGCCGTCGGTGAGCTTCATGATGTTGTCTTTGGTGAAGCAGGTGACTTTCTTCCGCTTGTAGGCCTGCGCGTACTGGAATGCGTAGCGGACGATCTTCTCGCATCCCGGCCGGCTGATCAGCTTCAGGCACTGCGTGACCTGGGCGGTCTGGCGATGCTCGATTCCAGCGTAGAGGTCTTCCTCGTTCTCGCGGACGATGACCACATCCATCTTCGGATGCTTGGTCCGGACGAACGGGTCATACGAGACGCAGGGGCGGACATTCGCGTAGAGGCCGAGAACTTTCCGGGTGGTGACGTTGAGGCTCTTGAATCCTCCGCCCTGCGGAGTGGTGATCGGCGCCTTGAGGAAGACCTTGGTCCGGCGGAGGGACTCCCAGTCCTGAGGATCGATGCCGGCTGTCTTGCCGGCGAGATAGACCTTCTCGCCGATCTCGATCTCTTCGAAGTCGATGCGGGCGCCCGCTTCCTTCAGGATGTGGAGCGTCGCCTCCATGATCTCGGGACCGATTCCGTCGCCCCGGGCGACGGTAATGGGCGTGTTCTGCGGCATGAGGAGCTCCCCCGTTGGACTTGGCTCGCGCGGAGCGCAGCGCGCTGCGAGCGGCAGGATACCAAACCGCTAATTCGCCCATTCGATCCGGATGACGCTCTCGCGGGGAAGGGGAGGCTCGAGGCCGGCTTCCCGGCGGGCTTCGTCGGGAGCCGCGAATCGGAGCATCGATCCCCGCCAGAGCAGCGTCTTCTCCCTCACCAGCGGAGAAAAGCCGAAAGCCCAGACGGCCGCCGCCACGATCACTACGGCGATCAGGGGAATCGTCGCCGCTGCTTCCTTCATGGCCACGTCCTTCCATTCGAGAAACCGGCTTCGAGGCGCGCGTGAGAGAGTTTCGATGAGCGTCAACCCGAGAACGGCCGCCGCGCCGGCTGCGATAGCGAGATGACCGGTCAACCAGGCGAGACCCCCGACGATGGCGAAGGGGATCGCGAGCCTGACCATCCACCACTTCAAACGGTGAAGCGGCGAGTCGAGCGGAAGAATCTCGGCGAGAAGCGCGACGTGGCGCCTTTCCACCGCGATGATCGCCACCGCCGCCGCGACCACTGCAACGATCTCTTCGATCAGCTCAGCCGGGCCGTCGATGAGCTGCCGCCGGATCATCACGAAGGCCAGCACGGGAGCGATGACTCCGAATGCCAGAAGAGCCTGGGCCCGGATGGAGATGGCAACCTGGGAGGAGAGCCGCGGGCTGATCGGCCAGATGAAGGCCATGACCAGCGCGAGGGCGACGGCGATCGCGGCGATGATCAGGTGAAGGGATGGAACCGTCGCGATCCCCGCCTCGAAGAGGAGTCCGAAGGAGGGAAGAGGAGGGGCCTGGAACGCCACCGCCGCGGACTCCGGGCGATGCGCGCGCCCGGCCGCTGCGATCACCGCGGCCAAAAGGACGGAGACGCTGAACGCGGCGATGAGGAGCGTGCCGAAGGCCACCAGCAGCATTCGCCACGCCGCCGGACGGGCTCGGAACTGGGAGTCGAATTCTCCGTATATAGTCATTCGAGACCAACTCTGAACGCTGTGAAGCGTCTGCTATCTTAGAGAGTCCCGCGCTCGCGGGCACCCGACCATGACCCCTGCGCGAAAACGAGTGCTGATGACCTGGGTCGGATCGCTCGTGGCGATCATCGTCATCGCGCAGATTCAGACCCTGCTGGGGAACTTCCGGCTCAGCCTGCCGCCCCTCGGCTGGCTCTCCTTCCTCTCGTGGTGCGTTTTCATCACGCTGACCCTCTGGCTCATCGCCGTCACCTTCCGTTTCATCCTTCGCAAGCTGTTCTGGCGCGTGGGCCGCCGTCTGGCCCTGAGCTATTTCCTGATCGGGTTTCTGCCGTTCGTCTTCTTCGCCATTCTCCTCCTGATCACCGGTTACCTCACGGCCGCGATCCTCAGCCAGGCGACCTTCCGGAACGAGCGCCAGAACATGCTGGAGACGCTGGACCGGTGGAATCTCGAGTATGCGCTGACCGGCGGCAAACCGGCGAGCATGCTCTCCACTCTGGAGATCTACGATTCCCGCGACGATTCTCTGGCCAGGGTTCCCGAATGGCTCCAGACCAGCTCCTTCGTCGGACTGACCACCCGCGAGTCTCAGGCGATCTTCGTCTCGGCGCGGCGATACGAGCGTGCCGATTCCTCGAGGACCATCGTGCTGGCTCAGCCGATGGACGACCAGTGGACCACGGCGCTCGAGAAGCGAAGCGGAATGATGGCATCACCCTCGGTGGCACGGAGGGAAGGAGAGGATGACGACAGCCGCACCTCGACCATTCAGCTCAGCGACGAAGAAATGCAGCTCGATCTCGACGACGAACAGTTCGCCCCCTTCTTCCGGCGGGCCTGGAACCGCAACGGCGTGATCTGGGGCGACATCATTCCTTCGATCATCGAGTGGGAAACGGGTGAGCCGAAGGACAACACAGGCTATTTCGTACTCTTTTCCAATCCCTGGTCGAACCTTCTCGATTTCTATTTCGGCAGCTCCAAGTACGTGAGCACGATGCTCGGACTCATCGGGGGCATCGCCGGAATGATGGCGATCGTCTACTTCCTGGCGGCTCTTCTGGCGGGAGGGCTGATTTTCTCGATCTCACGAGCCATCAACCGGATCGACAAGGGGACCAAGGCGGTCGAGCGGGGCGATTTCAGTTACCGGATCAACATGAAGCGGCAGAACCAGCTGGGCGAGGTGGCCGTCTCCTTCGATCACATGACTCAGTCGCTCGGATCACTCCTGTCGGGAGTGGCCGAGCAGGAGCGGCTCCAGAGCGAGATCTCGATCGCCGCTTCGATTCAGCGGAACCTGCTGCCGAAGGAGGGGCCGCGATTCGCCGGGATCTCCTTTTCAGCGCACTTCGAGCCGACCGCCTCGATCGGGGGCGACTATTACGATCTCTTCAATCTCGACAAGACCCGGCTGGCCGTGACCATCGGCGACGTTTCGGGACATGGGCTCTCGACCGGCCTGGTCATGGCCATGGTCAAGGCCGCGATCACGACGCTGGTGGAGCAGGGGGCGGACGAAGACTCCCTCTTCCACCGGCTCAACGAGCTGGTCATCCGGTCGACCGAGCGCAGAACCTTCATGACCCTCGGCTTCACCCTCTTCGATATGCAGAGACGGACCATCCGCCATACCAACGCCGGACACATCTATCCCTATCTTCTCCGCTATGGCGATCCTCCCCGCCCGCTGGAAGCGCCGTCGCTTCCCCTCGGAATCCGCGACGACATCAATCCGCAGACCATCGAGGTGGAACTTCGGGAGAAGGACACGCTCGTCTATCTCTCCGATGGCATCGTCGAAGCTCAAAATGCCGCCGGCGATCCCTTCGGGTTCGAGGCGCTGGAGCGAATGCTCGTTCACCTCCACGACGCCAGCCCGGCGGACATCCAGACGACGATCCTCGATGCCGTCGCGGTCCATTCGGGCAACCATCCGGCCGACGACGACAGGACGATCATGATCCTGCGCTTCGATCAGATCGAACCGATGGCCGGCGCCCAGGCGGAGGTCGTGGAAGCCGTTCTCGTCTAGCGCGCGCCTGCACCATCCGGGTTTCCCGTCACACGCGACTCCTGTACGCTGTACTCGTGCGCAGAAGTCCACTCGCGCCGATCTTCATCGCGTTGATTCTCTCGGCCGGCTCCGCCACCGCCGACGAGCTGTTCGTCGATGTCATCGCCTCCCTTCGCGGGAGCACCGCCGATGGCCCGCCCAGCTGGCTGGAGCGAGGATTCGGCAAGATGGGCCCTGGCGGCGATTCCGACGGATCTCGAAAGACGTCTCTATTCGGTGACCTATACCTCGGCGTGGACTGGCGTCCGAGCGACCGCTTCGGACTGGTCGCGAGCGGCGTGGCCCGCGCCGAGCCTTCGGATTACGAGGGAAGCAACGGTGGTCTGGTCGAGGCTTACGCGGAAGGGATTCTCTTTTTCAGGGAGGCGGACCGGCTGCGAATGAGAGGTGGGATGTTCTTCCTCCCCACCTCGCGCGAAAACAGCGGCCCGATGTGGAGCTCGCCCTATGCGATCAGCTTCTCCGCCATCAATTCGTGGATCGGCGAGGAGGTGCGGCCGATCGGCGTGGACCTCGATTACCGCATCGAGGCGCCGACGCGATTGTCGATCGGCGCGACTCTCTTCGGCGGCAACGACACCATGGGGACACTGACCGGCTGGCGGGGATGGAGCATCGGGAACCGCCTCACCGTGTACGGCGAGCACCTTCCACTCCCCCGGCTCTGGAGCCTGGACCAGACGTTC
>DATLEY010000017.1:0-26779 GCA_035525215.1 Thermoanaerobaculia bacterium | reverse complement strand
GTCCTCGACGTCGCGGATGCCGTCGCCGCGATGACGCTCGACGCGCTGCAGGGGACCGACACTGCGTTCGACGCGCGCATTCACGAGGCGCGGCCGCATCCCGGCCAGAAAAAAGTCGCTGAGCGCATGAGAGCCTTCCTCGGAAACAGCCCGCTCCGAGACTCTCACCGCGACTGCGGCAAGGTGCAGGATGCTTACTCTCTCCGCTGCATCCCGCAGGTCCATGGCGCCGCCCGCGACGTCGTCGCCTTTGCCATCGCCACGATGGAGATCGAGCTGAACTCGGCGACCGATAACCCGCTGATCTTCGAAGAGGGAGACGCCATTTCCGGAGGGAACTTCCATGGCGCTCCCGTGGCCCTCGCCTGTGACGTCGCGGCCATCGGCATGACCGATCTCGCTTCCATCAGCGAGCGCCGGATCGAGAGACTGGTGAATCCCCAACTCTCCGATCTTCCTCCTTTTCTGGTTCGGGAAGGGGGTCTTCACAGCGGCTTCATGATCGCGCAGGTCACCGCGGCCGCCCTGGTGAGCGAGTCCAAGGGCCTGGCACATCCCGCGTCGGTGGATTCGATCCCCACTTCCGCGAACAAGGAAGATCATGTCTCGATGGGACCGATCGCGGCTCGGAAGCTGGCGGCGATCGTGGAAAACGCGGCTAATGTCGTGGCCATCGAAGCTCTCTGCGCCGCTCAGGCCCTCGACTTCCGCCGCCCGCTCCGGACATCGCCCGCTCTCGAGCGCATCCATGCGGCCCTGCGCGAAGCAGTTCCCTCCTGGGATGCCGACCGCTACCTTCATGCGGACCTCGTGGCCGCGCGCCGGCTTCTCGGCCGCCTCGCTGAGCTCGCCGCCGATCCGGTGCGTCGCGATTGAGATCCCGGACACCGCGGGTCGTTGCAGCGCCGTAACCGCAGCCGTATAGTGCCGGAAGGAATGCCCATGGCGACCGAACCAGGCCTGGACCCTCGAGAGCCCGTCAGCGGATCATCCGCGCCGCCGGCGGTTGTATCCATCGATTCCTTTCTCGAGGACTTGAAGCAGCTGTCCGCCGGTCTGATCACCAAGAGCGGACTCTGCGAGCTGCTGACCCGTGAGACCATCGACCCTCGCGACCTTCAACCGTACGAGCACTGGCTCGAGGATCGTCATACGAGGAATCTGATCTACCGCAGCGACCGGATCGAGCTGATGCTTCTCTGCTGGCCGGCAGGGGTCACCACACCTCTCCACACGCACAACGGACAGCTCGGCTGGATGGCCATGGTCTCCGGCAAGCTGCTGGTGGAGAACTTTCGCCTGGTCGAGTGCGACAAACCGGAGAACCAGGAAGTGGTCGGAATCGACTGCCTGGCGGGGGCGAGCTCAATCACCATGGAGAAAATATCGAGCGAGCTCTGTGTCCCCGGAGGGCCGCTGAATACGGTCGACAAGCATCAGACCATTCACCGGATCCTCAACGCTCCCGAATGGAACGAGAAGGCGGTCAGTCTCCACATCTACTCGCTTCCGATCGAATCGTGCGTCGTCTTCGATCTCGACGCCCAGAAGTGCGTCCGTCGCAACCTCGGCTACGACAACTGAGACGCGTCGCTTCGCTGATCGATGATTCCAGCAATCCACGACAAGGAAGATCCATGACTCTTCTCTCTACACTCTCCGCCGAGCTCGATCAGATGCGCAGCGCCGGCACGATGAAGACCGAGCTTCCTCTGCGCGGTCCGCAGGGAGCGACCGTGGAAGTCGCCGGAAAGGGCGAGGTCATCATGCTGACCTCGAACAACTACCTGGGGCTCGCGAACCATCCGGTCATCGTGGAAGCCGCGGAAAAAGCAGAGCGAGATTACGGATACGGCCTCGCCTCTGTCCGCTTCATCTGCGGTACCCAGGAGATTCACAAGCGGCTGGAGGAGCGCATTGCGAGCTTTTTCGGCACCGAGGATGCGATTCTCTACGGCTCCTGCTGGAACGCCAATGAAGGTCTGTTTCAGACTGTCCTTCAGGAAGAGGACGGGATCTTTTCCGATGAGCTGAATCATGCATCCATCATCGACGGGATCCGGCTGGCGAAGTGCAATCGCTTCCGCTACCGGAACCGGAACGTCGCGGACCTCCGCCGTCTCCTGGAGGAAAACCGGAGCGTCCGGAACAAGATGATCATGACCGACGGCGTCTTTTCGATGGAGGGGTCGCTGGCCCCAGTGGCCGAGCTGGTCGAGCTCTCGAAGGAGCATGGAGCATTCCTCGTCGTGGACGACTCTCACGGGACGGGCGTGCTGGGGGCGACGGGGAGGGGAACGCCCGAGGAGCTCGGAGTCTTCGGGAAGATCGATGCCTACACTTCCACGATGGGGAAGGCGCTGGGTGGGTCGCACGGAGGTTTCACGACCGGTCCCCGTGCGCTCGTCGAATATCTGCGGCAGAAATCGCGCCCTTATCTCTTCTCGAACACCCTCCCTCCCGCCGTCGTCATGGGATCGCTCGCCGCTCTCGATCTTCTGGAGAACGATCGGTCGTTCATCGACCGCCTGCGCGAGAACACGAAGTACTTCCGCGAGAAGATCACGGCCCTCGGACTGAAGATTCGCGAGGGAATTCACCCAATCGTTCCGGTCATCGTCGGCGACACGGCAAAGGCGATCGCGATGTCCGCGCGCCTTCTGGATCGCGGCGTTTACGTATCCGGCTTCGGCTATCCCGTCGTCCCGCAGGGGCACGCGCGACTGAGATGTCAGATCAGCGCAGCGCATACGCGGGAACATCTCGATCGCGCGGTTCGCGAGATCGGCGAGGTGGCGGCGGAGTTCGGGGCCGGCTCGGCCTGATTCGGATGGAGAGGGCGCGCTCCGCGCGCCGAGCCGGCTACTTTCCGAGTTCCGAGTTCCGAGTTGCGAGTTGCGAGTTCCCAGTTCCGAGTTGCGAGTTCCGAGTTCCGAGTATCCCGGATTCTTCCGAGATCGGAACCAGCTCGGAACTGGGAACCGGGAACTGTGTATGCGAACTGGGAACTAGGAACTGGAAACTGGGAACTGGGAACTGTGTATGCGAACTAGAAACTGGGAACTGGGAGCTGTGTATGCGAACTGGGAACTAGGAACTAGGAACTGGGAACTGAGAACTGGAAACTGAGAACTGTGAACTCGGAACTGGGAACTGAGAACTGAGAACTGAAAACTGGGAAAGCCGGCGCCCCAGGAGCTACCGCCGCGACCCTTCGCCGCTGTCGCTGCTGAGGGCGTGGACGGGCGATCCGGTGGTTGCGGGGGGCATCTCGCCATCGTGCAGGAGCGGATATCGCCCGGTGAAGCATGCCGCGCAGTAGAGATTCTCCGGCTCTTCTTCCCCGAATCGGACCGCTTCCAGCATGCCGCGATCGGAGAGGTAACCGAGGGAATCGGCGCCGATGTACTCGCGGATCTGCTCGTTGTCGTGGGTCGAGGCGATGAGCTCCCGCCGCTTCGGCGTATCGATCCCGTAATAGCAGGGACCTGTCGTCGGAGGCGACGAGATGCGCATGTGCACCTCCGTCGCACCGGCGGCCTTGAGCATCCGAACGATCTTCCGCGAGGTCGTTCCGCGTACCAGGGAGTCGTCGATCAACGCGATGCGCTTCCCACGCACGATCTCCCGGACGGCGTTGAGCTTCACCTTCACGCCGAAATGCCGGATGGACTGCTTCGGCTCGATGAAGGTCCGTCCCACGTAGTGATTGCGGACCAGGCCGAACTCGAAGGGAATGCCGGAGCGCTGCGAGAATCCGAGCGCCGCGAAAAGGCCGGAGTCCGGGACGGGAACGACGATGTCCGCATCTGCGGGATGCTCGTCCGCCAGACAGGCGCCGAAGCGCTTGCGCGCTTCACCGACGTTACGGCCGAATACGGAAGAGTCGGGGCGCGCGAAGTAAACGTGCTCGAAAACGCAACGGGCCTCTCTCCCTCCTTCCGGTTCCTTCAGTACCCGGAACCGCGCGGCCTCTTCCGGTTTCTGCTCGAGGATCACGATCTCTCCGGCGCGCACTTCGCGAATCGTCTCCGCTTCGATCAGGTCGAATGCGCAGGTTTCCGAGGAGACCGCGAGCGCTTCGCCGATCCGCCCGAGGACGAGCGGGCGAAACCCGTAGGAATCGCGTGCGGCGAAAATGCGCCCAGGGACCATGGCCACGATCGAGAAAGCGCCGCGGCAGCGGGAGAGAGCGTCGACGAAAGCATGCTCGACGTCGATGGTCTTCGACCTCGCGATGAGATGCACGATGACCTCGGTGTCGGACATCGTGTTGAAGATGGCCCCTTCCGCCTCGAGCTCGGCCCGCAGCTCGGCTCCATTCACGAGATTGCCGTTGTGGGCGATGGCCACGGGTCCTTTGTTGGTAGAGGCCACCAGAGGCTGGGCGTTGCAGAGCATCGAGCCGCCGGCCGTCGAGTAACGGACGTGGCCGATGGCGAGAAGGCCGGGGAGGCGGGAGAGGCGGTCATGCGTGAAGACGTCCGCGACGTAGCCCATCTCCTTCTCGACGTGGATCTGCGGAAGCCCCGGGGCGATGAAACGCTCTCCGGTTCCGTCCGTTCCGCCGGCGGGGCCGATATTTCCCTCGGAATGGCGGGGATCGGTCGAAAGAGTGGCGATCCCCGCGCTTTCCTGCCCGCGATGCTGAAGCGCGTAGAGGCCGAGATAGACGAGGTTCGCGGCATCCTCGTGATCGAGAATCCCGAAGACGCCGCATTCATCCTTGAATTTGTCGAGCATGGTTACCGGGCGCGAAAACAGGAGCGGGGAGAGCGAAACTCCGGCGTTCAGGATAACGGATTCGGGTTTTTACTGTACCGCCGGCCTCCGGCCGGTCGCCATGAACGCGCGGGCTCACGCGGGTCCACTGTACCGCCGGCCTCCGGCCGGTCGCCATGAACGCGCAGGCTCACGCGGTTCAAAGCCGGCTACAAGCCGCGCCACGGAGTCACTCCCGCGCGATCAGTTCCGCGACCTCACCCTTTCCTTCGATGATCTCCTCGACGGAGTCCCCCGCGAGCAGCTTCGGGAAGGCCTCGCTCCAGATGCGAAGGATCTCCTGAGTCGTGGTGCGCAGGAGAATCGTGCCGCGGCGCCGGATGAGAAAGGCGGATGGGACGGTCGTCCCGATCCGCGCGACCGGGACGCCCAGCCGCGTGGCGGAAGCTCGGATGCTCTCCACAGCGCTCTCGGGCGCCGCGATCAGCACGCGCGTCTGACTTTCGGAGAACAGGAGAGCCACGGCGTCGAGCTCATCGGCATGTCCTTCCAGCTCCGCCTCGATTCCAACTCCATCGAGAACGGTCTCGGCAAGCGCGATCGCGAGGCCGCCGTTTGCCAGATCGTGAGCTATGGTGATGTCCGACTCGCGAAGCTCGGCGAGAAGAGCGAGCAGCCCTTTCTCTCTTTCCAGATCGACCGCGGGCGGCTTCGACATCGCTGCCGGGAAGAACATCTGCTGGTACTCCGACCCTCCCAGCTCGTCGCGCGTGGCCCCGAGAAGAAGGACGGCTTCGCCAGCCGCTCGAAACCGGGAACCGCGAGCGTGCTCGATGTCTTCGACGATTCCGACCATTCCCACCGTGGGAGTGGGATGTATCCCCCGTCCCTCGGTCTCGTTGTAGAAAGAGACGTTTCCGGAGACGACCGGCGTTCCCAGCGCCGTGCACGCTTCGCTGATCCCTCGGATCGCCTCGGAAAATTGCCACATGATCTCCGGCCGTTCGGGCGAGCCGAAGTTGAGGCAGTCGGTGATTGCGGCGGGGACAGCTCCCGCGCAGGCGACGTTGCGCGCTCCCTCCGCGACGGCCTGCTTTCCTCCTTCGTAGGGATCGAGCCAGCAGTAGACGGGATTGACGTCGGAGCTCATCGCAACGCCGCGCCGGGTTCCCTTGATCCTGATGACGGCCGCGTCGCTCCGCTCGGGGAGGGCCACGGTGTTGGTGCGAACGCTCGTGTCGTACTGCTCGCAGATCCACTCCTTGGAGCAGAGATTCGGTGACGCGAGCAGATGAAAAAGCCGCCCGGTGAGATCGGAGTCGGACTCCTTCTCACGCTCGAAGCGGTCGGGCAGCTTTCCGGCATGGGCTGAGGGAGTCATCGGTCTCTCGTAGACCGGAGCTTCGGTCGAGATCGGACCGACGGGGATTCTGGCCACCTCCACGCCATGCCAGAAGAGCGTGGCGTGCCCGTCGTCGCGCACTTCACCGATCACGGCCACGTCCAGATCCCATTTGGCGAAGATCCGAAGGACGTCATTCTCGCGTCCCTTCCTGGCGACGATCAGCATTCGCTCCTGGGACTCCGACAGCATCAGCTCATAGGGAGTCATGCCGCTCTCGCGCATCGGAACCCGGTCGAGATCGAGCCGGATGCCGGTGCCAGCGCGCCCGGCCATTTCGAACGAGGAGGATGTGAGGCCGGCGGCTCCCATGTCCTGGATTCCGACGATCGCGTCCGTCTCCATCAGCTCGAGACATGCCTCGAGGAGAAGCTTCTCAGTGAAGGGATCACCCACCTGGACGGTGGGCCGTTTTCCCTCCGACTCCTCATCGAACTCGGCGGAGGCCATGGTGGCGCCGTGGATGCCGTCGCGTCCGGTCTTCGATCCGGCGTAAATGACCGGATTGCCGACGCCTTTCGCTTCCCCTTTGAACAGCTTTCCTTTGCGGGCCAGCCCGAGGGCGAAGACGTTGACGAGGATGTTGCCGTTGTAGGAAGGATGGAAGGAGGTCTCTCCTCCGATGGTCGGGACGCCGATGCAGTTTCCGTAGCCGGAGATTCCTCGCACCACGCCGTCGACCAGATACTTCATGCGGGGAGCATCGAGCGCGCCGAAGCGGAGGGAATCGAGCGAGGCGACCGGCCGCGCGCCCATCGTGAAGATGTCGCGGAGAATTCCGCCGACGCCTGTCGCGGCTCCCTGGTAAGGCTCGATGAATGACGGATGGTTGTGCGACTCCATCTTGAACGCGGCGAGCCAGCCGTCGCCGACATCGATCACTCCGGCGTTCTCGCCAGGTCCCTGAACCACGAGCGGGCCGCTGGTCGGGAACTTGCGCAGATGAACGCGGCTCGATTTGTACGAGCAGTGCTCGGACCACATCACGGCGAAGATCCCGGCCTCGAGATCATTGGGCTCACGCCCGAGGATCTGTTTGATCCGCTCATATTCTTCGGGAGTGATCCCATGCGAGGCGACGACGTCTGGGACGGACATGGCGGGATCTTATTAGAAAACGAAGCGAGGCGAGGGCGAGCCCTCCTCGGTCACCGCGGGCGGGCGGGCCCCCTTCTCCGGTCAGGCGCCGGCCGACGGAAGCGCGGGTCATTCAGAGGCCGCACGGGAGACCGGAGTCGCGGGGAGATTGGTCCCGCGGCTGAAGAATCTCAGAATGCGCAAACCGTCATCGGGTTCTTGTGAAGGTGCAGCCGCATCGCGCAACGGGTCTGGGCGTGCATAAGAACCCGATAGCGATCATCGTATTCTGAGATTCTTCGGCCGCGGCACGGTCTCGTATCCTGCGCGGCTGGCGCGTGCGGCCTCTGAATGACCCTCACCCCGCCCTCCCGCCCCTATGACTCTCCCTCTTCCCGCTGCTCCTGCCTGGTTCCTCGCAGCATCGCAGCGATTCTCTGGCGGGCCGCAGTACTCAGCGCCTCCTTCTGGCGCACCGTGAAGTCTGCCGGGTCGATCTGGTCGCCGATGCGGACCTCGATCGGTCCCGGGTGGAGGGAGAATCGTCCCGGCGGAAGCGCGTCGAAGTTCCCGATGATGGCGACGGGAACGACGGGAAGGCCCGACTTCAGCGCGAGCAGGAACGCGCCGCGCTGGAACGGTTTCATCTGCCGCTCGGACGAGCGTCCCTCCTCGGGGAAGACGACGATGGAGTTCCCCTTGGCGATCCGCGAGCTCGCCAGATCGAAGGACGCGATGGCGGTCTTCCGGTTCTTCCGGTCGATCGGAACGAAGCCGGAGTATTTGAGCCCCCAGCCGAAGATCGGGACCTTGAAAAGGCTCGCTTTCGCCAGGAAGCGCAGCGGTTGGTGGACGGCGGCGAAGAGGATGGGGATGTCGAGGTAGCTGGCGTGGTTGGCCACCAGGATGTAGCGCCGGGCCGGATCGAGCTTTTCGGTCCCCTGGGCCGTCAGAGTGAGGCCCGCCGCCCGGACGATGACGAGGGCCCACCACCGGATCAGCCTGTCGATGAGGGGAGAGTGCGAATTGACGAGCCCGATGATCGTGACCAGGGGGGCGACGATCAGCGTGTCGGCCGTGGCCGCGGCAATGAGGAACAGCGTCCGGAGCACCGGCGGATTGTACCCGCTGCCCGGAAAGTCGTTTCGACCGTTCGAGCGGCGGATTGAGCCGCACGACCCGTTCAGCGCCGGAGGGATCATACGATACAATCGACGCGCGATTCAGCAGAGGATCGCGCGCAAGCGGCGAAACAGCCGGATGCGCAACGAGGAGACGCCTGGTGTCAGATTTTTCGTCCACGGCCGTTCTCGAACGGCCGCAATCATCATCCAACCCCCCACGCATCAACGACCTCACCATCCACGTCGCCACGGTCAACGGTTCGGGCTCGCAGTCCTCGAACAACGTTCTGATGCGCTCCATCTTTCAGATGGGCGTACCGGTGAGCGGGAAGAACATGTTTCCCTCGAATATCGCGGGGCTCCCCACCTGGTTCACGATCCGCGCGAACAAGGACGGCTGGATCGGCCGGAAGAGGGAAGTCGATCTTCTGGTGGCCATGAATCAGGCCACCGCAAAGGATGACATCGCCGCTTTGGAGCCCGGATCGCTCTGCATCTACGACGAGCCGATCAAGGGAAGCGAGATCCGGGACGACGTGACCTTCTACTCGGTGCCGTTCGCAAAGCTCGCCGGAGAAGTGAGCAGCGACTCCCGGCTCCGGAAGCTCCTGACCAACATGGTTTACGTCGGAGTCGTCGCTCAGATGATCGGAATCGAGCGCGACGAGATCCTGATCGCGCTCGAAAAGCAGTTCAAGGGGAAGAAAAAGGCGGTCGAGCTCAACGTCCAGGCAGTGGACAAGGGGATCGAGTTCGCCAAAGCCAGCCTGGAGCCGCAGAACCGCTGGCGCATCGAGCGGATGAACGCCACCGCGGGGAAGATCATCATCGACGGCAACGCCGCCGCGGCCATCGGCTCGATGTTCGGAGGGGCGACCGTCGTCACCTGGTATCCCATCACCCCGTCTTCGTCGCTGTGCGAGTCGCTGATCGATTACATGAAGCGCTATCGGATCGGGCCCGACGGGAAAGCCACTTTCGCGATCGTGCAGGCTGAGGATGAGCTGGCGGCGGTTGGAATGGTCCTCGGCGCCGGTTGGGCCGGTGCGCGCTCCCTAACCTCCACCTCGGGCCCGGGAATCTCCCTGATGGCCGAATTCGCGGGCTTCGGATATTTCGCGGAGATTCCAGGCGTGATCTGGGACATTCAGCGCGTCGGTCCTTCGACCGGTCTTCCGACCCGAACCGCGCAGGGCGACATTTTCCAGGTCGCCTTTCTCTCGCACGGCGACACCCAGCACATCGCTCTCATCCCCGCCTCGGTGGAGGAGTGCTTCGAGTTCGGATCCGAGTCGCTCGATCTCGCCGAGATGTTCCAGACTCCCGTATTCGTCCTGTCGGATCTCGATCTCGGGATGAACAACTGGATGTCCGAGCCGTTTCAGTATCCCGAGAAGCCCTACCGCCGCGGAAAAGTGTTGACCAAGGAGAGGCTCGAGGAGCTGGGGGGGAAGTGGGCGAGGTACGAAGACGTCGATGGTGACGGAGTGACCTGGCGCACCCTTCCGGGGACCGACCACCCTATGGCCTCGTACTTCACTCGCGGATCGGGTCATGATTCGCAGGCCCGCTACTCCGAGCGCCCCGAGGATTACAAAGCGACGGTAGACCGTCTTCGGGCCAAGATGAAGACTGCGAGCAAGTTCGTTCCAAAGCCGGTCGTGGACCGGCGTGACGGGGCACGGATCGGAATCATCGCATTCGGCACGACGCATTTCGCCGTGGAAGAGTCGCGCCATCAGCTCCGCTCCGAGAAAGGGCTGGAGGCGAGCTACCTTCGTCTTCGCGCTCTTCCCTTCACTCCCGAGTTGCAGGAGTTCGTCTCGGCGCACGATCGCATTTACGTCGTGGAGCAGAACCGGGACGGCCAGATGGGCGATCTGATCCGGCTCGAGGTTCAGCAGGAGCAATCGAAGATCCGAAAAATCCTCCACTACGACGGGCTGCCCTGTCACGCGCGGTTCGTCACGGATGCGATTCTGGAGCTGGAGAAGGGGAGCGGGAGCTGACATGGCCGACAGCATTCTGAAAACGAGAGCAGAAGCACCGAAGGAAAACCGGCTCGGTCTCAAGCCGCTCGACTATCAGGGAGGGAAGTCGACTCTCTGCGCCGGTTGCGGGCACGATGCGATCAGCAACCAGATCATCCGCGCCTTCTTCGAGATGAGCGTCAAGCCGGAGAAGATTGCGAAGTACTCGGGCATCGGCTGCTCGTCGAAAACGCCGGCTTACTTCCTCTCCCGCTCGCATGGGCTCAACGCGGTTCACGGACGCATGCCGGCTGTCGCGACCGGCGCCGCGCTCGCCAACCATACCCTGATCGGCATCGGCGTCTCCGGGGACGGCGACACCGCCTCCATCGGACTCGGGCAGTTCATGCACATGATCCGGCGCAACGTTCCCACCGTCTACGTCATCGAGAACAACGGCGTCTATGGTCTGACGAAAGGGCAGTTCTCGGCGACGGCCGACGAGGGATCGAAGCTCAAGACCGGCGTCATCAACGACCTTCCACCCATGGATCTCTGCGCCCTGGCGGTGCAGCTCGGCTGCGGCTTCGTGGCCCGCGGTTTCGCCGGCGACCCGAAACAGATGATCAACATCCTCAAGGCGGCCATCGCTCATGACGGGATGTCGGTGATCGACGTGATCTCGCCTTGCGTCACCTTCAACAATCACGAGGGATCGACCAAGAGTTACCCCTGGGCGAAGGAGCACCAGGAGATCCTCCAGCAGATCGGCTTCGTGCAGGAGTTCGAGCAGATCGAAGTCGAGCTCGAGCCGGGCGAAGTGAAGGAGATCATCCTCCACGACGGCTCGCGGGTCCTGCTGCGCAAACTCGAAGAGGACTATGATCCCTCCGACCCGATGGACGCCATCGAGCGCCTTTACCGCTCCCACGAGTCGGGACAGATGCTGACTGGAATCTTTCATCTCCGTCCGGAGAAGGTAGGCTTCACCGCCGCGCTCAACATGACGGACACTCCGCTCGCTCATCTCAACGAAGAGCAGACCCGTCCTTCACGGGAAGCTCTCGAGGAGATCATGCAGGAGCTGCGTTGAGGGAGAAAGTTGTTGGTTGCCAGTTGTTGGTTGTTAGTTGTTGGTGCGGTTTTCGGTGAAGTAATGATCCGTATAGAGGGGAGCTTCTCGTGACCAAGGTATACCGCGGTGATGATGAATCTGGCGCGCCCGACTCGAAGGGTGCCGTCGAGGAAGACAACCAGAAGACGACTCTCATCAAGGGTGACGAAGTTCTCGGATATGACGGCGCCGGCCGCGAGGAGCACTCCGGTCAGAACTCGCCGACGTCCGACTCCGGACTCGCGGACAACGAGCCAGAACGCGTGATCAACAACGACGAGAAGTGAGCTCATCAGCGGCTGACATCGTCGACGCACTCGGCCGGCCGCACCGTTTCGAGCATCCACCGGCTCGCGTCATTTCCCTCGTTCCCTCCATGACCGAGACGCTTTTCGCCATCGGCGCTGGACGCGCGCTCGTCGGCATCACCGACTTCTGCATCTTCCCTCGCGACGAGGTCGACGCTCTGCCGCGAGTCGGTGGAACGAAAACTCCGCGCATCGATCAGATCCGTGAGCTCGCGCCGGAGCTCGTCTACGTGAATCTGGAGGAGAACCTCCGCAGACACGCCGATGAGATCGCGGAGATCGCGCCTCTCTTCGCGACCGAGCCGAAGAGTGTCGCCGGCGTCGCGCGTCTCATTCGCCAGCTCGGGGATATTCATCGCTGCCAGGGTGAGGCAACGCGATGGTCGGAAGCGATCGAGCGCCAGGCGGCGGCGATCGGCCGGGCCGCAAGGTTCACATTCGCTTGCGCGATCTGGAAGGATCCCTGGATGTGGTGCGGAGGAGATACCTACGTCTCCGACCTCGTCGTCACGGCCGGTGGAGTGAACCTCTTCGGAAACGAGATGCGATACCCGAAACATGGCCTGGAGGAGACTCTCGCCCTGAATCCCGATGTCGTCTTTCTCCCCGATGAGCCCTTTCTTTTCACCGCGGCGGATGCCGAAGGCGTGAAAGCGATGACCGGCGCGAGGGTCGTCGGGCCCTTCCCCGGGCATCTCTTCACCTGGCATGGGACGCGGACCCTCGAAGGTCTTCGCTTTCTCGGCCGTACGCTCGGCACGACAGTCGCAAAAGCCTGACGTAAGACATCTCGTACAATCCCAACCATGACGTACGGCAAAGTCACCCCGGAAGTGATCGACGAGCTTCGCGCCGAGCTGGGCGAGGACTCGGTGATCACCGACCCTGAAACCCTGAAGCCGTTCGCTTCCGATTACACCGAGGATCTGGTCTTCATGCCGGACGTGGCGGTGCTGCCGCGGACCACCGAGGAAGTGCAGGCCATGGCTCGGATTGCCTATGAGCATTCGATTCCATTGACCCCGCGCGCGGGCGGAACCGGTCTCTCGGGTGGCGCTCTTCCGATTCTCGGAGGGATCCTTTTCTCCTGTCACCGGATGAACCGGATCCTGGAGATCGATCGGGAAAACCTGATCGGAGTCGTGGAGCCGGGTGTGATCACTCAGGTGTTTCAGGAGGAGGTGGAAAAGGTCGGCCTCTTCTATCCGCCCGATCCTGCCTCGCGAGGCTCCTGCACTCTCGGAGGGAACGTCGCGGAGAACGCTGGCGGACCGCGGGCGGTCAAGTACGGTGTGACGAAGGATTACGTGCTGGGGATCGAGGCCGTGCTTCCCGACGGGACGCTCATTCAGACCGGCGGGAAGCTCTACAAGGACGTCACCGGCTACAACCTCACGCAGCTTCTGGTGGGATCGGAAGGGACGCTGGCGATCTTCACGAAGCTGTACATGAAGCTGATTCCCTGGCCGCCCCATCGGAAAGTTCTGCTCGCCCCCTTCAATTCGTTCGAGGCCGCGGCGAAGGCGGTGGTCCTCGTCTTCACGAAGGGGGTGCAGCCCAGCGCCTGCGAGCTGATGGAGAAGGACGCCGTGGACTGCGCGGTGCGTCAGCTCGGGAAGGACTGGCCGCACGCCGACGCGGCGGCGCACGTGCTCCTGGAGACCGACGGCCATTCGGCGGAGCGGGTCGACGAAGAAGCGATGCTGATCGGCGAAGCGTGCATGGAAGCGGGCGCCGAAGATGTGCTGCTCGCCGACGACGAGAGACGAATGAGGGAGCTCTGGTCCCTGCGCCGCTCGATCGGAGAGGCGGTCAGGTCGATCAACATCTACAAGGAAGAAGACACGGTCGTCCCCCGCAGCAAAATCCCCGAGCTGATCCTCGGGGTGAAGGCCATCGCCGCCCGTTACGGGCTGATGACCATCTGCTACGGACACGCGGGAGACGGCAACATCCACTGCAACATCATCAAGACCGTCGACGACGACACCTGGAAGAACGTCCTGCCGAGCGCGATCCGCGAGATCTTCGAGCACACCAAGAGCCTCGGGGGGCAGGTGTCCGGCGAGCACGGCATCGGCTACGTCCAGCGGGAGTTTCTCCCCATCACCCAGGGCGCCGTAGAGATCTCCCTGATGCGCGCCATCAAGGACCAGTTCGACCCGAAAGGGATCCTCAACCCCGGAAAGATTTTCCCGGAGGGAAAACCGCCAGTCATATGAGAGTGCTGAGTGCTGAGTGGTCAAAAAGTGCTGAGTGCTGAGTGCTGAGTGCGTCAAAGAGTGCTGAGTGCGGTCGGGTGGGTCATTCAGAGGCCGCACGCGATAACCGCGCAGAATGGCGGATTGGTCTCGCGGCCGAAGAATCTCAGAATGCGCAGGCCGTCATCGGGTTCTTGTGCCGGTACACTCGCATCGAACGAACGCGCCTGGACGTGGATAAGAACCCGACAGCGATCATCGCGGCTGAGATTCTTCGGCCGCGACGCCATTTCATATTCTGCCCGGCTGGCGCGTGCGGCCTCTGAATGACCCACCCGACCGCGCGATGCTCTCAGGACTCAGGACTCAGCTCAGGACTCAGCACTCAGGACTCAGGACTCAGGACTCAGCACTCAGGACTCAGGACTCAGCACTCAGGACTCAGCACTCAGGACTCAGCACTCAGGACTCAGCACTCAGGACTCAGCACTCAGGACTCAGCACTCTTCTTACAGCTCTTTCCGATACTTTGGATCCAGCGTATCGACCAGGCCGTCGCCGAGGAAGTTGAGTCCCATCACGGCGAGCATGATGGCGATGCCGGGGTAGATGGCCAGGTGATTGGCGAGGCCGATGTACTGGCGCCCGGTAGTGAGCATGGCGCCCCATGAGGGCGTGGGAGGCTGGACCCCCAGCCCCAGAAACGAGAGCGCCGCCTCGGCCAGAATCGCGCCCGCCAGGCCGAGGGTGGCCATGACGATCACGGGGCTGAGCACGTTGGGGAGGAGATGCTTGAAGATCACGCGCGGCGCGCGCGCGCCGATCGCCTCGGCCGCCGTGACGAACTCCATCTCGCGCACCTTCAGAATCTGCCCCCGCGTCAGGCGGGCATAGCTCACCCAGCCGATGACCGAGAGCGCGAGTACCACGTTGTTCAGGCTGGGCCCGAGGACGGCGACCAGAGCGATGGCCAGCAGGATGCCCGGAAATGCCAGCAGCATGTCCGAGAGCCGCATGATCATCGTGTCGATCTTTCCTCCGAAGTATCCCGCGACGGCGCCGAGAAAAACGCCGACGATCGAAGTGATGATGACGACGCTGAATCCGACCCGAAGCGAGACGCGGGCACCGTAGATGACGCGCGAGAGCACGTCACGGCCGAGGTCATCGAGACCGAATGGATGACCCTGCGAGGGACCTTCCAGCCGGCGGGATGTGTCCTGGAACGACGGATCGTGGGGAGCGAGCAGAGGGGCCGCGAGCGCGACGATGACGAGGATGATCGTGATCAATGCGCCCGAAGTGAAGGCGAAGTTGGTGAGGTATTTTTTCAGCGGCGACGGTCGAGCCATGGGTGGCCACCTCCATGGTTGATTTCCTCGCGCAGGCCCGCAGTGACGACTTCCCCGCTGGCGCCGGGAATCACTTCGATGATGTTCTCGATCTCGCTCATAGTGAACCTAGTCGTAGGAGATTCGCGGATCCACGAACGCGTAAACGATGTCCGTGATCAGGTTGATCATGATGTACGTGACGGCGATGACGAGGATCGAAGCCTGGACCTGGGGATAGTCGCGCGCGTTGATCGACTGGATGAGCAGCCGTCCCAGTCCGGGCCAGGAAAAAATCTGCTCCGTGATGATCGCGCCGGTGAGCAGAGATCCGAACTGCAGTCCGACGATGGTGATGACCGGGATCAGCGCGTTCCTCAGGCCGTGGACGAAGATGGTCTTTTTTCTGCCGACACCCTTGGCCATGGCGGTCGTGATGTAGAGCTGTCCGAGCTCGTCGGCGAGGCTGACGCGAATCATCCTGGTCAGAATCGCGGAGAGCGCCAGCCCCATCGTCAGCGAGGGAAGGACCATCGACCGTATCCCTTCGCCGCGCCCCGAAACGGGAAAGATGTCGAATGGGAGAGCGAGGAAAATGATCAGCAGGGGGCCGAACCAGAAGCTCGGCATGGAGACGCCCACCAGCGCGAAAAAGCGCGCCACGTTGTCGATCCATGATCCGCGGTAGATGGCCGAGAGGATGCCGAGAGGGAACGCGACGACCAAGGCGACGATCATTCCGCCGAACGCGAGCTGCAGCGTGGCGGGATAACGCGCGAAGACCTCCTCGGCGACGGGACGCTGCGTCCGGAACGACGTGCCGAGGTCTCCCCGCACCAGTCCGGAGAGATAGGCGACGTACTGTTGCCAGAGCGGCTTGTCGAGGCCGAGGTCGCGACGCACGCGCTCGACGTCCGCGGCCCGCGCGTTCTCTCCGGCGATCTGTGCGGCCGGATCGCCGGGGATCATGTGAATCAGCGCGAAGATGAGGGTCAGGATCCCGAAAGTTATCGGAATGACCTGAATGAGACGGCGGATGATGTACGTCGTCATGCGGCGTGAGACCCGCCGGCAAGCGACTGCAAACAGCTCGCCGGTTCCCGCGGCCCGCTCAACCTCCGCTCCGCCCGCTGATTTTCCAGTTTGCGATCTTCACCGCCGGGCTTCTCGTCCCGCCCAGCGGATTCCAGTACGATCCCACGATCCGCCGCTCCCGTGTCAATCCCTCGATCGCGCTGAAGGCTTCCACCATCGACTGGGTCCAGCGCAGATTCGGCAGACGCGCGACCACGCTCCCGTTGCGGATGAGGAAGGTTCCATCGCGAGTCATCCCGGTCATCAGGGCCGTCTTCGGGTCCAGCAGACCGTTGAGGTAGTGAAACCGAGTGACCCAGATTCCGCGCTCGGTTCCGGCGATCAGGCTTTCCAGGGTCTCGTCGCCGCCCGACATCGATAGATGGAGCCCCATGCCGCGCTCCTGGCCACCGAGAGAGGCGGCGCTGGCGGTCGGCTCGATCCCGAGCCGGTCGGCCGCGACCTTGTCCGTGAGCGGGCCCCGAGCGACACCCTTTTCGATCAGAGCAATTTTTCGCTTCGGGAGTCCTTCGAGATCGAAAGGGAAGGGGAGGAACGAGGGATCCACCGCGTCGTCCTCGATCGTCAGGTTCTCCCCCATGATCCGGCGGCCGGCGTTGCCCACGAGCAGCGACGATCCATCCTCGAACGACTGCCCCGAGAATGCGATGTTGTTGAGCCAGTCCAGAACCTCGGTGATCGCGGCGGGCTCCAGGATGACGGTCCACGTACCCGGCTCGAGGGTCTCTTCCTTCCCCTCCAGCATGGTGGCCTTCATCGAAGCCGCGGCGGCGAGTGCCGGAACGTCGATCTCCGCGATTCGCCGGCTCATTGCGGTCGCGTAGCCGGAAGCGGAGCCGCGTCCCAGTGCGATGAGTGAGATGTCCGCCGCGGTGAGGGGGGCGGACTGCCGCACGCCGTGGCTGTTTCCTGCGGCCAGCGCGCCGGATGTCGTCGAGAAGGAGCCTGCGAAAAGAAGATTGTCCCGCCGTCCCCGCTCGAAGACGTCGCGGAGAGACTCCGCTTTTTCGGCTGGAGTCATGCGGGCGGTCGCCTCGTCCCATGCGTTGCCTGCCGGCCGGCTGGCCGATCGATGGAGCCCGCGGAAGTCGGGGATGGGCTGGCTTCGTCGCGCGAGATCGAGAGCGAGGGCCGCCGCGGCTTCGATTCCTGCTTTATCGATGGAGGAAGTGGTGGCGACGCCGGCGCTTCCTCTCTCGAAAACGCGGATCGTCAGCGAAGCGGCCCGTTCGGCCATGTTCTGGTGGATGACCGAGCTCGCGAAGCGGCTCAGACTGCGGTCGGTGACCATGCAGACCGCATCCGCTTCGTCTCCGGAGGAGATCTCCAGCGCCATCTCGACCGCCTTCTCGGCGGCGGCCAGATCCTTCATCCCATTTCCACCTGACGGAAACGCGCCGCGGGAGCTCCATGAGCCACGCGCATCGTCTGCATCGGATCTCCCTTGCCGCAATTCGGAAGGCCCCAGACGCGCCACGTCCCGGGTCCGGCCACGGCGTCGCACGACCTCCAGAAATCGGGTGTCGAGCCGGTGTACATCGGATTGCGCAGCATCCCTCCGATTTTTCCTTCGACGATCTCCCAGGCGATCTCACATCCGAACTGGAAGTTCAAGCGGACGTCGTCGATCGACCAGGCGCGATTCGTGTCCACCAGGATGCCGTGCCGCGTGTCGGCGATCAGCTCTTCGAGCGTCCCTTCCCCTGGCTCCAGGCTGATGTTGGTCATCCGGATCATCGGGATTCGATTGGCGGTTTCGGCGCGCACGGTTCCGTTGGACGATCCCCGGACTACCGGCGCGGTGTCCCTTCCGGTGAGGTAGTTCACGAAGAGTCCGTCCTTCACCAGATGGAAGCGCTGCGCGGGAACGCCTTCGTCATCCCAGCCGAACGATCCGATCGCCCGCGGGATGGTCGCATCGGCGGTGAGATTGACGAGCGGCGATCCGTATCGGAATGATCCGAGCATCCCGGGCTGAAGGAATGAGCCGCCGGCGAGCGAGATCTCGGTGCCGAGGGCGCGATCGAGCTCCACGGGGTGCCCGCAGGACTCGTGAACCTGAAGCGCGAGCTGGGAGGAGCCGATGATGAGGTCGAAGCGGCCGGAGGGAGCTTTCGGCGCCGTGAGGAGGCCGATGGCTTCATCGCGGATTCGGGGGCCGTTGCCTGCCAGATCGAGCTCGTCGATGAGCTCCCACCCTCTGGCCTGGTAGTCGCCGCCGAAAGGGTTCGGCCAGGTGCGCCGCTGTACCTCGCTTCCGGAGATCGCGAGCAGCTCGATGCCCGCTCCCATTTCCGTCGTGGTCTGCTCGATGCGGCTTCCCTCGGTCGAGGCGAACTCCTTGCGCTGGCGGTAGGACGAGATCTCTCCGGTCACCTGATGGATGCGGGCGTCACCGCGAAGCGGCTCGGTGGCGGCGAGCAGATGGTCGATTTTGCGATCGATCGGAACGCTGAACGGATCGATCTCCCACTGGGATGACCATGACCCTTTGACCGCATCGGTCTCGCTCAGGGTCACGGGGGCGGAGGCAGCGATGTGACTGGCGGCCGCGACTTCGAGCGCACGCAGTGCGGCGCGCTTCAGGGCCTCATCGGAGTCGTCGGTGTCGGCGGCGAAGCCCCAGCCGTTGCCGACGAGCACCCGGACGCCAACCGCGCGCTCGAGCGCGGATGCGATCGATTCGACCGATCCATTGCGAACGTGAACGCGCTCGTTCTCGGTCACGGTGCGACGGATATCCGCATAGCGGACGCCGCGACGGACCAGGTCGCGCAGGATTCGATCCTCGAAATCCATCAAACGCAAAGGGACGCGAGCCCTCGAGCCCGCGTCCCCGATCGATTACTGGTTGAGCGCCCGCTGCGAGAGACCTTCGGTGCTCTGCCCCGGCTCGTGAAGAGCCCATCCGCGCTCGAATGAGTCGACCGGCTTGCCGAGCTTCTCGGAGAGCCTCGACTCGAATCCCTTCACGCCGTTCTCGTCGGTGCCGGTGAGGATGGCCACGAACTCTCCCTCGGAGTTGTGACAGAGGACGTCCTCCTGGCGGCAGAGCCGGGCCAGGGATCGGTTCATCTCCTGGTCCTTTTCCTTGGTTTTGAGCCAGTAGAGCGCGAAGTTCGTATCGAGCTTCGAGACCGTGTCGAGATTGCGCCGCAGGCGCTCGTCGAACTGCGCGTCGAACTGCTTCTTCCCGGCTTCGGAGCGGAAGACGCTGCCGCGGCGGCGGGTGGGGGAGTGACGCTCATCGCTGAGCTCGGAGATCTCTCGCGCATCGAGGCGCGCAATCCCTTCGTCGCGGATGTTGAGCCGGCGGCCGCTGCGGCGCACCAGCGCTTCGACGCGCGCCTTGAGCTCGTTCGGCGAGAACGGCTCGGTGATGAAATCGTCCGCGCCCGCGCGGAGGTAGAGGACGCGGTCGCCCCCTCGATTCGCGTTGGGGGAGAGGAACGCGACCGAGGAGGTCGAGTTGCGGGCGAGATCGGCGATCGCGGAGACTGCCTGGAGAGAGCGCGAAGGAGTGACCAGGACGAGCCCGGGCCTCTCGCTCTTGACCCGCTCGACGCCCTTCTGCAGATCGGATTCCGCGGCGACCTCGAAGGAGGATCCGAGAGCCTCGCGGACCTTCCGGACGGTTTCGGCGGACGCTCCGAGGAGGAGGACGTTGCGATTGATGTTCGTCTCTTCCCACGGCTTGGTCACGTCCGTGACTTTTTCCCCTTCGCCGCGGTAGTTCATCAGTCCGCGGCCGTCGAGGATCCGGTAGTGAGCGGCCAGATGATCGGCGTTGGCGTAGCGGAGGCGGGAGAGGCGCATGATCCGTCCGCCGGTCGCGCTGTCGGGGGAGAGGGCGATCGTGCCGAACGCATTCTGTTCGAGCATGCGGATCAGCGGATTCAGCTCGGCGTTGTCCTCGTCTCCGGCGACGATGAGAGTGGTGACGGGAAGCTCTTCCAGCGCGTTCATCATCGACTGTCCGATGGTCAGCGCGAAGTGACCCGAGTAGGTCGTGTTGATCAGGGTGTAGACGGGATCGATGACCAGCCGGCTGGCGCCGCGCTCGCGGATGTACTCGGAGAGCTCGTCCATGATGGCCATGACGTCGGCCGGACTCTCCACGAGCTCGAAATAGCGCTTGCTCGGATTCAGGATCAGGAGCTGGCCGCGCTGAACGGGCTCATCGATCGGCAGCCCGATCGACTTCGCCTGGGCGATCACGTTCTCGGGACGCTGATCGGTGATCAGGATGCCCGGCTCGTGGACCTCCAGCCCTCGGACCAGGAACTGCAGCCCGAGGATCGATTTCCCGGTGCCCGGCGTCCCCTTGACCACGTAAACGCGCTCCGGGAAGAGTCCACCCACCCCGAAGTCGATCAGGTCGATTCCGCTGATGATCCGGTTGTCGTTGCCCTGCGTAGAATCGGCTGTTGCGGCTCTCGCATCATTACTCTGCTGAAAGCCCGCTCCGATCGGTTGCCCGATTGGTTCACTGGTTGCGCTCATCCTGGTCCCCCTCGTTTAACGTTGCCGGTTGATCTGATTTTGCAACCCCCGCGCCACGGCTCCGGCCGGCAAGGTCCTTCGAAGCGGTGACGACCGGAGCGCCGTTCATCTCTGTTCGAGTCGCTGCCTTCGCCTCGGGCTCAGGGAAGATCCGATTGGCCACATCTCTCAGCTCTTCGTAGGTCCCGCTGGAGGTGCGCACCGCTTCGCCCGCTCCGGCGAACGTCTGGAGGTCGAAGATCTCGACGTATGGCTCAAGCGATACCTGTTGGATCGCCGAGGCAGGGACGTCGCTGAACGTGTTCCAGAACCAGAGCATCTGCCGGTTCGTGAGGTTGGTCGCTGTATGCGAGGAGAGCGTGCTCGCTGCGCGGATGAGGTTCAGGGCCTTCCCGTCGCTCTCGAGCATCTTCTTCCGGAGGGCGTCGACTACCTGCTGCTGCCTCCGCTCGCGCGCGAAATTCGTTCCTTCCCTCACGTCCATCACGTATCGGTATCGCGCGTAGCGGAGCGCGCGATCGCCATTCAGATGCTGCCACCCCTTCTCGAACCCGTCATTGAATAGGAAGTCGTGGAACGAGAGCTCAACGTAGACGTCGATACCCCCCACCTGATCCACGATCTTCTCGAAAGCCGCGAAGTCGATCCGCACGAAGGCGTGAATCGGGATGTTGAAGATCGCTCCGACGGTGTCCATCGTCAACTTCGGCCCCTGCCCCGGGTAGGTGGTGGTGTTGCCGATGCGGTGCGCCTCATTGATCCTGTGGGTGCCGTATCGTCCGATCGGCACGTAGAGGTCGCGGGGGATCGAGATCATCGCCACTTCGCGCGTGGATGGCTTGAAGCTGGCGAGAATCAGCGCGTCCGCCAGATCTTTCCCGCCGCCGATGTGCGAAGGCCCTCCGATCCCGATGACCACCACATTGATGCGGTCCTGCTCCATCCCCTCCTCGACCAGGTTCGGGACTTCCCGGTAGCGGGGGGAGTACATCGCCCATAAAGCCAGCCCCGCCACCACGACGAGAAGCCCGAAGACGGAGAACAGAATGATCTCCACGACCCGCGATCCCTTGTCGGCGCGTGGCTCGCCGATCTCGCGCGGACGGATGTTCGCCGTCGTGTCGGCGTCGAGCCGGCTGAAACGTTTTGGGGTCTCGGACATTCGGGAGGCCTTTGGAAACACGTTCAGATTCGGAAATCAACTTGCAGTCGAAGTGCCAGAGAGTGACGGTGACCAGAAGCGGCCAGCGAGCCCGACAGAAGCGGAAGGGGTATGGACCTTGTATGGGGAGCATCAAACTTCTCCGGACGGGACCCCGATGAACCGAAAACTGACCCTTCACTTCATTTCGCTCTTACTGATCGCCACCGCGGCTCTCGCGCAGTGGGAACCGATCGGGCCGGGCGTCGATTACCGCGAAATTCAGCAGAGCTCGATCTCCGCCTTCGTGACCCGCGTCGACCTGACCAATGACCAGATCAAGATCATTTCCAGCCGCGAAACGGAAAAGGGAATGCGGACGAGCGACTGGGCCGAGCGCACCAACGCGATCGTGGCGATCAATGCCGATTTCTTCGACAACAAACACAAGCCCACCGGTCTGGCCATCGGACCCTGCGGCATCTGGGAGGGAACCCGGGACACCCGGCGCGAGGGCGTGGTCGCCGTCGGGAAGGGAAGGGTCGAGATCAGGCCGCAGTCCGAAGTGATGACAGACCCCCCCGACTGGGTCGAGCAGGCCGTCTCCGGATGGCCTCTCCTCGTCGATGACTGCCGGGCCTTCAGCTCGTCGAAGCTCCCCGGGAGCGATGCCTTCACCCGCGCTCCTCACCCCCGCACCGCGGTCGGACTCTCGCGCGACGGCCGCTACTTCTACATGGTGGTCGTGGACGGCCGTCAGGAGAAATACCCTGGAGTCACCCTCTCGCGTCTTGGGGCCTTCATGCGCGAGGAGCTCGGCGTCTGCACCGCGATGAATCTCGATGGCGGGGGGTCGAGCACGATGGTCGTGCATGGCGAGATCCGCAATCGTCCCTCCGACGGTTCGGAGCGATCGGTCGCCAATCACCTCGGAGTGATCTTCACCAACGATGACGTCGGATGCGGCTCCTCCGCGGTGCAGGCGAGCGGCGGAAAGTGAGAAGTAGCGGACTCAGCGACTGATTGTGATTGGAATCACAGTTGCAGTCAGGGCCCATCTGAAATTGATTTTCGATGAGGCCCCGGCGAGGTGCGACGCGACTTTCGCTCTGAGGTCTCGAGGAAGGTTCTCATGACTCCACCGCGACGGTGCGCAATGATCGCCGGGCTGATTCTCACGATCGCGATCACGGCGGCCGGACAGACGGCCGCGACTCCCGCTGGAAGAATGGCGGATCTCGAGCGCGAGATTGCCTCCGGCACAGCGTCGATCGAAGAGCAACTCGAGCTGGCGCGCATCTATCTGAAGGCCGGCCGGTACTACGAGGCGGGCCAGCTCGCCGATCGGGCTCTGGCCACACGGCCGAACGACGCCGAAGCGACCCGGATCCGGACGGCGGCGAGTGAAGGTCTGACCTCGATCCAGAGCACTCGGGTCGCCGAGGCCGAGGCGGCCGCGCAGGCTCCCGGAGCGACGGTCGAAGACCGTCGCGCTCTCGCTGACGCGTACTTCTCGGCCGGTCGCTATCTCAGCGCGGCCCGCGCCTACGGCGAGCTCCCGAACGATTCCAGAAGCCGCGAGGTGAAGCTTCGCCAGGCGCGCTCACTCTCCTGGGGTGGACGGATGTGGGAAGCCGAGCGGGTCTACGCCGATCTGCTGCGCGAGGAATCCACCCTCGAGCTCGAGCTCGAATATGGCCGGCTGCTTTCTTGGATGGGAGCTTCCTCGCCCGCCCGTCAACGTTTGAGCGAGGTGCATGAAGCCTCGAGCAGCGATGACACTGCCGTGGCCCTCGCGAACTCCATGGCCTGGAGTGGCCGCCGCCAGGAAGCGATCGAGTTTCTCGAGGCTCATCTTCGGCAGAACGCCGATTCCCCGCGCGCGACCGTCCTGCTGGCCGAGCTGCGCGAGAGTCTCGACCTCCGGCTCGAGCGGGTCGAGCGGATGATCGCAGTCGAGCCGTTCAACCTCGCCCTGCAGGTGGAAAGAGCGCGGCTGCTGTATGACGCAGGACGATATGGCGCTGCTCTTCGCGCGATCAATGAGATCGAAGAGCGCCGTCCCAGCGGCCAGCAGATCGAGGGACTTGCCGAGCTGAAACAGCAGGCCGAGGCGGCGCGCGCGCAGGAGCTGGCACTGCTCCAGGAACGGCGAGCCGCACTGGCGGGCGCGGAGGCTTCCTCGGCCGAAGAAGCGCTGGAGCTGGCGAAAGCGTATGTCGGCGTCGGCGCTCACGATGAAGCCATCCGGATGTACGAGCAGTATCTCGCCGCGGTGCCCGATGACGACGAGGCCCGGCTGGCTTATGCCCGGGTTCTGACCTGGGACCAGCGTTACGACGCGGCGGGGCGTGAGTATCGCAGGCTTCTGCAGAGCCAGCCCGACCGCGCCGACATCCGGCTCGAATACGCCAAGTCGCTCTCCTGGAACGCGCGCTACGCCCCCGCCGTATCGACGCTCTCGGAGCTGACGGATCTCTCCGACAACCCGCGCGCGTATCTATATCCCGAGGTGCCGCAGGAAGCTCACTTCCATCTCGGGCAGATCTATCGCTGGTTCGGGTGGCACGATCACGCCGCGGAGCACCAGAATTACGCTCTCGGCCTCGATGCTACTTACGACGCCGCGCGGCGCGAGCTCGACATGGTGCGCGGCCTGCGCCCCGCCACCCGTTTCGACGGCCGCTACACGCAGATGGAGAACTCGAACGACTTTCAGGCGCGGATGTTCGATCTCCGCGCGCAGCACTGGCTCTCCCGCCGGACCGCGGTCGACGGATGGCTCGGGCGCCATTCCTTCGATCAGCCCGACGGATCGGTCGAGGCGAACGTGGTCGGCGTCGGAGGGCGGTACCGGTTCGACGACCGTTCGCTGGCCTTCGCCCGCGTCGGCTTCAACAACTATTCGGACGGTATCGGAACCCGCCCCTTCTGGACGATCGGTGGCGAGCATCTCCCCAGCCTTCAGAGCCGGGTCGCCGCCGAGTATGCGCGCTACGATCTGATCTACGACGTCTTCACGCTCCAGTCGCTCGAGCAGCCTTCCAGCGCGACCGATCCGATCTACATCGACGACTTCCGGGTCCACTGGGATCACGACACCGGCGGCCGCTGGATCTTTCTGGCCGACAGCTCGTACGGACTGGTCTCGGACGACAACAATCGCTTCGCCGCGCACGGGCTGGCGACGTTCCGCCTCTGGAGCGATCCCTTCGTCGCGATCAAGGCGAATGGCCGCTTCCTTTCCTACGATTTCCGCTCGAACCGATACTGGTCTCCCGACGACTACCGTTCCCTCGCGGGCGTCCTGCAGATCGGAGACAACTACCGCGAGCGCTTCTTCTGGCAGATCGAAGGGAAGTACGGGCGTTCCTGGGAAGGAGGGCGCGATCGCGACCTCCGCTCGATCGGCGCGAAGATCACCGTCCCGCTCAGCGACGCGATCGATCTGGTGGGGAGCTACGTGGAAGGGGAGAGCGGCGACTTCGAACGAATCCTGCCTGGCGACGATCTCGCGACGTACTGGCAGCGGACCTTCTATATCGGGCTCAGCGTGAAGCGTCTCTTTCAGAGAGACGAGCGGGGAGCTCGGAGTCCTTACTACTGGGATGACCGGCCACTGGAAGGCTCGCCGGTGATTCCGCCGCTCGGGGAGAGACGCTGATGGCCAAACATATGCGGACACGCTTTCAGCTGGCGATCACCCTCGGGGTGATCGCGGTGATCGCGATCCTCACCTATCTTCTCTTCGCCTACCCGGGGGTTGTGGGACCGATTTTCACCACGGCGCTCGTGATCACCCTGATCGCCTTCCTGGTCATCCTGATCCTGCGCCATTTCCTCCTGATCTGGTTCAGCTATCTGCAGCAGAGGGAGCTGGCCCAGGAGCAGCCCGACGAGATTTATCCGTTCATCTCGATCATCGTCCCCGCCTACAACGAGGGGGAAGTCATCGAAGCATCGATCGCCTCGCTGCTGGAGCTTCGTTATCCCTATTACGAGGTCATCGCGGTCGACGACGGATCCACCGACGATACCTATGAGCGGATGCGCCGGCTCGAAGGAAACCATTTCGGCGTCAAGGTCTCCACGTTCCGGAAGGAGAACAGCGGGAAGGCCGATACGCTGAATTACGGCATCCGGCGCTCGCGCGCTCCGATCATCGTCTGCATGGACGCCGATTCGAAGCTGGCCCCCGAGGCGCTTCGCTATGCGGTGCGCCATTTCCGGGACCCGAAGGTCGGCGCAATCGCAGGCAACGTGAAAGTGGTCAATCGCCACAACATCTGGACCCGTCTCCAGGCTCTCGAGTACATCGAAGGACTGAACATCGTGCGCAAAGCGCAGGGCTTTCTTCGCACGGTGAATGTGATTCCGGGTCCCATCGGTATCTTCCGGCGGTCAGTTCTGGAGCGGGTCGGGGGCTACGACAGCGATACCTTCGCGGAGGATTTCGATCTGACGGTGAAGGTGCTCGCGGACGGTTGGCAGATCGTGTACGAGCCGAAAGCGATCGCCTTCACAGAGGCGCCGGAAGTACTTCTGGACATCATCAAGCAGCGCTATCGCTGGAGCCGGGGCATCCTCCAGACGCTGCGCAAGCAGCGCCGGCTTTTCACGAAAACCGAGGGGAACCTGACCACGACGCTGGCTCTGTGGTACATGACCTTCGAGGGGCTGGCCTGGCCGGTCATGAACATTTTCGCGAACCTCTTCTTCGTCTGGATCGCGATGGTCTTCGGCATGACGCGACTGGTCGTCTTCTGGTGGCTTCTGCTGACCGTGCTCGAC